>DBOB01000018.1 GCA_002299885.1 Sediminibacterium sp. UBA657
TCGAGGGGTGCAAAAATAAGCACAAGTAAGTTAAAATCCTAAAAAAAGTCCGGAATAAACTAAATAAAGTTCATTCCGGACCAATATCTTATTTGCTTATCTATCAGGAGCTTCGGTCGATTTTTGAGCCTACATAGCTGCCAACTGTACTTTCTGTGTCAACTCCATCACATTCTCTCTAAACATAGAGTCTGTGTCCATTAAATCCTTCACTGTTTGGCAAGAGTGAATAACAGTCGTGTGATCACGTCCGCCAAAATGCTCTCCAATTGTTTTTAATGAATTCTTTGTGAATGCTTTTGCTAGGTACATTGTGATTTGACGTGCTTGTACAATCTCACGCTTACGTGTTTTTTGTAATAATTTATCGTAAGGCACTTCAAAGAATTCACATACCATTTTCTGGATAGCGTCGATCGTAATTTCTTTGCTGCTTGTTTTCACAAAGTTGCGTAAAACCTTCTTCGCTAACTCAACATCAATTTCTTTCTTATTCAAAGAAGACTGCGCTAACAATGAAATCAATGCACCTTCTAATTCTCTTACATTCGTGTTAATATTGTATGCCACATACTTCACCACTTCCTTTGGCATATCTAATCCATCCGCCTTCATCTTCTTCTCTAAAATCTCTATTCTAGTCTCGTAGTCTGGTACTTGAATGTCTGCGCTCAAACCCCAACGGAATCTGCTTAGCAAGCGTTCTTGTAATCCTTCTAAATCTTTTGGTGCTTTATCAGAAGTCAATACCAACTGCTTGCCACTTTGATGTAAGTGGTTGAAGATGGCGAAGAATGCATCTTGAGATTTTTCTGCTCTATTAAAGAACTGAACATCGTCAATGATCAAAACATCAATTAACTGATAAAAATGTATAAAATCGTTGATGGCGTTATTGCGGCTATGGTCTTGGAACTGATTGATGAATTTCTCAGAACTTACATATAAAACCACTTTATTTGGGTGGATGCGTTTAACATCGTTTCCAATAGCTTGCGCCAAATGTGTTTTTCCTAATCCTACCCCACCATAAATCACCAATGGGTTAAATGAATTGGCTCCCGGCTTTTCTGCCACTGTTTTACCAGCACGACGGGCAACCCTATTACAATCTCCTTCAATAAATGAATCAAATGTGTAATTATGATTTAATTGAGGATCAATTTGCATTTTCTTCAATCCTGGAATCACAAATGGATTCTTCACAGGACTGTCAATCACCAACGGGAAATTCATCTCGTTGTTATTGTATGTTTTCATGCCACTTGCTGGCACATCCATAGAGCCTTTATTCTTAGATCCATTCGCACCGCTATCCACCATAATACGGTACTCTAATCTAGCTTCCTTTCCAAGCTCGCGCTTTAAAGTTTTTGCTAAAAGATTCACATAATGCTCCTCTATATATTCGTAGAAAAATTGGCTAGGCACCTGGATCATTAAGACCTGGTCTTTTAATTCAACAGGCTGGATTGGTTCGAACCAAGTTTTGTAATGCTGCCATTCAACAATATCCTTGATGATCTTTAAACAATTTGCCCATATTAAATCTGCACTATTCGCCATTTCTTAAATCTAAACCTTTAATCGTTAATAACTAATATTCCCTAATATTCCCTCTGTAGACTTCCTTCAAGTAAACCGGTATGCGAATATGGACTCTTTATGTTGAAAAAAAAACTTTTTTTTTTGGTTTTTTTTACATGTCCGATAAATGCCAATAAATAGGGTCTTCTTTCAATTCTGTCAGGCGTTCAAGGTATATATTTTTTCTTAAAAATGACCCACTTATCCACTTATTTTTTTTCAAATACGGGTAAAAAATAAAGAAGCAAGTGGCTGTTAGGAATTGTTTTAATTCAGCCCCAAACAGTTATGGGCAATATTTGCTACCTTTATAGCTATAAATTATACTATGAGCTACGAATTAATCGGCAAATTAATTGCCAAATACGAGACCATCCAAAGAAAAGAGACGTTTAAAACAAGGGAATTTGTGATTGAGAAGTCGGAAGACATCAATGGCAAAACCATCACGAATTACGTAAAATTTCAATGTGTTCAGGATAGAACTTCTATGCCTGATAGATTCAATATTGGTGATACTGTGAAAGTGTTGTTTAATATCAAAGGTTCTAAGTGGAACAAAGACGGGAAAGACAATTATATTACCAATTTAGACGCTTGGAGAATGGAAGCAGTTGCCCTTGGTGGGAATGAAGCACCTTCTGACGCTGGCGCCTATTTTGATATGCCTGCTGGCGATCCAGGTGATGCGAGCGACGACTTGCCTTTCTAAATAAAGGCATCTCCAAATAATTAGCTTCAAGCAGCATTTTTTAGGATAAACACCTAACCCCTATGCAAACAATATTACAACTAAGATTGACCCCAACCGACGCAGCCAATGCGTCGGTTTTATTAACCACTATTGCCCAAAATATAGGCCGCTCAAGTAGCCAGATTAATGGGTATCATATTTTGAAGCAATCCATCGACGCCAGAAGCCGTCAACAAGTATGGATTAACCTCACCCTTCAGGTATTTATTGATGAACCAGTCATGGATCGTCAGATTGAACCTTACCTATTCCCTATCCTTCCAAAAAATGCTAAAGAAGTCCATATTATTGGTGCTGGTCCTGCTGGTTTATTCGCAGCCCTAGAATGTATTCAATTAGGATTAAGACCAATTGTTTTAGAAAGGGGTAAGGATGTGCGTTCAAGACGTCGAGATTTAGCAAGATTGAATAAAGAAGGTATTGTGGATCCTGAAAGCAATTATTGCTATGGAGAAGGAGGTGCTGGTACTTATAGTGATGGTAAATTGTATACTAGAAGTAATAAGAGAGGCAGCATTGAAAAAATCTTACGCCTATTTTATCAGTTTGGTGCAGACGAGACTGTTTTGTATCAAGCTCATCCGCATATAGGCACTAATAAATTACCTCAAATTATCACTGCCATGCGTCTTCAAATTGAAGCCTCTGGCGGTCAGGTTTTATTTGAAAAAAAATTAGTGGATTTTGACATCGAAAAAGGGGAAATAAAACGAATTCATTGTGCAGACGGGGAAAGCTTCGAAGTAGAGGCCTTGCTACTAGCAACTGGTCATTCGGCACGTGATATTTTTGAATTGTTTCATCATAAAAATGTACTGATTGAATCAAAGCCTTTTGCCTTGGGAGTTCGTGTGGAGCATCCACAACAAGTGATTGATCAAATACAATACCATTGCTTAACAAGAGACCCCAACCTTCCTCCTGCTGCATATAGTTTGGTGGAGCAAGTAAACGAACGAGGGGTGTTTAGTTTTTGTATGTGCCCCGGTGGGATCATTGCCCCTGCAGCCACTGCACCCGGAGAAATAGTGGTGAATGGATGGAGCCCTAGTAAAAGAAATAATCCATACGCCAATAGTGGTATGGTGGTTCAAATAGATTTACAAACTGCTGCACAATTTTTAAAGCAGGCTACAAAAAAGGAAGTGGATTTAAATCACCCTCTTTTATTATTAGAATTTCAACAACATGTAGAACAGCAAGCATTTAAAAGTGGTGGCGGATTACAAGTAGCACCAGCATCAAGACTGGTAGATTTTTGTACGCATAAGTTATCCAAGGATTTGCCAGATGCAAGTTATTTACCTGGCCTACATGCCGCTGATTTGAGTGATGTGTTACCAAAATTTGTGCATGAGACCTTACAAAATGGATTTATGGCATTTGGTAAAAAGATGAAGGGCTACTATACCAACGATGCCATTGTCGTGGCTACAGAAAGTAGAACTTCCTCGCCAGTGAGGATTCCAAGAGATGCAGATAGCTGTCAGCATCCTCAAATAAAAAATTTATACCCATGTGGCGAAGGCGCTGGCTACGCTGGCGGAATCGTAAGCGCCGCAATGGATGGCCAGAAACTAGCTCAAAGCATTGCGGCGCAATTGAAATAAAATCTATTTTATTAATCTTCCGGCTTTTCTTTTTTGCTTATCAACAATCCGTCTTGAATTAATTTATTTTGTTTAAAAGAAGCTAATTCTTTAGCCAAATTTCCATTGACATCTCTTGTTAAAGTAAGTTGTGGCTTGCCAGCATTCAACCATGCTGTGTACCAAAAATCTGCAATCATATTCGCTGATGCAATTAATTGAACATTCACCGTATTGCCTAAGGCTTTTGCATACGCTTCTGCAAATGGTTTGGTATATGCTTTCACTTCCTTGCCATAGCGCATTTGATTGCGGTACTTGGTCTCTGGGGTAAATTGCTTAGTCACTTCTGTTTCAATCGCTAACATTTGCGGCACCAATAAATGTGCTTTTCGAATATCCATCCATAAGGCTTGCGCAGGATTTTTTACATACTTTGCTTGATGCGTATTGTACAACATAAATTGATCTAAATTAATTTCTGGAATAAAAGTCTCCCACATATGGTGCAATCCTTTTTGCCCTGTCAATTGTCCGTCATAATTCATCGTTGTATGTAAAGGCACATGCAAGTCTGCCACATAATGTCCTAGGTCTGCAGCATAAAATAAAATACTGTCTTTATTTTTTGATTTGAATGCAGCAGTTAAATTGTCTAATTGAACCATCGCATTATAAGGACCCCATCCCCACTTGATTAAACTATCCTTACCATATTTTTTTACAGCAGCATCCCATTCAAATGGCATTTCATTTGCTGCATTAGGACCATACGCTTCTAAGTCTATAAAGTGTTTGGTATCCTCTGTTTTATCTTTATTTCTTCTGATGTCTGGACGAGGTGCATTTGCCACTAAATTATCCATATCTGTGTAGAAAAAACTACGCATTGGTTCTGGTAAATTATAGATTGCAATTTGATGGATCGTGCGGTGTACTAAGAATCCCCAACTAGAAAATCCAACTAAGGCTACTAATAAAAAAACATTGAGTGCCGATTTTTTTGAGTACATATTCTAAATATTTGCACGAATATAACCCAATATCACGAGCATACATTCGCTTAAGGCCCCCTTTTGCCCGTTCGTAATAAATGAGGCCTTGGAATTTCTAAAATCAATATAACTTTACATCAAATTAAATTTCATGGAGCCATTATTAAGTTTATCCCATTTGGTGAAACATTATGCCACTCAAAAAGCGGTAGATGATATTAGTTTCGACATTCAAAAAGGCAGCATTTTTGGCTTACTCGGGCCTAATGGTGCAGGTAAAACAACCTTGCTAAGAATGATCACTGGTATCTTTTATCCAGATGGCGGAACTATTCAGTTAGATGGCAAACATTTTGATCCTTTATTAGATATTCGTGAGATTGGTTATATGCCAGAAGAACGTGGCCTCTATAAAAAAATGAAGATTGGAGAGCAGGCATTGTACCTAGCCCAATTAAGAGGTTTATCCAAAGCGGATGCTATGGAAAAAATCAAATACTGGTTTGAGAAATTTGAAATGCAAAGCTGGTGGAATAAAAAAGTAGAAGATTTAAGTAAGGGCATGAGCCAGAAATTACAATTTGTGATTACTGTTTTGCACGAACCTAAATTAATTATTTTAGACGAACCTTTTAGTGGCTTAGACCCGTTGAATGCCAACTTAATTAAAGATGAGATTTATAATTTAGCAAAAAAAGGTTCGACGATTATTTTTAGTACGCATCGTATGGAGCAGGTAGAAGAAATTTGTGATCATATTGTACTAGTGAACTTAGGAAAGAAAATTTTAGATGGCACTGTTGCTGATATCAAACAACAATTTAAGGAATACATATTTGCCATTGAAACCAATCATCCTGAAATGATTAAAGACAATGCCCTATTCAGTATTATAGATAAAGCAGATAAAAATCCGAACAAAGTTTTGGTTAAATTAAGTCATGCAGTGGCTTCTAACGAAGTTTTAAAGTACTTAATTGAGCAGCAAATTCCTATCATTAGCTACAATGAAGTACTACCTAGCTTAAACGATATTTTTATACAATTAGTAGAAGATACCCACGCAAAAGCAAGGGCTTTTCAAAACATTAAATAAACACCCACTTAGTTTACTTTAAAGAATAAACTACACTCATACTCAAAAAATATTTTATGCATAAGATTTGGATCATCATACAAAGAGAATACACCAGCAGGGTAAAAAATAAACGCTTTTTATTGGTCACTTTTTTAGTGCCCTTATTAATGGTAGGATTGATTGTAGGTTCTGCCTATTTTTCATTTAAAGGCACCGAGGAACGCAAGATCGCAGTAGTCGATCCAAATGGTTTTTTTAAGGATAAATTAAAAAATAGCAGGCAATTAAAATTTGAATTTCCAAAAGATATTGATACGAGCAACTATCAAGCAAAAGGATACTCAGATATTTTACTCATGCCTTTATTTGAAAGTGATAAAAAAGCAGATTATATCTTGAGGTCTAAGAAATCGATGGGTTTTAGTTTGCAAGAAACTATTAGTAGAAAAATAAATGCAGCCATTGAAGATCAAATGCTAGAAAAAGCGGGCATCCAACAAAGCGTCTTAGATTCTATTCATCAATCTGCTCAAATAGCAGAATTAAAGGCTTATGAAGATGAAGGGAAAAGTAGTAAAGAAAGCAATGCAGCACTAGCAATGGGTATTGGATATGCAAGCGGCTTATTAATTTACATTACCATGTTTATTTATGGCACCATGGTATTACGTGGTGTAATGGAAGAAAAAACAAATCGTATTGCCGAAGTCATTGTAAGCAGTGTAAAACCATTTGAACTCATGCTTGGTAAAATTATTGGCATTGGTGCAGTTGGTTTAACTCAATTTTTAATGTGGATCATCGTGGTGATGACACTCACAGGAGTTGGTCTGAGTTTATTGCCAGCAGATATACAAAATCAATTACAACAATTACAAGAATCTGGTGGACAGATGGGTGCAGCAGGAATGGCACAGGCAAGCGAATCTGCAAAAAATATTTATGCATTACAACATGTTTTGTCTACAACCAATTGGCCATTGATTATTGGACTCTTCTTATTTTATTTCTTAGGTGGCTTCCTATTTTATGCTGCTTTATTTGCTGCAGTAGGTAGTGTAGTGAATGAAGACCCACAGGATGCACAAAGTTTAATGTTCCCTATCACGATGCCAATTATTTTCTCTTATATTATTACCAATGTGGTGATACAAAATCCAAATACGCCAATGGCTTTTTGGGCGAGTGTTATACCGTTTAGTTCTCCAATGGTAATGATGGCTAGAATCTCATATGGTGTGCCAACCACAGTCCCTTATTGGGAACTTGCATTGAGTATGGTTACACTGATTGGTGGGTTCTTATTAACTACATGGTTAAGTGCTAAAATTTACAGAACAGGTATATTAATGTATGGTAAGAAAGTCACCTGGAAGGAAATGGCCAAATGGGCATTCGCAAAATCGTAAATTTGGAGAAATTATTTACTATTTTGAAGGCTACGATTTTGAGAAATAAATTTATTTATTTCTAGATTATAGTGCGATCCTAATGTTCACTCCTGCCCTTGTGTTTGTTATAGGAGGTGCGGATGAAATATATGGTGTCGCCCTTCTTTGATCAAAGAAGAATCTTAAATTGATCTTACTACTCAATATATAATCTACAGATGGCTGTAGTGTAATTTCCTTTTGTCCTCCGGTACCATAGGCGTTGGATTGATCCAATCTGCTATTGCTATTGAACACATCTCGAACGGCTACATCCAACCTAAGCGTTAAATCGTTGGCCAATCTATTATTATTTAAACCAGGAATTCTAAATGGTAATTTTAAACCTCTTTTACGGTAACTCGTCCCTATCACCCATTCCGTACTATTATTCTCACTCAATTGGTAATCTACTAAGCTCAATGATAATAAACGACTCTTCTTATATTCAAAACGAATAGACCATTGTGTAACCGTAGTCATATTCAATCCTATTAATGGCTCCATTCTTTCACTGATGGTCACATTGGGAATTAAAAAATAAGGCACAAAATTACCACTTACTGTATCCAAGAAAGACGGCGCACTTAAACGATTGATATCCGCATACAATAATGAACTATTGAAACTATTCATAGATAAGTTTCCATTGTAACCATGCGTCAAAGAAATATTGGAAAATAAATTAGACAAGCCAGGTATATTCGCTAATCCATTGTACAATAAATTCCAGTTAGGCATTGGCAACATGCCTGAAAATGGATTGGAACGAATGCTTGAGTTATTCTGATTCAACAAGGATACATTTTTTGGATCCTTCCCGGTGTATGCCGCTATAAATGAAGGGATCAATACATCTTGGGCATACCTGCCATAACCAATCGCGTAGCCATTAGGGTCTTTTTTTTGATCCCAATAAGGATTCAATGCCGCAACCCTATTAGAAATAATTGATCTATAATTTTCGAAGTTTTTAAACTGTGCTGAAATGATATTTGGATCATGCTTATCAAAGAATGTCCTTAACGCTACATAACTAATATTGAATCCACCTGCCGACAATGGATTATTATGCGTTCGACTTCCATTCATATTTGCAGTTGTATCCTTAAATAATTCAGAATACTCCTTTGTAAATGTTTTATCAAACTTAAAGTCGATGATTAAAGTTTTAATTGGTTCTATCATAAATCTTGCACTCAATCTTTGATCGAACCCTTGTCTAAACAACAAATTGTAGTTTGCATCCTTTGTAAGTAAGCCTTTTCGCTCTTGCTCATTTAACCAATTACTATCTGGCTGCCTACCCATAGAGTAATCAAAGCCAGGAGCAAATCCATTGAAGTCTTTATCTATAAACTGAACGCCTGACATAAAGCCTGGCAAACGACTATTATAATTTTCTGCATAATCTAAAGAAGCATTTTGAACCATCGTTAATAAGCTTACTAAAGATTTTACAGGACCAGGAATATTCAACACTTCATTGGCCTTAAGCACTCTCATAGCAATGCGTTCCTGCTTCCTTGCTTCCTTCCATATTTTATAAGCCGAATCTCTGGCCTTGCCCGTAAGCCCATTCAATGCATCTTGCTTTTTAATGACCAACTGATTCGATAAAGGATTGGACTGTCTTGGTGTAGGTTTTGCATCAGATAAAGCAGAACGAATGAATTTTGATTTATTGTAAAAACTATTAAAATTAAATTGTGCATTCACTTGATGCGAAAGTGTATTTTCTATTGTATTACCTAAGGAGGTAAACAATCGGCTTGCGCCAACCCAATTATAATTAGTAGAAACATTATAACTGGCCAAAATCCAATCTGTTAATGGTATTTTATTAATTGGTAAATCATAACGTAAAGAAAATCGCTGATTATACAATGTATTACGACCTCCCCTTAATAACATTCTAGTTAAGGAATCTTTTTTCTGCTTAGTATCTATAAGTCCATCTGGTTCATCTATTCTTGAATTCAAATTTGAAACTAAATCCAAATTCATAGATCTTGTTATTGGCCAACGAAGATTAAATATTCTACCCATGGTGAAGTATTTATCATAAGTGGTCTCTACTTTATCTGTGGTACCATCAAATGAATTAACTATCCTTGGTGTATACTCCCCAAATTGGCGATCAAAATTAGTACGATAACTCACTAAGCTTGGTGCAGGAGTGAAATTAAAATCTTTTATAAACGAGGCCCAAGGTGATGTAGTCTTAATCAATTTTGAAAAAGGCTGATACGACTTTGGATTATTGTTAAATGTATAACCTATTGAACCTCGATGCTTCACTACCTGATTTAATTCAATCAGAGGGCTTGTTTGCTGCAACTCAGAATAAGAATAGTTAAAGTCAAAATTACTTGGACTCAATATGGTATTATTTTTACCAGGTAAAATTCTAACATTGGTAAAATTCAAGGTCTTAATGGTGCTTTCGTCAATGGAGGCTCGTTTAATTGAATCTCTAATGGCGCCGGATACAGATTTTATTTTATCCGTGTAAAGCACATCCTTATTAAAAGGATCAAACTCAGGATTTTCTTGTGTTTTATTTATACCAGCAAAAACTGGTACCGATATTTTTGCTTGCTTAGGTAATAATTTAGCTGCATCAATATTGGTTGCAATATCCAACTGCGTAAAACCAGTTTTAGCACGTTCGTTCATTTTTTGTTCTATGCTTCCAAAACCGGTTGATCTATTGTTGACTGAGACTGCGATATTACCCAGATCGGCCAATATCATATCCATTCTTCCTATTGCAGCCCAAGAACCTCTTTCATCTAAATTTGAAAGTCTTAATTCATTGACCCAAACTTCTGCATCTATCATATTTTGGCCAGAAGTATTTTCAAAAGCAATTAATATGCCACGCACTTCACCTAAATTTGGATTACCCATGACCGAATAGGTATGGTTATTGGCCTGAAGTCTAGTAAACTTGCTATTAAAATTATAGTTCAGGTTATCCCGGTCTATTTTTAGTTTGACTAAATCAATTAAATTCAAATTCATTTCATTCTCTAAAGGCCAAACATCTCTTACTTCTGAAATTGAATAGGTTTTTCTTTTCGTCGTGGTTAATGGGATACGTATTTCATAAAAGTTATTTTGGAAATCCTGACCTATACGAAGTACCGCTGTAATCACCCCTTTCTCCACAATGTCTGGCCTTGTTTTATTTTCGGCATGCAGGAACATGGACAAGCTTCCATAACGACGAATATCAATATTCATCGTTTTAAATACACCCCTAGGAGTTGTGTTTTTTTGTAAATTATACAATTGAACACTTAATGCTTGTTCATTCTGCAATAAGTTCACTCCATTATTACTTAATAATTGTACACGCTCTATCCCTGGAGGAACTAAATAATTCACTGGAGTTCTACTACCATTTTCTTCTAAACTTACTGCAATCGTATTCATGGTAGCTGCAGTACTAGAAGCGGATACCAATTTATATTCTCCTGAACTATCTACATCATACATAAACTGTCTCCACTGATTTCGGACTAAATCAAGTCTTGCAAAACGGAGTGTAATTGAATCCTCGAAACCTGTAAGGTACATTCTTAAAAAACGTATTGACTTATAATCTCGAATGCCGCCAACTCGTTTTGCTAGGTTAGAGTTAATTGGCACCCTAAATAAATACCAATTCTCAACAGACTTAGAACCATCCGCTAAAGTGACACTAACAGTTTTTGAATCCGTCACATACCTCGTTGAATTCACGCCTATTCTACCTTTTTGTAAATCAATTTCATATTCAAAATAGGCTTCTGTTTCATTTAAAGTATTATCTCTATTTAAATCTTCATTGTCTGGTAATAAAGTGGCCGCACTACTAAATTGACTATTGCCAGCTAAAGCAGAGTTACCTTGCGGATTATTAAAGAATTTATACCTGCTTAAAATATTTGCATTACTTGCATCATAACTTGCATCACGATACCAAACATAGTTATCGGCTGAAGGGTCCTTATTGAATTGTTGTGCTACATTGTTATTGCCAATTTGTTTAATCAGATAGGCTCTTTTAATTCTTTCGTCTTCATCTCCAAGTCCATCAAAACCTATATCCTGAAATTTTCTATCTTCTGGATTATTACTAAATGCATTGGTTACTTGTATTGGAGTCACAGGCACCCTACCCCAAGTTGAACTATCAATGCTGGCAGGTATCGTAGGGGTTGGCATACCGTTTTCATAAAAACGTCTTCCGTCTTTTAAGATATCCTCACTTACATTTCCTAAGTTTAAGAATAATTTACCTTTAGTCGCCGCCGATCTAATAAATGGATCCTGTACCCAAAACTCCACGTACTCAATAATATTTGTTTCAAAATCTGTTTGATCTAAAGCACGCATGATTCCACCCCATTTATCTGAAGGATTCTTTGTGTTACCGTTTGCATCCAAATCCTTATAATTATAGTTATACGGGCCTCTATCTTTTGGATAATAACTTAAATCAAAAGTAGGCAATTGAACATCTGTGATATTGGTTGTTCTTTGAGGAAATAATTCATTGGTAAATACTTGACGAACTCTTGGATCGCTTAATGCTGGTAAATTATTTGCTAATGGATTATTTGAACTATTTCGATCTTGCAAATTGGGTTCAATTGTATACCACGCTAATCTAGCTCTATTCTTGTTGTAGTCAACTGAATCGGCTAAAGCACCTTCCGGAAAGCGGTCTAATGGTGTGGATGCTAGTGTCCAAGCATTGAAAGGAAATCTTAAATCAATATTGGTCCTTGTAGCTTCAAAATCATCTAAATAAATTAAACCCGCAGCCCCCCTTCCAATTTGTTGCGCATGCCCTGGTTTTAATATAGCCGCTTCTCCATATGCTACTAAAGATGATTTTGCTTTTGTACTATAAAATGGAAGTTTATCTAAGAGTCTTGTTAAACCAGGTAAGTCTTTTTTATAGTTAAAATCAAAACCATACATTGAATTGCTAATTGGATCAGCTCCATAATTCGTCTTAATAAAAAATGGTCGCTCATTTAAACGTGAAGAGGATAATCCAAAATTAAAATTCTTGCTCGCTAAATAATCAATCCTCAATGCCCTAAATCCACGCTCCTGAAATCCAAAACCTAAATTATTTTCATATGAAACATTTACTGGAATATTAGAACTCAAAATACCAGGGTTGATTATTCTTACTGTACCAGAACCATAATCAACAAGATAGTCAAAGCCTTCTCTTAAAATTTGTCCCCCGGCACGAACACTCACAGAGCCTTGAGGCACATTGAATGCATTTAAGCTAATTTCAGATCCACCTGCACTGCCTTTAACTTGTCCTTCCATCACAAAGCGATTCAAGTTGGCATAGGTTTGTGCTTCTGCTTTGATATTACGATATAATTGATTGTAAATATATTTTTTTGAAATATTTGTGTCAACGCCAGCAAATGCAATGTTTTGCAAGTCTTTACCAAAGGGTTCTAATAATGGAAAAACAATTCTACCCATACTAGACAAGACTGTATAACCTTCTACATAATCGAATACACCGTCTGGCTGTGGGTCATTTCGATTATTCAATCTATCTAATTGTAAAATTTTAATCAAAGAAATACCTTCATTTGCTTTATTCGTAATTGGTAGGTATCTTTTTAATCCAGCACTTGGTTCTTCATACAATACATTCAATTGAAAATCTTGTTGCTGAATGGCCCCGAATAAATCCAATGAGTATACGTTTTTCATCATCAAATCCCAGATAGGCAAATCTGTTCTTTGTGTAGTTGCCTTCAATAATTTTAAATATAAAATTTGTTGTACCCCATTAGCTGGATTCAATGCAACTCCTTCAGAGAATTCCCCTACTTGATATAGTTTACCATTATAGGTATATTGAAATGCAACCGCCAAAACCTCATCTGCTTGTAAAGGAATATTTAAGGATAAAAATCCTAATTGACCATTAAAAAAGTATTCATTTTCTGTTAGCTTTCTTGCAAATGTGCGCTCATAGTCCTCCGCAGATCTTAAATTAGCTGCAGCTAATACACTTGCAACACCCGAAGGGACTCTTGAATTGGGATTGCCAATGATTTTTGAATACAAACTATTTGCACTGTTGTCTGGGAATGGATTATTAGGATTGGTCTCTAAAGCTTTTTGTTCCTTTCTTAATACTGGTTCACCAATATCCGCTAAACCAACTACATCTCTTGCATTTGTTGTTTGTCCATTACGATTAGTGACCCAAACTTCTATACGCTTAATTTGAATTTGAGAATTAACTACTGGCAATGTACTCATTGCCTTATTGTAATTATTTCTAAAATATTGTGCTAGTAAAAAGTGTCTATTTTCTTCATAATCATCCAGCCTTTTTTGGAATCTTTGTGTAGACGACCCTCCCTGTAAGGCCATAGACTGGCGTTGAGATTTTTGATTGGCAATGGCTCCAGTCACAAATAATTTACCAAATTGTAATTGGGCTTTTATCCCAAATAAATTTTGCGTACTTGGTATCAAAGTACTTCTAGAAACGTAATTGATATTACCTGCTTCAATAAACTTAACAATTTCATCTTTCTTGCCGGTATAATTAAACTTAATCTGATTATCAAATCCAAGATTAGACAATGAATTTAAATTAATAGGGAAAGTAATCTTATCGCCAATTTTTGCAATTAAACTAAAATTGGTATTGGCATCAAAATCAAATCCACCATTTCTTCTAGCACGTTCTGGCAAGGTTGGATTCTTAACATTTTGTCCTTGATACCCTGCCCTGATATTAATTTCTCCAACTGGTTTGATTTCAATTTTTAACAACGAATCAGACTTCCCAAATAAACGATCAAAGAAGCTATCATATAATTTTGTCTTAGGTCTTGTAATTTTTCTGTTCAACACCCCTAGTGAATTTGCACGCTGCATAAAATACGATTGCTCATCCTTGCGTGTTTTTAATTTCCAGAATTCGTCAAAACTCAAGGTTGAAGGAAAACGATTGTACCCTGTTCCAAATTTTTCTGTAATATAATATTGCTTAGATATAGGATCATAGTCCACCTTTCTTTTAAGCAAACTAGAATCTCTTATATCAAAAGGATTATTACTTGGTTGAGTTAAAAAATCTGCACGTCTATCTGCAATTGGATACCTTAATTTACCCACCAAAGTATCTGGAACTTTTTTAGTGATAGTATCTTGAAATGGCGGTTTTAATTGGCTTGTATCTTGCCCATAACTAGTCTGCTTCAATAGAAGGAGCGCAGACAATAGCATGAAAGTGGGGAAGAATCTCAAGAATAAAGCATTAAATATGAGTGATTAACAATTTTTGAGGGCTTGTTTGATCAAGATTTCTAGAGAAACATCTGCACCCTCTGATTGTATCACTTTATCAATCGCTTTTTCTGCAACCGCCTTTTGAATCCCTAATGAAACAAGTGCTTGTATAGCGTCTTGATGTGGTGTGGACTTACTAAATGTGGAACCACCTGACATCTGCATTGGCAATTTTGCCAATTTATCTTTTAACTCCAAGACCAAGCGCTCTGCTGATTTTTTTCCAATCCCTTTTATTTGTTCTAATTGACGAGCATCACCCTGCACAATGGCACGGATAATTTCATCTGGTCGCATCCCCGATAACATCATCCTAGCAGTACTTGCACCAACTCCAGATACACTTATGAGTTGCATAAAAAGTTCTTTTTCATCCTGTCCAAAAAATCCAAAAAGCACTTGTGAATTCTCAGTAAGATGTAAATAAGTATGAAGTAACCCTTTTTCTTTACCAGAGATAGATTCATAAGTGTTCAAACTGATGTTGACTTCATAGCCCACGCCTCCAACATCCACAATCAGTTTAGCTGGGGTCAATTGGACAAAATTTCCTTGTAAAAATGCAATCATAATTGAACCAAAAATAAGGCTTACACAATGAAAAATGGCCATTTTAGGTCATTCTTAAGCATTTTTTAAGATATTTGTTACTTATATAAACTAGATACTATGTCCCAAAAGCTGAAAGCAGCAATCACCTCGGTTGGAGGCTATGTCCCAGAGACCAAATTGACCAATTTTGATTTAGAAAAGATGGTAGATACAAATGATGAGTGGATCAAGAGTAGAACCGGTATTTCCGAGCGTAGAATCTTAAGAGAACCAGGCAAAGCAAGCTCTGATATGGCTGCAAGAGCCATCGAAGAAATTCTACGAAAAAAGCAGTTAGACCCTTTAGAAATAGATTGTATTATTTGTGCCACGGTAACTCCAGACATGGTATTCCCTGCAACAGCAAATATCATTGGCGACAAAATTGGTGCAAAAAATGCATTTGGTTTTGACTTAGGTGCAGCATGTAGTGGTTTCTTATTTGCCTTAACAACTGGCGCTAGTTTTGTAGAAGCTGGTAGATATAAAAAAGTGATTGTGGTGGGCGTGGATAAAATGAGTTCCATCATCGATTATACTGATAGAGCAACCTGTATCATTTTTGGTGATGGCGCTGGAGCAGTTTTATTAGAACCTAGTGCAGATGAAGATGGATTCCAAGATGCAATCTTAAAAAGTGATGGGATTGGTAGAGAATACTTGCATATCAAAGCTGGTGGAAGTTTAAAACCAGCCTCAGTGGAAACGGTGATGGCTAAAGAACATTATGCTTTCCAAGACGGCCAACCAGTTTTCAAATTTGCCGTAAAAGGAATGGCAGATGTAAGTGCCGAACTATTAGAAAAACACAATTTAACCGGAGAAGATATTGCATGGTTAGTCCCGCACCAAGCAAACTTAAGAATCATTGATGCCACTGCAGACCGTGTTGGTTTGCCTAAAGAAAAGGTGATGATCAATATTCAAAAATATGGCAATACCACAGCAGCTACTATTCCATTATGTTTATGGGAATGGGAGTCTCAACTAAAAAAAGGTGATAATTTAATTCTGGCTGCTTTTGGTGGTGGATTTACCTGGGGTGCAGCATGGGTTAAATGGGCTTATTAATTGTATCTTTAGAAAGTAGCATTCGAATCATTTAAAAAACCGCATTATGAGTCAAAAAAAATTTAAAGGAATTAGTACAGTAACACTGCATACTGCCGGACATGACAATGATAGTTTTTCGCATACTACACCAATTTATGCTACATCTACCTTTACATTTAATTCTGCCGAGGAAGGGATGGAGCGTTTTAAAGGAGAAGATAAATCTAAATTATATACAAGATGGGGCAACCCAACTTTTGTTGCAGCAGAGCAAACTATTGCAGCATTGGAAGCGCATGGTTTAATGAATGAACATGGCGCTCCTTTAGAATTAAAAGCATTGTTGCATTCAAGTGGACAAGCTGCTATGACTACTTTATTTTTTAGTAATTTAAGCGCAGGTGATACATTGATCTCACACTATTCATTATACGGAGGCTCTCAGGAATTGATGCAAAAAGTATTGGTAGAAGCTGGAGTGAAAATTATTTTAATTGATATTCATGATGAAGCTCTTTTAATTGAAACTATTAAAGCCAACCCTAGCACAAAACTAATTCACCTTGAAACCCCTGCCAATCCTACATTACAGTGTGTGGATATTCAAGCAATTTGCGCCATTGCTAAAGCTCATGGCATTAAAGTTTCAGTGGATAATACTGTTGCTACACCCTATTTACAACAACCATTTGCTTTGGGAGCAGATTTTGTTTTTCATTCCGCAACAAAATTTTTAAACGGGCATGGATCTGCATTGCATGGTGTTTTATTAGGTAAGGATTTGGAATTCATGAATAAAAAAGCTTGGAAATGGCATGCATTAATGGGTGGCAATAGCAACGCATTTGATGCCTATCTTTTAATTCAAGGGATGAAGACATTAGAAGTTAGAATGGAAAGACATTGTAGCAATACAGCAAAAGTGGCTAATTTTTTAGCAGCACATCCTGCCATTGCACAGGTAAATTATACTGGACTTGCAACACATCCACAACACGAGATTGCTAAAAAACAAATGAAGCAGCATGCGCCCCTAATTAGTTTTGAACTTAAAGGTGGCATTGAAGCTGGAAAGAAATTCATTAATGCAGTGGAAGTTTGCACACGTGCGGTATCCTTAGGCACTGTAGATACTTTAGTGTCACATCCTGCAAGCATGACGCACATGTCCATACCAAAAGAAGAAAGAATTAAGTACGGTATTACAGATGGCTTAATAAGAATGAGTGTGGGTATTGAAAATATCGAAGACATAGAAGCCGATTTAGCGCAGGCATTGGCTAAAGCGTCTTTATAGTTTAAAGAAATGTTCTTTTTTGTTTTTATATCTAATTAGTATTTTTTCTGGTATATTATTAAAATAATCCCTTACGCTTCTAATATTTTTTTATGGAAATAAAAATTCGAAAAGCAGTTCGTAAAGATTGCGTCCGCATGATGGAATTGATCCAAGAACTAGCTACTTACGAAAAAGCGCCTGACGAAGTCACTGTATCACTTACTCATTTTGAAGAAAGTGGATTTGGTGCTAACCCAGTTTGGTGGGCTTTTGTAGCCGAAACAAATGGTATAGTCGTAGGAATGGCATTGTATTATATCCGCTACTCTACATGGAAAGGACAAAGAATGTACTTAGAAGATATTTTAGTCACAGAGGATATGCGTGGACAAAAAATTGGTAGCCAATTAATGGATGCTTTGATAGTAGAAGCAAAAGAAAAAGGATTCAAAGGCATGAACTGGCAGGTGTTGGATTGGAATGAGCCCGCTATCAATTTCTACAAAAAATACAACGCTAATTTTGATCCTGAATGGGTGAACTGTTCAATCGTATTTTAAATACACTAGTCAAATAAAGTACGCATTAATTCCTGCTTGCGCTTGCCAAAAGATTTTGAGAAAGTCAATTCAAAACTATTAGACCTGATACCAGCAGCAGTTAAATCATTGTTATATATATCATAACTTATGCCAAAAATATAACTGTCCATCATGATATTGACAGATGGAACAATGGCATTATTGAAACGATAATAGCAACCTAGATACAAACGCCTATCATGTTCAAATTCATATTTGATAGGCAATGAAACACTCCCTCCCAGTACATAATTACTTTCTTTATTTCTATTACTAAATGCACCATGAATCAAGTAAGTGTAGTTTTCATTAAAATACTTTTCTAGATTCATAAATAAAGTAGAGCGCATTCCAGGCGATTCATTGTAGGGAGAATTGGTAACATCAGGCTTTGCAAAAAAGAATCCATTGGCACTTAATTGCAAATAAGTATCATTAGAATGTCTTGTAAATAAAAAACCTGTGTTAGCTGAAAATCTTGAAGGATTAGATAAAAAAACTTCAGCAGTTGGATAACCAGATAAATTTCCTAATAGGTCATACATGTCACCAAACCTTAATTTAGAACGATCTAAAGTGGTTTGAGAAAAAGTAACTCCCAACCCAAGAGCCAAATTAGAATATTCATCCCCATCTAAAAACAAATGATAGGCCGAATTCACAGTAATATGATTCGTGTTTAATAACCCATCCATAAGCTGTTCGGAAATTACTTGCCCCCCTATTCCTATATAATTAGACTGTTCCAACGCATTTCGGTTATACTTTCTATCCCAGCCAACTACAATGGTTTTTGCAAAATTATAACCACCAATGGATTGGCTTCTAAAATTTGATTGAATACGTTGATCAAATACTCCGTTACCAACCGATGCAGGAGTCAAAAATTGCGCAGCAGTAAATGGCTGTGATAAAACAATTTCTTGCGCAGTTGCCTTAAAAAAGACAAATAGGAAAAGAAATAATATGTGCGCTTTGAGTTTCAAATTATTTTAATAAGAGGACAGTGCCAGTTTTAGAATTAGTTTGATCGTTTCTGTCTACATATACTGCAGTCCAATAATAAATATCCGAAGGAAGCATATTCCCTTTGAATCTCCCATCCCATCCAACAGATAAATCTCTTGTCTCAAAAACAAGATTACCTGATCTGCTGTAAATTTTGAAACCCTTTAATTCTTTAACACCTGAGTTACCTATTATTTTTAAGATATCATTTAGTCCATCTCCATTTGGAGTAAATGCATTAGGAATTTCAAAATTAAATACAGGAGGGGCGGTAATGTCCGCAAGGGCTGTTGCAATTGTTGATGCTAAAACATAATTGGGCGCATCTATACTTCCTAAGTTAATACCAGTAACTGTAACAGTTTTATTTGTACCAATTTCTTTTGTATCAAATGTGGCAGATCCATAATTGATTGTTACAATATCGGAAGTAATAAAACTAGGACTTGATAAATTAACTATAGCTGTGGTTGTGCCATCATATTGTTTATTGTTTGCAACTGCATTTATAATTGCTGTTTTTGGAGTAATATCTCCAGTTAAACCAGTGGGTTGGGTCAATGTATAATTTGCCGAAGGGGAAGTAAAACCTGTTACGGTAATTGGCTTTGAAATGCCCAATTTTTTTATTAAAATTAAACGAAGGTGTCCCTGCAACAGTTAAACCTGCATCAGCAGGTACTAAACCAACATATGATGCGGTTCCATTAATTGTAGCATTGGTGTTTCCATCATAAATTTTATTTGCTCCAGTAATGCCTGTAATACTTAATGCTGCAGGTGTAATGGTAAAATTATTTCCAACATAAGTGATGTCATAATTTGGATTGTTTGCAGTTGTTAAATCATTTTGTAGAATCGCCCATGGGCCAACTGTTTCTCCAGCAGTTCTTATTAATGTACCATTTAAATCAGCTAGTCCTGTAAGTAATGGACTAACCCCGTATGTGTATGTCGGAGGATTTGGAGCACCGTATACTTTGGTTTGACCTGGATCTACTGTAATAGTAATTGGCTTTTTATTTATTGTTAAAAATACAAGCGTTCTTGTTAAACTTGTGCAACCTGTTGCATCTATAATTGCACTTGCATAACTATTATAAGTCCCTGCATTTATACCCTGTGGTTTTGATGAATTAAGACCACCACTTGAAGCAGTAAACCAAGCAACACTTTGACCAGAGGGAGGAATCAAATCAGGTGTAGTTTGAAGTAACCCATTATAAATTAAAGAAACAGAATTTGCAACTGGCGCAGCTGGTAATGGATTTACAGTTATAATTATCGGAGTTGATGTGTCTGAACATCCATTTGAATTAACAGCTGTTACGCTATATGATCCTGAATTTGAAACATTGATGCCTTGAGTAATAGCCCCAGTTTGCCAAGTATAAGAATAAACACCAGCCGGACTTGAATTTGCTGTTAATGTTACCGTCCCACCTTGACAAAAAGTAGTTGCTCCTGATGCTGTAATGGTTGGCTTAGTTGGTAATGTAAAAGTTACCTGATCAGAACCTGATATTGCACCATAGCTGACAGTTGCAGAGTAAGTAACTGTATTGCCAGGTGATGTTGAAATAGGATTCACTACAATTTTATTTCCCACTTCACCTGTTGACCATGTTACAGTGGTATTCAAATTATCAACATCTATAAATTTTATTCCATCCAGACTTGCCACAAATAATCTATTACCAATCATTTCCATTCGGTTTGTTGAATCGCCATAGTTGCCATTAGGGGCTCCCCCTGGGCCATAATTAAAATCTCTAGCAGTAGGAAAAGTTATTTTATCTAATTGTGTAAAATTTGCTCCATCATTTTTTGAATAATAAACTTGACCTTTTGTAATAAACATAATATTTTTTGTAAATAATATATCTTCGGGAAATGAAACTCCCCTATTAGGGAGGCTTAATGTATTTATTTGTGAAAAACTTGCCCCTTGATTGCTACTTACTAATAATGGTTTAACTCCTCCTTCAGTCAAAAAAACTTTACCATTACTGTCGGCCCTAATAATTTGAACTCCATATAAACTAGAAATTTTTGTCCAAGTTGCACCTGCATCTGAAGATTTATATAATTCCTTCCCGCTAATTGTATTTCCACCTGCATATAGGTTTCCATTTACATCTTGGGTTACAGTATTGGGGTCAAAACCAGGAACTTTTTTTTGCCAACTAACAAGATCTCCATTAGAAGACCAAATACCACGGTTAAACCCTTTTACAGTTAGAATTGAATAGTTATTTGCAAATAAAATATCCATTGGGCCGCACCCCCCTCCAAAATCTTGCAATTGTTTCCATGTAACCCCTTCATCGGTTGATTTAAAAATACCATCATCGTTTGTTGAAACATAAATCACATTGTTTTGGTCAACACCCAATGCCATGAAATGAAAACCACCTAGACTTGGAAAACCTGCCATCTGCTCCCAGGTTTCACCCCTATCAGTACTTTTATAAATTTTCTCTCTGTTTAAAGAAGGTAAGGCATACAAATTACCGTTTAAATCTTTTTTTATATTATAAAATTCTATACCCGATTTTTTTGTCTGCCAAGTTGAATATTTTGAAAATGAACTGTCAATAAATAATGATTGAGTAGTATTATTACAAATACTTGCATCAGCATTTGTAATATTTATTTTCAAAACTCTAATATCCACTGAAGTATTACAAGTAGTAGTTTGATCAGTAACTTTTAACTGATAAGTTGTTGTAGCATTGGGAGTTACTCTTGTATTTTGATCAGTACTAGAATTAGACCAAGCATAAGCAAGCTCCTGGTATGGAGTATATTTGATATTATCATATCTACTCACATCGTAGGCGCCCACTCTAATAGCTCCCTTAGGATTAGTAATTGGAGATGGCAAAGGGCCATCAAAAATAACTGTACTATTTAACCAAACTTTCAACGACGTTGGCGTAATGTATACTTTAATCTTGTACCATGTGTTATTACTAACAGGGCTAGTACTTGATGACCTCAAAGGTGTCCCTTTAAAAACTACATCCCATCCTTGATTGTCAGTTCCATTTGGCCTAGTTCCAATATACAAAATCCTATTTAACCAAGATCCAGATTGTTCCATAATGCCAAAGCTCTGATCAGCAATGAGAGATCCACTAAACGCATCTACTTCATATGTTCCATAACCGAAATCTTCTCTAGTTGTTTTCATCTCTGCGTCACTAGTGGTATTATTTGCACGTACTACCTCAACCCCATTGCCTGTTTCACCACTAGTAGTTAATGTTACTGTCCCACTATTAGTTGTTAAAGTAACAAAATCATTTAATGCATTCGCATTTGAAAAATCATAAATAGTAGTTTTTTGAGTACTATTTAATATTCCGTGTGCGTTAAGATTAACACTACTTCCAGGTAAGATTGTTGTATCATTATTAAATAACTTAGCATCTACTATACTTAGGAAGGTATTATCGGTGTTTGCGCAATTATTACCATTAGTAACTGTTACAGAATAATTCTGAGTAATATCAGTTGTTATAAACCTTGTAGTTGCACCCGTATTCCATAAATAACTTGAATACCCAGCACCAGCATCTAAAATAGTTTTTGTTCCACAAACCTTAGTTGTATCCATCAAACTATTTATTACTGGTAATGCATATACATTTGTCGTAATTGGCGTTGATGATGGACTTGTACAGCCATTCACAGTAACCGTTGCACTATAACTACCACTTGCCGGAGTTGTTGCAGATGAAATTGTCGGATTTTGTGTTGATGAGCTAAACCCATTAACACCTGTCCATGAAAAAGTCCCCCCAGAAACATTTGCAGTATTAAATACTAAATTACTTCCTACACAAATTGGTGAATTACTTGTAATTATCGGAGCACTTGGTATCGCATATACATTTGTCGTAATTGGCGTTGATGATGGACTTGTACAGCCATTCACAGTAACCGTTGCACTATAACTACCACTTGCCGCAGTTGTTGCAGATGAAATTGTCG
>DBOB01000022.1 GCA_002299885.1 Sediminibacterium sp. UBA657
GCGGGTTATTAGGATTATTCCTATCTGCCCTTGAGTTTAATACTTTATATTCTAAATCCGTTCTTATAGCAGTCACCATACCACTACCTGTGAAAGGACGGCAAAAATAGGGTATTTTTTTAATTTTTATGCTAAATCTGTGTGTTTTGCTGCAATTTTTTGACCAAAGAACACTGTCCCCTGCTCCTCAAAGCTTGTGGGATTGTCTGTAGTGTAAAACTGGATTTGGCAATTTTTACTACATTTTTGGTCTATTTCTGGGTGATTTTGCAAATAAGTAGCCAAACGCTTTGCAACGATATCCCCTTGTGTCACTAATTTGACATTTTCGGGTAGGAAGCTTTGGATCTTTTTTGCCATCAATGGATAATGGGTACAAGCAAGCAATACAGTATCAATTTGAGCGGATTGCGCAAAGAGTTGATCTACGTATAATTTTACAAAGTAATCGGCGCCTGGGCCTTCATGTTGCCCATTTTCGATCAATGGCACCCACATAGGACAAGCTTGTTGGAAAACGGTTGCCTCTGGTGCGAATTTTGACAACTCAATTGGATAACTCTCGCTCTGCACCGTACCTGTGGTGCCTAAGATTCCGAGGTGATGCGAGGATGAAAATTGACCCAATGTTTCAGAACTAGGTCTTATAACACCCAATACTCTTTTATCTGGAGCTAAAGTTGGTAAATCCAATTGTTGAATATTTCTTAATGCTTTAGCAGATGCCGTATTGCATGCTAAAATGACTAAACTACAACCTTGTTTAAAAAACCATTCTACTGCTTCTAAAGTATAATGGTACACGGTATCAAAAGACCTTGTGCCATAAGGCGCACGCGCATTGTCTCCCAAATAGAGATAATCATATTGAGGCAGTTGTTGCTTCAATTCTTTTAAGATGGTTAGACCGCCATAACCACTATCAAAAACGCCAATGGGTGCTTGCATAAAATGATGTTCCCTTATTCCGTAAAACTAATACACCCCGTTGTAAAACAACGAGGTGTATCAAACTATTTTTTTAAAAATATTATCCTTTTTTAGCTGGAGCTGCTGGCTTAGCGGCACCACCTGTTGCAGCTTTGAAAGCATCTTCGATATCCTTAGGAACTGGAAGCTTTAATCTTAAAGCAACACGGATCGTTAAGTTATCAGCGATAGATGGCTGAGCATAAGGAGACAAAGCGTCTGACTTTAAAACCAAATTATATTTTTGCTCTGCAACCACTTCGCTCAAAGCTTGTGCAATTTTTTGTCTGTATGGCAATAACAAAGCTTCTTGTTTTTGCTCCATCATTTGTTGTTGGTACTGTTGCCAGTTGATCAACTTGTATTTTAAACGATTTAAATCGTCGGTCGCCATTTGTAAAGCCTTTGGTCTCTTAGACAAATCAGCAGAATCTCTTTTGTAGATACTATCTTTTACTTGGTAATCCTTTAATGTGTAGTTGTACTCGTCTTGTAAAGAATCCTTCGCATAAGAGTTTAATACTGTATCTAATTTTTCTTGGATACCAGGGAATAATGCGATTACGCTTTGGTCATCGAAATAACCAATTTTTGTTTGTGCAGTAACGCTGTTGCCAAAAGAA
The DNA here is from genome assembly GCA_002299885.1 of Sediminibacterium sp. UBA657. Classification (GTDB taxonomy): domain Bacteria; phylum Bacteroidota; class Bacteroidia; order Chitinophagales; family Chitinophagaceae; genus Sediminibacterium. Next base: position 1,593 of record DBOB01000022.1, read on the forward strand.
CATGCCACTAACAAGATGGCTGCAAATAAAACTTTCTTCATGTCTATTTTTGTTTGTTTGTTTAATTATTGATGACCCCTAACTCTTTTAAAATATCGTCACTTTTATCCAACTTAGGGTCTGCAAATATAATGGTAATTCCTTCACTTTTATCTAAAATGAAGTCATACGAACGGGCGGTAGCCATTTTTTGAACAGCATTATAGACCTTATCTTGTATTGGCTTCACTAATTTTTGACGCTCTTTGAACAAATCCCCCTCGTATCCGAATCGCTTTTTTTGTAACTCGCGCAAAGCCTTTTCTTTCATAAACAATTCATCTTCACGCTTTTTTCTCAAATCTTCGGACAACATAAACTGCTCCGCTTCATAGTTCTTGTACATTTTGTCCAAGATCATTTGTTGCTCATCAATTTCTTGTTGCCACTGATCACCTAAGGCTTTTAATTTTTTATCTGCTTCCTTGTATTCAGGAATTTTGTCTAAAATATACTTCGTATTGATTACTGCATATTTTGATTGTGCTTCTGCAGTAAAGGATAAGCTAAGGAGTAAAGCACCCAATAAAAACAATTTGATATATTTCATAATCTAGGTATTTATTTTTGGTAATGGAGTGATTTTATTCTGGTTCAAATCCTAACATAAATGTAAATCTAGCTGCATCCTTCAATGAATTGGTTCCGTTTAAACGATCTAGACCAATACCATAATCAAATCCAAGCAAACCAAACATCGGAAGGAAGAAACGCATACCCACACCAACTGATCTTCTTAGATTAAATGGATTGTACTCTTTCATACTATACCATCCATTGGCTGCTTCAAAAAAGCCCAAAGCATAAATGGTGCTACTTGCAGCCAAACTTAATGGGTATCTAAGTTCAACAGCATACTTATTGAAAATGGTAAACTTCTGTCTTGAAGATTGTTGATCAGGATTGATTTTTGGATTAGAGGATTCATATACTGGATAACCTCTTTGTGCAATGATATCAAAACCTAATAATGCAAACTGATTACTTAAACCTGCATCTCCCACTTGGAATCGCTCGAATGGAGAAATCGCTAATTCTGAATTATACCTTCCTACAAAACCATATTTAGCTGCAAACTTCAACACAAATTGTTTATTACGATCTTCTCCTGCTGGCTTACCTAATGGCACAAACCACTCTCCATTAAAACGCCACTTATGGTATTCTAATAATTCATATGGATTCTGTTTATATGCAAAATTAGGATCGAACAAAGAATAAGGAGGTGTCAATTGACCACTCAATAAAAATGTAGAACCTGTTCTTGGGAACAAAGGTTGATCGACCGAAGTTCTTTGTAATGCAATTCTGAAGTTTAAATTATTTACAATACCATTATCAAAATTAGGCAGATTGAAAGGATCAATTGCATAGTTCTTTAAGGTATAACGCGTATAGTTTAATCCCATACTTAAAGAGAAAAAGTCATCTGGCCAAGCCAATTGACGACCAAAAGAAACCGTAGCACCAGTAGTCGAAATATACCTTGAATCAGCCGCATTAGGATCAAACATCCCTGTCAATTGATCAAAGGTTTGTCCAAATTTTGTATTGTATACACTTACTGTTAAAGAATTACGCTTGATACCACCAAACCAAGGTTCAGTGAATGAGAAGTTAGTTGATCTAAATGCTTTACCATTACTTTGAAAACGAAGACTTAATTTCTGTCCATCTCCCATTGGCAATGGATCCCAGGCCGATTTTTTGAAAATATTTTTAGAAGAGAAATTATTAAAAGTCACCCCTAAAGTTCCCGTTAAGCCAATAAAACCTCCCCATCCAGCACTCAATTCTAATTGATCACTAGACTTTTCTTCTACTCCATAATTGATATCCACTGTTCCATCTTCAGGATTAGGAATGGGATCGATTTTGATTTTTTCTTGGTCAAAATAATTTAATTGAGAAATCTCACGTTGAGAACGAATCAATAATGAACGGCTAAATTTATCACCCGGCACTGTTCTGATTTCTCGACGAATTACAAAATCTTTTGTCTTCTCGTTACCAGCAATTCGAATGGTCTTGATGGTTGCTTGAGGACCTTCTTGAATTCTTACTTCAAAATCGATTGTGTCATTGTATACAGCTGTCTCAATTGGATTGATACTAAAAAATAAATAACCATCATCTTGGTAAATACCACTGATATCTCCACCTTCTGCGGTAGGTGTTTTACCTAATTTATTAAAAAAGATTTCTCTATTATAGATATCTCCTTTTTTAATATTCAGTATACTAGACAAGACTGAATCAGGATATTTTGTATTACCTCTCCAGGTAATATTACCAAAGAAATACTTTCGTCCTTCTTTGATTTGCATATCAATATTTAAATGCCCAACTGCGTTATGATATATTGTATCTTTTTCAATCACTGCATCTCTAAATCCTAAAGAGTTATAGTAGTTCAATAAGTTGTCCTTACTCTCGTCGTATTTTTTAATGTCATACTTAGAGGACGAGAATCCAATTCTTACGTATGGATTTAATATTTTTTTTGTTTTTGAAAACGTCAAGTAACCACGCTCTTTTAAATATTGTTCAAAAGTGTAAGGCGTTGTCTTTACAATGGCAGGCTTATCATTAACTGGAAACAAGGTTAAGCGAGATTTTTCGTGAATCTCTTTTAAACTTTTCTTTAGTTTAGTCTCATCAACTAAGTTGCCTCCAAAATTGATATTATTAATTCTAACTTTTGGTCCTTTGGTTACAATAAAATCAAGCACCAATTGATTTTTACGAATTGAATCTTTTGTTTCTTTGATTCGGACACTCGCATCTTGAAAACCTTTTTCTGCATAGAATTTTTTAATGCCTTCAATCGCAGTGATGCGCATATTATCAGTCACGACTCTATTGGGTGTCAAACCTGTTTTTCCAGAAAGTTCTTCGGTCTCCGATTTTTTGATACCTGTGAAATTAAAACGTGCCAATCTTGGCCTTTCTACTACATTGATTTCTACATCAATTTCATTTCCTTTCACATCTGTCAAATAAACACTTACATCACTAAAATAATTTTGATCCATTAATTTACGAATGGCTTTCGCAAAATTATCGCCCCCAGGCAAAGCCACTTCATCTCCCTCGTTCAGGGTGGACAATGAAAGCAATAAGTTTTCGTCAAAGAATTGGTTACCAACTACTTTAACAGAACGAATCTTATACTTAGAAGGTGTTTTTTGATTCAAAATACCCAGCAACTTAACATTGATCTGGCTAACCGAGTCCTGCCCTTTTTGGTCTTGGGCAAAACTAGAAGTGGATAAGATAAGCAAGGATAGTATTCCTATAGTAAACTGGGTCAATTTCTGCATCTGCTGGTGGGGCTATATATGTATAATTTATAAGAGGCGCAAATTACTCGTAATATTTCAAAGTCTTTGTTAAAAAGCCAAAAAAACACATGAAAATTCTATGTATTTAGGTTGATTTGGGCACTTGTTTTACCAAATCGGCGTTCTCGGGACTGATAATCCAAAATAGCTGCTATAAACGCCTCTTTTCCAAAAGCAGGCCAACGGGTTTCTGTAAAATAAAGCTCTGCATAAGCCAATTGAAAGAGCAGAAAATTGCTAATTCGGTGCTCTCCACTAGTTCTAATCATGAGCTCGGGGTCTGGAAAGGCCTTGGTAGATAAGGCTTGTACAAAATGGGTTTCATCTATCTGTGTTGGGTCTAATTGGCCTGCCTTAACTTGCTCTCCAAGAGACTTAGTAGCTTGAATGATTTCCCATCTACTACTATAACTTAATGCAATAACTAATTGTAAACCAGTATTTTGTGCGGTTATCTGTGTTGCACTTGCAAGGGCTTGTCTTGCTTCATCTGGCAATAAATCTAAGTTCCCTATAAAATGTAGTCTAATGTTATTTTGATGTAAATCTGGTACTTCCTTGCTGATCGTATCCACAAAAAGCGACATCAAACCCAGTACTTCGGCCTGTGGTCGATCCCAATTCTCTGTACTAAATGCATATAAAGTGAGGTACTGGATGCCTATTTCAGTGGCCGCCTCTACGACTTTACGAACACTAATCACACCATGATAATGACCATATAAACGATCCTGCCCCTGCTCCTCGGCCCACCTGCCATTCCCGTCCATAATGATGGCAATATGTTTTGGCAGCCTTTGTAAGTCCAAATTTTCCATGTTGCAAAAATAAGAAAATCAACAGGTTATTTACGCTTAAATTTAAGTCTGCTAAAGAATCCAGGCTTATTTTGGTTGGACTGCTTGTCTTTCAAACTAGACAATTTTGACCTTTTACTACCGGGTTTCCCCTTTGCAGGTCCGTATATTTTTATCAAATTATAAGAGACTCCAGCTTTGACAGAGAAAAATTGATCTTTTCCGGAGCGACTTCCTTGGTATCTATTGATAAAACTACCCGCCCCAATTCTTTCTTCATCAAAGGATCCGCCAATCATAAATTGACTTGCAGCTTCATTTTTTTGTCTTTGCTCTAACATTTGACCGTCAGGAAAGAAATCCAGTTCATCAGATAATGTAAATCGATACATTGCTTCTCCAAAAACATTCCATCGTCTTGACAAATTAAATTTAAAACCAATTTGTATTGGAAAATGAATAATCCCTTTTCTTGCACCAAGGCTTGGAAAAACAACAGAGTCAATTTTTAAGGGGCGAAGTAAGGTACTTAGACTATCTATTCCAATATTGGAAGTTTTTGCTTCTAAAAGATACCCAACACCAATACCTAAATAAGGTGTGAAACGATACGTTTTATTACCAGGTAAAAATCTTGTAAAATAAAACTCACTCATCAAACTGATGTCATGGAAGTTTCTTGAAAAAAAGAACCCTCTATTTTTTGCATAAATATTTTCTGAAAGGGTATCGTTGGTTCCTATTTGGATCTGCTCGTAGTTTAATCTAAAGCCTCCATAGTCATTGAATTGTTTTTTGTAATAAGCCCCAAAATTATTTTTAAACTTTAATAAGTCTGGCGCAATATCACCTCTATAACTTGATTGCCCTCCAAATAATCCAATCTCACCTCTATTCTCTACCAATTGAAGGTGCTGTGCTTGAGCGAAATGCGTCATGCCAAACAGAAAACAAAAAATTAAAATTTGTTTTAGCATGTTTAATTTCTTTTATCGAACCCCCAAGTCAATTTTGTTCTTAATGTAGATAAGAAACTATTTTCATTCAATCTAATAAAGTGCACGCAAAATGCTTCTTTCTTAACTGCAATTTGAATACCAATTGGTACAATTTCTTTTCTTGCATCTAATGCGCAAATTAATTCCTCGGTTCGTCCTTCAATTTCAAATGAAATCACCGAACTGTCTGGAACTACTACTGATCGTACATTTAAGTTATGTGGCGCTACTGGAGTGATGACAAAACTAGATGAGTCAGGAAATAAAATAGGACCATTGCAACTCATGTTGTAACCGGTTGAACCAGTAGGTGTAGCAATAATCAGTCCGTCTGCCCAATAGGAATTTAAAAGTTCTCCATTCAAATAAGTATGAATCTTGATCATTGGCGAAGTATCACGCTTATGAATTGCAAATTCATTTAAAGCAAATGGCGTGCCCTCAAAAATTGGCAGGTTACTATCCAAGTGCAACAATGATCTTTTATCTATCACATAAGAACGATTGACTAAAGCTTCTACCATAATAGAAAGTTCATCTTTAGAAATCGTTGCTAAAAAACCAAGACGTCCATAATTAATACCCAATATTGGGATCAATGTATCGCCCACTAGCGTAATGGCGTCTAAGACCGTTCCATCACCCCCTAAGGAAATTAAACAATCAATATTATTATGCAAATCGGAAGAAGCTCCAAATGCAATGAGTGCATCTTTGTTAGCACCTGTAACCAAATTGAATTTTTTGATTAAATCTGCATAGATATAAATGGTGATGTCATGTTTTTGCAATTCAGCAATCAAGTCATTTAAAGACTGTTGCTGATCCAAGTCTACACCTCTACTATAAATAGCTACATTCATGAAACAAAGTTAAAAATTAATTCCCCCGTGCAAATATAATCCTTTGTCCCCCAATTGATTGATACTATAATCAACATTTAACACAAAATCATAGATACTAATTAAATCTACTCCTATACCAGCAGTTCTTAACAAACTATTAGCCAATGGATTCGCTATACTTTTTTCCGCACTGTAGACATATCCTAATTGAGTAAATACTTTAACCCAAAATGTATATTTAACTGAAGGGAGGAACTTTTTTGTAAAAGGATTTTTCGAGGTATAAGTTCCAATTTTTTGGTGTAATGCAGCTTTAAATAAGGTGCCTGCATTGCCATCCACAACATAATAATCTAACCCATTCATTTGCATCAATCCATAACCCATTAATTTTCGATCACTATAATTTGATTTTTGCATTGTTCTTCCAATCGTTAAAGATTCTGCAAAGATAAATCTACTGGGTGTGATAGGATGTGCTACGACCTGTCTAAATTGTATCGCAGATAAATTACTTTCTTTTGAAAATCTTTGAGATAAAGCAATTTCAGTACTTGCACCCTTGGTAGGATAGGGATTGTAATCGAAACGAACTTTTGAATAAGACCAATTAAGATCTACATAAGAAAATGATTTTTTGTGATTGGGTAATAAATTTGGAGCAATAGCATATGCTGAATCAGAAATAGATTCATTCCCAAATCCAACTTGCAAAGCATGTCTCTCAAATAAATTAGGACGATAGGTTAAATTTGCATTCCCTCGATATCCTTCACGAATTATATTTTCTGTTCTAAAAAAAACTTGCTTATTACCCATCGTAGCATAATTCACTTCTTTTTGATTGAACTGTGCCCAACCAAAACCCATCCCGTATTTTAATTGCTTATCAATGAAGGGCAATTGATATCGAACGATTGCTTGATGCGTATAGCCTGTAATATAGCCTACTGTTAACTTATCATTGTTTCCTGTGGCATTGGCTTGTCTAAGATTAATACCATAATTTACGCGATCTAAACTTCTATTTTGTTCATTCCACCATTGATTAAAATTTCGATCAACCCATCTAAAATAAGGTATAGGAAAAAAATACCAACGTTCTTTTAATTGAATCTTAATTTTTGCCGAAGCACTATCAAGTAAATCAGTTGAGACAACGGTCTCTAAAAAAAGTGCTGTGTTAAATAATTGCTGTTGCGCGACAATATTGAGTGAATCGAGGTCGTTTTTTGACAATAGGTCCCCGACTTTATAAGGTAATTCTCTTTTTACAATAAAATCTCTTGTTTTTTTATTCCCTGTAATTTCTATTGCACTGATCTTAATTTGAGCATGAACTTGAGTGTATCCAATTTGACCAATCCATATAAATAGAAGGAATAAGAATTTGAAGCTGGTAGACTTAAACATCTAAGTAATTCATTAAGTGATGGTAATGCGCTTCAATATCATTGTGCAAAGGGGTCTTACCAAAATATTGTACAAGTTGATAATCGTAACGTTGGAAAGTTGCTATGATTGCCTGCGCTTCGTCCTTATTGATTTTTAGCGTGATAATCATCGCCCCATTTGTTTCGTCATAATAGCTATTCAACTGAACAATTTGCGCATTATTTGATTCAACTAATCTGGACATTTCAGCCAATGAATATTGGTATGGCGCAACCGAAAGCACAATAATTGCACCCGGTACATCCACTCCTAAAAATTTAGCCAAAGCATCGTTTAAACTCTTTTGAGGAATCATTCCAATGCATTCCTGTTGTTCATTCAATACAGGCAAAATACTCAAATGGTGTTTTGAAAATAAGTCTAAAGCTGTTAAAAAATGTGCCGTATCTAAAAGCATAATTTTTTTAAACTGATCCGATAAAACCATTAAAGCCGAAGATGCATCTGCATCCAATAAATCTGCTTTTTGTACTAAACCTAAAAAATAATCATCCTTTACAACTGCTAATTCTTGCACATCAAAATCCTCCATACATTGTAATGCAAAACGCACTTTATCCTCTAATTGTAGCAGGGGGAAGCCTTGCACAGTAATGGTTGCAGCTAGCATAATAATTATTTAGCGTGTGCTTGTAAGAATTTTTCTAAGATTTGATTGAATGCAACTGGCACTTCCATCATTGGTGCGTGTCCACATTGATCAATAAATGCTAATTCGCTATTTGGAATTAACTTATGGAAATCTTCTGCCACAAATGGAGGAGTGACTTTGTCATTTTTACCCCAAATTAAAAGTGTAGGTACTTTGATCTGTCCCAATTCATCTCCTAAATTATGTCGAATGGCACTCTTTGCTAAAGCAATTATTTTAATGACTTTTATTCTGCTATTGGTTATTTCAAAAACTTCATCTACCAATTCTTTTGTAGCCACTGCTGGATCATAAAAAGTTTCGGCAGTCTTTGCTCTAATGTATTCGTAATCTCCTCTTTTTGGATAAGAATCACCCATAGCATTTTCAAACAAACCGCTACTACCTGTTAAAATCAAAGTTTTGATTTTTTCTGGGTGATTTAAAATATGCACCAATCCTACATGCCCACCTAAAGAATTGCCTAATAAATGAATCTGATTGTACCCCTTGTGATCAATAAATTGTTGCACATGTTTTGCTAACCCTTTTACAGTTGTATGTAAAAGATCAAGATCGTATAAAGGTAAAATAGGTACAATTACTTTATGTGTATGTTTAAAATGTTCAATGAGGTCAGAGAAATTACTCAATGCGCCAAATAAACCATGTAAAAGCATTAAAGGTTCCCCTTCTCCAACCTCCACATAATCAAATTTGCCTTCTTTTTTTATTTCGTATTCCATAAAATTTTTAACGATTAAGTCGTTGCTATAAAGATACTTATTTCAGATTAAATAAACTGATTATACCTTTTCTTGTAATTGATTGGAAAATTGAGCCAAAGTTTGCTTGATAAAAGGAAGCCATTCACTCAATTTAGCCATAAAATAGGGCCACCATTTGGCTAAGTAGCTGTAACTCATAGATGCGTCCATGGTGGATTTCTCAACCACCCCTAATAAACTCATAAAATAGATGAATGCGCTTAAAATTGTACCATAAATTAAGGTATAAAGGACCATGCCTAGAAGCTTATTTAACCAACCAAGCATCAACCAATCAGCAGTTTGTTGTAAGAGACCAGTCATCCATCTTAAAATAAGCATGACGCCAATTAAAACAATTAAGAAGGATATAAATGGAAGCCAATAAGAAGTGATCTTAGTATAAATTTTTAATTGACTTGCTACAAATCCTGCAAACTGAAAAGCAAGCACCACACCAATCATCAAGGAGAAAAAAGAAATAATAGCTTTTATCAAACCATTTCGATACCCTTGTAATAAGGCTAAAATCAGGATTGTACCTGCTAATAAATCTAACCAATTCATTAGGTTGTCAATGCATTTTTAGCAACAGCTGCAATTAATTTACCATCTGCCTTGCCCGCTAATTGTTTTGATGCTACACCCATCACTTTTCCTAAATCTTGTGGACCAGCAGCGCCTAATTCCTTTACAATAGCTTCTACAGCTGCTTTTACTTCGTCCTCTGTCATTTGAACTGGCAGAAATTTTTCGATCACTGCAATTTCTTCTGACTCTTTTTCTGCTAAATCTGCACGGTTTTGTTCTTGGAATATTGTCAATGAGTCTCTTCTTTGCTTCACTAGTTTTTGCAATAATTTCATTTCCCCATCTTCTGAAATGGCACCATTGGCACCTGGTTCAGTTTTTGCTTTGATAATTTCTGCTTTGATAGCACGAAGTCCTCTTAACAATGCCTCATCTTTATTTTTCATTGCGTCTTTCATTAAAGACATCACATCAAGTTCTAAACTCATAAGATTATAATTTAATTTTTTTAGTACAAATTATTTTGCACCCTGTTCTAATTGACTTGCTCTAAACTGATTGTAAAATGTTTTTGCAAAAGTTTTAAATGATTCGGCAAGTGCTTTGTCTTGAGTCGCTCTTAAGTAAGAATCGCTCATACCCATCAGATTTTGATAAAAAAAGTCTGCCATCTCGTCAACCATCATGTCCTTCGTCCATAAGTCTATGCGTAAGGCAGTTTTGTCTGTTGGATCCCAGAATGTCAACATCATTGCCCTTGCAGCCTGTGCTTCATGAGCTGTACTATCGGTGGCTGACCAGTCGATGGATTGGGGTATTTTTTGTTCGTCTAATTGAATTTTTACCTGAATGGTTGATTCGTGCATAGCTTAAAATTGTGCCACAAAAATACAAAAATATTGGCGAATAAGGCCAACCTATACCAAGTCCCTTGGCCACACTATGGTTGCTTTTTGTTGAAATTGACTTATTTCAGATTGAATGGCATTTTGAATTTCAATGCCCTTGGCAGCACGGTACATTTCGTCCTTGTAGTACAATTTAAAATGATTCGCTAAAAGATCGGGTTGTTTAAAATCAAAATATTCACCCGACTTGGCCATTTCAGAAGCAATAAAATGAATGTCAGGATTTTCTTGATGCAATAAAAAAGGAATCTGATAGCGCATGCTATAGGTTAAAAACTGAAAGCGATGGCTATTCATTGCACTGAAGATAGTAAGGTATGCAGCAGCAATCCACTCTAATGTAAAATTAGTAATAGTAACTAATTCAACAGCGTCTCTATATTTATAGCCTAATAATAAATTGGCCGCTTTCTCTTTATCGGCTTCTGTATCTAACACAAAAACAAGCGACATGGTACTTAGCTGCCATTTTTTAAATACAGAAAATGCTTTCACAATTGGCAGGATGTCATGACTGTCCACAAATGCAAGTAGGTATTGATTTCCATCTGTTAATGCGCTTCTCACTGGTGCCAATTGCGCCCATTCAAAACTAGGCAAGGGCGCTTTTTCAAGATACAGTCTGGTTACTCCTGTTCTGTTTTGTGCATGCCATTCGTCCAAAGCCAAGACTTGTTTTGCACCTTGCATTGTTTTATTAAAACGCTTTTTTTCAAGTAACAATTTAAGCCAACTTAAATGACCAGTAAGATGTGGTAAAGTCAAAGGGATAAAATAGGAAGGAATTTGCTTTGCCCATATAGCAACAGGACTAAAATGTATCAAAGCATTTGAACTACTTGCTGCTATCAATTGCTTTGTAGCATCTGGATGCACCCATTCAGCCCCTTTAATTTCGGTAGGTTTTGGCAAAGTAGAAACAAGATAGATGCTATGTTCTGCAACAGACATGCCCAAAAGATCTAATAATAGTGGCTCCAAAATAGAAAGATTGGATACATAAACATCATCAAGCTGTATAAAAATGCGCATAGGCAAAATTAATACATACTTAACAATTTATCCACCAATCATTTGTAGTGGTGAGTTGGACATATTAGTATCCTACCTTTGGCTTATGGCAGAACCGCTTAAGCAATTAGATTTATTTGGCACGGAGGCATCAACTCCTGTGCATATTGCTGCGCCTAAACAAGCCAAAAGTATCAAGCAAAAAAAATCATTGCCTCAATACCGAAAGCCTGTTTACCAAACTGAGTCGGTCCTAGTTGAAACAACAGTGAATGAGTCTGATACTGATTTGCCTACTGTATCAAGAACGCCAATGGCTTATGTGAACAGAAATATTTTACATAAAAGAGGCAGGATGGCTTTTGCTGATATGGATCAAGAAATTGATAAAATCAATGTGCCCGATGCCAGCACCTTAGCTAAAAAATTGTACTACCCAATTGGAGAAGTAGCAGGATGGTTTAATGTAAACACATCATTGATTCGTTATTGGGAAAAAGAGTTCAAACAATTACAGCCACGTAAAACAAGAAAAGGGGATCGTTTATTTCGTGCACAGGACATTGAATTTTTAAAACAGATCTATTACTTACTAAGAGAAAAAAAGTATTCCATTGATGGGGCGAAAACTTATTTGAAAAACAATAAAGAAAAAGCCAATAAAGACCTATCCTTAATGACCAATTTAAAAGAGATTAAAAACTTTTTGATTTCTTTGAAGGCAAGTCTTTAAGCAACTATCCTTTATCAGAAAATTGAATTTGATTTGCATTCGCATACTCAATAGCAGCAAGGTTAATACGCTCTCTAAGCATTTGAAAAGCATCTATATCCATTTGTATATTCACTAAACATTCTACATGCAATGCGTGGTGTTGCTTCCCTGATTCTGATACGAAAACTTGATAGCTATTCAAATCATTTTCGGACTTTAAAAAATTACGCAGATGATTTGCAAAATCTGCCAATGCTTGTGCAGTAGTAGTTACGCTTAGTTGTAAATCCATTTCGATCCTACGCTCAGATCTTAGTGATATATTATCTACAATAGAATCGACCATTTGTTTATTGGGAACCGAAATAAAAGTTTTTTCTTGTGTGCGTATGCGCGTACTTCTTAATCCAATTTTTTCGATCGTGCCAGTAAAGTTATTCACTTTAACTAAATCCCCAATAGAGAAAGGCTTATCAAAAAAGATAATAAAGGAGGCAATAATATTTTCTAAACTTTCTCTGGTAGACAAAGCAATTGCAGCACCAACAATACTCAAGCTTGTAACAAGATTTCCAATATTTTCGTTAAAGACATATCGCAATATCAAAAGAACACCAAAGATGTAGATGATTACTTTAAAGAAATCTCTGAAAAATAAAATCAATTGGTCATCGGATAAATCTTTAGTGAGCCTTGCTTTATTCTCTAATATGATCGCAATAAATTCGAGTGTTCTAAGGCTTACTCTAATCAAGAGTATAATAAACATCAATTTAATTACTGAATCAATTAGCTGCTGCAAACTCAATTTAAATAGGTTCAAATCCCATGCGGCAGGAAACTTTAATTCATAGATAGCAATAATCGCAACCAAAAACAGTAAGAACTGTTCAATTGGAACAATTAATCGGTGTACATGATTTTTTCTTAACTCTGAATGGTTCTGCTTGTCGACCCAAGTGTAAATTATACTTGCAAAAAAACGAGAGACCAATCGCTTAATCAGCAATGTAACGATTAAGATTGCAGCTACAAATAAATAGCTTCTTATAGAATTGCTTAATATGATTTGATCGATATTCATTGGCTTATGCTTCCCAAGTTAATAATTGCAAATCTGTGCCGTCGAAAACAGCATAGGTATTTAAACGAATCCAATCCCCTAAATTAATGTACCTACTTTTATCACTGATTTTTAAATCAATTGCGTAGTGACGATGGCCGAATATGAAATAATCAACTGCCATGGTTTTTGCTTTTTCTTTGGTATACAGTATCAACCATTCTTTGTCTTCTCCTAAAAATAATTCATCTGCGTTGCCCGTTTTAGCACGACTTTTTCGGCTAAAATAATTGGCTAACTGTATGCCTGCATCGGGATGCAACCATCTAAATAACCATTGACAAATAGGATTCGTAAATATTTTTTTCAAACGCTTATACCCCTCGTCTCCAGGGCCTAGGCCATCCCCATGTCCTATCAAGAATTGTTTATTTTGGATGGTAAAAGTTTGCGGTTCAAAATAAAGTTTTGCATTCAATTCCTTTGACAAATAATCCTGCATCCACAAATCATGGTTACCAGTAAATATATGTAACTGAATACCTTCGTCCGCTATTTGTGCAAGGGTGCCTAAAATTCTAACAAAACCTTTTGGCACGACTGTTTTGTATTCAAACCAAAAATCAAAAATATCGCCTACAATAAATATGATACCAGCATCTTTACGTGCATCTTGTAAAAAGCGCACCAAGCGATCTTCTCTTTTTCTACTTTCTGTATCATTGGGCGCACCTAAATGAAAGTCAGAAAGAAAATACACTTTTTTGCCAGTTTCCAATACCATGTAAGGAGGTTAATTTGATTAAAGGTACTAAACCGGTGTATTATCAATTAAAAAACAATACACTTCTTTAGGACCGTGTACGCCAACCACTAATGTTTTTTCAATATCTGCTGTTCGGCTAGGCCCAGTTGCAAAACTAATCATAGAAGGAAAACCTTCTGGGTTGTTTTTAAATTGAACTAAGCTATCCGCTATATCATAGACCAATTGATCCGCATATGCAATACAAATATGAATAGGGGCATAGACACTAGCAGTCCTTCCACTTGCATCTTTACTGCTTAATACAATGGTACCCGTTCTAGCCACTAAATGCGTACATAATGTAATTGCTGCGTCGCATTCTGCTAAGTCATCTGTTGTTACAGGGTCAAATTGCAAAGGACGTAATGAAGACAACCAATCCGTTTCTTTTGAATATATTTTATTCCAACCCTTCGCAATCATCAAGGCATTCAATTGTGCAATCAATTCATGCTCGTCGGCACAATACACAAATTTGCCCAAGAGTTCAGTGAACTTTTGAGCAAACTCAATCGCCATTTCTTTTTCAGTTGGGATAAATGTAGGCGTATCAGCTACCTGATCTGGAAAAGGAACAGGCACTGGATCTTTCAATGCCTGTTTTATCTTTTGTAATATTTTTTGTCTTGCGCCTTGCGATTCCATTTATAACTTATTCGTTATGATCTGTTGCGTCTGCTGCATGAATAGTTGCGTTTGCATTTTCAATCACATCATCAGATCGATCTGAAGGCGTTTCAACAGTTGTTTCATTTGGAGCAAATTGATTGTCTGCATTGGCAGCGACTGTTGTCTCTTCAAGGATTTTCTTTTCTTCAAATGGACGGTCACCAATCAATTCCTCTACATCAGACTTATGTAATACTTCTCTTGTTAATAATGCTTGAGCCAGCTTCTCCACTTCTTCTTTTTTAGATTGTAATAAATCTAAAGTTCTGTGGTAGGCAGCATCAATCATCTTGCGAACTTCTTCGTCAATGATTTTTCCTGTCTCTTCACTGAATGGTTTTTGGAAAGTATTTTCTTGAGACGGATCGTAGAAACTTACATTACCAATTTTATCATTCATACCATAAGTGGTTACCATCGAGTAAGCCATCTTGGTAATTTGTTGTAAATCGTTAGAAGCGCCTGTTGAAATACGACCAAAGAAAATTTGTTCAGCAGCACGTCCACCCAATGTCATACACATTTGATCGGTCAATTGCTCAATCGTATATAAGTATTGTTCCTTAGGTGTGTACTGCGCGTAACCTAATGCAGCCGTACCTCTTGGCACAATCGTAACTTTCAATAAAGGATAAGCGTGTTCTAAGAACCAGCCACAAATTGCATGTCCTGCTTCATGGTAGGCAATCACTTCTTTCTCTTCCTTAGAAATAATTTTATTTTTCTTTTCTAATCCACCAATGACTCTGTCAATCGCATCTTGGAAGTCTTTCATCTCTACACCAGTCTTTCCTTTACGTGCTGCAATCAAAGCTGCTTCGTTACAAACATTCGCAATATCTGCACCCGCAAAACCTGGTGTTTGTTCAGCCAATTTATGCACGTCTAAACTTTCAGATACCTTGATTGGACCTAAGTGCACTTTAAATATTTCTTCACGACCTTTTACATCTGGACGATCAATTGAAATCTGACGATCAAAACGTCCTGGTCTTAATAAGGCAGAATCCAATACATCTGGACGATTGGTAGCAGCAAGGATAATAATACCAGTGTCTCCACCAAATCCATCCATCTCTACTAACAATTGGTTCAATGTATTCTCGCGTTCGTCATTACTCATCATGGCATTCTTACCACGAGCACGACCAATCGCATCAATCTCATCAATGAATATAATACAAGGCGCTTTTTCACGTGCTTGTTTGAATAAATCACGCACTCTACTTGCACCAACACCTACAAACATCTCCACAAAGTCGGAACCACTTAAACTAAAGAAAGGCACTTGTGCTTCTCCAGCCATGGCTTTTGCCAATAAAGTTTTACCTGTACCTGGTGGGCCTATTAACAATGCACCTTTTGGAATTTTACCTCCAAGGGCTGTATATTTTTTTGGTTGTTTTAAGAAGTCTACAATCTCCATCACTTCTTCTTTTGCTTCTTCTAATCCAGCAACATCTGCAAAAGTAATATTCACTTTCGTGCCACCTTTTTCGAATAAGGTTGCTTTTGATTTACCAACATTAAAGATGCCACCAGGTCCACCGCCACTTCCTCCGCCACCGCCCATCTTACGCATCATCACCATCCAAATAACCACAATGATTAACATCGTAAATATAGTGTTGGCAATTGGTCCAAACCACTCCCCTTCCTTGATGGTGTTTTGTGGTACTTCCTGAATACTTTTTTGTTCGTAGAATTTTTGTAAACGCTCGTTGAAACTATTCCAATCGGTTACACTAAACTCAAACAATGGCACCCCTTTTACTTTTGCTTTATCTAATTTCTTTTTAAACTTTTGTACATAGTAGTCCTTGTGAATACTATCTACTTTGATATATACACGAACGATTTCTTTGTTTTGAACAAGGTCAATACGCTCCACATCACCTCGCATCAACATCACTTGCTTGAACTCTTGTTCAGTCGTGGTGGTTAATTCGGGTGTCATTTGAAAAAATCGAGCCGAGAAAAGGGACAATGCAATAAGTCCATATATCCAATAGATATTGAACTTGGGCATTTTAGGTCCATCCCCCAAAGGCGAATTCTTCTTTTTATTATTTTTTGACTCTGACATAGTATTGTTGCTGTTGCTGCTTTTTATATAAACAAGTGGAAATGAATATTGTTGACCTTAGATGAACTAATCTTCATGTGTTTTCATTTCTGCGTCACTCCATAACTCTTCCAATTTGTAAAAACCACGAGCCTCTGGGTGCATCACATGCACCACCACATTGATATAATCAATAAGTAACCATTGTCCTCCTTGTTTGCCCTCTGTTTTATAAGGAAGATCATCACACTTGTGCTTTACTTCATAATCGATAAAATCGGCAATGGCTCTTAATTGTGTGGTATTATTTGCCTCACAAATGATGAAAAAATCTGCAGCAGCCTCATGTACTTTTTTAAGGTCAAGACTAATTACATTTTCACCTTTTTTATCCAAGATAGCCTGAATAATGGTTTTGAAGATTTTAGAGCTACGAGTGAGCCTAGTAACCGTATTTTTTTTACGGTCATTTAAAGAAGAAAGATGTTCCAATGCGCTTATTTTTAATGTGTTAAATCCTGTTTCTAAACTAACTTTACAAAAATAGCAATTCTTTGTCACCTGCCACACCAAATATCCTATTAGGCGCACCGTTGATAGAACTGTCTACAATAGATAGTACCAATATCTATGCCATGGCACAAATCAAGGCAGGATTGGCCAAGTCTGGCAGTTGCTATACAGCTGATTTTCAGACAAATGGGAAAGGGCAACATGGACGTGTTTGGGAGAGCTCTAAGGGTCAAAACTTACTTTGTAGCTATATTTTGGAATTAAATACGTTGGATGTGCTCAAAAACTGGACTCCAGCAGACCAAATTGGGTTTTCAGCAGCCATTGCGCTTGGAGCTAGGGCCTTTTTCTCAGCCTTTGCAGGATCCGAAACTAAAATCAAAAAGCCAAACGATATCTATTTTAGTGACAGAAAGGCAGGGGGCATCCTCATAGAAAACCTTGTAAGAGGCCCAGAATGGACCTGGGCCGTAATAGGCATTGGCATGAATATCAACCAAACAGAATTTTCGCCAGAAGCATTGAACAGCGTATCCTCAAATCCTATTTCTTTGCAAGAGATCACCAATCAAAGCTGGGATGTAAAAAAAATGCAACAGCATTTAAGTGATGCATTAAATGATGCAATTCATGATTGGTTGTTGAAGGGTAACGAAAAATGCATTGAACTATTTGAAACCTATTGTATTGAAATAAAATAGTTGTGGAAATAGTGGTGTATTAGAAGATGAATTAGAAATTGATAATTAAAAATATGAGTATAAAATTAACAGAACATTCTAAAGGTGGTGGATGTGGTTGCAAAATTTCACCAGCAATCCTTTCTGAAATATTAGCTGCACATAATGTAGGTGCAAAAACCAATGTTAAAAATTTATTAGTAGGGAATGATAGCAGAGATGATGCAGCCGTTTACCAGCTAGATGAAAAAACGGCGATGATTAGCACCACCGATTTTTTTATGCCGATTGTAGATGATGCATTTGCTTTTGGACAAATCGCTGCTGCGAATGCCATTAGTGATGTCTATGCGATGGGCGGCAAGCCAATTTTTGCACTGGCTGTATTGGGCTGGCCCTTGGCCACGCTACCTGCAAGCGAAGCTGCAAAAGTAATGGAAGGTGCGCGCAAAACATGTACCGAAGCGGGTATTGTGATTGCAGGAGGACATAGTATTGATAGTCAGGATCCCATTTTTGGATTAGTCGTAAATGGTTTAGTTGATATAGAAAATTTAAAAAGAAATGATACTGCTCAAGAAGGTGATGTATTAATTTTAACAAAGCCATTAGGTGTGGGTATTATGGCCACTGCACAAAAAAGAAAAGTTTTAACAGATGAAGATTTAAATTTTTTAGTAAAACAATTGACCACTATTAATAAAGCAGGTGAAGCATTAGGAAAAATAAAAGAAGTACATGCTATGACCGATGTAACAGGGTTTGGATTACTAGGGCATTTAACAGAGATGATGGAAGGCAGTCATTTATCGGCCTCAATTCAATATAATAAGTTGCCAATAATACCAACCGTCAGAAATTACATTGCTCAAAAAACAATTCCTGGTGCCACTGCACGCAATTGGAGCTCAAGCAGTGCAGGAGTGGTTTTAGGCCCTGGTGTAGATGAAGCAGAAGCTAAATTATTATTACCAGACCCGCAGACAAACGGAGGTTTATTAATTGCTGTAGCGCCAAGCGCATTAAAGGAAGTACAAACTATTTTACAAGCAATGGGTATTGAATATTTTAACCCTATTGGAGAGTGCACTGCTGCAAAAGAAAAAAGAATATATATTGACTAAGCTTAAATAAAGACTAGATTAAGTAGGGAAATCTAAAGGATTGAATAAGCTCAGGCGTGCATTCTTATTTGAAATAAATTTTCGGAAGATTTATTCAAAAATCAAATGTCCTTTGTTTTTGATTTGATCTGGCGTGAGTTCTGCAACCAATTGCACGCCTTTGATATTTCTTATGGTGTATAAAATATCTTTTACTTTTTCATCCTCAATCCATTCCCCACGGATCCACCAAATGAAGTCCATGTGTTTTAATTCAGGTAATAAATACTCTCCATCAAATTGATTGTGGTATACAAAGTGGCCAATGGTGGTATTGGGTTCATAGCCTTCATACATAGAAAAATAATAGGTTCTATTTTTTCTTTTCAATGCAATTTCATGATTAGGGTTGAACCTGAATTCAAAGCCCATATACTGATTGAGTAAGATACAAAACTGATAATTTTTTATAGGCGCAGTGATGCCCAAGATTCGAGAGCCCTCAAAATCTTGTTCGTTAATTTCGTCCTGGTTTAAAATAATTTTTGCACTCACTATAGTTAAAATATCTGTTGAATAAATTTACATTTAAAATGTAATGTCCACTTTAATTTCTTCTGTGCCTCTTTTATAAATTAAAAAAGTACTATCCCCCTTTTTAAATTTAGACAATGTTGTCATATAACTCATCACATCAATGAACTTATAGTCACCCATTTGCAATAAAATATCGCCTGCTTTAAGTCCTAATTTTTCTCCTAATTTACCAGCAGAAGCACCCTCAATTCTAAGCCCAGTGCCCGTATACGCATAATCAGGCATTACACCCAAACTCACTGTAAACTTAGTGCTACGGCCCATTGCAGCTTCACGCGTTTTTAAGAAATCAAGCTTGCCATAAGTGTTAGTAGTTTGAATAATATTTTGCACAAATCGTAGGATATCTTTTTGTCCTTCGTAATTAATCTTTTCCCAATCGTCGGTTGCTTTATGGTAATCTGCATGGCTGCCTGTGAACATAAATAATACCGGCATATCTTTTCTGTAAAAACTAGCATGATCACTTGGACCAGTTCCAGCACTATCAATCGTATATAATAAAGAAGTTGGTGTTTTTGAAATAATTTCGGACCACTTGCTAGAAGTACCATATCCACCTAAGCTCATTTTTTTAGTTGCATCATACCTGCCCACCATATCCATATTCACCATATAGTTAAAGCTGGTTTGAAGGGTTGGATTGTCTAACCAATACTTGCTTCCAATCAATCCAAGTTCTTCGGCAGAGAAATGAATGATCAAATAATTATTTTTATTGTAGGCATCTCCTTGTTTAGAAGCTTTATTTAATGTTTTTGCTAATTCAATCAAAGCCGCAGTACCACTGGCATTGTCGTCGGCACCATTGCGGATATCATTGTTAATGTCCAATGCATTTTTATCTTGATTGTACCCTAAGTGGTCTACATGCGCACCCAGCACAACGGTATGTGCTGCTTTATTATCAATAAATGCTACCACATTTTTCCCTGTTCTAATTTGCGGCACTAAAATTAAATTAGCATCAATATCAAATGTGCCCAATGCATCATTGAAGAATTTTTTAAAGCCGTCTTTAGTGATGTATACTACTGGTATAGCGAGCGCAGCACTTGTATCAAATTTGTTAAATTGTATATTGTCTACCAAAGTACCGCTATTATAAAGGAACAATGCTTTTGCATTTTTTTCTTTCATGTTATTAGCAGTCGACTTGATCCAATCTTGTAAATCAAAGTGCGGATTGCTTTGTTGTTCTTCTAATACTTCTTGTACATCCTTAAACCAAACCTGACCAGCTTCTTCTAAAGCAAGGGTTGACTTAGTTGTAAATTGACCATTCGATCCAGTAGACACGGTAAAAAAATCATTACCAAAATCCATTGATTGTTGATTCACTTTCAAAAATGCATTGTCACCCCATTTTTTCCCTTCATTAATAGGGAATGCTTGAAGATATCCTTTTGTCCCCATGGGCTGGATACCAGCAGCTTCATATTGTGCAATGATATAGTCAACCGCCTTTTGCTCTCCTTCGCTACCAGCACGTCGTCCTTCAAGCACATCACTGGCTAAATATTGAACATGTAATTTTAAGTTTTTCATCAACTGACGATCTACCTTATTTTGCTTTTGAGCAAGACCAAAAAAGGATACAAATAGGAAGAGGGCCGTAATAATTGGACGCATAGATCGTGTTTGAACTATAAAATTAAGCAATGGAGACTAGTTTTATCGTCTATTGGATCAAAAACTGAGAAAAGTCATACATTTTAAAAGGTTTCAATTTCTAATTTCGTAAGTAGTCCCTATGCTTAATGGCTAGCTTTGCGACCAATCGTGAAAGCAGGTATACATATCGCCTTAGTGGGGAATCCCAACAGTGGAAAAAGTTCTCTTTTTAATGCCTTAACGGGACTGCAACAAAAAGTAGGCAATTTCCCTGGCGTTACTGTTGACAAGAAAACAGGGGATCTGCAAATAGGACCACATCAAAGTACTTTAATTGACTTACCTGGCACATATAGTTTTTACCCAAAAAGAGAAGACGAATGGGTGGCCTACCGAGTGTTGATGGGTGTAGACGAAGATGTAAAAACAGATGTGATTTTATTAATTGCAGATGCAAGTAATTTAAAAAGAAATTTACTTTTTTGTAGTCAAATCATAGACTTAAAAATTCCTGTGGTCTTGGCACTCACCATGAATGACCTTGCACAAAAAAAAGGCATCAAAGTGGATATTGCTGGATTACAATCCGATTTAGGCATTCCTGTTGTTGCAGTGGACGCAAGAAAAAACAAAGGCTTAGGAGAATTAAAAAAAGCATTGGGACAAATTATTGAAACACCGCGTTCAAGAAACCAAGAAAGTTTCATTGACAATAAAAACCTTGCTCCTGCTGCCATTGATGCATTTAAAAAAACATACCCTACGCATAGCGACTATGCTGCTTTGCATTATCTGATGCATCATGAGACATTTCCTTTAGACCAAGAAATGCAAGAAAACATTGAGCAGATTGAAATTGAAACCGATTTTAACCATACTAAAACACAGGCGCAAGAAATCTTACAGCGTTATCAGCGCATTCAAGAGCTCATGAAAAAATGGGTGACTGAACCGGATCCAACTGCGAAGAAAAAAAGAACAGACAGGTTAGACAATATTTTATTACACCGTGTAGGAGGTTATATTATTTTATTAAGCGTTTTATTTTTATTGTTTCAGTCTGTATTTTGGATGGCATCCTTCCCAATGGATGGTATTGAATGGATATTTACTAATATCACTACTTATCTAAATCAAGTATTACCAGAAGCTTGGTGGCAGGACTTATTGGTGAATGGTTTGATTGCAGGCATTGGCGGTATTGTGATTTTTGTGCCTCAAATTATGATCTTATTTGGACTCATCACTTTGCTAGAAGATACTGGCTATATGGCTAGGATCAGTTTCCTAAGTGATAAGTTAATGCGCAAAGTAGGATTGAATGGCAAGAGTGTGATGCCCATGATTAGTGGCTTTGCTTGTGCTGTGCCAGCCATCATGAGTGCTAGAAATATTGAAAATAAAAAGGAACGCTTACTCACCATTTTAGTAACACCATTTATGAGTTGTAGTGCAAGACTACCTGTCTACACTATTTTAATTTCTTTGGTGATAGACAATACCATGTATTTTGGTTTTTTAAGTTTACAAGGATTGGTGATGATGGCACTTTATTTATTAGGGATTGTCATGGCACTATTAGCAAGCTTTGTTCTTAAATTATTTATTCAAATTAAAGAGAAGAGTTATTTTATTTTAGAACTACCTGTATACCGTGCACCACGCTGGGGCAATGTGGGCATGACGATGATACAAAAAGCAAAAATATTTGTGGTGGATGCAGGTAAAGTAATCATTATGATAAGCTTGTTGTTGTGGTTCTTAAGTTCTTATGGACCAGGTGAAAAAATGGAACAGCTTAATGCGCAATATACATTAGCAGTTAAAACAAATCCAGCACAAGAAGCGCAATTAGAAAAACAGTACAACACCGACAAGCTTGCTAATTCTTATGCAGGTATTTTAGGTAAAAAAATAGAACCCGTGATTAAGCCTTTGGGTTATGATTGGAAGATTGGTATTGCACTCATTACTTCTTTTGCAGCAAGAGAGGTGTTTGTAGGCACCATGGCTACCTTATATAGTGTAGAGGAAGATAATAATAGCAGTTTAAGAGAGAAATTACGCGCTTCTGTTTGGCCAGATGGCAAACCCGTTTATAGTTTAGCCACAGCACTTTCCTTGATGGTGTTTTATGTACTTGCGATGCAATGCATGAGTACACTCGCTATTGTGAAAAGAGAGACAGGGACTTGGAAATGGCCAACTATTCAATTCTTTATGATGACAGGACTAGCTTATCTTTTAAGCTGGCTGACATATGTCATTGCGAAGTAAAATTGGAATTAAGTACCTACGAACCTACCAACCAGAAATAGCTAAAATCTCGGCGGTATGGTCTTTTGTATCTGGTTTTTCAATGATATGCTGTACCATTCCAGCTTCGTCTATCAAAAAAGTGGTCCTGGTAGTGCCCATATAGGTCTTCCCCATGAACTTTTTCTGGCCCCAAAGATTGTATTTATCCACGATTTTCTTGTCTTCGTCAGCGATTAAAGAAAAAGGGAGCTCGTATTTATCGATGAATTTTACATGGGAAGCAACCGAGTCAACACTGACTCCTAAAATAGCGATTCCCTTCTTAATCAATTTCTTATAATTATCACGCAAGTTGCAAGCCTGTGCTGTACAACCTGGTGTATCGTCCTTTGGATAGAAGTATAAAACCAATTTTTGCCCTTTAAAATCGGCTATTGAGACTGTTTTGCCGTGCTGATCTGCCCCTTTGAATGCTGGTGCCTTAGCCCCTTCTTTAATAACTGCCATAACATATAGTATTGTGGTGAAGGTACGAATTAAAAAGGAGAAAATTGTTTGGGGTAATTTGAACCGAATGCGGGCAAAAATTAATAGATTTGCGCAATTTATATTTTTGTAGCCATGCCAAGAGATACATCCATCAAATCCATTTTAATTGTAGGTTCTGGACCCATCATTATTGGACAAGCCTGCGAGTTTGACTATTCAGGATCACAAGCCGCTCGATCATTGAGAGAAGAAGGTATCAAAGTGATTTTGATCAATAGCAATCCTGCGACGATCATGACAGATCCAATGATGGCAGACAAGGTTTATTTATTGCCTTTGACAATAGAAAGTATAGAACAAATTTTACAAGAGAATCAAATAGATGCAGTCTTACCAACCATGGGAGGACAAACTGCGTTGAACTTATGTAAGGAAGCAGACGAATTAGGAATATGGGAACAATATAATTGTAGAATGATTGGTGTAGATGTTGCCGCAATCAATACTGCAGAGGACAGAGAATTATTTAGACAATTGATGGTGAAGATTGGTATTGCCGTAGCACCAAGTAGGGTTGCCAATAGTTTTTTAGAAGGAAAAGAATTTGCACAAGTAATAGGATTTCCATTGGTAATTCGTCCATCATTTACATTAGGAGGAACAGGTGGCGGATTTGTACATGATGCAAGTGAATTAGATGCAGCATTAGAAAGAGGTTTGAAGGCATCTCCAATGCACGAAGTATTGGTAGAGAAAGCGGTTTTAGGATGGAAAGAATATGAATTAGAATTATTAAGAGACCAGGCGGATAACGTGGTGATTATATGTACTGTAGAGAACTTAGATCCAATGGGTGTGCACACAGGAGATTCTATCACCGTAGCACCAGCAATGACATTAAGCGATACTGCATTCCAAGACATGCGTAATAAAGCGATGTTGATGATGCGCAGTTTAGGTAATTTCTCTGGAGGATGTAATGTGCAGTTTGCACAAAATCCTGAAACAGAGGAATTGATTGCAGTGGAAATTAATCCACGTGTATCAAGGTCATCTGCGTTGGCGTCTAAAGCAACAGGTTATCCAATTGCAAAGATTGCTGCCAAATTAGCCATCGGATACCATTTAGATGAATTAAAAAATCAAATCACACAAACTACTTCTGCTTATTTTGAACCAGCATTGGATTATGTGATTGTAAAAATACCAAGATGGAATTTTGATAAATTCAAAGGAGCCAACGATACATTAGGATTACAAATGAAGAGTGTGGGTGAAGTGATGGCGATAGGAAGAAGCTTTACAGAAGCAATTCAAAAAGCTTGTCAGTCTTTAGAGAACGAAGCAATTGGATTGGGCTATTACGGTAAGAGCTTGATGAAGAACGAAGAATTGATGGAGTATATTAAGACTCCAAAATGGGATCGAATCTTCAGAATCAAAGATGCGTTAATGCAGGGCTCAACAGTAAGATCAATTGCAGCTGCAACAGGGATAGACAATTGGTTCTTATATCAAATTAGAATCATCTGCGACATAGAAAAAGAAATCGCTAAGCATGAACTTTCCACTTTGCCAACTGAAACATTGAAAGAAGCAAAGAAGCATGGATTTAGTGATTTACAAATAGCCAAAGTATTACAAGGCAATGTATCTGACGACGAAGTGTATGAAAAAAGAAAGGCATTGGGCATTACCAGGGTATACAAAATGGTGGATACTTGTGCTGCAGAGTTTGAAGCAAAAACACCATACTTTTATTCAACCTTCGAAAACTAGGACGAACACCACATTGAAAAATAAAATTTCAATGTGCGAAAAAAATAAATTTATTTCAAAGTATAACCTAACAATATGAACGCAAAAGATATCGTAGTTCAAAACGAAAAAGAAACAAGAGCAGGATTCGGAGATGGCATTTTAGAAATCGCTAGAGAAAATAAAAACGTCGTAGTATTGACTGCAGACTTAGCGGGTTCTTTTAAATTAGGCCCTTTGATGAAAGAACTACCTGAGCGCTTCATAGAAGTAGGCATTGCAGAAGCCAATATGATTGGCATTGCAGCGGGCTTAACCATTGGCGGAAAAATTCCTTACACAACCACTTTTGCTGGATTTAGCACAGGTCGTGTGTATGATCAAATTAGACAAAGTGTTGCTTACTCAGATAAGAATGTAAAAATTTGTGCATCGCATGCAGGATTAACTTTAGGAGAAGATGGTGCAACACATCAAATATTAGAAGACATAGGATTAATGAAAATGTTACCAGGCATGACGGTGATTGTGCCTTGTGATTATAACCAAACAAAAGCTGCAACAAAAATGATTGCAGGATATGAAGGTCCAGTGTACTTAAGATTTGGTCGACCAAAATGGCCAAACTTCACTAAGGAAGACGGATCTGATTTTGTGATTGGTAAGGCACAAATATTAGCAGAAGGAACAGATGTGACGATTGTGGCATGTGGCCACCTAGTATGGAAGTCTATTGAAGCAGCAAAACAATTAGAAGCAGAAGGCATCAGTGTAGAAGTGATCAACTTGCATACCATTAAACCATTTGACGAAGCAGCAATTCTTACTAGCTTAAAGAAAACAGGTTGTGTAGTGACTGCCGAAGAACATAACGTGATTGGCGGTATGGGTGATGTGGTGGCACAAGCGGCTGCAAAGCATTATCCAGTGCCTGTAGAATTCATTGGCACTCAAGATACATTTGGAGAAAGCGGTACCCCGAATCAATTATTAACTAAATACGGATTGGACGCAGTGAATATTGTTGCTGCAGCAAAGAAAGTAATAAGCCGCAAAAAATAGAATTTAAAGAAATGTAAATTCTATTTTTTTCTACTCTAATGATTTTAAAAAACCCGAAGCATACTTCGGGTTTTTTGGCCTAAGGACTAGGGCGCTAGTCTTACTTTCACCCAATGTCCATTGTCGTGCAGGCTGTATTGTAAGCGATCGTGTAAACGAGAGCTACGTCCCTGCCAAAATTCTATTTCTGTTGGATGAATAATATATCCGCCCCAATCTGGAGGCAATGGTATGATTCCTTCTTTAAATTTTTCTGTATTTTCTGCAACAAGGTCCTCTAAGAATTCCCTGTTAGGAATGATTCTACTTTGTGGCGAGGACCATGCGCCCAATTGACTTCCAATGGGTCTAGAATGAAAATAGGTTTCGCTTTCTTCTTTGCTAATTTTTTTGATCGTTCCTGTAATGCGTACTTGACGCTCTAATTCTTTCCAGAAAAAGTTCATCGCAACATGCGGATGTGCATCTACTTGCAATCCCTTTGCAGAAGCATAATTGGTGAAAAACACAAAACCTTGTGAGGTGTACCCCTTTAACAATACTACTCTAGAAGCAGGCGCGCCGTTGGCTTTCACAGTAGACAATACAAATGCATTCACTTCGTCAATATTGCTTTCAATGGCCTCGTTCCACCAAATGGTGAACTGTTCCATTGGATGTTCCATGCTCGTAGCTTCATCCAAAGAAGCTAGTTGGTAGTCGCGACGGATATCCGCAATATCTCTATTCATAAAAAAGTATTTAAAATAAAATTAAACATTATTGGCCAGTATCCCTTACAGACTTAGTCGCATAAATGATATTCACCACAGAAAGTAATAATAACATCCCCACCAATTGATGTAATTGTGCCATCCACTCAAAATTGCCCCAAGTACCAGGAATAATATGTTTACTTGTCAATACAGAAAATACGCCAAGCAATACCTGTAATAATACAAAGTACAAAGGCAACCTATTCACATTACTCCAAAATAAGTTCCCCTTAATTTTACGCATTTGAGCAACCCAATAAATAACCACTGCTAATAAAATATACGCCAAGCCACGATGTACAAAATGTATCCAAGTGGTGTTATCAATGGCATTTAAGAAGAAGCTCTCCTTACCCATTAAATGTGTAGGCACCCACTCTCCATTGATTGTTGGCCAAGTGCTTGCTACGTTTGCAGCCTTATGCCCCGCCATGAGCGCACCATAAATTAATTGAAAAAACAAAAGCCCAAGTACCACCCAAGCCCAAATACGAAAGCCTTTAAAACTTTGTTGTGCTTCTGAACTTAAATGCGCTTTTTCAACTGGTTTCACTTTTAAGGAAAGCGCGAACCAATAAGTATAAGATAGTAAGCCCAAAGCGAAAATAAAATGCAATGCCAAGCGCGTTGGTTTTACATACACCGCATCCCCTTCTAAACCACTTGCAACCATGATCCAACCAATCCCACCTTGTAAGGCACCTAATAAAAATAGAATCACCAAGGGACGAATCATGGTAGGTTGGAAATATTTTTTTACAATAAAATAAATAAATCCAAAAGCAAATACTAACCCAATGATACGCGCCCATAAGCGGTGGAACCATTCCCAAAAAAAGATGAACTTAAAGTTATCAATCGTAAAGTCAAAATTCAATAATTGAAATTGGGGTGTTGTTTTATATTTTTCAAATAAGGCCAACCATGCCGCTTGATTTAGTGGAGGCAAGGTGCCTGTAACTACGTCCCATTCTGTAATAGACAAGCCACTGCCTGTTAAACGTGTGATACCACCCAATGCGATTTGCACAATGGTCATGGCTACACCAAGGATCAACCAATTGGCAACAGCGCGAGATTTCTTGTCTTGTAATTCCATAGTTCTAACTTAATGCCACAAAGTTACTAAGTAAACAGATTGATTTTGCTTTGTGAAAAAGAATGCAGAATTTCACAGTTCTGCTTACACAAAACAAATGCAAAAATTGGGTAAACTCCTTAATTACTATCAAGCCGACAAATTAGAGGCGGGCTGCGACGAAGCAGGGCGAGGTTGTTATGCTGGGCCTGTCTTTGCAGCAGCGGTGATTTTGCCAAAGGATTTTTACCACCCCTTAATCAATGATAGTAAAAAATTAAGTGAGCAACAAAGAGCGGCACTGGCACCAATTATTAAAGAAGCAGCTATTGCTTGGGCTATTGGCAGTCAGACGCCGGCTCAAATTGACGAGATCAATATCTTAAAAGCGAGCATTAAAAGTATGCACCTTGCGCTAGATCAATTAAAAAAACGACCTCAATTTATTGCGGTAGATGGGAACAGATTTTACGCTTATAAAAAAGTACCACACCAAACTATCATAAAGGGCGATGGGCTATATGCTCATATAGCCGCTGCCAGTATCCTTGCAAAAACTGCTCGTGATGCCTATATGATTGAGTTGCACAAAAAGTACCCACAGTATGGATGGGCACAAAATAAAGGATACGGCACTGCTGCGCATCGCGCAGCCATCGCCCTTCATGGTCTTTGTGATGAACACCGAAAAAGTTTCAAGATCTAATAATCCCAGACCCCGGCGCCTTGGCGAATAATTTCATAGTGATCTGTCGTGCAATCCACTACAGTAGAAGGAATGATCCCTCCTATTCCACCATCCACGACCATGTCTATTTGTTTGCCCCAGTGCTCATAAATGATTTCTGGATCGGTGTACTCTTCCACTTCCTCTCCCGGAAAACTCGCAGATAAAATAGGATGCCCCAAGGTTTTGATAATAGAGAGTGCAATTAAATTATCAGGGATACGAAGCCCAATGGTTTTTTTTCTGGACTGTAAAATTTTAGGCACTTCTTTGCTTGCAGGTAAAATAAAAGTGAATGGACCAGGCAATGCTTTTTTCAAAATACGAAACAAACTATTGTCAATACTTTTTGCATATAAACTTAAATCACTTAAATCGGCACAAATAAAACTAAGGTTTGCTTTCTCAGGATCTACTTTTTTTATAGCACAAATTTTCTCAATTGCATCATGTTTAAAAATAGAACAGCCCAATCCATAAATGGTATCTGTAGGATATGCAATGATACCGCCAGATTGAAGACAATCCGCTACCATAGCCAGTTGTCGAGGTTGAGGATGTGTGGGATGAATTTGAATTAGCATAAAGTTGATAGGTATAAATACCCATTTGATTACCTTAAAATTAGCTTTAATTTGGTAAACGAAAATTATGTTTTCCATCATCTACTTAGAAGAAAAAATATTGATCCGTAACGCAGTGGCAGCTTGTATCGAACAACAAGAAGACTGTAAAGTCATTTTCCAAACAGGCTGCATCCAAGCAATGGAAACTTATATCAACAATACAAAAGAAAAAATTGCACTCTGCATTCTATCCGACGACTATGGGCATCAAAGCTTACTAAAACTTATTCAAGTGATTAGAGCGAGTAATCATCATATCTATATCTTATTAAAATCCAACGAAAAGCAAATCAATTCTATATGTTATCTTATGAAGCATGGACTCAATGGTCTATTTTTCACAGACGAGCCCATGATTGATTTAAAACAATGTGTACAAAGAAAAACGAAATTTAATTTATCTGCAGACAAGTGCAAGCTCATTACAAAAAATGTATTGCAAGGTATTGACATCAAGGCTTTGAATTACAATAAAAACCCTCTGACCGAAAATGAAGTAAAATTTATACAAGCCTGCACCAAGGATCATAGCTACGAAGAGATCGCGGAGCAGTTACAAAAAAGTGTGTTTACCATTTATGGCTATAGAGACCGGATCTTTAAAAAGTTAGCAGTAAAACAAAGGACCGCCATGGTGATGACAGCCCTTAAAAGAAATTATATCGATCTGTGAAATTATAAAATCTCCCAAGTCTCTTTACCACGAATTAATTTATCTAAATCGCCCATGCCTTTACTGGTCATGGCTTCCTCTATTTGCAATGCCATCATGTCTTCGTAACAAGGACGGTCAGCGGTATAAAACACCCCAAAAGGACGAGGAAAATAAGTAGCAACTTCGCTAGGGTTATCAAACAAACGCACTAAAACCTGTGCTTTATAAAAATCTTTTTCGTCGTGGATCCATAAATCATCTGCACTGTAGGTATCTCCTAAAGTGACAACTTCTGGACGCAATCCATCAAAACGAATACCCATTTCGTTGTTTGCACCAAAAGTCAATGGCTTTCCTTGCTCTACAAACAAAGCATGTAAAGGCTTAGATGCTTTCTCGGTGAAAATTTCAAAAGCACCATCATTGAAAATATTACAGTTCTGATAAATCTCTAAGAACGAAGATCCTTTATGCTGTTGTGCACGCGTGATCATGGTTTGTAAATGTTTTGGGTCACGATCCATGCTACGCCCAATAAAACTTGCATCCGCTCCCAATGCCAAAGCAGCAGGATTAAAAGGATGATCAATACTACCCATTGGAGTGCTTTTAGTGATTTTATTTAATTCAGAAGTTGGTGAGTACTGCCCTTTAGTTAAACCATAGATCTGATTATTGAACACTAAAAAATTCACATCAAAATTTCTTCTCAGCATATGCATGGTATGGTTACCGCCAATACTTAAAGCATCTCCATCACCAGCTACAATCCAAACACTTAATTCTGGACGAGCTGCTTTTAATCCACTCGCAATGGCAGTCGCACGACCGTGAATGGAATGCATCCCAAAAGTGTTCATATAATAAGGGAAACGACTACTACAACCAATCCCACTAATGATCACAATATTCTCCTTAGGGACGCCAATAGTTGGCATCACTTTTTGCACCTGCGCCAAAATTGAATAGTCACCACAGCCAGGGCACCAACGCACTTCTTGGTCTGTGGCAAAATCTTTTGCCGTTAAGGTAGCTGCTTGAGGAAGTATTGTTTCAGTAGACATAGTCAAATATTAGGAGGCAAAATTACTAAAAATAGCTCGTTTCTTACCTAAAAGCGTCTTATTTCACCTTTCTGCCCTTCCAGGAATAGGTTTTTAGCTGCCCAAATAGGCCAGCAGCGATATTGTAGACAATATGGATAGGTTGATAGAATACAAAATGTTTTAGTTCGGGCTGCAGCCTAAAAAATTTCGCAACCGGATCCAAGAAGAACAATTCAAAAAAGGTTTTAAAAGCCAGCGCAATTAAAAAGGTGCTCCAGCTACCCATGAATGCCAAACATACAAAACTCAAATTAAAAAAATACACCAATGTCAATACCATGGTTATGGAACGATCGTCATAATATCTTGCCTTGCTTGCCCAACGAATTCTTTGCATAATAAAACCCTTCCATGTATCCATTGCAGCCGTCAACACAATCGCATCGGGATGAAATAAATAACCCACAGGTTTGTGCAAAGTCTGTTTCATTTTATGCATTAAGAACATATCATCCCCACTTGCAATATGGTCTACCCCCTGATAACCTCCCACTGCAATAAACGCAGTTTTTTCAAAACCTAAATTAGCGCCATTGCTCATAGAGTGTTTGCCAGCGCCCACTGCAGCGGCTGTGATACCTTGTAATGCTAAAAAGTCTAATACTTGAAATTGATTTAAAATTCCTGCTGTTTTAATAAACATCACAGGAGCCGCCACAAAACAAGGTTGGTTTTCTTGGATATAAGCATTGTATAAAAGCAACCATTTTTTAGGTACGATACAATCTGCATCGGTGGTCAAGATCCAATCCCCTTTCGCTTCTGCAACTGCAATTTCAATCGCCTTCTTTTTATACGCCAAGGTCTCCCCTTCTTTACAATGATCTGCTAATTGCATTAAACGGACTTGAGGATATTGCTGGCTTAATGCATTTACAATAAACGCCGTATCGTCCTCAGAAAAATCATCAATCACAATTATTTCAAAAGCATCCACAGGATAATCCTGATTCAAAATACTATCCACGCAGGCTTTGATATTCAAAGCTTCGTTTCGGGCAGGAATAATGACGGTGAATTGGGTGGTTGACTGCCCAGGGCTAAGGGCTTCTATTTGGTTGAACTGAAATACACGCATTTTACCAAACCAAAAGCGGTAGGCCATTAAGATAACGGCATACATGATTGTTAAGATAGCAACGGTCCAATCCAATAGATACTCCATGCCACAAAGTTAAAGGGTAAAAATTTGGTAGAATCCTTAAAATCGTTGTACTTTTATATTAGTTGCATAACTAACTATATGTCAAACAACCAATTTAAGAGAGGGGAATTATACAGCGTCATCAATGGGGTTGCCTCTACTGCTGTTGCAAGAAGATTACAAAAGAATTTCCGCAATGCAGGATTAGAAATCACCATTGAACAATGGTCCATCTTATACCATTTATGGAAGGAAGATGGTTTGAGCCAACAAGAATTATGCACGCGTACATATAGAGATAAAGCAAGTATCACTAGGTTGATAGACAATATCGAAAAATTAGGATTGGTAGAAAGAATCGCCTCTAAAGATGATCGTAGAGTAAATATGGTGTATTTAACCGATGCCGCGAAACCCTTACAGGAAGCGACTTACAACTTAGCCAATCAAACAATGAACGAGGCATTACAAGGTATTAGTAAAGAAGAAATTGAAATAGTAAAAAGTGTTTTTCAACGTGTATACGAGAATAGTAAATAATTAAATTATATTTTATGGCAGCAACAATCCAAGGTGGAGAATGGATCATTAAAGAAGTGAAATCCGAAGACGTTTTCATTCCAGAAGAATTCAACGAAGAGCAGTTGATGGTGCGTGACATGTGTAGCCAATTTTTGGATACAGAAGTGTTACCAGTGGTAGAAAGAATGGACAAATTAGAGCCAGGCTTGATGCCAGGTTTATTGGAAAAAGCAGGTGAGCAGGGCTTATTAGGGGTTTCTGTCCCAGAACAATATGGTGGAATGGGCAAGGACTTTATCACTTCTACCATTGTAGCAGAATACCTTGGAGGAGGTTATTCTTTCTCTGTAGCCAACGCTGCACATACAGGTATTGGCACCTTACCAATTTTATATTTTGGTACCGAAGCACAAAGAGCAAAATATGTTCCAAAATTAGCAAGTGGTGAGTTTAAAGGTTCTTATGGATTAACCGAACCAAATAGCGGATCAGATGCACTAAGTGCAAAGACTACTGCAAAATTATCTGCAGATGGCAAGCATTATATATTGAATGGACAAAAGTGTTGGATCACCAATGGGGGATTCGCAGATATCTATACGGTGTTTGCAAAAATAGATGGTGAGCAATTCACTGCATTCATTGTAGAGCGCGGCACAGAAGGTTTCACGCAAGGACCAGAAGAACATAAAATGGGGATCAAAGGATCTTCTACAGTGCAATTGTATTTCCAGGATTGCAAAGTGCCAGTAGAAAATGTATTAGGAGAAATTGGAAGAGGACATATTATCGCATTCAATATTTTAAATATTGGAAGATTAAAATTAGGCGCTGCCACTATTGGTGGTGCAAGAAGGGCATTGAGCACAACAGTTAAATATGCAAAAGCAAGAGAGCAATTTAAATTGCCGATTGTAAAATTTGGTGCTATCAGACATAAGTTAGCCGAAATGGCCCTTCAATTATGGGTGGGCGAAGCAGCACTATATAGAGTGGCAAAAAATATTGATGAAAAAGAGCACGAACTATTAGCAGCAGGCAAGGATTTATCTGCAGCCTTACTAGGTGGTGCAGAAGAATATGCTATTGAGTGTGCTATCTTAAAAGTATTTGGATCAGAGGTATTGGACTTTGTAGTAGACGAGGGTGTTCAAATACACGGTGGTAATGGTTATAGTGATGAGTATGAAATTTCAAAAGCATACCGTGATAGTAGAATCAATAGAATATACGAAGGAACCAATGAAATCAATCGTTTATTGACAGTGGACATGGTTTTGAAAAGAGCTATGAAGGGTCAATTAGATTTAATGGGACCTGCTATGAACGTACAAAAAGAATTAATGAGCATTCCAGATTTTGGTGACCAAGATGATGCACCATTTGCAAAAGAACATAAAGCAATTGCTAATTTTAAGAAATGTATTTTGATGGTCGCAGGAGCAGCAGTTCAAAAATTAATGATGACCTTAAGCAAGGAGCAAGAGATTCTAATGAATATTGCAGACATGTCTATCATTACTTACCATGCTGAATCTGCCTTGTTAAGATTAGAGAAATTAAGTAAAACAAAATCTGAAGCCGAACTAGCTGTACAAACTGCAATTGTAAAAACATATATCTATGATGCTGCCGACGCTATTAATAAAGCAGGTAAAGATGCATTGAATAGTTTTGCAGACGGAGACGAATTACGCATGATGCATATTGGATTAAAGCGATTCACAAAAGTGGATCCATTTAATACTAAGGAAGCAAGAAGAACTATCTGTGCGCAATTGGTAGCAGACGACGGATATAAGTTATAAAAAAGTTGGGTTAAATTTAAACGCCTACTACTTTCTTAAAGGTATCCATATCTATCGCCTTTTCATGTTTGGAAATAACCACCGTCGCTACGGCGTTTCCAATAAAATTAGTGACAGATCTGGCTTCGCTCATGAAACGGTCTACCCCAATCAGTAAGGCAAGGCCTTCGAGGGGGATGACTTTAATGGCAGTTAAAGTAGAGGCTAATACAATAAAACCACTCCCCGTAACTCCAGCAGCACCTTTACTTGTAATGAGTAAAATTCCAAAAATGGTTAGTTGTTGTGCTATTGAAAATTCAATGTCAAATACTTGGGCTAAAAAGATAATGGCCATACTTAAATAAATGGAAGTGCCGTCTAAATTAAAACTATAGCCCGTTGGTATAATCAATCCAACAACAGATTTTTCGCAGCCAGCTTGTTCTAATTTTTCCATGACAGATGGCAAAACCGCTTCGCTACTGCTTGCACCAATTACAATAAATATTTCTTCTTTAAGGTATTTTAATAATTTGATTAAACTAAAACCATAGTAGCGCATGATGGCATTTAGAATTAAAAAAATAAAAATAAGTACAGTGATATAAAATGTGAGCATGAACTTGCCTAAAATCAATAAACTTCCAATTCCAAACTTACCCATAGTATAAGCCATACCACCAAAAGCACCAATAGGACTCAGTTTCATGATAATATGTAAAATATTAAATAAGGCTTTATTGATGACACCAAATGTATTGATAATCCCTTCATTGCCTTTCTTAATCATCATTAATCCAATAGCGAAAAAAATACTAAAAAATAAAATCTGAATGATATCTCCTTTAGCAAATGCCCCAATGATATTATCTGGAACAATATGTGTAAAAAAGTCGACCCAATTCATTGCTTTACCTTGATCTACATAGGCAGCCACTTTTTCAGTATTCGAATTTGCTAAAACAACGCCCTTCCCTGGTTGAATAAAAGTACCCACTACTAAGCCAATCAATAAAGCAATAGTAGAGACAATTTCGAAGTAAAGAATCCCTTTCCCTCCAACCCTGCCAACCTTCTTCATATTGCCCGCTCCTGTTATCCCTAAAACAACTGTGAAAAAAATAATCGGCGCAATGACCATTTTTATTAAGCTAATAAAAACGTCACTGATTATTTTTCCTGTATGAAAAAATGCAGGAAATAGAAGGCCTACAACAATGCCTAAAATGATGCCTATTAAAACCTGAACATATAATATCTTAAAGTATTTCATGAATTACGCTTTTGCCTTAAATCCTAGTTTAGCAGGCGTAATAGGTAAATCTCTAACTCTCTTTCCGGTAGCATTGTACACCGCATTGGTCACTGCTGCAGCAAATCCAATTAAAGCAATTTCACCAATGCCTTTTGCACCAATCGAATTCATATTCACATCTGGCTTATCTACAAACCAAACATCAGTTGGCGGAATTTGAGAATGCAAAGGCACATGGTATGCACCAAAACTAGCATTGATAATTTGCCCAGAAACATGATCCATTTCTAATTGTTCTGTCAATGCCATTCCAATTCCTCCTACCACGCCACCAATCATTTGGCTTCTTGCAGTTTTAGGACTAATAATTTTTC
Organism: Sediminibacterium sp. UBA657; assembly: GCA_002299885.1. Classification (GTDB taxonomy): domain Bacteria; phylum Bacteroidota; class Bacteroidia; order Chitinophagales; family Chitinophagaceae; genus Sediminibacterium. Next base: position 38,346 of record DBOB01000022.1, read on the forward strand.
CTGCATCACCCGTAGTGACTACTTGCAAAATTTTAATCGTACCATCCTTAGGATTCACGGCTACTTTTACATAATGGGAAGAGAAAGAATTACTTGTAAACTTTAATTGCTCTGCAGTTTTACCTGAAGATGCAATAGTCAAATCAAGTTGTTTATCGGGGCTTAATTGTAATAAATCAACAATGGTAATTTTGATGTTTGGATCAGCAATAGCAAGGACCATTTCATTTTTAACATCTAACGCATCCGATTTAAGATTCGCAAATGCAGGCGCTAACTTAATTGCTAGGTCTTTTAAATTTTGTTTTAATGTGCTACAAGCCAAGTCCACAGCAGATCCTACGGTAGAGGTAGTTCCTGATCCTCCCTGTGATGGGCCAGGAGGTAAATCAGAATCTCCTAATTTGAATTTTACTTTTTCAATGGGCATCTGCATTGCGTTGGCGGCTATGATTGTCATGGAAGTCGTCGTGCCAGGGCCCATATCACTCACGGCGCACTCTAAAGTTAATTTCCCTTCCTTATTTAATAAAGCACGAACAGATGCACTGCCCTTTCCTGCGCCAAATACGCCATTGGCCATACCATAACCAATCAACCAACCATTTTCTTTTAATGTGCCTGGTGTGGAAGGACGATTTTTCCAACCAATTTTTTCTTGACCATACGCATAACAGTCTTTTAAATTGATATCCGAGAATGACATTTTATTTTCAGGATTTATAGTGGTAAAGTTTTTTAACCTTAACTCAATAGGATCCATTTTTAATTTATAAGACAATTCGTCAATAGCAGACTCTAAGCCATAAGAACCAGTGGCTTCACCAGGACCGCGCATCCAAACAGGTGTGCTCATATCGAGTGGAAGCAGACTGTATTTGGTATCCACATTTTCTGAAGCATATAAAAATTTAGAAACGTTCACAATCCCTTCTCTAAAATCTTCGTAACGAGAAGTTCCACTAATGGCTTCGTGTGTGATACCAATAAAACGACCTGAAGCGTCTGCACCAATTCCAATTTTCTGCCAAGACTGTGGACGATAGCCTACTAATGAAAACATTTGTGGACGGGTAAGTACAATTTTCACAGGACGATTTAATTTTTTAGCAGCAATCACAGCAGCTGGTACATTGGCCCAACTTCTCAAACCACTACCAAATCCCCCACCCACATTTTCTGCAATCACCCTAACGTTTTTATCTTGTAAACCAAAAGTACGAGCGATGCTTGTTTGCGTACTTTTTGGTCCTTGTGTTTTATCGTATAGTGTTACTTTATCTTCTCCTTCCCAAAATGCAATCGAAGCGTGCATCTCCATAGGAAGATGTACTTCGGCAGGTATCGCATATTCTGCTTCAACAAATACAGGTGCCGATTTAAATGCATTTTCTGTACCTCTTTTATAGGCCACTGTTCCTTTTAATTTTGCAGGGTCTTTTCTTACTACATCAAAATTTGTTTCAAAAGCTTGTGACTCATATTCAGCGCGCACTAAACGAATTGCAGCGTTCGCATTCTCTAAACTATCTGCTACAATCAACGCAATGGGTTGACCAAAAAAACGTACTTGATTATCGTATAAGACTTTGTGTCCACGCCATTCAGAAACATTTTTTGGACGTTCTGCAGCATTCGTTAAATAACCAGGTACAGAAGGACAATTGGCATAATAAATTACATCTAAAACACCAGGGGATGACAATGCTTTTGCGGTATCTATATTTTTGATAGTACCCTTAGCAATTGTACTTGTTACGAATACACCATAAGCCATATTCGGTAAATTATATTCTGCAGTGTACTTTGCTTTGCCGGTTACTTTATCTGCGCCGTCTACTCTTTCGTCTGCAAAGTCAAGTTTAAAAAGATTTGTATTGTTCTTATTTAAATTTATATTGTTCATAAAAGAAAATTAAAAGGATTAAATTTTAGCACCAGATTTTGCAACTTCTACAATAGCATCTACAATATTTTGATAAGCGCCGCATCTGCAAATATTGGTATCCATGTATGCTTGAATACTTGTCCTACTTGTCGCTTTACCTTCTCTTACACATGCCACTGCTGACATGATTTGTCCCGAAGTGCAATAGCCACATTGAAAAGCGTCATTTTTTAAGAACGCGGCCTGCATTGGATGCAACTGATCCCCTTTGGCAAGTCCTTCTATCGTCGTGATTTGATTGTTCTGATGATTCAATGCCAATTGAGTACAAGATTTTATACGCTTACCATTTACATGAATCGTACAAGCACCACACTGACCCATCTCGCATCCTTTTTTAGTGCCCGTATACCCTATTTCTTCTCTTAATAAATTGAGCATGGTTGTTCTTGCATCAATTTCAAGTGCAACAGGTTTGCCATTTAAGATAAACTTTAAATTCTCTTTTGCAATAGGCATTGGCACAAGGCTATCTGCCGCAAAAGTTTTCACTAAAACAGATGGGGTTAAATAAAGTGCAGCAACAGCGGCTGACTTTTTAAAAAAGCCCCTTCTTGCACCATCAAATTGACAAGGATTCATATGCATCGATTTGATGTAATTTACCAAAAAAGCAAGCGTGTTCAAAAAAAAGATGGACAATCGGCCGAAGTAAAATCGGTAATAAAATTACAATTTCTCAGCTGCCTTCCCTGGCTTAGCATAAGCATATCGATCTATCAAGGTTGTATTGTAGTATGCGTCTAAACCATTGCTACAGATGGAGCCTACTTGGTCAAGTTCTAAGAAGCCATCTGCAGTGGGTTGAAGGGATGGATCAATCAATACTTGCTCTAACTGACCAATCACTAAAAAAGTGGCATTCAATGTAATAGGGACAATCTCTTTTAGAGAAAGTAAGTACTTGATAGCGCTTTCCTTCACAAAGGGTACATTGATGCCCTCCAAATATTCCTCGGTCAATCCTACTTCTGAAAATTCGTTAACCTCGTCTGGGTATTTTGCACTTGTTTGATGTGCTTTATCTACAAATGAAGGATGGATATGGTTCACTGTATAAAAACCATTTGATTTAATATTGGCTAAGGTATGCGGCGCAGCAGCAACCGGACGATTGATATAACCTATTAAAGCAGGATCAGAACCAATATGCACCATGCTACTGAACATGGCTAAATTAGGAACGCCTTGTGCATTGATGGTGCCAATTAAACTAGCCGATTTAAAACCAGTTAAGCTATTGATAAAATTAGCTCTATAAAATCTTTCCCAAGACTGCCATTCGGCAGGAGTAAATTGTTGCATAAAGAATTAACAAGTGAAGGGTTAAAAGGTTGAAGCAAACTTTAAATTCATTCAAACGTTTTGACCTAAAAAAGGGACTGCATTACTTATAAGAAAACAAATCTAAAGACTTTAAAGGTAAACCAGCCTTTGATTGCAGAATGCATTTGGTATAAGGGTGGGTTGGAAAAAACAAAGCAGTCATTACAGTGAGACCATCATCTGCAAATAGTTCGATAGAAGTTTTATCCAATAGAATAGACAAGTTCATATCCATATAAGGATTTGTAAGTCTTCGCGCTACTGCTACTGCCGCAAATCCCTCGTTAAAATTAGCAATACCTGCTTTAGTTCTATCAATAAAGTATTGCCTTTTTACGGCATCATATCCAATAATTAATTTTTCATTAAACGTATTGGACAAAATAATTTCAAAATCATTTTCCAACTTAGCGTTCGTTGTTAAATCAATTCGATTCGGGATAGGATTTTTTTCAGTAGATAAAGAAAATATTTTTTCAGTAACAAAATTTTCTTTTGACATTGTCTTTGTAAATGCGGTATTTAATTCCTTTACAGGAGAAGACAATAAATAAAAACCATCTTCCACAAATTTTGAATCCTTGTATGAATTAGCAGTTGATTCATAGCTTGTATAGTATTTTATAAATTCTTGTTGTTCTAATAATCTCAATTCCCTTGGCACTGTCATAGCACTTCTCCATTTTTCTGTAGGCACCACATTCGCGTAATTCCAATTACTCATCCAGCCAATTAAAATATTTCTATCACCCACATTTGAAAAAGTCACACCAGCATAATTATCAGGCCCGTAATCCATCCATTTAATATCTTTAGTATAAGGCTTGAATTCATGCCCATCAAAATCTCCAACAATATATTGTGTAGCTGATCCACCATTAGGGCCTCCTGGATTCATGCTCACTAATAAAACCCATATTGTTTTTCCAAAGTGATTAAATGATAATAAGTCTGGACATTCCCAAACACCACCGTGAGCAAATAAATTTTTACCTATTTCGGACTCCTTAGTCCATTTGATTAAATTAGGTGAACTATAAAATTCAACATGATCGGCCACTGCCAAACTCATGATCCATTTTTGTGTAGGCGCATACCAGATTACTTTAGGATCTCTAAAGTCCTTTAAATTCGGGGTTTTAAGCACAGGATTGCCTACATATTTAGTCCAAGTCTTTCCTTCGTCTAAACTATATGCAATAGATTGATTTTGGAAATCAGTCCTCCCAGCTTTTTCACCCGGCATATAATGTTGTGTAAAAATAGCAACCAAGGGCGCTACTCCACCCCGTCCTAAACCACTTGTATTGTTTTTATCCAAAACAGTAGAGCCCGAAAAAATCATTCCAATTGAATCTGGATATAAAGCAATTGGCTGTTCTTTCCATTGCACTAAATCACTGCTAGTTGCTTGTCCCCAATGCATTGGACCCCATACTGTACTATCTGGATAGTGCTGAAAAAACAAATGGTATTGACCATTTAAAAAAATCATTCCATTAGGATCATTCATCCAACCTTTTGCTGGGGTAAAATGAAAACGAGGTCGATATAAATTTTCATTCCTAAGTTTCGCATCGGACTGCACTTGACTTTGTGCATTTGTATGTGCCATAAAAAAAGCGAGCACTAATAAGACGCGAAAAATTTGCATTGAATATTTTTTAATTAGAGGAAGCCTTTAATTGCTGCAGCAATTGAACCATGTCTTCCTCTTTCTTTAGATTTAATTTATTCGTATTCAAATAAGCATCCATTTGAGCTGCATAATTTGGTAAAACTTTTTTTACTGCTTTTAAAGAATGGCTACTACCCAATGCATGCATTTTTTTATCTGCCTTGTCATAGATATAATATAAATCGTCCATGACATATTCCTTCACAGGTGCTCCTCCATATACAACCGTTTCTTTTATACGCTTATGGGTATATTTTAAAAACTGAAATTGATCCCCATTGCCCAGTACTTCGTAAAAAGTAGCTGGTGTATTATTTTCAATACTCGGAAATAAGCACATAAATTTTTTAGATACTTTATTGTTTTCTTTATCAACACTATTTAATTCAAATGATTTTGCTTGTTGATTCACTACATACAAGCCATTTTTTTGAGTATAATATAATTTATGATCAAAGTAAGAATAGTTTAAATTAGAATCCACCGACTCCATCCCATTCACAAAAACAACTTTACCTATTCCAAATTTATCAAACACATAAGGTGTGCCTTGGATCCCCGCACCACTTGCAGGTAAGAGTCTACCATTGGCGTCGGCAAACTGTACACTTGGAATGGCATTGCCAGTCATTGTTTGCGCAAAAATTGGAAGGGTGGCGCAAGATAAAAAGAGGATAAAGAGATACTTGTTCATAAGGAGGATTGAAGATTGAATTATATGAAGTTAATACTAAAAGCAAGATAAAAAAAAGGGCGCACTCAATATAATTGAGGCGCCCTTTTTAACAAAATCTATAAAAATTAGTTCGTGTAACCTGGGTTTTGAACCATCAATGGATTTGCTTGAATCTCCGAGTTAGGGATAGGCAAGATAAATCTGAAGTTACCAGAAGGCAATGTCAAGGCAGTACCTTGTGCATCAACTGCTAAACGAGTGATAGGCAAGTTTCTTCTTTTTGCATCAAAGAAACGGTGTCCCTCGTATGGTAATTCTTTAAAACGCTCGCTCATCACTGCATCAATCGCATCACCCTTTGTAGTAAAACTAGCATTAGTGTAGTTGTTGATTCTTGCAGCTCTTAATGTATTAATATCAGCAGTAGCACCAGTCAAATCACCAGTTTCAGCTCTTGCTTCTGCACGGATTAAGTACATTTCGCCAGTTCTGAATACTTTAGCATCAGCCAACAATTCAGTTGGTGTACCGTAAGTTGTTCCTGCGTATTTGTTGATTAAGACAGAGTGTATAGTTCTAGATGAAATAGCTTTTAATAAAGGCTCATCAAAGAAATAAGCGCCATAGCGAACATCATTTACTTGATCATAAGCATTTAATAAAGCTTGAGTAGGTCTCCATGTAATAGTACCGATGTTTGCTGCATTTGCAGATGTTCCTCTGTACAATGCACCAATTCTACCACCAGCTGTTGTTGTTCTACTTAATTTAAATGCTACTTCGCTATTGTTTGCATCCTTCCAAATTAATGGGAAGTTTGTTCTAGAAGCTAATGGGAAAGCAGCGATGTATTCAGTTGCAAAAGCAGCAGCGTTAGCATAATCTTTTGAATACAAGGCAGCTCTTGCTTGTAAAGCAGTTGCAGCGTGTCTTGATGCTCTAAAGATATCTGCATTTGTTGCTGGCAATAAAGCCTTAGCAGCAACTAAATCAGCATTTAATTTTGCAAAGAACGGTGATACTGTCATTCTAGCAACAGGCAATAAAGATGGCGTCTCCATATAAGCAACTGCTAAAGCAGATCCATCTGCAGTATTGCTATAAAAACGATACAATTCAAAATGCGCAAAAGCTCTTAAAAATAAAGCTTCTCCTCTCACTCTGTTTTTTGTCGCTTCTTGAGCAGCTGTAGTTGCTTTTACATTTGGTAAAGCTTCTAATACTCTATTTACTCTGTCGATGATTCTGTAGTACAAAGGGAATGCAGTATAGCTATCTCTTAAAGAGATATCAGTAGATGCATATTGCCATTCGTGCACAGTTGCAGCATTGTAAAACTCAGCTACTCTTACCTCATCGGCAAAAACACTGTTCAACAAGATGCCCATTTCTACGTTCATAGCTGAGTAAGCACCAATGATGCCAGACTCAATATTATCAACGGTCTTCAAAGCGACGTCTCCGCCGATGAAGTCGGTTTCTTTAACATCTATCACCTTAGAGCAAGAAGCAAAAAGGGATAACATTAAGAATGAACCTATAACCAATTTATTATTTCTCATATTATTCATTTTTTAGTTGATTAGAAATTAATGTCTAAACCTAATGTAAACATGCTAGGGTTAGGATATTCATTCAAACTAATATTGTTATTATCTTCTGGATCTAAACCTCTCCATGGACTCCAAATTGCTAAGTTTTGACCTTGAGCATACAATCTACCGCCAGTAAACATTGGCTTACCATTTGGACCCTTGATTGCTGGTAATTGATACGCAACAACTAAGTTTCTGAAACGTAAGAACTTCGCATCTTCTAAGTCAGAAGAAGTAAAGCCTCTATCAAATGTAGATTTTTGGAAGAATTTCTTGTCACCTGGAGCTTGCCATTGGTTGTCGATCAACTCTCTAGAAGCTCTTACGATAGTATGGTATCCAGGAGTACCTCTTGTGATCCAGTTTCTTGTATTGTTACTTCTAACAACATCAAACTGATAAGAGAATAAACCATTAATTGAAAACGATTTGTATCGGAATTCAAAATCCAATCCACCTTGGTGTTTAGGTAAGTAGTTACCAAACTTAGCAAACTGACCTGCCTTAGCAATGTCATTTGTTACAGAACCATCTGGAGCTTCATATCTTGGAGCACCAGTAGCAGGATCTGCACCTAAGTAATTGTAGTTATAGTGTGTTCCATAAGCTAAACCTTCTCTGATTACGAATGTACCTAAGAAGAATTCATTCACCGAACCTAAGTCAAGAATTTTGTTCACGTTGTAAGAATGGTTCACACCAAGTGTTACACCGAAATCACGAGTTCTAACCACATCCACTTTCGCGTTTAATTCTAAACCTTTGTTTTCCATCTTACCTGCATTGATATATAAGCTACCAAATCCAGTTGTACCAGACAATGGTTGGTTAACGAATAAGTCTAAAGTCTTCTCGTCATATGCATCTATGTTGAAACGAGCACGGCCATTCCAAACACTAAAGTCGATACCAATATTTGCTTTTTGAATTCTTTCAATTTGCAAATTAGGGTTACCTGGGCTATTAGGTACTAAACCACCAATAGTAGAACCAGCATAAGCTGCAGTACCAAAAGTAGGCACCTGAGGACCTTGATAGTTGGTGATAGATTGTAAACCTGCTCCATAAGATGAAGTAGAAATAGAACCAATATTTGGAATGATACCAAATGATAATCTCACTTTCAAGTCAGAGAAAATAGATTGCTTGCTTAAGAAACGCTCTTGTAAAGCATTCCAAGTAAAACCAGCAGACCAAGAAGTTACTTCTCTATTATCTTCGTTTACAATTCTTGAAGTACCATCACGACGAATATTTGCATTTAAAGAGTATTTGTTATCATAAGTATACTTTGCTGTAGCAAAATAAGAACGGATACCAAATCCAGATTTCGCACTAGATGCATTCTGAGGATAAGTAGCAGCACCGTTAGTTGGTAAAGCTGTAGCACCTTGACCTGTTTGAGTCAAACGCTTGTCTAAGTTGAACAAAGTAAAACCTAAACCTCTTTGGAAACCTCTTACAATCTCAAAGTTAGCAGATGCTTCTATCTCAGATTTACCAAATTTCTCATTGTATAAAACAGAAGAAGTATTGATAAATTCAGAAGTTACTGAATTAGATTCTTGAGCTATACCATTTTGGAATGATTGTAGAGAACCAATATAAGAATCTGCATTCACATAACGATTGATGTAATTGCTAGAAGCATTCACACCCAAGTTGTTTCTAACAGTCAATGTTGGGAAGATCTTATAAGCTAATAAACCATTACCTACCATTTTAATTTGATCATAGCCTCTAACTGTGTTTTGTAAACCTTCTAATAAGTTTGCAACTTGTCTGTAAGCCATAGAACTACTAGCACCAAAACGTAAGCTTCCATCTAAATTGTATGGATTCTCATAAGTCTTAGCTCTATAAGTCATTTGGAATGGATTTCTAGGAGAGTTTCCTTGAGCTTCACCTTCCGCTAATTTAGACTTAGAGTAACCAATAGTAGAGTTAAATTGTGCAGTAAATTTATCTGTAGAATGGTCTAAGTTAAAACGAATAGTATAACGTTTTAAAGAAGAGCCTAAGTCAATACCTTCTTGATCAAAATAAGCACCAGATAAGAAGAACTTAGTTCTATCAGATCCACCACTTAAAGTTAATTCATGTGATTTTGAGATACCTTCTCTATAGAAAATATTTGCATAATCAATATCAATATTTCTTAAGCTATCTAATGCAAATTGCTTAGAAGCTGCAGTAAAACCTGCTGGTATAACTGGGTTATTTGGAGACCAGTTCCATCCTGGAGTACCTACTAATTTTTCTCTTTCCTCATATGCTAACATCTCACGAGTATTCATCAAGTTCATTCTATCAAAATTTGGACGTCTTGTGATACCATATTGAGTTTTGTAAGTCACCACATTTTTACCAGTCTTACCTCTTTTAGATGTGATAACAATTACACCCGTACCTCCTCTAGCACCATAGATTGCAGCTGCAGTCGCATCCTTCAATACAGTGATAGATTCAAAATCGTCCGGGTTAAGTGTTTGCATATCAAATGCAGGAATTGGCACACCATCTAATACATACAAAGGCTGTGCACCAGCACCTTGAATAGATTTGATACCACGAATAGTAACCTGCGCACTAGAACCTGGCTGACCAGATCCAGAGTTAACCAACATACCTGGAACACGACCTTGGAAAGCTTGGTCGAATGAACCTACTGGTACATCGTTTACAGTTTTACCACTAATTGTAGTTACGGCACCCGCGAACTTAGCTTTACTTTCACGTGCGTACCCTGTAATTACAACCTCTTCTAATACCGCTTCTACAGATGCTAATTCAACATTGATTGTAGTAGTAGCAGCACCAATAGTTCTAGAAAGCTTTTCGTATCCTACAATACTGAAGCTTAAAGATTTTTGATCTGTAACATTAATTTGGTAATTACCATTTGCATCAGATAAAGCATTCACTTTACCAGCATTCACTGTTACGCCTCCTAATCCTTGCTTAGTTTTTTGGTCAACTATCTTTCCAGAGATCTTCTTGGACCCCTGAGCCAATACTTGAAGCGCAAAACAAAAAACAAGAGAAGACAATAAAACAACTTTTCTCATGTGATTGATTTTTAATTAGACTACGAATATAAGCAAAACGTTAACAAATTGTTATGATATATGCTAAAAAATGGTAGAAAATAAGCTACATAAAATAATTTTATATAATGTATAAACAATATATATACAACCGGCGAATTTGTTAAACAAAATAGCAAATAAAGGATAGAATTAGTGCACATTAAATTACTATTAATTCTTGCTTATTGGATGTTGCCAGTCGATAATCCTTATTGATTCGGTTTAGTTTTGCGGCATCAAATCAAATCAAATGAAAAAAACAATCTTGTTTTTGACAAGCTGTATGATGACTATCATCAGTTTTGCTCAAATTACCACTTCATCTATTTCTGGTGTTGTTGTAAATGAAAAGAAAGAAGTATTGGTTGGTGCATCAGTCATCGCGACACACGTTCCAACAGGTACAACTTACAAAACAGTAACTAACAAAACAGGTGCCTACGTGTTCCCAGCAGTAAGAGTTGGCGGACCTTTTACAGTAGTTGCAAGTTATGTTGGTTATAAAAACAATCAAGTAGCTGATTTAAGCACCAACTTAGGTGTGGTAAGCAATATTGATTTTGTTTTATTAGCGACTGGTTCAAATTTAGCAGAGGTAGTTGTTTCTAGCAATAAAAACGGCCTATTCTCTAAAGAAAGAACAGGTGCTTCTCAACAATTTACCAGAAGAGACTTGCAAAATATTCCTATTACTGGTGCAAGAACAATCGATGGAATTACAAAGTACAATGCCAACGGAAACGGAAGTTCATTTGGTGCACAAGATGCTCGTTTGAATAACTTTACGATTGACGGTTCTCAATTCAATAATAGTTTTGGTTTAGGAAACTCTGCACAAGCAGGTGGTAGAACAGGTGCATCTGCTATTTCATTAGATGCCTTGGAGCAATTACAAGTAAACATCGCGCCTTACGATATTCGTCAGAGTGGTTTTACTGGTGCTGGTATTAACGCAGTAACTAGATCTGGTACAAATGATATAGAAGGTTCTTACTATCAAACACAAAGAGACAACAGCTCAAGATACGTGGGTAATAAAGCTGCTGGTGTTCCAGTAGTGGCTTCTAAGTTTGATGAGAAAGTAAGTGGTTTCCGTCTTGGAGCACCAATCATCAAAAATAAATTATTCATTTTTGGTAACTATGAAACATTAGAGCGTACAGAACCAGGTACCACTTGGTTTTCTACAGGTTCTCCTATTGCAACAGGTACACAAATTAGTAGAACAACTTATACAGACATGGAAACCTTATCTAATTTCATGAAAGATAAGTTTGGTTACACGACTGGTGCTTGGGAAGGATATTCTAATGCAAACAAAAGTGAAAAGTTCTTAGTAAGATTAGATTGGAACATCAACGACAAGCATAAATTAACAGCACGTTATGTACAACATGATTCTGAAGCAGAAATCAATATTTCTAATTCTAACTCAGCAGGTGCAGGTAACAGAACCACATCTGCATTGTCTATGGCATTTGCAAATAGTGGTTATATCATCATGGATAATACACGTTCTTATGTATTAGAATTAAACAGTAAATTATCAAACACTTTACATAATTCATTGATTATTGGTTATGATCAACAAATTGAAGATAGAAAGTACAGAAGTTCATTATTTCCAACAATTGATATCTTAAGTGGAACTACAACTTATGCTTCTGTAGGTTTTGATCCATTCACACCAGGTAACAAATTAGATTATAACACTTTTCATATTACCGATAACATTACAAAATATGCTGGTAAGCATACTTTAACAGGTGGTCTTAATTTTGAAAAATACCAATCTAACAACTTGTTCTACCCTGCTTCTAATGGGGTTTATATTTTTAGTTCATTAACAAGTTTCTACGCAGCAGCGAACGAAAGTTTAGCAAATGGTGGAAAGCCATCTGTTACAAATTTACCAACTCGTTTTCAGTACAGATACTCTGCATTGCCAGGTGCAGTTGATCCAATGCAAGTATTAAAAACAATGCGTTTAGATGTTTATGGACAAGATGAATTCCAAGCAACTAAAAATATCAAATTAACCTTTGGTTTAAGAGCTGCAATCATTGATATTGAGCCAACTTCTTTAGAAAATAAAGCAGTTTCTGCTATGACTTTTGCTAATGGAGAGCGTTTGAATACAGCAATCATGCCAACAGCTCAAATTTTATGGGAGCCAAGATTTGGTTTTAACGTAGATGTATTTGGTAATAAGAAAACACAATTAAGAGGTGGTTCTGGTGTATTCACTGGCCGTCCTCCATATGTATTTATCTCTAACCAAGTGGGTAACAATGGTGTGTTAACAGGATTTATTGACAGTGATAATAGAGGTACAACTAAATATGGTTTCACTGCAAATCCTGGTCAATATTATATTCCTTCAACACCAACTTTACCTTCTACATTTGACTTAGCATTTACTAATCCTAATTATAAGTTTCCTCAAGTTTGGAAAACGAATATTGCAATTGATCAAAAATTACCTCTAGGTTTAATTGGTACGATTGAAGGTATTTACAATAATAATTTAAACGCAGTACATTATTATAATGCCAACTTAGATGCTCCAACAGGAAAATTTGCAGGTACAGATACAAGAAATCAATTTGCAAGAACAGATGCCGGTGTAAGAATAAATGATAACGTTTCAAACGGTATCGTTTTAACAAATAAAGATGGTGCATACTTTAAATCTTTGACTTTAAAATTAGAATTGCCATATAATAAAGGTGTATTTGGATCTTTTGCTTGGACAACATCTAATGCAAAAGACTTTATGAGCGCTGGTTCAATCGCATCAGGTAGCTGGACTTCTGCAAGAGCTATTAACGGTAACAATGATTTGTCTTTATCAAATTCTGATTTTGTTTCTCCAAATCGTTTAGTAGGTGTATTTGGATACAGATTAGAGTATGGTAAAAATGGTGGTGGTGCAACCTCATTCACAATAGGTTATGTTGGTAACCAAGGTAATCCATACACATACACAATTAGTGGTGATATGAACGGAGACAGAGTGAATAACAACGAATTGCTTTTTGTACCTAATGCATTCCAAGATATCAAGTTTGTTCCTTTGACTGTTGGTTCAAGAACTTACTCTGAAGTTGAACAACAAGCTGCTTTTTGGAACTATATTAACCAAGACGATTATTTAAAAACACGTCGTGGTCAATATGCAGAAAGAAACGCATCATTCATTCCAATGTTACACCGTTTTGACTTATCAATTGTACAAGACATTTTTGTAAGTGTAAAAGGTAAGCGCAATACTTTACAAATTAGAGCGGATATCTTGAACTTTGGCAATATGTTGAACGACAAATGGGGTGTATCTCAAAGAGCAACGAACCCACAAGTCTTAGCATTTAATGCGGTGGTAAACAATCAACCTACTTATAGATTGGCTACAGAAAGATTTGCTGATGGTACAACAGGTTTAATCACAAATACCTTAAGCAAAAATGCATCTGTATTAGATGTATGGACAGCTCAATTAGGTATTCGTTATATCTTCGGAAAATAAGATTAATGTAAATAAGTTCTTTAAACCGCCCCAGTTGGGGCGGTTTTTTTATGCCTGCACAAACCATTTAAGTATTTAAATGAACGCTTTAAAGTTGAATGAATTTGAGAAGATTGTTTATTGAAAAAAATGTAGGAACTTAGAAATCTAAATTCAAGTATATGGCCATATCAGTATGGGAACAGTCAACCTATTTTGCACCTAAGGACTTGGTGATTGTGGGCTGTGGATTTGTGGGATTATGGACCGCCTATGAAGCCATCCACCAAAACCCAAAATTAAATATCACCATACTTGAGCGCGGCACTATACCATCTGGAGCAAGCACGCGCAACGCGGGCTTCTCTTGTTTTGGAAGTGTTTCCGAACTGATCTCAGATATTCAGTTGATGGGTGAAGCTGCAATGTTAGAGACAGTGAAGATGCGCTATGATGGACTACAAAGAATTCAAGAAGTGTTTAAAGCAAAAGAGATAGACTACAACCAGTGGGGTGGTTATGAATTATTTGAAGGAAAAAAAACTAGTAAGAATAAAAAAGCAAGTAAAGCAAATAAAGGGGTCAGCAGTGATGAAAGTGGTCTGTATGATATTTCGAAACTAGAATCGGATATTGCTTATTTAAATAAAATTTTAGCACCTGCCTTAAAGACGCCAAAAAAGAATGGTAAATACTTGCCTATCTATACCAATGCTAGTAAGGACATTAAAAAATTAGGTTTTCAAGGTATCGAGGCCTTGGCATTTAATCAATTAGAAGGACAATTAAATTCAGCAAAATTAGTATTGGCTTTACAAAAAGCAGTGCAGGCAAAAGGTGTACAAATTCTTTTTAATACTGAGGTTAAAAAATTTAAGAGTCATAAAAAAGGCGTGACCATCACAACAAATTTAGAGGCAGTTTTAGAGACAAAACAATTTTTAGTTTGTACTAACGGATTTGCAAAACAACTTATTCCTAGTTTAGATGTAGTGCCAGCAAGAGGGCAGGTATTTGTCACAGAGCCTATCAAAAATTTAAAATTCAAAGGATGCTTCCACTTTGATGAAGGCTATTATTATTTCCGCAACTTAGGCAACCGTTTATTATTAGGAGGTGCAAGGAATGCAGATTTTAAAAATGAAAAAACATATTCATTAGAGACTTCGGCTACCATACAAAAAGTGTTAGAAGATTTTATGATGCAACGTATCCTACCTAAGGGATCTAAGAAACCAAAAATTGAATTGAGGTGGAGTGGCACTATGGGTATGGGCTCAATCAAAAAGCCAATCATTGAACAATTACAACCTAATGTTTACTGTGCAGTGCGCATGAGTGGCATGGGAGTTGCTATTGCACCTATTGTAGCTAAGAAAGCATTGAAATTAATGAAGGGGTAGTTTATTGACTACAAATCTTAAGTGCTTGTTCGACATCAAAAACTGGGATAGCGCTTTTTTTAAACCCTTTTTTATCTCTACTAACAATCAAATCAATTTTTTTATTAGACAACGCAGCATAATACTGTACTGCGTCTTCAAAATCAGAAAATTCAGAATGTATAGATTGATTTATGATATTACTATTAACCTCCAATATTTCTGTTATATCATATAAATTAGTCAAATGCGATATGACAATTTTAGGAGATTTAATTAGCTTGTTTAATAAATAATACACATTCGTGTACGAATTTGCTGAGATAAAAGGTTTTTTATTGTTGTGAGCGTATAAATCAAAAAGTTCAGTTGCTGCATTCGAAAAACTTGCTCTATTTCCAAGAAAGTCTATGATCACATCTGTATCTATAAAAATATTTTTCATTACACTTTATTATATCGTTCAAGTAATATTTTTCCAAGTTCTTTTTTATAATCAAAATTCTTTGGAAGATTGATTATCCCTTTTAATTTAGCAATCGAAGGATGTAACTTTTTAGTTTTATTTTTTTCAACTTTTCCATTAACTGCAACAGCTTTTAAATAATTTTCAACCAAAGAAGAAAGACTCTCCTCTTTTTTCTTGGCATAAATTTTTGCGTTATAGATTACTTCATCTTCCACCACAAGGGTCAATTTTGTTTTCATTACACGTGTATTTTAAAGTGTAAATATACGTGTAATTAGGTATTTGATAAAAAATAAATAAAACAATTAGTATCTTAGAAGCCTTTCTAATACTATCTTTGCGCCATGGGTCAAAAGAAACTAATCAAGTTTGCCGCTATTAAGGAATATAACAATGTCTTGGAATTTCCACAGGACATGCAGGGCAAATGGGCTACTTTTTTTGATGGATTAAAAAAAGGGAAATCGACTATCGATATATCAAGCTTATTAATTAGTGATGGTCAATTTGTATCAAATGTCTCTTCTATTAATAAGGAGGATAACGCATCTACTCCCCTTACTCTAGAACTTGCTTGTGGCCGAGGAGAATATGTAGTTGGCTTAGGCCGTATGTTTCCAGAACAACATTTTATAGGCATCGATTTAAAAGGCAATCGTATTTGGAAAGGAGCAAGTATTGCAAATAAAGATGGATTAACAAATGTGGCCTTTGTGCGTTCTCAAATTGAGCTTACCTCGAACTATTTTGCTAAGAAAGAGGTGGATGAAATATGGATTACATTCCCCGATCCACAGCTTAGATGGTCAAAATCAAAAAAGCGCTTGACACATCCTAAATTTTTAAGGCTGTACCAACAGTTTCTAAAGAATGACGGTATTGTGCATTTAAAAACAGATAGCCCCCTACTCTACAATTTCACATTAAAAGTGATTGAGTTATATGGTTTACATCTGATCTACAAAACAGACAACTTATACGCTGAACAAAATATCGATCCACGTTGTTTAATTAAAACATACTACGAAGGATTGGATATCGCACAGAGTAACAAGATTCACTATATTCAGTTTAATATTGATGGAGACCTCCCTTTAGAACTAGATGAAATTTTAAAAGAAGCCATCAAAGACATCCCAATGGATGCAGGTGAATTACTTAGAATGGAAGCAGAAGCAGCAAGAGCAAAAAAAGAAGATTAAAAAATGATTGAAGGCGTACATTATTATATAGACCCAAAAGGCAAATGGGTATTTACTGCAGCTTATCACGAAGGCCGAGGCTATTGCTGTGGGGAAGCCTGTAAGCATTGTCCATTTGATTATGACGCGGTACCGGAGCCTATTAAAACAAGAGCGCAATTAATTAGAGCTGCAGCAAGTAAGACTGCCCCAGAAGCTTACCCTGAAAAACAAGTTGACACAGAAGATATTAAAAAGCATTTATAAAATGCAATACACACCCAAGACCAAAGACTTTTTTCAAAACGTATTTGATGTAGTACGTTTAATTCCCAAGGGACGTGTGACAAGCTATGGTGCCATCGCAAAATATTTAGGCACTGGAGGTAGTTCAAGAATGGTGGGCTGGGCCATGAATGCATCACATGGTGTAAAACCAAAAGTGCCAGCACATAGGGTTGTGAATCGCAATGGTATGTTAAGTGGTAAAGCGCATTTTGAAACACCCACTACTATGCAAACGCTTTTAGAAAAAGAAAAAATAAAAGTCCAAAACGAAACTGTCTTGGACTTTGAAAAATTATTTTGGGATCCAGCTATTGAACTAAAGTTCTAAATAAGTAAAGCAAAAGTTTACTATCGTTATTATAATAAAGCTCCTAGTTATAATACTGCTTAATCATTAAGTATACAATTGGCCCAGTCACTGCTACATAAAACCAGATAGGCCATACTTTTTTTGCTAAATTCTTATGCGCTTCAAAATCACTTGTTAAAGCCCTGTAGGCAGTCCACAATATAAATGGTAAGCTAGTTGCAGCAAGTACAATATGCGTACCTAATAAAATCAAATAGAAAGGACGGGTATTGCCTAAAACCGCTTTTTCTGCATCATCCACTAAGCCATCAAAATTAGCATCGCCAAATTTAGCTTCTCCCGCTAATAAATGGTGCGCGATATAAGTCACTAAAAACAACAATGAAAAAATCATTGCAGTCATCATCAATGATTTATGCAAATTGTAATTTTTTTGCTTTATAGCAACTAATCCAGCAACCAATAAAATGGCTACACCAGTATTTAATACTGCATTGATCAATGCAAAAATATGTTTGTCAAAAGGTAGCTCAATATCCAAAGTGAATTTGCTTAGAAAAGTCACTACTACAAATACCACCACAGAAAAAATGCCAATTAAAGTATAGGCCAATTTGTCGTTCTTCTTTAATACAGGATCTAACATACAGTTATTATTTATTATTTAAAATATCCTTCAGGATACGAAAAGCCATAGTTGCAATCAATACAATAAGTCCAACTCTAATTTCTTGTTTATACTTAGTTTTAAATTCATTCCAATTCATACAATGAATATTTAATTTTTTAATCTTGTCTTTGTAAAATAGAAAACAAAACTAGATACCATTAAAGCAATCACCAACCACAACCAACTTAAGTCTATAATATCTTGGAATACTTTGCTCTTTTTAGTTTTATCTTTTTCTAACATCAAGTAGCCTACGTCTTTAGCTAGCTTTAACATAGATGCAGAATCAAGCCCATTGTAATAGCCACGCACTTGCATTTTTTTATCTATCAATACAAAGCGGCTAGTATGCACAAAGTCTGGAGAGACTGGCTCTGTACTAAATTGATCTACTTTCATTTCCTCAAACGCAAACTTATAAATAGAATCTCTATTACCAGTAAGCAACCACCAATTGTCAGAAGCCACACCCATTTTATTGGCGTATTCTCTAATTACAGGAACAGAGTCACGATCAGGGTCTACAGAAAAAGAAATGAATTGAATAAAATTCGTATCCAATACTTTTTTACGACTATTGCCTCCTCTTGTAAAGGACTGTTGCAATTTCGCCATATTCGTAGTCAGCTTTGGACAGATACTTCCGCAGCTTGTAAAAAAGAAATCGGCAATAATGATCTTACCAGACTGTTGGTATAAGTTCACTGAATCGCCTAATTGATTCACCAAGCGAATATCTTTAGTCGTATGCCAAATGCTATCATCAATGGTCTTACCTTTTTCTACTCGGCTTACCACGGTGTCCAATAAATAATGTCTTGGCATAGTCACCGCGGTATCACTTGCAGACTTAAGCCATAAATAACATCCAATAGGTATGACCAGGGCGATTATTAAACCGTAAATAGACTTTTTAGACATGCTGTTGATGGAGTTATTTGGATGTAAAGTTACAACAAAAAACCACCCCAAATAACTGGAGTGGTTTCGAATATTTTAAGCCCCTATCCATTAAGATTAGTGCTTCGCATCTTCATGTTTAGCCGCGTCTTCGTTCTTTGCAGAAGAATCTGTGGTGTGCGCTGCAGAATCAGTATGTGCTGCACCAGCCGCGCCTGCAGCTTCGTGTCCTCCACCGTGAGATCCGCCATGTGCTGGCTGCTCTACCTTAATAGTAGATTGCTCCTTAAAGTATGGATTATAGGTATTGCGTAAGTTTCTGAATGAATTGCCATCAGCTAAAAACGCAATGATGAACCAAACGAATAAAGTTAGTGGCACCACAATTGTCATGATCAAGTTCTTTACTTCATGCTTTAAGTGCATAAAGTAAGCCACGATGTAAAATGCTTTTGCCATCATCAAGATTACGATTGTCCCTTTAATACCAAGTACTAAGGCTTTGCTTTCCATTCCGATCATCCAGAAACCCAAAATCAATTCAACAATCGTTAAAACTGAAAGGATGATGGTAACTTTTTTAATTTCTGCAATAGCACCACCGTCGTGCTCTGCGTGTGTATCGTTTGTATGTGACATAGTTCGTTAATTCGTTTATAATAAGTAAAAACAAGTAAATACAAATACCCATACTAGATCTACAAAGTGCCAGTAAAGACCTGCTTTTTCAATCATATTGTAATGACCTCTTTTTTCAAATTGGTTTGTTAATGTCATGATCAACATAATAATATTAATCACCACACCACTGAATACGTGGAAACCGTGGAAACCAGTAATAGTAAAGAAGAAGTTTGTGAAGTTGGAAGATGATGCTGTTCCATCTGCATTGATGAAAGGATTTCTTCCCCACCATGCACCTTCATGGAATAAGTGATTCCACTCCCAAGCTTGACAGCTTAAGAAAGCGATACCACCAATGATTGTCCAAATCATATTTCTAACAACTCCTTTCTTATCCATATTGTGACCAGCATGAACCGCTAAAACCATGGTCACCGAACTTACAATCAAAATAAAAGTCATCACCGATACAAACACCAACGGGGCATTCACTCCTTCTGGTGCAAATGGGAAACTTTTAAAAACTACGTTAGGGTCAGGCCATCCGTTCGTAGAAAAACGAACCGTGCCATAAGAAATCAAGAAAGCGCCAAAAGTGAATGCGTCACTCATTAAAAAGTACCACATCATCACTTTTCCGTACTCTACACTAAAAGGGCTTTTTCCACCACCCCATAATTTTGCTTCAGTTGGCGAAGCGGCTGTTGTTGTTGACATGTTCAGTTTCAATTTCAGTGCAAAAATATTGGTTTTTAGTCTATCCTACAAATTGTAGGAACACAAAAAGATAAATCCATAGTATATCTACAAAATGCCAATAAATGGATGCTAATTCCACCGGTAAGGCATTGTAAAATTTTGTTTTCACAGAATAAGCTCTTAAAAAGATGATTGCAAGGGCAATGACCCCACCCAACACGTGGAGGATGTGTAAGCCAGCGATCACCAATAAAAAAGAACCCGCCGAATTGCTTCTAGGACCAGTTAATGCGATACTATTGGCCTCCAAAGCGCTAAAGCCCATCATTTGTGTCACCACAAAGACAAGACCTAAAACCACGGTTAAAGTAATGAACCCACGATATTGACCCATCTGACGTTCTTTGAACTTCTTCAAAGCCATTTGCATGGTCACACTACTCAATAGAATCACTAATGTAGAGAACCAGAACACCACTGGTAATTCAAAGTCCAACCAATTGGCTTGACCTTTTTTCACAATATAAGCACTGGTCATCCCTGCAAAAAGCATGATGATGCTTCCTAAACCTACCCAAAGGATAAACTTATAAGGATGTGCTTTCTTTTTTTCTGTACTCATAAATATGCTTTAAATTTTATTTGCCATTAATGCCAAATAAACAATCGGTAAATAAATGTAGCTGCTAAACATCACACGACGTGCCGCAGGCACACCCATGTTCTGGTATAAACGCACACATTGAACCACCATAAAAATATTCGCCACTAAGACCACCCACATACTCCACTCCCCCGTAATTTTAAAATAGTTTGGTAAGAAACCAATTGGTACCATCAACACCGCATACATCACAGCTTGTAAAGCAGTGAACTTAGTCGGCCCTTTATCGGCAGGTAACAATTTAAATCCTACTTTAGAATAATCCGTATGTGATACCCAAGCTATTGCCCAAAAATGTGGGAACTGCCAAAGAAATTGAATTAAAAATAAAGCGTAACCACCCGCGTTGGAATAAGTTTTACCATCTACAATAAAGGTTGCAATTGGACTTATTTCATTGGTTGCAGCAACCCATCCAATCAAGCAAGGAATGGCACCCGGAAAAGCACCAACCAACACTGCAATTGAATTTATTTTTTTAAGTGGGGTGTAGATGAAAGCATATAAGAATAAACTTAATGCACTTAATACCGCAGACAAAGTATTGAATTGGTAGGCCATTAAACCTACACCAACTATACCAGCGATGATGGCAAATGCGTAAGCAGTTTGTTGAGACATTCTACCAGAAGCCACAGGACGATTCGCTGTTCGCTTCATCTGTGCATCTGTGTCTTTTTCCACTGCTTGATTAATTGCATTGGCACTACCCGTAATACAAAGACCTGCAAAAGTTAAGATCAAAATATTCCACCAATCGAATCCAATAATGTTAGGCGCAATCTGATAACAGATTACACAGGTGAAGACCACCGTAAAACTTAAGGTGAACTTCATCAACTGGGCGTAATCTTTTAGAATTGCTTTCACAATTTAGTGGGTCGATTCATCCGCACCAACAGGTGTTGTTTGTTGAATGAAATCTTTTCCGTCTTTACCGTAATCATATGCCCAACGGTGTACTTCTGGTATTTCACCAACCCAGTTACCGTGACCAGGACGGATAGGTGTAGTCCACTCTAATGTATTTGCTTCCCAAGGATTTTCTGAAGTTACTTTACGTCCTTTGAAAATAGAATAGAAGAAATTCATCAAGAATAAGATTTGAACCGCAAATACAATCATAGAAACAATTGTGATAAACTTATTCAATTCGCCAAATTGCTTGAAACTTTCCCAAATACTAAAATCAAAATAACGACGTGGCATACCAGCTAATCCTTCGTAGTGCATTGGCCAGAAGATCAAGTACGCACCAGCTATTGTTACCCAGAAGTGGATATAACCAAGTGTGTTGTTCATGAAACGACCATACATTTTAGGGAACCAGTGGTACATACCAGCAAACATACCAAACATAGATGCAACACCCATTACAATATGGAAATGCGCAATTACGAAATATGTATCATGCAAGTGAATATCTAAAGCAGCGTTTCCTAACCAAATACCAGTTAAACCACCAGAGATAAATAAACTCACAAAACCAATTGCGAATAACATACCTGGAGTGAAACGAATATTACCTCTCCATAAAGTTGTCAACCAGTTGAATACTTTGATAGCAGAAGGAACCGCGATTAATAAAGTTAATAGTACGAATACAGAACCCAAGAATGGATTTAATCCTGTAACGAACATATGGTGTGCCCAAACCAAGAAGGCCAATGCAGCAATAGCAAACAAAGAACCTAACATGGCCATGTAACCAAAGATTGGTTTACGAGAGCTTACAGACATAATCTCAGATACCATACCCATGGCAGGTAACAAGATGATGTAAACTTCTGGGTGACCTAAGAACCAGAATAAGTGTTGGTATAAAATTGCAGATCCACCTTCGTTCGGTAAAGCGCCTACACCATTCACAAAAATATCAGATAGATAGAATGAAGTACCAAAATTTCTATCAAAAATTAATAAGATCATACCAGACAACAATACAGGGAAAGACAATACACCTAATACAGCAGTAAAGAACAATGCCCAAATTGTTAAAGGTAAACGTGTCATGCTCATACCCTTGGTACGCATGTTCAAAATAGTAGCGATATAGTTCAAGCCGCCTAACAAAGAAGAGACAATGAATAAAGACATTGCGATAATCCATAAGTCCATACCGGTTTTAGAACCAGGAGAGGCATCTCCTAATGCAGACAATGGAGGATACGCAGTCCATCCACCGCTGAATGGCCCTGTCTCTACGAACATAGAAGACAACATCACAACACTTGCTACAAAGAAGAACCAGTAGCTCAACATATTCATAAATGGAGACGCCATATCTCTTGCACCAATTTGCAATGGAATTAAGAAGTTAGCGAATGTACCAGATAAACCTGCTGTCAATACAAAGAATACGAGTACAGTTCCGTGTGTAGTTACTAAAGCATAATAAGCTTCAGGTGTGATTTGACCACCCTTTGCCCACTTACCTAAAAGTGATTCTAAAAAAGGAAAGCTTGCATCAGGGTATCCTAATTGCAAACGGAAAAGTACGCTCATCAAACCTCCTAATACTGCCCAAACCATACCCGTGATCAAGAATTGCTTCGCGATCATTTTGTGGTCCATGCTAAACACATACTTAGACAAAAATGTTTCATGGTGTTCGTGATGACCATGATCCCCGTGTTCATGTACATCGTGACTAGTTACACTCTTTACATGTACGTCTTCAATAATTGTTGCTTCGTTACTCATACCGTTTTATTTAAAATATTTTTAAATTACATTTTTGCTACTGCAGTTTTTGCAGTGCTATCAGTTGTTTTTGCAGAAGATGCTGCTGGAACATTACTCGGATCTTTCTCTGGGAAAGCTACTAAGTATTGAGCCTTTTGCTTCGCCATCCATAAGTCATATTCTTCTTGTGTAACCACTTCTACAATTCCTTTCATAGAGTAGTGACCGTTACCACACATTTGATCACAAGAAATCTCGTAAGCAAAATTTGGGTTACCTGTTTTCTCTTTCATCTCTGCAGTCGTGAACTTAGGTGTAAACCACATCGTTGTTGGAATACCAGGAACGGCATCCATCTTTAAACGGAAATGAGATAAACCTACGTCATGAATTACGTCTCTAGAACCAATGATTAATTTAACAGGAGTACCTTTTACCACATACATGGTTTGTTCTGTTAAGATATCGTCTTGTGCTAATTTATCATCCCATACAATACCAACTGAATTCACAGCAGGGTCAATGTTCTTGTAATATTTTTTACCAAATACGGCGTCCTTTCCTGGGTAACGGAAGATCCAACCAAATTGCTTTCCAGTTACTTCTACCACCATCGCGTTCTTTGGTGCTTCACCAGTGAAGAAGAACCAGTTACGTAAACCAAAAATAACCAATACTGTTAAAGTGATTGCAGGGATTGCAGTCCAGATTAATTCTAACTTAGTGCTGTGCGCAAAGAAGAATACTTTTCTGTTATCGTTTTCTTGGTATTTATAAGCAAACCAAAATAATAAAATCTGAGTAATCACAAATACGATACCTGTAACAATTAAAGTGATCCAAATCATTTGGTCTACTTTTTCTCCTTGGATACTTGCAGCTTCTTGCGCTAACAAAGTCTTATCAAAAAGATACTCATTACATACATATATACCTACAAAGCCTAACACCATAAACGCGATCATTAAAAAACCATTGATCTTGTTACTTTGTTTGCGGGCAACTTCTTCTCCTTTAAGGACAGAAACGTACTCACTTGCTTTTGCGATTTGAAAAATCACAATAAAGATGAGGGCGATAATTGCAATGGATAAATATAAACTCATAATCTTATTTCTATTTTCTTACGCTAAATAATTTTTTTTCAAGTGTTAGGACTAAGTATGGTGGATAATACTTTCTTTTAAGAATGGATGATATTTTGCAATCAATGGTTTGCTTGCCAATGCTTTTGCAACAAAGAAAATCATCACACCTACAAAGAAGGCAAGGATACCAAAATCCAACACGCCTAATTCAACATGCTCCTTCATCAAAGAACCCATTACCATTTGGTAAAAATCAATCCAATGCCCAAAGATAATCACTACTGCCATTAACGCTACTAATGTGTAATTACGCTTAGCAGAACGCTTCATTAAGATTAACAAAGGCGCTAAAAAGTTAATGATTAAGTTTAGGAAGAAGATGGCTTTATAAGGACCTTGAACACGGTGCTTAAAATACACAGTTTCCTCTGGGATGTTTGCATACCAGATTAACATGTATTGAGAGAACCATAAATAAGTCCAGAAGATAGAGAACGCAAACATGAACTTCGCAATATCATGCAAGTGTTCGTTGTTTGTTAATTCTAAATAACCTTTATTCTTAAGGTATACCACCCATAATGCAATCAATGCCATACCCGCAACAAAAGTACTTGCGAAAGTATACCAGCTATACATGGTAGAATACCAATGTGCGTCGATGCTCATCATCCACAACCAAGGGATTGTAGAAGCTACTGTCAAACCAAACCATACTAAGAAAAATCCTGAGCGCACCATGCTTTGAATGTTAAATGCTTTTGCAGTTGGTGCATCCATTGGCGCCACATCTGCTTGGTTATTTAACTGACGCATTCTATATCCAAATAAGCTCCATAAAGAAATTGTCAAAGTTGTCCAAATCACAAAGAAAGTTGGATTCAAGAAACCCACTTTACCTTTTAAGATAGGATCTTTTGCTACCGCCTCCGCATCTAACCAATGGTAGATATGGTGCTTATGACCAAAGATGATATACAATAATACCATCAACGTGATACCACCAAAAACTGGTACCAATGTAGAGATGGCTTCTGGGACACGACGGAAGGATTGCATCCATGCCGCTTGTGCCATCGCACTAAAGCTTAAGAAAAACATAGCAGCGTTACAGATCAATGTCCAGAAGATTGTGTTGTACATTAATGTACCCCAAAAATGAACTTGCTCATGCTCGTCACTGCTAAATCCTTTGGTAAACATACCATACAATAACACAGCGCCTCCAATACCAATTAAGGAGTAGGACCATGTTTTTAGTCTACCAGGAATTTCGAATTGTTCTTTTATAGATGCCATCTTTTCTCTTTTATAAATCTTTTAAATAAGTGCTTTATTATTTTGCGGCAGTTGCAGTTGTCTTTGCTGCAGCTTGTTTGTCTTTGATGTATTTAATAATCATCCAACGTTGGTGCTTGTTTAATTGAGATGCATAAGAACCCATTAAGTTCTTACCGTATGCAACAGAATAAAACATTTGACCAGCAGGCATGCTCTCATACTTAATGTCTCCAACTAATGTTGCAGGCTTTGCAGCATAAGGGCCATTGCCATCTTTATATAAAGGACCATTACCATCTAATTTAGCACCATGACAGATACCACAATTAATTAAGTATAAACGCTCTGCTTCTGCAGTTTCTTTAGCTGATATAGAATCGATTGGATTCGCCACAGACTTAGAAGCAATATAGTTGGTAGAATCGCCTGGCTTATCCATTGCATAAGGGAAAGGCATTTCCTTACCACGCGCAATTGTTCCAGCTACTGGCTTTGCATCAAAGTGAATACCTTGGTCTTTTAAGTAAGCCAAATCGGTATAAGACTCGATGGCACGACTGTAGGCCATATCCGGCATATACACTTTGCCCGGAGTACGTTTTACATCGGAGCAGCTAACCAAAGCAACCACCGCTACTAAAAAGCTTATTATTAAATATTTCTTCATCATGTATATCTTAATCAGTTTATTAAATCTTTTATTTCGCTTATGCAGGTAGTGCTTCTTCCTTGTCATAAGTACCAAACCACCAATCTTCTTCTGCTACTTGAACATCTGTTTCCACAGCACCGTTTGCTTTTAATAAAGCCAATAAGTCATCGGTGTTTGTTTTATCAGTACACTCAATCGCCATTACAAATAAATCGTCAGTAGCTCTTTTATGGAAGTGATGCTTCTTTACACCTGGTGCCAATTGACATAGGTAACAGAAAGTCAAAACCATACCTACTGCAGCAAATAATACGGTTAACTCAAAAATAATTGGGATCCAAGCTGGCAAAGCAAAATGTGGCTTACCACCAATATTCAAAGGCCAGTCTTTTGTGAAGATCCAGCTGATTGCGCTGATTGCTGTTGTCGTACCAGTGATACCGTAAATAAAACCAGCAGTGTGCAAACTTGTTTCACGCATACCCAATGCATGGTCTAAACCGTGCACTGCAAATGGCGTATACACATCTTTGATCTTATAACCAGCAGTACGCACTTGCTTTACTGCAGGAAATAAAACTGCTTCGTCATCAAAACAGCCAACTACGAATTTCTTTTGTGCCATAATTATTTTCTATTAATATTCAGATCCAAATAATTTCTTTTTTATAAAGCGATTAGTGCGCGTTGTCATGAACAAATTTATCCAGAGGTTGCGCCTCAATGCTTTCCATTCCTGGTTTGAATGATTCACCACTTCTCTTTAATACATACTTAATTTCCGCCACAGCAATTACTGGGAAGTATTTAGCAAATAAGAAGCAGCAAGAGAAGAACAAACCAAATGTTCCTACATAGA
>DBOB01000005.1 GCA_002299885.1 Sediminibacterium sp. UBA657
ATTAAATTATGTCCACCAGCTGCGGCAATTTCAATGGCTCTTTTTGCTTGAAACTGCCCCTTAATAAAAGCAAAATCAACAGAGTAGTTGATTGGTGTTTCATTGTCTGTATCAATTTTTTGAAATGGTGTACAAGATTCGGGATGGTTGCAAAAATGGGTGACTTGGGTGAGGTGGTCAAATGCAAATACTTTAAGCCCCTCAATCAAAGATGCTTCTGATGCATTGATTGTTGGAATAATCAATCCCGATAAACCTGCTTCTTTTGCATAGATCGCCATAGCAAGCACCCCTTTTATTGGCTGAAGTGCGCCATTTAAACTAAGCTCACCCATCATTAAGTAATCTGATAAAACATTTGAATTGACTATTTGATCCGATGCAGCAAGGATACCAATGGCTATTGGAAGATCAAAAGCAGGGCCTGTTTTTTTGATGTCAGCAGGTGCTAAGTTGATGACTAATTTAGTTCTCGGCATCTGAAACCCATTGGCCTTGATCGCAATTTCTGTACGATGCAAACTTTCTTTGACTGCGGTATCCGGGAGTCCAACAATACAGTAGCCCTGACCCATACTCACATTGACTTCTACTTGAATCCCGATAGCGTCCATTCCAAATAAGGAAGCGCCTCTTGTTTTAACGAGCATGTTTCTTTGAAAAATAGCAAAAAACTGAAACCGTATTTAAGTATTTATACGTTCAATCAAATCCACGACACCTTCTCTTTCTAGGATAAGGTATCCAAGTCTATCCTGGCTTACACCTTTTTTTAAGTGATAACTAAATTGCAAAGTTTTACCAGTGACTGCAGTTTCAAAATAACAAAATTGTATATGTGGGTATACATTTAATGGTTCACTAATTTCATATAAATGGGTAGATAAAATACATAAGGATTGTTTTAGAGCTTGTAAACCTTCTATCACTTTTGTACTGCACTTCATTGCATCTATAATATTGGTTCCCTTAAATAATTCATCTATAAGTACTAAATATTTTTTCCCATCCATGACCTGCGTTAAAGTATGTTTAATGCGTAGGACTTCATTAAAGAAATAACTTTCTCCTTTGAGCACATTATCGGCAGTGGTTAGATTGGTAATTAACCCATCAAAAATACTGAGCTTGCATTTTTTTGCTGGCACGCCCATGCCGATGTGGGCAAGGTAGGCAAGAAGTCCAACGGTTTTAATAAAAGTACTTTTACCGGCCATATTTGCACCAGTTAAAAATAAAAAACCTGCTTCATCAGTTAAGCTTAAATCATTCCCAACCGCATTGGTAACAAGTGGATGCACCGCTTGCTCAAATTCAATCATGGGGCTATTTTGATCTACCCATTCAGGAAAAATGAACTGGTATGCCTGTATCGCAGTAGCCATACTATAATAAGCATCTAACACATAAAAATCTGCTTGTAAGTTTTTGATCTGTGCTTTGTATTGGTAATAAAAAAAATAGCCTAATTCTAGCACAGCTTGAGGGTCATTTTTTAATTGATTACTATTGATATGGAGACAATCTAGATTTTTGATTCCTTGCTTTATAGGTTTAATCAAAGCATTCAAAACTGTATTTTGCGCATATCCCTCAAACACTTTATGCCACTCATTCAATGATTGAACAAAATTCAATAAGTGCTGAACAGAATAAGCAATTAAAGCATAGTCTGTTTTATTCCAAAATTGATACCAATAAGCGCCCGTAAAACTTATGTGTTTTGGAATCTGCGAAAATCCAGTTCCATAAAACTGATCAATGACTAAACATGTACCGTTGGAAATTTTCATATGGTCCAAAAAGGCCTTCTCTGAAATAAAAATTTGCAAGGCAGATTGCCTAGATTCAATGGCATACTTGGAAGCTAAAGGCGCTGTGATAAGCTGCATCCAATGTGCTTTGCCGCCATTAGTTTTACAAAAATCTAAATGACTTGCCAGCCCTTTAGATTCATTTTGATCCAGTAATCCAATATCGAGTATGGTGGTTTTATCTACCTGCATTTAACTTCTTGTAAACTGAATTCTGCTCCCTTTTTGTGCCTCATTGAACTTACCTTGATGGTAGACCAGGTGTCCATTGACAAAAGTAGATTGAATGATGTAAGGAAATTGAGTACCCTCAAATGGGCTCCATCCGCATTTGTATAAAATATTTTCTTTTGTCACGGTGTAAGGCAGTTCTTTCACAAGCACTAAGTCTGCATAATAACCTTCTCTTATAAAGCCTCTTTCTTTAATTTGAAAACAAGTAGCAACAGCATGGCTCATTTTTTCTACCATTTTTTCCATGCTCAATTTCCCTTCATGTACATACTTTAACATCAGCATCATGCCATGTTGAACCAAAGGCAATCCAGCATGCGCATGCACATAGTCTTCTTGCTTTTCGTCCCAGGTATGTGGCGCATGATCTGTCGCAATAATATCTAGTTGGTCATTCAATAATCCTTCCCATAATGCAGTTCTATTTTCTACTGCTTTAATGGCTGGATTACATTTTATTAAATTACCCTTTGCGGCATAATCGTTCGCAGTAAAATGTAAATGATGTACACAGACTTCTGCAGTAATACGTTTTTCTGCCAAAGGTTTAAGGTTGGAGAATAATTGTAATTCTTTGGCAGTGCTAATATGCAATATGTGTAATCTTGTATCAAATTTTTTAGCCAATTGGATGGCTTTGAAGGAAGACTCAAAGCAAGCATCTACATCTCTGATAATAGGATGGTCGCTTGGTTCTAAAATGGTTTTAGTTGCTTCTAAATTTGCTTTATTCTTTTTAATGATGGCTTCCTCCTCGCAGTGTGTAGCAATCAATAATTCAGAGCCTTCAAAAATTCGTTCTAAAACAATTGGATTATCTACTAATAAATTACCAGTAGAGGATCCCATAAAAATCTTCACACCACAAACCTCATTTTTCTTCGCATTGGTTTTTAAAATCTCCTCTACATTGTCTTGCGAGGTACCCATGAAAAAAGAATAGTTCGCTAAAGCGTTTGATGCTGCAATTTGGTATTTATCTTCTAGTAATTCCTGAGTAAATACCGGAGGGTTGGTATTGGGCATTTCCATAAAACTCGTGGTACCACCTGCTACAGCTGCTTTTGCTTCTGTATAAATATTGGCTTTATGGGTTAAACCGGGTTCTCTAAAATGCACTTGATCGTCTATGGCGCCAGGTATAAGAAATTGACCTGTACCATCAATTTCTTCCACTGCAAAATTTGCATCAATGTGATTGGCTATTTTTTCAATTCTTCCGTCCTTAATTAAAACATCCCCAACAAATCGACGGCCTTCATTGACAATGGTGGTATTTTTAATTAAATAGTTTGACATAAAAAGTATTTTAGTTTTCTATATGAATGGTGAAATAGACAAAATTTGAACTCACTTTATCTAGGGTATTCATCAATGGATAAGTGGCATTTAATTGATTTAAGTCTTTTAATCCATAGCTAAATTTAACCTCAGGAGAAATGGTGGCATACCTTAGGTAAAAACTTAAACCAACGCCAACCTCCGCGCCCATATCCGTGCCTTTTAAGACACTTGGGTAAGTAACTGGCAGAGGCGAACTACCTGTTGATGGAGGTGTAATTCTCCCTGCTTTATTACTAGCTAAGTCAAAATCAAATTTTCCACCTACTAAAAAGTAGTGTCGCATTAAATTTGTATATCTAAATCCGTTATACCTGTCGGATTGAAACTTAAATGCCAAAGGAAGGTGAATGATGCTAGAAGATACATTCAATTTCTGACTCAAATTTGGTGTTGACTTCACTTTAAAATCAATCACATTTTTTGTACCAATAATTAATAAAGTGGGGTTGGCTCTTAATAAAACATGCTTGGTTAATCTTAAAGTTCCTACTAATCCAAGATTATAGTAGAGGTTATTGATTGGATTTATTTCAATAATACTATTTGGATTGACTAAACTTGAAGAGTTGACAGTTGCCAAAAAACGGTTTGCTCTATTAAATGCTAAATAGTTATTGCTAAATCCAATACTCATTCCAAAATAGTAGGGAAGATCGTCGTGGTCAGGCTGAAACACCTCGTCGCTTTGTGCTATTGCAGCACTGCTGATACATAGACATAGTATTGCTAAGCCTATTTTATTCCGCAATAAATACTGCATATGCCTAAGGTTAATTTTTTTTGAATGACTTGTTTAAATCCAACTTGTTCAAAGATATTAATAAATGCGGCGCCTTCTGGAAATGCAATGACGCTATCATTTAAATATTGATAAGCAGCCCTGTTGCCTGAAAATAATTTACCAATAGTTGGTGTAACCCAGTTCATGTAAAATTGATAAATAGGCTTGAACCAAAAACTACTAGGCTGGGAAAATTCAAGAATAACCAATTTACTTCCAGGTTCTAAGACCCTATAAATTTCACTTAATCCTTTTTCTAAGTTGGCAAAGTTGCGAACACCAAAAGCCACCATGGCAGCATCAAATGTTTGATCCTCAAAAGGAATGGCAGTGCTGTCTCCAGTGATTAGTTGAATGCGATCGCTTAAACCTTTATCTGCAATTTTGATTCTGCCGTATTGCATCATACCCTCGGAAATATCAATTCCCGTAATTTTTTTTGGTGCAATTGTTTTATCGGCCATCAAAGCCATGTCGGCTGTTCCCGTAGCGATATCTAATAAATGGTTGATTTTTTGTTGACCAAAATAGCTAATGGCTTTTTTGCGCCAACCTTGGTCAATGCCTAAGCTTAAAAAGCGGTTTAAAAAGTCATATCTTTTTGCAATATGATCGAACATGGTAGCAACCTGTTCTTTTTTGGCAGCATTGCTTGCTGCATAGGGCACTATTTTATCGTGTTCATATTCACTCATAGGGCAAAGATATTGATTTTGTGGATGCTTTGATTATCTTCGTTTTTCATGAAAGCAAGGATATATAAATCTACTGGTAGCTGGTATAGCGTTAAGCTAGAAAATGGCCAATTTTGTCAAGCCCGCATTAAGGGGGTGATTAAACTGGACGCCATTACCTCAACCAATCCAATTGCAGTGGGCGATTGGGTGGATTGTGCCATGGAGGAGGATGCAGAGCAGGCGGTCATGATTCATCATATTATAGAAAGAGACAATTATGTGGCCAGGCAGTCTCCCCATAATAAGAGGCAACAACATATTATCGCCTCCAATATGGATCAATCTATTTTGTTGGCGACATTAAAATCTCCTAAGACTTCACAGGGTTTTATAGACCGTTTTTTGGTTTCTTGTGAAGCCTTTCATATTCCTGCAATCATCGTATTTAACAAAGCAGATCTTTACGAGGACGAAGAGTTAGAAAGGTATGCCGAATTAAAAACGATGTATGAGGCAGTAGGATATCAAGTGTTTTTAATTAGTATCGAACAAAAAATGGGTCTTGAACCATTGGACGCATTATTGAAAAACAAAACAACTTTAGTAAGTGGACATAGTGGTGTTGGAAAATCTTCTTTAATTAATTATTTATTTCCACACCTTGATTTAACCACACAGGAAGTAAGTGGATGGAGTGGGAAGGGGATGCACACAACTACTTT
The DNA here is from genome assembly GCA_002299885.1 of Sediminibacterium sp. UBA657. Lineage (GTDB taxonomy): Bacteria > Bacteroidota > Bacteroidia > Chitinophagales > Chitinophagaceae > Sediminibacterium. The sequence continues at coordinate 5,573 of DBOB01000005.1, forward strand.
TGCTCAAATGTATGATTACCCCGGAGGCGGCGCTGTGATTGATACACCGGGTATGCGTGAATTAGGATTGGTGAATTTAGAGAAAGAAGAATTAGCACAATATTTTCCAGAAATGCGCGCTAAAATGCAGGGTTGTCAATTCAATAATTGCCAGCATATCAATGAACCAGGATGTGCTGTGAAAGCGGCTGTAGAAAAAGGGATTATTTCTGAAGCACGCTTTTTTAGTTATGTAGATTTATGGCATGGGATAGAAGAAAAAAAATACTAGATTATTTTTTTGGCGCGTCGTTATAATCGCTAAACCAAGATGCATATTTGACATAATTATTAGAGATGCGGTTAATCTCTCCATGAATTAAATCTTCGGAAACCATCTTCACTTTTTTTGCGGGTACACCTGCATAAATACTTCCAGCTTCAACAATTGTTCCTTCTAATACCACGGCACCAGCTGCAATAATTGCATTGGAATGCACTACACAGGCATCCATCACAATACTCCCCATGCCTATCAATACATTGTCATGAATGGTACAACCATGCACCATGGCATTGTGACCAATTGATACATTGTTGCCAATATTGGTGGGGTGTTTTTGATAAGTACAATGAATAATCGCACCATCTTGCACATTCACTTTATCGCCCATTTTGATATAGTGCACATCTCCACGAATCACTGCATTGAACCATACAGAGCAATCTGCCCCCATGCTGACTTCACCCACGATGGTGGCATTGGGAGCAATAAAACAATTTTCACCAATTTGAGGTAGTTTTCCATTAACGGGTAGTATGGTTGCCATAAAAATGCGACTTTTGTACTGCAATTTATACCGAATGTCCAGATTAAACAATAGACAATTTTTTTTACAGCATTTAGCACAAACCTCCCCTAAGCCTATTGGGCTAGAAGTCGCGCGCGCCGAAGGCATTTATATTCACGACACCGAAGGCAAAGCTTATATCGACATGATTGCAGGATTTAGTGTTTGCAATATTGGACATAGTCACCCAAAAGTAATTGCAGCGATAGAGCAACAAATTAAACAGTACATGCATGTGATTGTGTATGGTGAATTCATTCAATCGCCACAAGTGCAATATGCAAAAGCGTTGTTGTCTTTATTACCCGAAAATTTACAATCCATTTATTTTACCAATAGTGGTGCAGAAGCTGCAGAAGGTGCCATGAAATTAGCAAAGCGAGTTACAAAGCGCACCAGAATGATTGCATTTGATGGGGCTTATCATGGGAGTACTCAAGGCGCTTTAAGTGTGATGGGGGATGAATACTTTAGGAATGCGTATCGTCCATTATTACCAGATGTAATGCATCTAAGGTATAATAACATGGAGGATATCGAATTGATAGATCATCATGTTGCATGTGTGATGGTAGAACCTGTGCAAGCTGAAACTGGCATCACAGCTGCATCTGCTGAATGGTTAAAAGCATTAAGGGCTAAATGCGATGCGCTTTGTATTTTATTGATCTTTGATGAAATTCAATCAGGTTTTGGAAGAACAGGCACCTTATTTGCTTTTGAACAATATGGCGTGGTGCCTGATATTTTGTTAACAGGAAAAGCTTTAGGAGCCGGCTTGCCTTTAGGGGCATTCATTAGCTCACCAGCAATGATGGGTACTTTGACTTATGCGCCTGTACTAGGCCATATCACTACTTTTGGGGGGAATCCGGTGTCATGTGCAGCAGGTAAAACAGGCTTAGAAGTATTGCTTGAGTCGGGTTGGTTGGATGAGGTCAATGCAAAAGAAAAATACTTGGTAGATGCATTAACACATCCAGCAATATTGAATAAAAAACACAAAGGACTTTGGATGTCTTTGCAATTTGCAACACCAGAAATCACTAAAAAAATTGCGGCTCATTGTGTGGCCAATGGCGTGATCACAGATTGGTTTTTATTTGCAGAAGATCGTATTCGAATAGCCCCACCTTTGAGTATAACGATGGATGAATTAAAAATTGGGGTGCAAAAAATCATTGAAAGTATTGACCAGTCAATCTAGCAATCTCCTGTCCTGCAGAAACGTCTATATAAGTTTTCGTACATCGGAATAATATGGTGGATATCAAATAATTTAGCCTGCTCTAGCGCATTGTGCTTAAACGCTTTTAATTTAGAATCATCTGTTAGTAATTCAATTGCTCTGGCGCTCATTGTAGCTACGTCGCCTACATTTGCTGTGAAGCCTGTCTTTCCATCGATATTAATTTCTGCTAATCCACCAGCATTGGAACTAATGACTGCCACACTGGAAGCCATTGCTTCTAATGCCACTAAGCCAAAACTTTCATATTCAGAAGGCAATAAGAATAAATCACTCACGGCTAAAATATCTTCCATTTGTTCTTGCTTACCTAAAAAGCGTACATCCGATTCAATGCCGTATTGTCTTGCTAAGTCTTCGGCGATAGGACGTTCAGGACCATCTCCCACCATCAATAATTTAGAAGGGGTAGCAGCGTGGATATTTTTAAAAATTTCCATCACATGATCAATCCTTTTTATTTTTCTAAAATTGGAAGCATGCACTACAATTTTTTCATCATGTGTGGCAACTACTTTTTTAAAAGCAGTAGATGGTTTTTTATTGAATCTTTTTAAGTCTACAAAATTATGAATCACCTCTATCTCTTTGCGGATCTCAAAATGCTTTAAGGTTTCTTGTTTTAAGTTTTCAGATACTGCAGTAATGGCGTCACTTTCATTAATTGAAAAAGTCACAACTGGTTCGTAGGTTTTATCACGTCCAACTAGTGTGATATCTGTTCCATGCAAAGTGGTAATCACTGGTACCAATCTGCCTGTTTTTTGTTTTACAATTTGCTTTGCAGTATATGCAGCAGAAGCATGAGGGATTGCATAGTGTGCGTGGATTAAATCCAAGTCATGGTTTAAAATAACATCTACCATCGTACTCGCTAATGCTAATTCATAAGGTGGGAAGTCGAACAGGGGATAAGTTGGAACCCTTACCTCGTGGTAAAATATATTTTCGTGAAAACCATTTAAACGAACCGGTTGTTGGTAGGTAATGAAATGAATTTCATGTCCTTTATCTGCTAAGGCTTTTCCAAGTTCAGTAGCTAGGACACCACTACCACCAAATGTAGGATAACAAACTATTCCAATCTTCATTTTGAGCTATTGTGACTACAAAGAACAACTAAATAATCGATAAAGTTTAGTTATATTTAATAAATTATTTGAAAGTTAAAACAAGATGATTATGCGTAAAATTTTCCTTTTCCTTTTTGCCCTACCACTGATGGCACAGGCGCAATCCAAGACAGACAGTACTACAATTAAAATGATGTCAGACGAGATCATGAAAAATGGTAAAGCCTATGACTTATTAAGAGAGTTAACCAAGAATATTGGTGGCCGTTTGGCAGGCTCTCCTCAGCAACAAAATGCGGCTATTTGGGGCAAGCGACATATGGAATCATTTAAGCCTGACCAAGTGTTTATGCAAGCATGTAAAACACCCAATTGGCAACGTGGTGGAAAAGATTTTAGTGCAGTGGTTGCCGCCGATGGTAAACCAATAATGGATAAATTAGAAGTATTTGCTTTAGGAAATTCTTTATCAAGTAATGGATTAGTGGAAGCTGAATTATTAGCAGTGGCTAATTTTGATGAATTAGAAAAAAGAAAAGACGAAGTAAAAGGGAAGATTGTTTACTACCATAGTCAATTTGATCCAACCACTATTCAAACATTTAAAGCATATAGTGAGTCAGGTGTGTATCGTAGATCTGGCGCAAGCCGAGCTGCTAAATATGGTGCAGTAGGTGTGATGATTCATTCTTTAAGTACAGCACCTGATAATGCTCCACATACAGGTACAATGGTTTATGATGAAGCTTATCCAAAAATTCCTGCAGTGGCACTTGGTCCAAATGATGCTAAAAAAGTTTGGGCTCAATCTAGAAACAAGCAATTGGTTGTGCAAATGCAAACCTATGGTTTCTTTTTACCTGATGCAGACGAAAATAATGTAGTCGCAGAAATTAAAGGCTCCGAGTTTCCAAATGAAATCATCACAGTGGGTGGTCACTTAGATAGCTGGGATGTGAACGAAGGTGCACACGATGATGGAGCAGGGATTGTTCAAACGATGGAAATTTTACGCACAATGAAAGCTTTAAACTACAAGCCTAAAAGAACGATCCGTTTTGTGTTATTCGCGAACGAAGAGAATGGAGGTAAAGGTGGTGCTAAGTATGCAGAGCTTGCCAAACAAAATAACGAAAAACATATTTTTGCATTAGAGAGTGATGCAGGAGGATTTACACCAAGAGCCATTGGTATTAGTGCAACAAGTCCCGAGCAATTTAAAAAATTCCAACAATGGGCAAGTTTGTTAAAGCCTTATGGAACTGAGATTACAGCTGGTGGCGGTGGAGCAGACATTGGTCCATTAAAGAATGTGAATGCATCTATTGTACTTGCAGGATTGGTACCAGACAGCCAACGTTATTTTGATTTACACCACGCTAAAACAGATGTATTTGAAAATGTAAACAAGCGTGAACTATTATTAGGCGCGGTGAACATGGCGGCGGTGATTTATTTGATTGATCAGTACGGAACGAACTTATAATTCCATTAATATTTAAAATATAGCTACCCCATAAGACATTAAAATTAAAAAGCCCTTACAAATTGTAAGGGCTTTTTAATTATCGTTCGTGTAAAATTATCTAGATAAGTTCATTGAACGCTCTTTGTATAAGGTTCTGAAATATGGATCGCGTAAGTCTTTGATAAATCGGATGGCTTCTCCTGTGCTCTTCATCTCTGGTCCTAATTCTTTATTCACCCCAGGAAATTTCTCAAAACTAAATACTGGTTCTTTAATCGCGAATCCGTCTAGTTTTTTCTCCATGGTGAAGTCGGTTAATTTATTAGCACCCAACATTACTTTAGTTGCAATATTTAAATAAGGGATCTGGTATGCTTTTGCAATAAATGGAGTTGTTCTAGATGCTCTTGGATTAGCTTCTATCACATAGACTTTATCGTCCTTAATTGCAAATTGTATGTTGATTAATCCCTTGATATTTAAAGCACGTGCAATTTTTTCACTGTAAAATTCCATGGTAGCCACAATCAATGGTGTTAAATTAAATGCTGGCAATACCGCATTACTATCTCCACTATGAATACCTGCTGGTTCTATATGTTCCATCACACCCATCACATGAAAAGTCTCACCATCAAAAATCGCATCTACTTCTGCTTCCTGACAACGATCCAAGAAATGGTCAATTAAAATCTTATTGTCTGGGATATGCTTTAAGATACTTACGACTGCTTTTTCTACTTCTGCATCGTTAATCACAATACGCATTCTTTGTCCACCAATTACATAGCTTGGTCTTACAAGTACAGGATAGCCCACTTGGTTGGCTACTTCGATGGCTTCGTCTGCTGTGTAAGCAGTGCCGTATTCTGGATAAGGAATATTTAAATCTTTCAATAAATCACTAAAGCGACCTCTGTCTTCTGCGATATCTAAACTATCAAATGAAGTACCAATGATTTTGATGCCTCTTTCAGTTAAACGCTTCGCTAATTTTAATGCAGTTTGTCCACCCAATTGTACAATCACCCCTTCTGGTTGTTCTAATTCAATGATCTCCCAAAGGTGTTCCCAAAAAACAGGTTCGAAATACAATTTATCTGCCATGTCAAAGTCGGTAGAAACAGTTTCTGGATTACAGTTCACCATAATGGCTTCGTATCCTGATTCTTTAACGGCTAGTAATCCGTGTACGCAACAATAATCAAATTCAATACCTTGTCCAATACGATTAGGACCGCTTCCTAGTACAATGATTTTCTTCTTTTTCGATTGTACAGATTCGTTGGAGGTAAGATTGTTGCTCATAAGTATAAAATTGGGCAAAAATACATTAGCCAAAGCATTTATCCGAATTTTTATAGAATGGTTTTCCACCAACTTTACTTATTTCACGATACAAAGCTCATCCCAGCGGGTGGTAAAGCGCTTGCTTCTTTTCTCGCTGCGCATTTTCCAGTTTTTCTGCGTCCCGCTGGTACCAAATTTGAGCACATCGTTGCGGTAGGCGGCGTTCATATTGTCAATCACATGCATGAGCTTCTTCTTTTTCGTATCAATAGGGGCAACGAATAGATTGGTTTGCAAGGCACTATCGGGTACAAAGCCGCTTAGGATCACGCCGGCTTTCTTATAAATTTCGCCTTTTTCGTAGAGGGTTTTGCCAATGGCGACCACCGCCTTGATTAGGTCGGGGGTGCTTTGGGTGGGATTGTCCAATTGGGTATACCCACTCACTTGACGGCCCCGGCTATAGTAGGCGGCATCTAATTGAATAGGGGCTTTTTTAAGTAAGAATACGGCGATGCCTGTGGCCGCACTATGTTGTCTTCTTAATTTCTCGGCAGCCCTGGTGGTATAGGTTGCAAGTGCTTCTTCTATTTCCTGCCAGTCGGTCACATTGCGTCCAAACATTCTTGTAGTCGCAATCATTTTTTTTTCTGTTCTCGGGGCTTGCATGGAATGACTTTTAAAACCTTTTAGTTCGCGTATCAAACGCATCCCCACCACGCCACCTAAAAATCGTTTACCCCAACTAAGGTCTTTGATGCTTAATGTATAAGCTGTATTGATGCCATACACTTTTAGTTTTTCACTATAACTAAAACCCACGCCCCAAATATCTTCTACAGGGGTTTGTTGCAATGCCGCTTGTATTTTTTTAGTGGTGTCCAACACCACAACACAATTGGTTTTAAGTTTATTTTTTTTCGCTAATCGGTTAGCCACTTTACTCAATACTTTATTAGGAGCGGCACCAATCGAAACAGAAATACCTGTCCATTGTTCAATTTTATTTTTGAGTTCCAAACAAAAGGAATACACGTTTTCTGTAGCTAGGTGAGAGAGGTCTACAAAGGCTTCATCCACGGAATACACTTCTACATGACCCGGTGGTAGCAATAGTCTCATGGTTTCCATCACACGCCAACTTAGGTCGCCGTATAAATGATAGTTAGAAGAAAAAGTAGTAACACCATTTTTTTCAATTAAATCTTTCGCCTGAAAATAGGGAACGGCCATCGAGATACCCAATTGCTTTGCTTCGTCCGTACGCGACACAATACATCCATCATTATTGCTTAATACAATAACCGGACGGTGTTGTAACTGTGGCTGAAAAAGTCTTTCGCAGGAACAGTAAAAACTATTGCAGTCAACAATGGCTTGCATTTTTATAAATTATGAATCACAAAAGTCACGACACCCCAAGTGCTATAGTCCGATAATTGCGCTACTTGGATGCTACCATATTTTTTATTTTCTGGTAATAAACTAATGCTATGCTCCTGCACTTGTAAACGACGCACTAAAAATTCTCCATTCAACACGGCCACCACCACATTGCCTGATCTTGCTTGGATGCTTCTGTCTACAATCAAGGTATCCCCAATATGAATCCCGGCACCAAGCATGGCATCGCTATTGACCCGAAAGAAAAAAGTGGCAGGTTTGTTGCGCACCAATTGTTCGTTGAGGTCAATCCCTCTTTCCATAAAATCGTCCGATGCAGCACCAAATCCAGTGGCATTGGCTTGTACAATCTGCGCCGACTGGTAGTTTTTAGCCCCCGTATAGCCTGTTTTTTGTTCGTATGCTTCCTCTTGAAATTCCATTTAGCTAAATTTATTAGCAATATTAACTAAATAATTTAGTATTTAGTCAAATAGAGGGGAAAATTTATCCTCATTTTGAAGCACTCATTACCAATCGATTATACTACTTGATTTTGTATCTTGGGGGTATAAATGCACCCCAACATGTCCAACTTTTTTATTGATCCCAATATTGCAAGGGCTAAAACCATCGATACCAGTTTTTACCTAGATCCTGCTTGTTTGGAAAAAGCCAAGGAGCAAATTTTTGCACCTAGCTGGCAATATATTGGTCATACAGGGATGGTACCGAATGTGGGGGATGCGCATCCGTTTAGGTTATTGGAAAATTATATCGACGAGCCCTTGGTGATTACGAAGGATGCCGATGGGGGTGTACATTGTTTATCGAATGTGTGTACGCATCGTGGTAATTTAATGGTGTACGAACCATGTACTGGCTTAAAACATTTGCGTTGTAAATACCATGGCAGGGCATTTCATTTAGATGGAAAATTTATTTCCATGCCGGAGTTCAAGGAAGTAGAAAATTTTATTCCAGAGAACAATCATTTACATGACTTGCCTTTATTCCAATGGGGTCCTTTATTATTTACACAACTTAAAAAAGGATTAGGCCCTGAATTATTTTTTAAGGAGATGGAAGAGCGCATTGGTTTTTTACCGATTGATAAATTAGTGCATGACCCAAGTAGAACAAGTGATTATTATATTAAAGCGAATTGGGCATTGTATTGTGAAAATTATTTAGAAGGATTTCATATTCCATTTGTGCATCCGGGTCTGAATGCGTTTTTAGATTTCAAAGATTATACCACAGATATTTTTAAGTATTCGAATTTACAAATTGGTGCTTCTAAATCTTCGGAGCATTGTTTTGATTTACCAGCAGGGCATGTGGATGCAGGGAAAAATATTGCTGCATATTATTTTTGGGTCTTCCCAAACATGATGTTTAATTTTTATCCATGGGGATTGTCATTGAATATTGTTACACCGATTGATGCAGGCAATACCAAAGTCACTTTCTTAAGTTTTGTGTATGATGCAAGTAAGCTAGACACAGGCGCAGGTGCGGGATTAGAGAGTGTAGAGCAAGAGGATGAAGAAGTGGTAGAGCATGTACAACAAGGTATCCGCTCAAGATTCTATCATCACGGAAGGTATGCGACCAAGCGCGAACAAGGCACACACCATTTCCATAGTTTGTTGGCGGATTTTATGAATCAGTAGTATAAGATAAAAAAGCCTCCCTAGATAAATAGAGAGGCTTTAAAGTTATTACAATAAAACGATACGATTTAGAATCGGAAAGCTAATTTGGTAAATAGTCTTAAACCATTGTAGCCCATTTGAACACCATCCCATGGTCCACCAGTTTCATTGTCACCTGCCCAATATTTTGCTTGAGGGTTCACAGCAAAGTCGGGGTGCACATTAAAGATATTGTCTGCACCAAGGATGAAATTTACTTTCTTGCTCAATTGAATATTGCTATAAATGTCTGTTGTGAATTTACCACCATAGTTAAAGTGTTCTGGAACAAAAACATTCTCGTCTGCATCTGTAGGCACTTCTGGATTAATTCCATCTCCGTTATATCCAAATCCTGTCAAGGTTAACTTTCCAAAATAAGTTACTCTTGCACCAACACTTACTTTCTTTTTAGAGTAGTCTGCTGTGAAAGAGAATTTAGAAGCAGGAGCAGAAGCTTTTAAGAAAAACTTCTCTCTGTCATTAAAGAAAGTATTGGCATTGTATTCATTCGTGTTCAATGCATCTGGCACATTGATTGCGTCAATCTCAATGCCTTGTAAGTTACCCACTAATAAGAATTTTAATTTCTCTGTAGTAGAGAGTTTCTTTTGGTAGTCCACTACGATATCTACACCTGTATTGGTTGTGTTTACTGCATTGGCAAAAAACTGTGCAGTAGCAACACCTAAAGAATTTAATTTATCTGTTAAAGCAGTTGGCAATGTTGCATCACCTGCGCTAAATAATCCAGAAAGTACCACACGGTCTTTCATTTTAATTTGATAACCATCTACCGTTACAGATAAACCTTGCATTGGTTTCCAAGAAAAACCAAGACTCATATTATTAGAAGTCTCTTGCTTTAATGCTGGGATACCAGCAAGTCTTGTAATGGGATCGTTGTTATTTGCTACACGAGATTGAACCAATCCCCCTTGAGAGAAAGAGGTAAGGGTGTTGCTAAAATATTTCTGTTGTAAAGAAGGTGCACGGTATCCAGTACTGAATGATCCTCTGAAATTAAAGTTATTGGTTACTTTATATCGGAAGGATGTTTTAAAAGTACTTACTGCGCCAAAATCAGAATAGTTTTCGAAACGCACAGCACCTGTAATTAAAAAGGCTTCAGAAGGGGTGTATTCCAAGTCACCATACATACCTGTAACCATTCTATTTGCATCTACTTCATCGTCTGGACTAAAGCCCGGGAAGCCTTGGGCGCCAGGTGCTTGTTGTAAACCAAAATTATTTGAGAATGCTTTATAAGAAGCAACTTCTCCTCTGTTAATACGGTAAGCTTCATACCTTAACTCCGCACCATAAGCCACTCTTACACCGCCGTTATTCACTGTACCAAATTGCTTTGATAAATCAAAGTTGGTGGTGTTTTGTAAGAAATTAAATCCACCGTCATCAAAATTTGTTTTTGTGACATTGCCAATATCAGAAGCATTGAATGTGCCTGCTCCAAAATAATGGAAATCGTTATAACCAAATGCATTACTAAAATCCCAGTTCCATCCATTTTTATTGTCTTTAGAAAAACCAGTCACCATGGAGATGTCTTGGATCTGCGCTTGAATACGAGGATTAAAACTTGTATCACCTGAACCAGATTGGAACATGATGCCTGGAACAAATTTTAAAGAGCCATCATTATTGACAGGGAAACGTGTTGGTCTTGCAGACCAGTTTCTTGTGTAAGCATATGCGTCTGATTTTTTATTGTTCATTCCACCAAATGCGTAAAACTTAATATTGTCACCCAATGGCAATTCTAAGTTCATCATGGCACCGTAAGATGTCAAAGAACCGTCTCCAAAACCTTGTCTCCAAGTATTGGTAGGTAAACCATCTTTGTCTGCTATGTCTGAACTTGCTGCCTGACGGAAAGTTTTTCCTTGATCCAATACATCAAAAGACAAATTAATAAATCCGCCTTTTTTACCTAAATCAAAACCACGGTTGGCTTGAATGGCACTTGTTACGCCATCTATAGGGTTGCCATATAAATAGTCATTCTTATCCTTGTGTTGATAGGTATTGAATTTTTTATCATAGTAACCAGCTAAGCCTGTAATGATATTCCACTCATTGGTATTCTTTTTCAAGATCACGTTCATGACACCAGCAATGGCATCAGATCCATATTGCGCAGAAGCACCATCTCTTAAAATTTCAATTCTATCTACAGATGCTTGAGAAAATCCGTTCAAGTCTACCCCTGAATTACCACGGCCTCTTGTACCAAATAAGCCAACAAGGGCAGTCGTATGTCTGCGCTTACCATTGATTAAAACTAAGGTTTGATCCGGTCCTAAACCTCTTAATGTTCCTATATCTACGTGGTCAGCACCATCTGCGCCTGATTGTTTATTGTAGTTAAAAGAAGGGGCTGCATAATTTAAAGAAGAAGTTAAATCCATTCTAGCCGTGTTCACAGCGACTTCAGAAATTTTAATCACGTCTACAGGCACGGGCGACTCTAATTTAGCACGACCATTTCCGCGGCTTCCTACCAAGATCACATCTTGAAGGTCTGAAGTAGAGGCATTCAAAACAACATTTAAAGTACCATTGGTTGCTTTCACTTTTTTAGATTCAAAGCCCACAAAACTAAACTCAATCAAGTCGTCTGTTTTGGCGTTGATAGTGAATGCACCAGCCTTGTTAGAGGTGGTAAAAGCATTGGTGGCTTGAACTTTTACAGTAACGCCTTCTAAAGGACTGCCTTTACTGTCCACCACTGTTCCAGTGATCTTTTGTGCTTGCGCGATGGCTGCTACTGAAAAAAAGGAGAGTAACAGCATTAACATTACTTGTCTCAATGACATATTTTGTCTGTTCATAAGGGGGTTAATTTGGTTGAAATTTAACGCTTTTTTTAGTTTTTTCGTAAGCTAAATTTATTTAATTACTTTTAGTGCTGTTAAAACCCCTATTCAAAGTTCATGGAATCAATTAAGGAAGCGATCAAACAAATTTATGTATCCTACGCAGGTAAGGAATGCGAGCACATTGAAAAAATTCCTCAAAGTGGTGGAGATAGAATTTACTTTAGAATCAAAGACGGCGCTCATTCTTATATTGCTACCTATAATTTGAATCTTAAGGAGAACGAGACCTTCATTTATTTTGCGCAGCATTTTCATTCAAAAGGATTGCCTGTTCCAAAAGTGTTGACCGTTAGTGCAGATCAGAAAATTTATTTACAAGAAGACCTTGGCTCGGAATCTTTATTAGATGTATTAGAAAAAGAAGGCAAGACGGAAAGGGTGTATCAACTATTCCAAAAAAGTTTAAAAGCATTGGTGCAATTGCAAGTGAAAGGAAGCGAGGGATTAGACTTTTCAAAATGCCTTACTTCAAAAACATTTGGCAAGCATGCGGTGTTAACTGATTTACTTTATTATAAATATTATTTCTTAGATACTTTACAATATCCTTATGATAAACAGGCATTGATTAATGAGTTTGAATTATTAAGTGATCAATTGTCCGATAGTCATTTCAATTATTTCATGTTCCGTGATTTTCAGAGCAGAAATATCATCGTCAAAAACGATGAAGTATTTTTTATAGATTTCCAAGGCGGAATGAAAGGTGGCATGCCTTATGATGTGGCATCCTTATTATGGCAAGCAAAAGCAGAATTATCCAATGAATGGAAGGAACGTTTGTTGAATGACTATATCAAAGAAGCAGAACAAGTATTAGGCGAAACCATTGATGCCAATTTGTTTAAAAAACAATACCATGGTTTTGTCTTGTTAAGATTATTACAAGTTTTGGGGGCATATGGATTTAGAGGTTTGTTTGAACGTAAGGCACACTTCTTAACCAGTATCCCATTGGGTTTGAGAAATTTAAAAAGTTTCTTAGAGGTTTATACATTAGACAAAGACACACCTGTTTTTGCAGGTATCTTAAAGTGGATGGTAGGCCAAGAAGTCTTAGACAGATTTACTCCAATACAAGCCACCGAGAAAACACCATTGGTGATTACCATCAATAGTTTTAGTTATAAAAAAGGATTGCCTTCGGACGCTTCAGAAAATGGGGGTGGATTCATTTTTGATATGCGTGGGATTTTAAATCCGGGCAGGTTTGATGATTATAAAAAACTTTCAGGGTTGGATAAGCCAGTACAAGATTTCTTAGAACAAAAAACTAAGATGAACACTTTTTTAAATAGTGTTTGGGATTTAATTGATATCACTGTTGAAAATTATTTAACTAGAGATTTTGAATCCTTACAAATTAATTTTGGATGTACGGGTGGCCAACACCGAAGCGTATTTGCTGCAGAACAAACTGCAAGACATTTAAAGAACAAGTATAAAGTAAAGGTCGTTTTAGCGCATACCAACCAAACCAATTGGGTAAAATAATTTTTTATGAAGGCAATGATTTTAGCTGCAGGATTAGGGACTAGGCTGAAGCCCTTTACAGATCATCATCCTAAGGCTTTGGCTGTAGTGAATGGTAAGCCTTTATTACAACGCAATATTGAATACTTACAAGCTTATGGCATTTATGATGTAGTAGTGAATGTGCATCATTTTGCAGATCAAATAATTGAAGCTATTGAAAAAAATAACGGATGGGGTTCTAATGTCACCATCTCTGACGAGTCGGATGAAGTGCTTGAAACGGGGGGAGGATTGTTAAGAGCGAAAGCACATTTTGAGAATGAAGCAAAATGGTTGGTGATGAATGCAGATATCTTAACCAATTTAGATTTGGGAAAAATGCTTGAAGCAGATAAAGCATTTGATGCTTTATCCGAAGGCGAAATGGTGGCTACTTTAGCAGTAACCAATCGTGCCACAAGTAGAAATTTAATTTTTAATACAGCTGGCACATTGTGTGGCTGGAGAAATAATACAACCAACGAGGAAAAGTGGGCCAATTCTTTAAAAGACCCTTCCATGGCGGTTCCCAAAGCGTTTAGTGGAATACAAATTGTACACGCAAACTTTTTTGAAGCATTGAGTCTGCAAGGCAAGTTTTCATTAATAGATGCTTATTTACAAATCGCACAACACTATGCGATTCATTTTTATGACCATAGTGATGGCATATTATTGGACGTTGGCAAACCAGAAAGTGTAGAAAAAGCAGCAGTGCTTTTTAAGTAAATCTTTTGGTCCACTTATACTTTTATGTAAATCTTTTTCTTATCTAAGATATTTGCAAGTAGGGCAAAGAAGGCTATAAAACATATGGCATAAAATAAAGAACCTACTCTTAGATCACTCGAAATGTTTTTACAAATATGTTGGTAGAACCAAGGCAGTGCAGAAGTGTAGACTGGCTCTCCTTTTTCGTCTGTATGATCTACCCATCTTAATAATGCAAGTACACGTGGTAAAAATCCGCTGAGTACAAATATGAATAAAGGGTTCTTGCCAAACACATCAAAGAAATGACTCCATCCGCCTTTACTGTTTTTAAATTCTAATAAATAAATGAGTACATTGATGGTGATGATTGCTAAACCAGAAGTGTACAAGACATAACTACTGGTCCATATTTTTTTATTGATAGGGAAACTAAAGTCCCAAATATATCCAGCTAAAACCAATATCACACCAGCTAATAGTAACTGTGCAAGCATTTCAAAACTCTTACCCTTTGCTTGAATATATTCACCCACTAAAAATCCAAAAATTACTTGTACAATGGCAGGTAGGGTACTGATCAATCCCTCTGGATCAAATGGAACACCTTCTCCTTTGTAAATATGGTTCACCCCTAAAATAGTTTGATCTATTGCATTACCAAAAAATCCAGACAAGCTATAAGGATGACCTTGGGTACCCAATAAAAAACACAACATCCAGTAGGCGATTAAAATTAATCCGCCAATATAAAAAGCCATTTTAGATTTACCATAATACACAATTACAGATGCGAAAAAATAGCAAATAGCAATTCTTTGTAAGACGCCTAAAATGCGAATATTCTCCCAGGTCTTTGCTACTAAATGTCCGTCCGACCATTTTACAAAAGGACTCCAATTTAAAAACAATCCAATCAAAAAAATCAATACTGTTCGCTTCACTACTTTTTTCCAAAAATCAGTTGGCGTGCCTTTTTCAAATTTTGGCATCACAAAAGCCATGGCGTTACCAACGGCAAACAAAAAGAATGGGAAAACTAAATCGGTGGGTGTGCATCCATGCCAGCTTGCATGTGCCAAAGGGCTAAAAATATGCCCCCAAGAGCCAGGATTGTTTACAAGAATCATCAAGGCCACGGTTGCCCCTCTAAAAACATCCAATGCATAATACCTTTCCTTTTGTAACATATTGACCAATTTGTATTTAAATGTAGTAAGAATCCGGGGTTTATACACCATTTAAGGTCAAATTACTTTCTAATATATATGTCGTTATTAATATCTTTGTGCCTCATAAATGACCATGAAAAAGAACATTTTAATTACAGGAGGAGCGGGCTTTATTGGTTCGCATGTAGTGCGTTTATTTGTCTCTAAATATCCAGATTACCAGATCTTTAATTTAGATGCATTGACCTATGCTGGCAACTTAGAGAATTTAAAGGATATTGAAAAAGCTGCGAACTATCATTTTGTAAAAGCAGATATTTTAGATGCAGCTGCATTAAAGGATATTTTTGCAAAGCATGCCATCACGGATGTCATCCATTTAGCAGCAGAATCACATGTGGATAGAAGTATTGTTTCTCCTTTGGATTTTGTGTACACGAATGTGATTGGCACGGTGAACTTATTAAATACCGCGAAAGATTATTGGAAGGGTGATTTGAGTTATGAGAAAGCGCATGATGGATCTTGGGACAATCAAAGAGACCATTTGTTTTACCATGTTTCCACAGACGAAGTTTATGGAAGCTTGGGTAAGGAAGGCTTGTTTACAGAAACCACACCGTATGACCCAAATTCTCCTTATTCTGCAAGTAAAGCAGCGAGCGACCATTTTGTAAGGGCTTATGGTGAGACTTATCATTTACCAACGGTGATTTCTAACTGTTCTAATAACTATGGCCCGAATCATTTTCCAGAGAAATTGATCCCATTGTTCATTCATAATATCATTACTAAAAAACCATTGCCTGTTTATGGAGATGGATTGTACACAAGAGACTGGTTATTTGTAAAAGACCATGCGCGTGCGATTGATTTAGTGTTCCACCAAGGTAAGCGTGAAGACACTTATAATATTGGAGGATTCAATGAATGGACCAATATTGATTTAGTGAAATTATTGTGTGCGCAGATGGATGAGAAATTAGGAAGAGCAAAAGGAGAGAGCGAAAGCTTGATTACTTATGTGAAAGATCGTCCAGGGCATGACCGTCGTTATGCAATTGATGCTACAAAATTAAATAAGGAATTAGGATGGAGCCCTTCTGTGACTTTTGAACAAGGCTTAGCCGAAACCATTGACTGGTATTTGAACAACGAGGAGTGGTTGACCAATGTAACAAGTGGAGCTTACCAACAATACTATAACGAAATGTATACAAACAGATAATGAGAGTAGAACAGACCCCATTGAAAGATTGTTTTATCATTCACGAGAAAGTGAATGGAGATGCGCGTGGTTATTTTATTGAAACCTATAATAGCAGGGATTTTAAAGCAGCTACAGGATTAGACATTGAATTTGTACAAGACAATCAATCTCGTTCTTCTAAAGGTGTTTTGAGAGGATTGCACATGCAAAGAGGAGCTGCAGCGCAAGCAAAATTGGTGCGCGTTTTGGAAGGAGCAGTGTTAGATGTGGCGGTGGATTTAAGAAAAGGTTCTCCAAGTTTTGGACAACATCATGCCATTGAATTAACAGCGGATAACAATAAACAATTTTTTGTACCTGCAGGATTTGCGCATGGTTTTGTGGTGTTAAGTGAATATGCTACTTTCTTTTATAAAGTAGATAAGTTTTACGAGCCAGGTAACGAAGTGGGTATCATGTATAACGATGCTGATTTAAATATTGATTGGCAATTGCCAACCTCGGAATTAATATTTTCAGAAAAAGACAAAACATTAGGCAGCTTCGCGCAGTACGCTGCGAGTTTATAAAGTGCGAAAACATAAACACTAAAAAAAATAGTATGAAGGGAATTATATTAGCAGGTGGATCAGGTACAAGATTGTATCCAATTACCAAAGGAATTAGTAAGCAATTAATGCCTATCTACGATAAGCCAATGATATACTATCCATTGTCTGTGTTGATGTTAGCAGGTATTAAGGAAGTATTGATTATCACTACACCAGAGGACAATGATCAATTTAAAAGATTGTTGGGTGATGGTACTGAAATCGGATGCAAATTTAGTTATGCAGTACAAGCAGTTCCAAATGGACTAGCACAAGCATTTGTGATTGGAGCGGATTTTGTAGGAAATGATAAAGTAGCCTTAGTATTAGGAGATAATATTTTTTACGGTGCAGGTTTTAGTAAACTAGTACAATCCTTTAATGATGTAGATGGTGCTGCTGTATTTGCTTATGAAGTGAATGATCCAGAGCGTTATGGTGTGGTGGAGTTTGATGAAAACAACAATGCACTTTCTTTAGAAGAAAAACCAAAAGTACCTAAATCGAATTATGCTGTACCAGGTTTATATTTTTATGATAACCAAGTAGTAGAGATTGCTAAAAATATTCCTCCATCTCCAAGAGGCGAATACGAAATTACCGACGTGAACAAAGTATATCTAGAACGTAAGCAATTGCAGGTAGGTATCATGAATAGAGGTACCGCTTGGTTAGACACAGGTACTTTTGAATCCTTAGCGGATGCTTGTGAGTTTGTACGTGTGATTGAGAAGCGTCAAAGTCAAAAAATAGGATGTATTGAGGAAGTGGCCTTTAGAATGGGCTTTATTGACAAAGCTCAATTACTAGTTTTAGCCGATAAATACGCTAAAAGCGGTTATGGGGAATATTTACGAGGTTTAAAGAAGTAGCTTTGTTTACTTAAAGTATATAAATAACTTTAATGATTAGACAAAACTGGTTTTAAACTACTTATTTCAAAATAAACTGAACTATTCTGTAAGATTGTTGTTTTTGTAGTATGTCATCTTATACAATCAAAGATTTAGAGAAAATTTCTGGAATTAAAGCGCACACCATACGTATATGGGAGCAGCGCTATAATTTTTTGCAACCTCAAAGAACAGAAACGAATATCAGATCATATTCTGCTGATGAATTAAAGGTGATTTTAAACGTTTCATTATTAAATAAATACGGATTCAAGATTTCTCATATAGATAAGATGTCTTCCGAGCAGATGGAAGAAAAGATCATGGCCTTAAACCAGTTGGATGCGCAAAAAGAGCGCGTTGTGAATGCCTTGATTAAAGAAATGGTGAGTTTAAACATGGTTGCTTTTGAGCGCCAATTAGATTTATATATTGGACAAAAAGGGATCGAAAAAGCCATCAACGAAATCATCTTCCCTTATTTGGAGCGTGTAGGTATACTTTGGGTAACCAATCATATCAACCCAGCACAAGAACACTTGGCTACCAATATTGTTCGTCAAAAAATCATTTTAGGTATTGAGCGTCTAACGCCATTATTAAATTATACCAAGCGTATCGTGTTATTCCTTCCAGAAGGAGAGTACCATGAATTGGGCTTATTGTATGTTCATTTCCTATTGAAGCAAAAAGGTATTTATGTAGACTATTTAGGTACGAACGTGCCAATGGTTGACTTGAAATACTTAACTGAAAATAAAAAAGTTGATTTCTTGTATTGCCATATTACAATGCCTGCAAGAAACTTCAAATTGGATAAATTCTTTGCCAATTTAGCAACCATCAATCAGCAAATACCGATCATTTTATCTGGTCAATTAATACAGGAGTATAAGGGTAAAATCTCTCCAAATATGCAATTGAAGCGTAGTTTGTCTGAAACAATTGCCTTTTTACAGGATATTTAAGGATCCACCCATTTCCATTGAGCTGTATCCTTCTACCACATCACACCAAACATATTTGATGCAACCTCTTATGAGGTATTGCTAAGTGACTCTAAAACAATGTTTTATACAATTTAGAGACATCATTTTGATTAACCCAACGTGCTTTGTTTAATATATTTTAAAAATAATTAAACAAAAATGCATTTATCTCAAATAATTATGTTTAACTTTAGTCCTCAAACATTAAACATTATTGTATGTCAAACGCAGAATTTAGCCTACTACTTACTGAAAATGCGGAGTTTTTAAGACCATTTGCTATTAATCTAACCAAGGACCACGAGTCTGCGAAGGATTTGTACCAAGACACATTATACAGAGCTATTTCCAATAAAGACAAGTACAATGTTGGAACCAATATAAAAGCATGGTTGTATACCATTATGCGTAATATTTTCATCAATGATTATCGTCGTAAGGCAAAGCAATCAACTGTGTTGGATAATAGTCCGAATGATTTTTTAATTGATCAAACTTTCAATAAGGTGGTGAATGATGGAATAACTAACTTAAATTTGAAGGAAGTAAATCAATTCATACATGATTTACCAGAGTTATTTAGAACACCATTTAATTTATACTACGAAGGGTATAAGTATAATGAAATTGCTGAAGCACTAAATGAGCCTCTTGGTACAATCAAAAGTAGAATTCACTTTGCTAGAAAAATTTTAAAGCAAAAAATTCAACGATATTAAATTCATGTCATCGACATCAAAAAAAGCAATTGTTATAGGAGCGGGTTTTGCAGGTTTATCTACCGCGAGTTTCTTAGCAAAAATGGGTTGGGAAGTTACAGTGATTGAAAAGCATGATTTACCAGGTGGTAGAGCAAGAAAGTTTAAAGCAGAAGGGTTTACATTTGATATGGGTCCAAGTTGGTATTGGATGCCAGATATTTTTGAAAGGTATTTTAATTCCTTTGGTAAAAAAGTAAGTGATTATTACGCACTTAAAAGACTGGATCCTTCTTACAGAGTTTATTTTGAAAAAGAAGGTTGGGATATACCAGCCAATTACAACGAATTACAAAATTTATTAGAGTCGGTTGAGCCAGGCGCTGCTAAAGCATTGGATGCTTTTATGGCAGAGGCAAAGTTTAAATACGATGTAGGTGTTGGAAAACTAGTTCATAATCCAGGTTTGTCATTGACAGAATTTTTGGATATGGATTTAGTGAAAGGTGTTTTTAAATTAGATGTTTTTCAATCGATGAAAAAACATGTTGCTAAATTTTTCAAACATCCATCTATACAATCTTTGATGGAGTTCCCAGTATTATTCTTAGGTGCATTACCAGAAAAAACACCAGCCTTATATAGCTTGATGAATTATGCAGATATCAAAGGGGGTACCTGGTATCCTGAATTTGGTATGTATAGTATCGTTCAAGGGATGTATGATTTAGCAACTTCATTAGGGGTTCAATTTAAATTTGGAGAGGAAGTAACATCCATCCAAGTGCAATCTGGAAAAGCGGTCGCAGTCCATACTTTGAAAACTGCTTCTGGTGAAAAGCAAACATACACTATGGATGTATTGATTGGTGCAGGCGACTATCATCATATCGAAACTAAATTATTAGCACCAGCATATCAATCCTATTCTGCAGCTTATTGGGATTCAAGGGTGATGGCGCCAAGTTCCTTATTGTATTATGTAGGACTGAATAAAAAATTAGAGGGGGTATTGCATCATCAATTATTTTTTGATACTGACTTTGGATTACATGGGCATGAAATATATTCCGATCCTAAATGGCCTACAAGACCATTATTTTATGCAAGTGCACCATCGGTGACAGATCCGACTGTGGCACCAGAGGGATGTGAAAATTTATTTTTATTAATCCCTATTGCTGCTGGGTTAGAAGGTGATACTGAGGGAATCAGAGACCAATATTTCGAGATGATCATTCAACGATTCGAGGAACGCATTGGTCAGTCTATTCGAAGTTCGATTGTATACAAGCGCTCTTTTGCAGTAAAAGAATTTAAAGAAGAATACCATTCTTTTAGAGGCAATGCCTATGGATTAGCAAATACATTATTGCAAACAGCAAATTTAAAACCAAGTTGTAAGAGTAAAAAAGTAAATAACTTATATTACACTGGTCAATTAACAGTGCCTGGTCCTGGCGTGCCACCAAGTTTAATTAGTGGCGAAGTAGTGGCTAAACTTGTTAATCAAAAACATAAAGCTTAATTCGACATGTCTTCATTAACATTATACAACGAAGTAACCGCGCAAAGTAGTAAGTCTACTACTTTACTGTATAGTTCAAGTTTTTCTTCTGCCATTGGATTATTGGACAAGTCATTACATCAATCTATTTATGATATTTACGGATTTGTGCGATTTGCAGATGAGATTGTAGATACTTTTCATGAGTATGATAAAGCAACATTACTTGCAACATTCAAAGCAGATACTTATGCAGCATTGGACAATGGCATTAGCTTAAATCCAATTTTACATCGTTTTCAATTGACCTATAATCAATTTAATATAGACAGGGCATTACTTGATGCATTTTTATACAGTATGGAGATGGATCTTTCACAGCAGTCCCATGATCAAGCAAGTTACAACCAATACATTTTTGGAAGTGCCGAAGTGGTGGGGTTGATGTGTTTAAAAATATTTTGTAATGGTAACGATGCGCAATATGAAGCATTGAAGCCTGCAGCACAAAGCTTAGGTGCTGCTTTCCAAAAAGTGAATTTTTTAAGGGATATCAAAGCGGATTTTGTGGGCATGGAGCGCATGTATTTTCCAAATTGTGATTTTAGTAATTTTAGCCTTTCGGATAAGCAACAAATTGAAGCAGATATTCAAGCAGATTTTGATGCAGCTTTAGACGGTATCAAGGCCCTCCCGGTTCCTTGTCGTTTTGGGGTTTATGTAGCGTTTAAATACTACTATGCTTTATTTAATAAGATTAAACAGACCAACCATACTGCTTTATTAAGCACCAGAATTAGGATACCAGATTACGCAAAATTATTTATTGTTTTCAAAGCAAAAATTAGAGCAAGCTTAAATTTGTTATAGTACCTTTACATCCTAAACGTTCCTTTATGATTTTCTTAATTTCTATGTTATTGACTTTTGCGATTATGGAAGGTGTTACTTGGTTAACGCATAAATATGTCATGCATGGTTTTTTATGGTACTTACACGAAGATCACCATCAACCTACTGGACATTTTTTTGAAAAGAACGATGCATTCTTTTTGATTTTTGCGATTCCAAGTATGGCTTGTATTTTTTATGGTACATTCAATGCCATGCCATGGTTATCGGGTATTGGAACTGGTGTAGCCATGTATGGATTGGCTTATTTTATTGTACACGAAGTGATTATTCACCAAAGAATCAAATGGTTTACAAAATCAAATAATCGATATATCAAAGCCATTCGTTGGGCACATAAAATGCACCATAAACACTTGGGCAAAGAAGATAGTGAAAGTTTTGGTATGCTGATTGTAGCTAAAAAATATTGGGATAAAGTTAAGCGTGACGAAATGATACAAAACAACAGATAACCCATTGCAAGTCGAAAATAAATATGATTATATAATAGCCGGTGCAGGTTGCGCCGGCTATTCTTTGTTATACCATTTACTGCAAGATCCTATATTAAGTAAAAAAAAGATCCTGGTGTTGGATGCCAATTTTAATAAAGGGAATGATAGGACTTGGTGTTTTTGGGAAGATCAAGCTGGACCCTTTGAATCCATTGTTTGTAAAAAATGGTCCAATATAGAAGTATTAAAAGGGTCGATGCATCGTTCTTTACCAACTGCGCCTTTTGAATACAAGATGATTCAAGGAATTGATTTTTACCAATATGTTACTGATTTTGCAAAAGGTTTTGACAATGTAGAATGGGTGGCGTCTAAGATCTTAAGCATTGACTCTATCAATACTAACAGTGCAAGGGTCAATTGGGAAGGGGGCAGTGCAAATGCAGGATATGTATTTTCAAGTATCAATGGGGAGCGCATCCAATCGAAACTTTGGCAACATTTTAAAGGTATTGTAGTGGAATTTGACATCGCTGTTTTTGATGATACTGTTGCTAGATTAATGGATTTTAATGTGCCTCAAATGGATGCAACAGCTTTTATGTACTTGCTCCCATTAACAGATAAAAAAGCATTGGTAGAGTATACTTTATTTTCTACAACGATTTTATTAGAGTCAAAATATGATACCGTACTAAACGCCTATATAGAGGAGCATCACAAAGGTCAAGCTTATCAAATTCAACATTCTGAAATGGGTGCTATACCTATGACTTCTAAAAAATTGACTTCCAATGATGGTGCGGTTGTTTCAATAGGGACAATGGGGGATGCAGTCAAGGCAAGTACGGGTTATGCTTTTCAATTTATCCAGAAGCAAACCCAACAGATTGTACATCAATTAAAATTGAATCAAGCCTTGAATCCTGCTGTACATCATACAAGGCATCAATTTTATGATGCAGTTTTATTGTATATTCTTGAAAATCAAAAAATGGCAGGCGATGAAATATTTGCGCGCATATTTAAAAAGAATACTGCAGCCACTGTTTTTAAATTCTTATCTAATACATCTACCTTACTGGATGATATCAAGATCATGACCAGTTTGCCTACACAAATTTTCCTGCCTGCGGCTATTAAAGTATTATTTCGACGGTAAGTTATTGGCGCAATTTCATAATTTTGTTTATGGCCTTGTCGTACAATGGTTAGTACAAGCGTTTCCGAAGCGCTAAATCCCAGTTCGATCCTGGGCTTGGCTACAAATAGGACTTTAAATAGCGATCCAATTACCAATAATTATTTCGTAGCTTTTTCCGTACCTTAGGATTCTTGAAAAAAGTGATTGCCATATTTTGTTTTGCGGCCTTGTTATTATCAACAAGTAGCCTAAGCTATTTTTATTGGCTTCAGGAAAAAATACATGAGCAGGAAAGATTCGCAAGTATTGATGCAGGTGAGTCCATCGAGCAAGCAGATCAAATCACACTCACCGTAAAAGATAAATCCATTTTACCCGATGGTTATCAGTGGGAGGAGAAGGGCCGTGAATTTAGTTACAAGGGTATGTTCTATGATATTGTTTCTATAAAGCAAACCAAAGAAGGTTGGGTGATTAAAGCAGCATCGGATGAAGAAGAAGCAGCCATTGTTGCGAATCAGCATAAAGCACATCATTTGGGTAAAGAGGGGCAATCTAAATCTACTTCTTCCAAAATCAAATTGAACCTAAGCATTGCAGTATATGAATGTCCTTCATTCAATACCCAAAGTTTATTCAACTATATTTTACTAAAAAAGAAGTATCCATTATTGACTACACCAATTTTAAGTAGTTATTCAGGAACAATCTCACATCCGCCAGAAACTGTCTAATACATAAGACAGGGCTATTGAATTATTATTTGATTTGATAGCAATTCATTTTCATTTTAAAAATTAAGCATGCGTTTAATATTAAGCGTACTGTTATTTTTTGGGATGAGTTTGGAGCTTTTGGCGCAATCTGACACTTCAAGTAAGCAATTGCAAGATGTAGTTATTTATGCCAATAAGTTTCCAACGCTCTCAAAAAATATCGTACAAAGGGTGGTTGCATTAACCGATAAAGTATTGTTGCAACAGCAAGCGAATACGGCAGATATCTTAACAGCTTCTGGTCAGGTATTTGTACAAAAAAGTCAAGCTGGTGGGGGAAGCCCCGTTGTTAGAGGCTTTGAGGCTAGTAGGGTATTGTTAATGGTAGATGGTGTACGTATGAACAGTGCTATTTTTAGAGCGGGGCATTTACAAAATATCATCACAGTGGATAATATGATATTAGATAGAGTAGAAATTATTTATGGACCAAGTTCTACTTTATTTGGTAGCGATGCACTGGGTGGTGTGGTGAATTTATTTACCAAGCAGCCGCAACTGTTTAAATCCAATCTTGTTTCTAAAAAAGCTCCATGGAAAACAAATGGCAATCTAGTCTATCGGTTCGGTAATGGACAAAATGAACAACGTCAACACGTAGACCTCAATATTGCCGATAATAGATGGGCTTTTCTGACTTCTGTCACCAAAAGTAATTTCGGTGATATGCGTCAAGGAAATAAAAGACTAGCTGCTTATCCAGACTTTGGTAAAAGACTATTTTATGTTGCTCGTGATAACAATACAGATATTATAAAAGACAATAGTGCATTTGTAAACATTCAAAAATTAAGTGGTTACAATCAAATAGATTTATTACAAAAAGTATTGTTCAAGCCTAATGATAATACGGAGCATTTATTGAATGTACAATTCTCTAATTCTTCTGATATCAACAGATATGATCGTTTAACGGAAACTAGTAAAGGGTTGCCTGTATTTTCAGAGTGGTATTATGGCCCGCAAGTGCGCAATATGATTGGGTATAAATTAACTAATTCAAATTTGAATGGTTATTTTCAAAAATTAACTACAAACATCAATTACCAGCACTTGGAAGAAAGTAGAATCACAAGAAGATTTAAATCCAATAACAAAGATTATAGATTCGAGGCGGTGGATATTTTTGGTTTGAATATGGATTTATTGCACCAAGGAAAGTCTAGTACTTTAAATATTGGAGTTGAGTCTTATTACAACGATGTTAGCTCAACTGCGTATCGTAATAATATTGCTACGAATCTGCGTAGTGCCATTACTACAAGGTATAGTGATGGGCCTACCAATATGTCTAATTATGCATTGTACGCACAGCACACTCAATTTTTGAAAGGCAATTGGGTATTGAATAGTGGTTTGCGTTTAAATAATGTTCAATTGAATGCTAATTTCAAAGACACTGCACTCATGCGTTTCCCATTCACAGATGCCAATCAAAACAATACTGCTTTGACCGGTAATTTAGGTATGGCCTATAATGGAGCAGATGGGCTCAGGGTTAGTTTTGGTGTGAGCAGTGGATTTAGAGCACCGAATGTGGATGACTTAACCAAAGTGTTTGATACAAGAACTGGTTATGTAGTAGTACCCAATAAGGATTTAAAACCTGAGTACACATACAACGCCGAATTGAATGTTTCAAAAACAACTTCTATTTATAGCATTGGTTTTTCATTATTTCATACCTGGTTTAGAAATGCATTGGTCGTTGACAAGTTTAAATGGAATAATGCAAGTTCTATCCTATATCAAAGTATCATGAGTGATGTGTATGCCACTCAAAATAAAGCAAAGGCTGTTGTTTATGGATTTAATGTCAATGGTTCTGCCAATTTATCGCCTAATACTACTTTGGCTGCTACCTATACTTATACAAAGGGCACCTACCAAAATGGTTTAGTAGAAATGCCTTTAGACCATATCCCTCCTACCTATGGCAGAGTAGGACTAAAGCATGATGTAAAAAAGTTTACTGCCGAATTATTTACCTTATTTAATGGGTGGAAGCGCATTGAGGACTATAACTTAAATGGTGAGGATAATGAGATTTATGCCACCAAAGATGGTATGCCTGCGTGGCAAATTTGGAATATCAACACAAATTATCAGTTCACTAAAAAATTAAATTTCAGTTTTCAAATCGAAAACATCGCCGATTTAAATTACCGTTATTTTGCGAGTGGTATCTCTGCTTTAGGCCGAAATTATATTGTACAAGCTAGGTATTCTTTTTAGCGTATCAGTGCTCCAACATTGCTAGAGAATATTTTTACAGCAATGGCTAAAAGAATGACACCAAAAAATTTACGAACTGCTAGTAAGCCTCCGGGCCCTAGCAGTTTTTCAATAAAATTTAGTGATTTTAAAACTATGTATATAACTACTAAGTTGATTATAATACCTAGTGCTATATAGAGTTCATCATAGTTTGCCTTTAAAGACATAATAGTAGTAAGCGTTCCACTTCCGGCAATAATAGGAAAGGCAATGGGCACCACAGCTCCAGACTGTGCATTTTTATCGCCTTTAAAAATTTCATGGCCCAACACCATCTCAAGTCCTAAAAGAAAAATTACAATAGATCCACCTACGGCAAATGATCTTACATCTAAGCCCAATAATTGTAAAAAAGGTTTGCCTAGGAATAAAAATAAAATCATTAAGCCTCCAGAAATTAGGGTCACTTTAAGTGATTTAATGGCACCCGACTTTTCTTTCATCGCAATTAATAGAGGGATAGACCCCACGATATCAATTACCGCGAATAGTGTAAAAACAATGGTAAGTAGTTCATCTATTTTGAATGCCATAAAAAAAGCTTTGTATGAAGATACAAAGCTTTTTTAGATTTACTAACCCTTTAAATTGATCAAGTTGTGAGTTGTTATTTTGGTAACAACCAAGTTTTAATTCAAACGTATCCCAAATTGAATCATTCTGCCAATAGCATTATAACCATTGACTTCACTAAAATTATCGTTCAATAGATTCTGACCATTTGCAAATACCACAATGCGCTTACTCCACTTGTATTGGATGTTTGCATTCAATAGTGTATAATAACCCAAGATTACATCTGGTTTAGCATAGCCGCCAACATCCTTGCGTTCGCTAATGAATCTTCCAGTTAAACTTGCATTCCATTTGCGATTAATTGCATAATTCCATTGTGCGTTCAAACTATGTTTTGGACGCTTTAATAAATAATTATAAGTAATGGTATCTGTTGTGGTGATCCTGTTTTGATTGGTTTCTTGTCCATTCATCAAAGTATAGTTCAATGAAAATTGGTGCTGCTCGGTGATGGGATGCTGGATTTCAATTTCTAAACCATTCACTTTTTGTTGGATAAAATTGAAAAAATTATAGTCTATATAATTATAGTCAATACCATTTTTAATATTTCTGTTATAGTAGACTGCTCTTGCAAATACTTGTCCTTTTCTGAATGAAATACCTAGCTCGGTATTAAAAGAAGTTTCTGCTTTTAATTTGTCATTGTAACTTAGCTGATAAAGTGATGGTGCTTTAAATCCAGTAGATACACTCGCTATCAATCTTACTTGATCCGTTAATGCATAAGATGGGTTGAATGTAAATGTTTGGTTATTGCCAAAACGATTGTGGTTATTGTATCTGGCACCTAATTCAAGCAACCATTTTTTTGCATTGTCATTAATCAAGACAGAGGTATATAAGGCATTCTGAAATTGAAAAGTATCTCTAAACACATCATTGTATGGTCCCCAATTACTGATAGACTCGTAGGTTTGATTGTAAGAGCCGTATCTGAAATCACTCCCTACAATCCATTGAATATTTTTATTGATTGGTGTAGATAAAAAGGCATCTGCAAAATGAGTTGTACCTGCATACTGATTGTTTTCATAGATCAAGTATGTCTTATCTGCACTATCATTTAAATAGGTCCTGTCTTGAGTGGTGTATTGATACTGTAATTGAAAATTAGTTTTAGCCTTTTTATATTTTAAGACCAACCCACTCATTGAAGTGGCATTTTTAAATTCATTGTCTTTGTCGTCCATAAAGCCACCATAATCTATCGCAGCTTTATAGGCAGTCATTCTGCTAGACAATTGTACATCCCAAAGTGAATCAATCTGGTATTTTGCTTTTACAAAAAAGCTATTGTTTTGATAGCCATCCTTATCAAAATTTCCTTTGTTAGTGATATCCTTTGCTGATGAAAATCCATCTGCATTTTGATTTTCAAAACCAATAGTATAGTTCAACTTATTAATACTGCTGTTAAACTGTAAATTACCCTGCGTGGTACCATAACTTCCATAGCTCAATGCGCCAGAAACAAAAGGTTTTCCTTTTGATTTTGTAATGATATTAATGACACCACCAATGGCGTCCGATCCGTAAAGTGTACTCTGAGCACCTTTCAAAATTTCAATACGCTCCACTTGGTTGAGTGGTACTAAGTTTAAATCAAATTCATTGCTGATCATTGAAGGATCCCCTACAGGAGCGCCGTCTAATAAAATCAATGTTCTTCCGGAAGCTGCGCCTCGCATATAAATACTAGGCACAGTGCCTAAATTACTTAATGCGCCTGGTAAGCTTAATCCAGCTTGTTCATTCAGTAATTGTGCAATGGTTCTGCCTGCATTTTGCTGAATTTGTGCAGCAGAAATTACGGTGATGACTTTACTAGTTCCATTTTGTTTCTGCTCAATTTTATTAGCAGTTACAATCACATCCTCCAACTGTGTGGGGGTTGAACTTTTTTGAAGACTGTCTTTTTGTTGTCCAAAGACGGTGGACACGGTGGCGATAAGGCACACCGAGAGCGTGATAATTTTTGTGCTCATTGTTTTGTTTTTTCATTTTATTGAGTGAACAATGAGCTTCCTGGAGAAAGAGAACCATAATGAATTAAGTAGGGTGGTAATTTGCCCGCGCTTAATTTTTTACAATCCTTGCTTTTTACCCGAAAGCTGTTGGTTTATTTTAATCAGGCAGGTCTTCTGGCTCGTTCTTCTCAAAGTCGTCCTTCCCAAATTGCTTCAGTGGATATGACTTAATGCTTTCGCATCGAACTCACAGCTACGGGAATAGCTCCTGGTTTGAACAGGATTCCCTTTTAATCATTTACATGAACCTAATCAAGCACAAATTTATTCTCTTTTAATTCAGGAGTTCTATTTAATTATCAACCCTTTGTTGAAAACTCCCAATAAGTTGATATATTTATATTTAAGAAAAGTGTAAAGCATTTCATATGAGCACAAAAGCAAAACAAAGCATCAATTTTTTTAGTTTAACCATGATTGTAGTGAGCTTAGTGATTGGTATGGGTATCTTTAAAACCCCAGCCACCATTGCTGCTAAGTCTGGTACGCCACTTATTTTTTTTAGTGCTTGGATCATTGGGGGGATCATTGCTTTATTTGGTGCATTGACTTATGCGGAGATTGGACAAAGATTGCCTGTAATGGGCGGGTATTATAAAGTGTTTGCACATTGTTACCATCCTGGTGTTGGATTTACAATTAACGTGTTAATCTTAATTAGCAATGCCGCTTCATTAGCTGTAGTGGCATTAATTGGTGCAGATTATGTAAGTGATTTATTATTTGGAAGACCTTCTGGCACCTTATTCAATATTGGTGTGGCATCCTTTTCGGTCGGATTATTTTATATCGTCAATTTACTAGGATTAAAAACAAGTAGTAGAACGCAGAACGTGTTGATGATTGTGAAAATTAGTTTGATTTTATTACTCATTACATCCTTGTTCAAGGGTGTAAATGTTGCACCACATGGATTCAATGATGGTAAAGTATATGTGTACGATGGTAGTAATGGGATGTTGCTTTTACTAGTGAGCTTGGTATCTGTATTTTTTACTTATGGAGGCTATCAACAAACCATCAATTTTGGTGCAGAAGTCAGTTCTGCTAAGACGATGCAAAGAGGAATTGTGATTGGTATTTTACTCGTTTTGTTTTTATACTTAGCTATTAATTACACTTATGTACAAGTGATTGGATTTGACAATATTAAAAATGCCAATGCCATTGGTTCGCTTTTATTTGAAGCATGGTTTGGTACGCTTGGCGCCAAAGTATTTGATTTTGCAATGGTCTTAAGTGTACTCGCTTATGTGAATGTGATATTAATGAGCAACCCAAGGGTAATGTTTGCCATGAGTGAGGATAAAGTATTGCCCGAAGTGTTTCAAAAAAAGCATGCTAAAACAGATGCACTGGTTCCTGGGCTGACCGTTTTTGCCATTGCTACAGTTTTGATCACATTTTTTGGCAAGGGGGTTGATGATGTTTTGAGTTTTAGTATTTTCTTGGATTGCTTAGGGATGAGTACATCTGCAGCGACTCTATTCATATTAAGACGTAAGGCCCAGGGTGACGCAGCTGTAACTGGCGGATTAAAGCGTTGGACGCCCATTTTTGCAGCCATATTTGTATTGTCATATGCTTTTGTTGCTGTTGCTGTGGTCATTGATAAGCCTTATTCTGCCCTTACTGCGGTTATTTTAGTAGCCATTGTATTGGTGTTATATCGCCTATTTTATTATAAAAAGACCTCCAACATATAATGGAAGCCATTTATACACACCCATAGCTGTTCAGCCAATTGGATGTCCGTTTGTCTAAAAATTAGACAACTCCTAAGGTTTGTATTACTTTTGTACTGTATAATAGGAATTTATAATTATCAATACAGACAATGAGATACATTTTTTCGTTTATTTTTCTTGGATGCACAATGTCCTTAACGGCACAAAAACCCACACAATGGGATTTAAGAACTTGTGTGGAGTATGCTATAAAGCATAATATTTCTGTTCAACAAGCAGATATTCAGGCAAGATTGGCAAAGTTGCAGGCAGACCAGGCTAAGGATAGTAGGTTGCCAAATTTGACTGGTTCTTCTGGCCTAGGAATGCGTTTAGGTCGTTCCATTGACCCTGTAACCAACGCCTTCACTACCACCCAATTTTTATTTAATAATTTTGGATTGAATGGAGGTGTACAAGTTTACAATAACAATCGATTAAGTAATTCAGCTGCAGCAAGTAATTATAGTTGGTTGGCAAGTATCGCCGATCTACAAACTGCGTCGAATGATATTTCGGTGAATGTGGCTACATTTTATTTACAAGTTTTATCCAATATTGAACAATCAGAAATAGCTAAAATTCAGATCGCACAAACGACAGAACAATTAGCTGCAACAAAAAAGCGTGTTGAAGTTGGATTGTTGCCAGAAATTAATTTATTAGAATTAGAAACTCAATTGGCAAATGATAGTAGTAATTATATCACAGCCATCTCTAACGTAGATCAAAGCAAATTAAGTTTAAAAGCATTGTTGAATTTAGATGCATCTGATGCATTTGATGTATACGTTCAGCCAGTGGAGCAAATTAAATTACAAGCTTTTGCAGACTTGCAGCCAGACTATGTATTCAGTGTTGCCGAACAAAACCTTCCTAATATTAAAGCCGCAAACCTTCGTGTAAAGGCAGCAGAAAAAAATCAATTAGTAGCAAAAGCCGGATTTTATCCAACTTTAAGCTTTGGCTATTCTTTAAGCTCCAATTTCTCTAATGCATTTAAATATATTAGCGGGATTGAACCTGCAGGGTTTAGCAATATTTCACCAACAAGTCCATTTGTGACAGTGGGCACTGCTAAATATTTTGTACAAAGTCCTTTATACAATACCGTAACAGCTAATAGAGATTTTAGTAATATTTGGAATGGATGGGGCAGACAATTAGACAATAACTTTGGTCAGAATTTCGGTTTTCAATTATCAATTCCAATTTTCAATGGCAATCAATCTAAGGCAGCGTATCAGCAATCTAAGTTAAATTACCAGTCTGCTAGTTTACAACAAGAAAATGCACAAAGAAAATTAAAGCAAGATATTTATGCAGCATATACTAATGCTGTGGTGGCATATAATAAATTAAATGCCAATCAAAAGGCAGTGACAACTGCAGAGAAGGCATATAGCTTTGCTACAAAGCGTTATGAGTTAGGATTGCTAGGCACCGTAGAATTATTAAACAATCAAAATAATTTTTTAAGAGCTAAAGTAAATTATAAAGCTGCTCAATTTGAGTACGTATTTAGAATCAAATTACTTGAGTTTTATAAAGGAGAAGCACTTTCTCTTTAATCTTTTAAAAGCAACGTAAAATAAATAAAATGAATAAGAAAATCATTTGGGGTATCGTAGGTTTTGTTGTACTAGTTGTAGTACTAGTGGGACTTAAAAAAGCCGGTGTTATTGGAAAAGAAGAAGGTATCGAAGTAACAGTAGAGAAAGTGGAACTAAGAACCATTACTGAGTCGGTGAATGCTAGTGGTAAAGTGTATCCAGAAATTGAAGTAAAAGTTAGTCCAGATATTTCTGGAGAGATTGTAAGCCTATTTGTAGAAGAGGGTGCGAAAGTGACCAAGGGTCAGGTATTGGCTAAGATCTATGCAGACATTTACTCTTCTCAACGAGATCAAGTAACTGCTTCTGTAAATCAAGCGAAAGCACAATACGAAAATGTGAAAGCAAATTTGAGTGGCTTAAAAAATGCCTACGAAAATTCTAAAGTAGCTTATGAGCGCTTTAAAAAATTATTTGCAGACAAGATTGTATCAAGAGCTGAATATGAGCAAGTAGAACAAACTTACCGTAGTGCAGAATCAAGTTACAATTCTGCAAAAGAGTCAATTAAAAGTGGCGAAGCCCAAGTGCAAGGTGTGAAAGCACAATTGGCTCGAGCAGAAAAGGACTTAGCAAGAACTACGATTGTATCTCCAATGGACGGTATTATAAGTTTGATGAATGTTAAGGAAGGTGAGCGTGTGGTAGGAACTGCGCAAATGGCAGGTACCGAAATGATGCGTGTGGCTGATATGAAGAGTATCGAAGTAAGAGTAGATGTGGGGGAAAATGATATTACAAAAGTAAAATTGGGTGACACTGCGTTGGTAGAAGTTGATGCGTATAACAATAGAAAATTCAAAGGGATTGTATACAAGATTGCCAACCCAATCACTGCAGCTTCAGGCGTTAGTTCAGCTGCAGAAGTAGCAAATTATAAAGTGCATATTCGTTTATTAACGGATAGCTATGCAGACTTAATTAAAGAGAATGCTATTTTCCCTTTTAGACCAGGTATGACTGCGAGTGCAGATATTCAAACTAAGTCTAAAGTAAATGTAGTTTCTGTGCCATTAAATGCAGTTACAACAAGAGACAGTGATGGTAAAGGAAAAGACACTAAAGTGTCTAGTACTGCCAATAACAATACAGAAAAAGAACCTGCAAAAGAGGAAGTCTTAAATGAAGTAGTCTTTATTTTACAAAAAGACAATAAGGTGAAAATGGTTAAGGTTAAAACAGAAATTCAGGACTTAAACTTTATCGAAGTGTCTGGATTAAAAGTTGGAGACCAAGTGATTACAGGACCTTATAGTATTGTAAGCAAGACATTAAAAGATGGTTCTTTGGTAAAAGTAGTTACAAAAGAAAAGTTATTTGAAGAGAAATAAGGTGATTAGGTATAAAGTTGACCTTAAAAAAGGGGCGCATATAAAAAATGCGCCCCTTTTTTTATGAATTTCATATGTTTGCAAAATGGAAAATAAGCGAATTGGTATCATTGGTAGCGGAAGTTGGGCTACAGCGATTGCAAAGATTGTAACAGAAAATGGCCACCAAATTACTTGGTGTCTTAGACAACAATCCAATATTGATTATTTTGAAAAGCGCAAACACAATCCGCTTTATTTAAGAAACGCTTATTTTGATTTACAAAAAATCAGTTTTTCAACAGATATCAAATTGGTCGTTGCTGCGTCTGATATCATTATCATTGCCGTCCCATCTATCCACATTGAAACAACGCTTGCATCCTTAGAAGTTGGAGACCTTAAGGATAAGTTAATCGTATCGGCAGTGAAAGGGGTGTTACCAGTACATAATATTTTATTGAATGATTGGCTTGCTCAAAAATTTAATTTTCCACTTTCATCCTACTTTACCTTATTAGGGCCAAGCCATGCAGAGGAAGTTGCAGCTGAGCAATTGTCCTATTTGACTTTTTCTGGCTTGGACGAAAATACAACTACAACCATTGCAAGTTATTTTAAATCAGAGTATATCAATACCATTGTCAATAAGGATGTGATTGGTGTTCAATATGCTGGTGTAGCAAAAAATATTTATGCACTTGGCGCAGGTATAGCGCATGGATTGGAATATGGTGATAATTTTTTAAGTGTATTTATTGCAAATTGTGCCAATGAAATGCAAGTACTATTAAAAGAAATTGCTAAAAAAGAATTGAATGATGCATCTAACATGAATCACAATGCATCTGTTTATTTAGGTGATTTACTAGTGACTTGTTATTCCTTACATAGTAGAAATAGAACCTTTGGGAATATGATTGGGAAAGGGTATTCAGTAAGAGCTGCAGAATTAGAATTGAATATGGTGGCAGAAGGCTACAATGCTAGTAAGTGTATCCACACAATGAATCAGGCCTTGAAAGTAGAGCTTCCTATCATGGATGCAGTCTATCAAATACTATGGGAGGGCGCAGCACCCGATCTTACTTTTAAGAACTTGGAGCAGATTCTAGTATAAAGAAATCTGATGCAATACCATCTGCAAGAAATTTTGCTTCGTCTTTTAGACTGTATTGGTTCCCCTTTTGATTAAAAATATTTTTAGAATCCATTTCTTTTATCATAGCAATGCTATGTTCATGATAGCGCTTTCCAAATTTTGCTGCTATTAAATCAAGATCAAATCCTTCCATACGTCTTAAGCTAGTCATCATGTATTCATTGTAACGATTTGCTTCTGTTAGGATTTCAATTTCAAAATTCAAAAGTCCATTTTCAATACTTTTAATATACAGTGCATTGTTTGCAATATTCCATTGTCTTGAAATGGTATTAAATGAATGTGCCGAAGGGCCAAGTCCAAGATAGGTTTTGCCAGACCAGTAGTTGCTATTGTGTTGACTCCTATACCCAGGCTTTGCAAAATTTGAAATTTCATAATGCTCTAAACCCATTGTTTTTAATCTAGCGCATACAATCTCAAAATGCCTTGCTTGTTTTTCTGAATCTACATTTTCAATTTGTCCTTTTTCAATAC
Organism: Sediminibacterium sp. UBA657; assembly: GCA_002299885.1. GTDB lineage: Bacteria > Bacteroidota > Bacteroidia > Chitinophagales > Chitinophagaceae > Sediminibacterium. Next base: position 41,189 of record DBOB01000005.1, read on the forward strand.
TTTTCTTTAAAGCAGTTTTATCTTCTACCGTTAAAGCATAACAAGAGACATGTTTGATTTGATAATGTTCAATCCAGTCTAAGTCGGCCATCAATGCTTGGTCCGATAAACTAGGAGTACCATAAATCAAGTCAATGCTTAAATTATGAATGCCTGCATCCAATGCCATTTGAATTGCAGCATGCGATTGTTCCACCGTATGTGCTCGATTCATCCAAGTTAAAGCACTCGCCTGAAAACTTTGTATACCAATACTTAAACGGTTGATACCTATATTTTTCCATGCAGCTAATTTACTTTGTTGCATGTCGTCCGGGTTGGCTTCTAATGTGCATTCAATTAAATCGGCGACATCAAAATGCATATAAATAGCAGCTAGAATAGATTTTAGTTGTGTCTCATCAATTAGGGAAGGCGTCCCTCCGCCAAAATAGATGGTCTCAATGGGTTCTTTGATATAGCTTTTCTGAAGTTCAATTTCTTGAATGAGTGCATCTACAAATGTTTGCATATCTGCAGTCTGCGTAGAAAAGTGAAAATTGCAGTAATGACAAGCTTTTTTGCAAAATGGAATATGTAGATAGATGCATGCCATAAGTAGAATTACCAACAAAGCTAGGCATTGTTCTTTAATTCTGCATTAGTATACTTATTTTTGCAGCAGATGTTAGCACTAATAAAGAAATTTTCTATTGCCTTCATTGGACTCTTTTTATTGTCCAGCTTTACCCTTGTGAAGCAAACAAATCAAAAAGATACTGGGCTGCTTTCAACTGATACCATCTCCATTGTGCAAGATAGTTTATTGGTTAAAGATACTTTATGGGTAAAGTATATGCCAATTATACCTAAAACATTCATTCAAGCGGATGCCTGGTATTTACAATCTATTCCAAGAGATCCAAAAGATAGTAGTTTTAATGTGCTCAAATTGTACCTCAATTTCTTTGCACAAAAACAGCATGCATATCAATTATACAATCAAAAAATTACATCAGCCAGCGCCGGTGAGGTACTATATAAAATAGAACAAAAATTTGCATTGCCTGATAAAGATGTACTTTTTTATGCCATCATTGGGTTGCTTTTTTTATATGGTTTTATCATTCAAATTGCACCACAATATATCGGCAAACTTTTTAGCCAGTTTAGTCAATCCTCTTTAAGGATGATGCAAAATAGAGAACAGCTTTTACAAAATAGTTTGGCCTCCTTGATTATGAATATTGGTTTTGTGATGAGTTTTTCTTTATTGGCGACATTGATTATTTTCAATGCACATTTATTACCCATCAGTTTCTGGGAAGGCTTTTTTTATATGTGTTTATTCTTTTTGGGTTTATATATTGGCAAATTTATTTGTTTAACAATTGCTGGCTATATATTCAACACCATTGAACTAGTTCAAACTTATATTTTTGTGGTATTCATGATTAATAAAGTGTTAGGTATCCTTTTTATACCTTTCATTGGTATCTTGGCATTCGCAAGGCCGGTATTACATCCTTTTGCGATATGGGGTGCAGGCTTTCTTATGGCCCTTTTGATCCTATATAGGTACTTGTTTTCATTAACATCTGTTAGGAACAAATTACATATCTCTTCCTTTCATTTTTTTCTTTACCTTTGTGCTTTCGAAATAATACCACTATTGATTTTATACAAATTAATTGTGCAATATTTTGGAGGAACTTACTAAAGTAGAAAGTTTAAAATGGCAAAAGAAATGAGTGGAGAAAAAAAGGCAACCGCAACTAAGCCCATTAAGAAAATTCTAATTTCACAAGCGAAGCCTGAAAGTGAAAAATCACCTTATTTTGATTTAGAAAGAAAGTACAATGTGTCTTTATTCTTTAAACCTTTTATTGAATTAGAACCAATTGGTGCAAAAGAATTTAGAAAAACTAAAATCGAAATAGCTTCTTATTCTGCTGTTATTTTTACAAGCAAAAATGCCATTGATCATTTTTTTAGAACCTGCGACGAATTAAAAATCAATATTAGTCAAGACACAAAATATTTCTGTATAACTGAGTCTGTTGCTTTGTATTTGCAAAAGTTTATTATGTACAGAAAGCGCAAAGTATTTTTTGGTGCTGACGGATCCAATAAAAAACTATTTGATGTTTTGAACAAACATAAAGCAAATGAACAATTTCTTTATGTGTGCAGTGAGAATCAACAAGACAATGAAATTGTAAATTGGTTAAAAGACCATACTTGTACTTTTGATTTGGCTTATATGTACCGATCTGTAAGTAGCGATATTAAGCCGCTCTTAAAAGAACATCATTTTGATATCATTTGTTTGTTTACCCCAAGTGGTTTAAAAAGTCTTTACGATAATCAGCCTGGCTTTGTTCAAAATGGCACTACATTAGCCGCATTTGGCTCCAACACTTGTAAGGCAATTGAAGATGCAGGTTTGAATTTACATATCAAGGTCCCTAGTCCTCAGGTTTCAAGTATGTTCGCCGGTCTTGATCAGTTTTTAGCACAAGGAGCTAAAAAGAAATAAACTAAATTGCACTCCATGAGTGCCAATAAAAAGTTCACCAACGATTTAAGCAAGGAAACAAGTCCCTATTTATTACAACATGCACATAATCCAGTGCAATGGAAGCCTTGGTCCAATACATTATTCGCAACAGCAACCGCTGCAGATAAACCTATTTTATTAAGCATAGGCTATGCCGCATGTCATTGGTGTCATGTGATGGAACGTGAAAGTTTTGAGGATGAGGCTGTGGCAGATTACATGAATACCCATTTCATTAATATAAAAGTAGACCGAGAAGAGCGTCCCGATATAGATCATATTTACATGGACGCATTGCAAGCAATGACAGGCTCGGGTGGGTGGCCGTTGAATATTTTTTTATTACCCAATGGACAGCCTTTTTATGGAGGTACTTATTTTCCACCAAATGCGATGCAGAATCGTGCATCTTGGATGGATGTCTTAAAAGGCGTACATGCTGCTTTTGATAGTAACAGAGAAAAGCTGGTCGAGCAAGCCACACATTTAACAGCACATCTTTTACAAAGCAATATCAAAGCACAGCAAAGTCAAGCGTCCGAAGTGATTGCTACCACTGAAGAGTTTCAAATGATAGCTCAAAGGATTTTGCAAAATGCAGATACACAATGGGGTGGATTTGGTGCTGCGCCAAAATTTCCTCAAACATTTTCGATTCAAGTTTTATTTAGAAACTATTTTCAAAATAAAGATCAAGCATCGATTGTGCACGCAATAAGATCGATTGATAAAATGATCCAAGGAGGCATCTATGATCATGTGGGTGGTGGATTTTCAAGGTACAGTGTGGATGCGATGTGGCAGGCACCACATTTTGAAAAAATGTTGTACGACAATGCATTGATTTTAGGCACGCTTGCGGAAGCATACCAGATTACAAAAAAGCCTATTTACCAAGATGTCATTCATGCCACATTTACATTTTTACAAAGAGAATTATTCAATGGAACAGGTGGTTATTATGCTGCATTAGATGCAGATTCTGAAGGTGTTGAAGGTAAATTTTATACTTGGTCCTATGATGAACTTAAGGCAATTATAACACCTGAAATATTTGATGCATTTATTGCCTACTATCAAGTTACTCCAAATGGAAATTGGGAACATACCAATATTCTTTGGACACAAAATGAACTTGAAAAAGAATGGGAATCTGCTTGGCAAAATGAACTTAAAAAATTATTTGATGCGCGCGCAGTAAGAGTTCGTCCCGCATTGGATCATAAAGTTATTTTAGGTTGGAATGCGATGTTGATTGTTGGATTTTGTAAAATGAATGCTGCCACAGGGAATCATCTTTACAAGAAAGCGGCAATAGAATGCATGGATTGGTTGGAATCAAATTTATACCATGCAGATGAAAATTATTTTTACCATAGCATTGCAAATGGTATACCAAAAGCGCAGGCCTTTTTAGATGATTATGCCAATTTAATTCAAGCCTATATTCAATTACAAGAAATGACTGGTGATACCAGTTATTTGTTCAAAGCAAAAAAATGGATGGACTATGTGTTAATCCATTTTATAGATGACGATGGGTTGTATTTTTACTATACTGCATCTTATCAGAAGGATGTCATTATCCGAAAAAAAGAAAGTTATGATAGAGCGCAGCCAAGTGGGAATGCCTTAATCTGTTCAAGTTTATATTATCTAGGGCAGGTTTTTGATCTTACAGAATGGCGCAACCAGGCCGAAAAAATGATCCATTCTATACGACCATCCTTACTTCAATATCCAAGTTCTTTTGGCTTTTGGGCCCAAAGCTTTTATCAAATCTCAACTGGCATGATCGAATTGGTTGGAGTAGGCCCAACTGTCTATGAAAGTCTACCCACATTGAATGCTGCCTTTGTTCCCAACTCAATCCGCCTCATGAGTCAGGTCCAGGAGGACAGCATCCCGCTCTTAAAGGGCAAACAAGGCATTGATAATCAGTATTTTATATGCAAAAACAACAGTTGCTCGGCGCCAATGACTAATGTCGAGCTGATTTTAGCAAATATCTAACAACTAATATCTTAATTTGCACTACTAAAAACAGATGAAAATCAATTCATTCAGGTTTAAAATAACGCAAAAATAAACTGCTAATTTTACCCCTAAAATGTAATTTTTTGTAAAAAAAATCGTTTTAAACCAATATGATACCATTTTTAAAAAATACAAGGATCAATTTCCCCATTGCGGCCTTGAGCATTTTGATTTTATCACTAACTGTGATCGCATTTGCGCCAGCCAAGAAAGGTAAGCGTAACAGCAGTGGGAAACGTCTAGATCCTCAGACAGTTTCTATCCCTAGCGGATCATTCTATATGGGTGCTAGCGATGAACAGATGGATCTATCCATGGTCAATCGTAAGAAATTAGTTTCGGTGCAAAGCTTTTGGATGGATAGAACAGAAGTGACCAACGAACAGTACAGAAGATTTGTTAAGTACGTTTCTGATTCATTGAAATTTTTAGCGATTTATGGCGGTGGCATTAACCAAAATGAAGACACGATTCGTGTAGATTGGGCTAGAGCAACTAGGATTAATCAAAATAGCAGAGCGGTTTTAGAAAAATTAAACGAGCTTTTGTTGAGTCCAGATAATCGCATTCAAGGGAAAATCGAGATCGATCCCAATAAATTAATTTATAGGTATTCTTTTGTTGATCTTAAAGCGGCTGCCAAAGCATCTAAGGGGCTAGAGCAATCACTTGGAGATTATTTAATCACGGTGAACCAAAATGTCTATCCAGACACATTGGTTTGGATGCGTGATTTCTCTTATTCTTACAATGAACCATTGACTAGATTGTATTTTAGTCATGCAGCATACAATGAATATCCTGTGGTGGGTGTGACTTGGAAACAAGCAGTTGCATTCACACATTGGAGAACCAATAACAGTGATTATTATGCTGGTAGACCTGGTAGAGCCGATCAAAAGATTGATGGTATCTATCGTTTACCAACAGAAGCTGAGTGGGAATATGCTGCAAGAGGTAATTCAAAATCAAATGCGATGTATCCTTGGGGCTCTCCTTATACAAGGACTAAAGAAGGACGTTTGTTAGCCAATTTTAAACCTGGAAGAGGGGATTATTTTGGTGGCGATACAAAGAATGATAATATCTACACCACAAAAGTGAAAGCCTACACCGAAAATGATTTTAATTTATTTGACATGGCGGGTAATGTAGCAGAGTGGACTAGTTCTGTATTTTATGAAGGCAGCTACAACTTTATTGGAGATTTTAGTCCAGATGTACAATACAATGCAAAAGATTCCGATCCTATTTTGATGAAAAGAAAAGTGATCAGAGGTGGTTCATGGAAAGATATCGCATACAATTGTCAAGTAAGTTCACGCAGCTATGAATACCAAGACACTGCCAAATCTTATATCGGATTTAGATGTGTTCTTTCAATGGCTCCAAGAATTAATTAATTCGCAATTCAAACTATCAACAAACTTTTTAATTTAATAAATTTTCGTAATGGCAAAGACAATTTCAGAAAAAACAAATAAGCTCATAAACGTATTTTTCTCTTTAGGAGCCGCGGTAGTTATTATAGCTACTTTGGCAAAAATCATCCACTTACCATGGGCTGATTATGCTTTAATAGTTGGCTTTGTTACAGAGGCTATTATTTTTACCATATATGCGTTCTTGCCTCCTCCTTCAGTAGATCATGGTGGTGCAGTGGGTGGCGGAAAAGTAGATGCAACTGAATTAGTGCATGCTTTAAACAGTGTACAAAAAACAGTTCAAGAGGTGTCTAATAATTTAGGCACTATCAATAGTTCAACAGAGGGTTTAAAGAATTTGAACAATCAGTTCTTATCTATGGGTAAGACGATGGAAGAAATGAATCATTTTTATGGAAGTTTAAAAGAGATGTCTACCTCAATGAGTTCAACAGTGCATGAAGCAGCAAGAACAAAAGAGCAGATGACACAATTAGCAGATAACTTGACTCAATTGAATCAAGTGTATAGCAGAATGATCAATGCAATGCAAGGAAAATAATAACATTGCTGTTGTTGACTCAAACATTTTAATTCACTTAATAAAATATAGCGTAAATGTCGTTACCTAAAGAACCAAGGCAGAAAATGATTAACATCATGTACTTGGTGTTGACTGCGCTCTTGGCATTGAATGTATCTAGTGAGATTTTAAATGCATTCAAGACAATTGATCAAAGCTTGACGAATGCAAATGGGATCATTCAAAAAAAGAATCAAGACATCTATAAATCATTAGAAGCAAAATTAAAGGACCCAAAGACGGCCGAAAAAGCTGCCATCTGGGCGCCTAAGGCAAATAAGGTAAAGGCAATGGCTGACGAAATATATGCCTATGTGGAGTCATTGAAATTAGCATTAAAAGAAGAGTCTGGTTTAGAAATTAAAGACGGTAAAGAAAGTTTTAAAGAAGATGATTTAGATGCAACATCAAGATTGTTTTTAAATAAAAAATCTGGATTGTCAAAAGGAGAAGAACTCTTCAATAAATTAAAACAATTCAAACAAGATTTAGCTGCGATTGATCCTGCCATCGCAAAAGACGTCATTCCAACGATGTCTTTGGATTTAACAATCCCTACTTCTAATAGTATGGCTGCAAAAAATGATTGGGCTTATGCATACTTCAATATGACTCCAACTATTGCTGCAATTACCATATTAACTAAATTCCAAAATGATATTCGCAATTCTGAAGCACAGGTGGTTGAATATTGTCACAAAGAAATTGGCGAAGTAGAATTAGTATACGATCAGTTCAGCGCATTTGCTGCATCCAATTCACAGTACTTAATGTCTGGCGAAGAACTAGTGATTACTGCAGGTGTAGGTGCATTTAGTAGCGCAGCAAAACCAACTATCTCTATTGATGGTGTGGTAGTACCTGTAGCTGCAGACGGATCTGCTGTGTACAAGTCTGTTGCTGGTGCAACACCTGGCGTTCAAAGAAAGCGTGTTCGTATTTCTTTCTTAAAGCCAAATGGTGAAACTGCGGTGGTAGAGAAAGAAGTTCAATTTACAGTTGGTACACCTTCTGGATTAGTGGTGTCTACAGATAAAACAAGGGTATTCTATAAGGGCTTAGAGAATCCATTAAGTATCACCGGTGGCGGTGGTGGTGAAAAAATTAATGTAACTGTGGAGGGTGCTGGAGCAAATATTAGAAAAGTTGGTTCTGGACAATATATGGTGACTTGTTCGCAAACTGGAACAGCTGTTGTGAATGTAAATGATGGTAAGCAAACACAAAAATTAGCCATCCCTGTAAAGAGAATACCAGATCCAATAGCAATTGTGGGCGGAAGCGCAGGTGGAAATATGCCTGCGGGTAAATTTAGAGCGCAGGGTGGTGTGATCGCAGATTTAAGAGACTTTGTATTTGAAGGTGTGAAATTCAATGTACTATCTTATATCGTTATTGCTACTGGTAAAGGATTTGACGAACCAGATTTTGCAGAAGTAAATGGTCCAGCTTTTTCTGGCGGTGCAACGGGGTTGATTAGAAAATGTCAAGCAGGAACAACGGTGACTATTGGAGAGATTAAAGTGTCAGAGCCAGGTGGTGGATCAAGAAAATTAGATCAAACAATCACTTTCATTTTACAATAGGTCATTTGCTTATTGTAAAAATGTAGGTTGGAAAATAAAAAAGGTATTTATGAAAACAACAATGAAAACAAGCTGCATCGTTCTTGCCTCTTTGGTAATGACAATCTCTGCAAATGCGCAGTTTTCTTATGGAGCAAAAAAGAAAACAACACCTACTCCGGCAGCGACTAAAGATACAGTGATTGCAAAACCTGTGACAAAGCCTATAACTGGGAATCAAGTGGTGGCAGCCCCAACTGTTTCTGATGTAAAGCCTACTAAAAACATTGATACAACTGTGGTTGGCGGATTCAATGCCAATAATAAAAGAAGCTTAAGAAATGGATATGCCTTCTTCTCTGAAACCAATTCAAGAAAAGGGGTGAAGGAACGATTGCCATTACCTTATGAGAATTTAAGAGAGGAGGATGCTTTGTTTAGTGAATTTATTTGGGAGGAAATTGATGCAAGAGAAAAGATCAATAGAACTTTCATGTACCAATCCTATGATGAAAATGGCGATCAGCGTTTCTTTGCTGTGCTACTTCGTGCTATAGAGAAAGACGGTGTAGTACCTTTTTCTACGGTAGATGATCGCTTTACAACACCAATTAGTTTAGAAGAAGTGAATGCATCTTTAAAAGGAAGCTTGGACACTCAATTGGTTCAAAATGTATTGGATCCCAATGTGTATGATACCAGTATTATTTACAATACCAACCTAGCTCCGAATCCAGATTCTATATATACATTTAGATTAAAGGAACAATGGATTTTTGATAGTAAGACAAGTAGAATGTATAGCAGAATTATTGGTATTGCTCCAATTGCTGCAATTCAAATAGGAAATAAAGTGGTAAAACGTCCTTTGTTTTGGGTGTATTATCCAGAACTAAGATCCAGTCTTTCAAAAGCCGAAGTGTACAATCCAAGAAATATTTCTAGCCGTATTACCTGGGAAGAATTATTTGAGAGTCGTTATTTCAATGGATATGTAGTGAAGTCTACTTTAGACAATTACAATGATAAAATGTTGAATGCTTTATTCAAAGATCCTATCAAAAGATTACAAGAAGGAGAAAAGATCAAACAAAAAATATTTGATTTTGAACAAGATCGATGGGTGTACTAGTTCAAAATGAATCGAAATAAAAAATGCGACATCTAGATGTCGCATTTTTTATTAGGGCTTGATTCAAATTATATTTTATTTTTTTTACTTTTCTTTTTCAAAAGCATCTATTAAAATTTTAGTTTTAGCGGCGCCAATCAGTTCTGTTAATGTATTTGGATTGGCAGTTTTTATTTTGCTAACCGATTTAAAATAGGTCAATAAGGTTTCCTTTGTTTTTGGGCCAATACCATTGATATGGTCTAAGCTATTTTCCAATGCCCCTTTTGACCTTTGGGCTCTATGGAAAGTGATACCAAAGCGGTGCACTTCATCCCTGATATTACGTACTAGGTTATGGGCAGCACTATTCCAGTTCAATAAGATAGAACGGCTATCACCTGGGAAGAACAATTCTTCTATATTTTTAGCCAAGCCTACTGTAGTGACTTTATCCTGAATGCCTAATTCCTTTAAGGCATCTAATGCAGCATTTAGCTGCCCCTTGCCACCATCAATAATAATCAACTGAGGAAGTGGCTGCTTTTTTTGTAAGACCGAACTATAGCGTCTTAAAACGGTTTCATGCATACTTGCAAAGTCATTGATGCCCACTACGGTTTTAATATTGAATTTACGATAATCCGATTTGCTTGCAATCCCGTTTTTAAAACAAACCATCGCAGAAACAGGGTAGGCCCCTTGAAAATTTGAGTTATCAAAACATTCGATATGGCTTGGAACCGCAGGCAAGGATAGTAATTGTTTTAATTCAATTAATACTTCATTGACTGGCGCATGCTCGTTTACTTTTACCAATGCTTGTCGATGCTTCCATTCCTTTATTGCATAATCTACATTCTTTTGAGAGAGCGCTAATAAATGCAATTTCTCTCCCATTTTTGGAACGGTATACTTAACCCCTTGTTCTTTTTCATTAGGTTCAATCGGTACAATTATTTCCTTCGCTTCCGATTCAACTTGTGTTCTAAAATAATGAATGGCAAATGCAAGAACGGCCTCTTTGGACTCTTCCAATGGTGTACTTAACGGCAACATATGTGTTTGGACAATGCGTCCTTCTTGTAACATTAGATAATTGACATAAGCTTGGTCTTCCTCCATCGCAATGCTAAACACATCCATGGCTTCCTGTTGCTTCGTTAAAATCTCCGATTTGGTTTGATAGCGTTCCAGCTCGTCTATCTTTTTCTTGGTTACATTGGCTTTTTCAAAATCAAGTGCAGCAGCTTCGGCCTGCATGGTCTCTTTTAAATTTTGCACCAATGGCTTTACATTTCCTTTCAATAAATGCTTTACTTGATCAATTGAATGATCATAGTCTTCTGCAGTTTGAAAACCTTGACATGGGCCTTTACAATTGCCTAAATGGTATTCTAGACATACTTTAAACTTGCCTTGCTGAATATTTTTTGGAGTCAGTGGTAAAGTGCAAGTTCTTAAAGGAATGGTTTCTTGAATATGGTTAATCAATTCTCGAACAGCAAATACATGTGTGAATGGACCAATATAGGTAGAACCATCTTTAAACTTTCTTCTGGTTAAAAAGACCCTTGGAAAAGCTTCGTTTTTAATAACGATATAAGGATAAGTCTTGTCGTCCTTTAAATTGATATTGTATTTGGGTTGATAATTTTTAATCAGCTCATTCTCTAAAAGAAAAGCATCGTGTTCCGAATTCACAATGGTATACTTGATATCGGCAATTCGCTGTACTAATTCGATCGTTTTTAAGTTATGTTGATTGGAAAGAAAATAGGAGCTCACTCTATTTCTTAAATGCTTTGCTTTACCAACGTACAATAGTTTGCCTTTATCATCAAAATATTGATAAATGCCTGGTTCTTGCGGGATGCTAGATTGTATTTTCTTAAACTGCTCTTTCTCCATATGCTCAATGCAAAAATACCGGTTTATTTTTACTATTTTTATATCATGGAACTTTCAGTGAATATACCAGCCTTGCTTTTCCCAGCTATAAGTCTGATTATGTTGGCCTATACCAATCGATTTTTAGCTTTGTCTAACCGTGTAAGGGCCTTGCACGATAAGTATCAACAAGAGGAAAATCGTTTAGTGATCTTTCGTCAAATCAAGAACCTAAAATATAGGATTAAACTCATTCAGAGAATGCAAACTTATGGAGTCGCATCTTTGCTATTATCCTTGATTTCGATGTTTTTTATCTTTATTCACTATCAAGCCATTGCAAAATTTATATTTGCTGTAAGCTTACTTACTTTTTCTATATCTATTTTTGTCTCCTTGCTTGAAATCCGATTGAGCACAAAAGCAATCGAATTGGAATTAAGTGACATGGAAGGACTAGAAGACCCTTCTGTAATGGAGTATTTAAAAAAGAGATTTGAGAGAGACGATAAATAATTAGTGTCCTTTACGTTCTCCAATTTGTTGTCTCCACATGGCATAATACAATCCTTTCTCCTCAATTAAACTTTGATGGTTCCCAGATTCAATCACAGTGCCTTTCTCCAATACATAAATTCTTGTTGCATGTATAATCGTGCTAAGTCTGTGCGCAATCATAATGGTAATTTGCTCTCTTTCTTTTGACAGGTCACGGATGGTATCGGTAATAGACTCTTCGGTTAAACTATCTAATGATGAAGTAGCTTCGTCAAAAATCAATAAATGTGGATGTCTAAGTAATGCTCTTGCAATGGATAGTCTTTGTTTTTCTCCACCACTTAATTTCAATCCGCCTTCGCCAATGACAGTTGCTAGGCCGTTGCCACCTTTATCTAATATATTGGCACAGCTTGCTTTGGTAAGCGCTAATAACATTTCATCTTCAGTAGCAGCAGGTGCAACGAACGCTAAATTTTCTCTGATAGTACCAGCAAAAAGTTGTGTATCCTGCGTCACAAAACTAATTTGGTTTCTAAGTGCACTCATATCAATTTGTGCCGTATTCACACCGTTCACTAAAATCTCGCCTTCCTGAGGTTGATATAAACCAACTAATAATTTTACTAAAGTGCTTTTACCTGCGCCAGATGGACCCACAAAGGCAATTGTTTCGCCTTTTTTGGCTTCAAAGCTAATCTGATCAATGGCTTTAAAATTGGCAGTTTGGTGTTGAAAACCAACTTGTTTAAATGCCAACTGCTCAATCTCTCCAATGGCAATTGGATTAGCTGGAGGGGTGTCAATTGGCTTTTTCATCAGAGCATCAAAATTATTCAAAGACGCTTCGGTCTCTCGATAACTCAAAATGATACTTCCAATTTCTTGTAATGGTCCAAAAATAAAGAAGCTATAAAACTGCAATGATATCAGTTGTCCAACTGTCAAAATTTCTTTAAAGATCAACCACATTAAAGTAAATGTAATCACTTGTCTTAAAGCATTCACCATCGTGCCTTGTATAAAACTTAAAGAACGGATGTTTTTTACTTTCTTTAATTCAAGCGCTAAAATCTTATAGGTATTATTATTCAGTCTATTAATTTCTTGAGTTGTTAAGCCAAGACTTTTTACCAATTCAATATTTCTTAAACTTTCAGTGGTCGTGCCTGCTAAACTGGTTGTTTCTTTTACGATGTTTTTTTGAATGACTTTGATCTTCTTACTTAATAAATTAGTAACATAAGCAATCATACTTGCACCTCCGATATAGATTGGCACAATAGACCAATGCAAACGAGTTGCATATACAGAAACAAAGACCACACTTACTACAATACCAAAAACCACATTGATGACATAGCTGATGAATTTTTCACAATCAGCACGAGCTTTGGTAAGAATAGATAAGGTTTCACCACTTCTTTGATCTTCAAAAGCTTGATAAGGTAATTGCATGGAATGCTTTAACCCATCAGTAAATAAGGCAGCACCAAATTTTTGAATAATCACATTCACAATATAATCCTGAAAAGCTTTTGCAATTCTGCTCACCATGGCTGTTCCAACCAACAACAGCAACATATTGCCCACCCCTTTTAAGAACATAGCTTGTGTGCGTTCGTTGCCAGAAGGGTCTAAAAATGGATTCTTTGCAAATTCATCAATCAGTTTTCCAAAGATCATCGGATCAAATAAAGAAAAGGTTTGGTTGATGGCTGCAAGTAAAAAGGCTAATAAAACCAAGCCTTTAAAAGGCTTAATATATTGGATAAGTATTTTCATATTATTGTGAGGCTTTGTCTTCGTTGAATAGTAGGTTATAACGTGCAATACAGTTAAGCACTTCTTCGGTGCCTAATTTTTTTTCTGCACTCGTTACAAATCCTTCAGGTAAATAAGGCAATAAGGTTTTTAATTTTTCAAAAAATGCTTCTACATTACGTTTTACAACACCTGGTTTTTCTTTATCAGATTTTGTGAATATAAGAGTATAAGGAATCTGCCATTGAAACAATTGTTCAACGAATTCAATATCAATTTTTTGAGGACTATGTCTAGAATCTATCAATACAAAGACCATATTTAAATTAGGTCTTTTGCGTAAATAATTTTCAATCATTTGCTCCCATCTACGACGGCTGCTTTGTGATACTTTTGCATAGCCATACCCAGGTAAATCCACAATATACCATTTCTCTGGACGTCCTTTCACCACTTCATTGCTGATGATTTCAAAATGATTGATCAATTGCGTTTTCCCTGGTGCAGAAGAGGTTTTAGCCAATCCTTTTTGGCCACAAATGGCATTGATGATAGAGGACTTGCCTACATTACTTCTTCCTATAAATGCGTATTCAGGTGCTTGTAAAACAAGACATTGATCGTAATTAGGACTTGAAATAAGGTAAGTGGCTTTATGTATTTTCATTGTAATTTTTAAAGGAAGCTTTTCTACGCTTGGATTAAAACCGTTCCTGTCATCTCCTTAGGAATAGGTAATTCCATCATTTGTAAAATCGTTGGGGCAAGATCGCCTAATTTACCTGGTTGAATTGTGCCTTTCCAATTTTTATCAATGATAAAGAATGGAACTAGATTTAATGAATGTGCCGTATTTGGACTGCCATCTTCGTTCAGCATAAAATCTGCATTACCGTGATCTGCAGTTAAGAAAATTGTATAGCCATTATTTAAACCAGCAGTCACTACCTTTTCGACACAGATATCCACTGTTTCAACAGCTTTAACCACTGCTCTAAAAATTCCTGTATGGCCTACCATATCTGCATTGGCGTAGTTAAGACATATAAAGTCAGGGTTACCAGCATTGATTTCAGGTAAGATTTTGTCTGTTAATTCAGCAGCACTCATTTCGGGTTGTAAGTCATAGGTAGCCACTTTAGGGGAGGCCGCCATGATTCTTGTCTCACCTTCAAATGGTTGCTCTCGTCCTCCGCTAAAAAAGAAAGTGACATGAGGATACTTTTCTGTTTCGGCAATTCGAATTTGTTTTTTATTATTTTTTGCCAATACTTCACCTAAAGTATTGATTAAATTATCGTTCTCAAATACCACATGTACATTTTTAAAGGTCTCATCATATTTGGTCATTGTGGTATAATGCAATTTTAATGCATGCATGTCCAATTCGGGAAAATCTTTTTGTGTCAATACTTCTGTGATTTCTCTACAACGGTCTGTTCTAAAATTAAAACAGATCACCGCATCTCCATCTTGGATGGTTGCGATAGATTGCCCATTTTCTGTAATCACTGTAGGCAAAATAAATTCGTCGGTAATGTCCTTTGCATAATTTTCTTGAATCGCTTCAAGTGCACTAGTAGCAATGCTTCCAGTCCCTTTCACCATGGCATTGTAAGCCAATTGAACACGCTCCCAGCGCTTGTCTCTATCCATGGCGTAATACCTGCCACTTACACTTGCAATCTTTCCAACCGACTTTTTTAAATGTATTTCTAAAGATTCAAGATAACACTGGCCACTTTTTGGATCTGTATCACGACCATCGGTGAACGCATGAATAAATACATTGATTAATCCTTCCGTCTTACACAAATCACATAAAGCTTTTAAATGAGCAGTGTGTGCGTGAACGCCACCATCACTTACCAATCCAATTAAATGCAATGGTTTATTGTTTTCCTTCGCGTAACGAATTGACTGAAGGAGTGTAGGTTGACTTGCATATTCTCCAGTTTTAATGGCTACATTAATTCTTTGTAATTCTTGGTAAACGATTCTTCCTGCACCTAAATTCAAATGACCTACTTCACTATTGCCCATCTGTCCATCTGGTAAACCAACCTCCTCACCACAAGTCACTAAAGTAGTATTAGGGTATTGCTGGTAGAGACTTGTAACAAAAGGCACATGCGCATGTTGAATTGCATCCGCCTTTGCAACTTGGCCTAATCCCCATCCATCCATAATCACTAATATTACCTTTTTTGACATATTCTTTAACTTTTTATACCGTTGCTTAGATTTTGTTTATTTTTATATTGCAAAGTTTCAAAATACTAGGCACATTACAAACTTTATCCTACTATAATAGACAAAAATGAAGTTAATATCCAAAATACTAGTTGTATTAGCGCTTTTGCACTGTAGTATTGGTGCAGATGCACAAAATGAAACAGAATTATTAGTGCAGCATTTGCAAACAGGTAACTTTAGCGCTTTGCAAATTTTTTGGGATAACCAGGTAGAGTCGAGTATTTTAGACCAAGTGGCAGCCAAGCCTTTGCATGCACAACAAGCCAACGAAACCTTACAAGCTTTTTTTAATCAAAAAAATATTGTTGGATTTGAAAAAAGTGCCGAAAGAAAATTAGGCAATACTTTATACCTCACTGGCAAATTATTATCCAGCCAACAAAAATATAATTTGACCTTATTGCTTCAATCCACTAAAAAAGGATTTATGATTGTGAGCATGCGGGTGAATTAGTTGCTTAAAATTAGTTGCTTAAAATTAGTTAGAACGAAGATGAGTAAGAAGCCAAAAAATACCTTTAATAGTTTTTCGAGTATACCTTTAGTATATAGTACCAATCCAGATTATATTCAACCTAATACCGAAGAGGAAAAGCAGACCCTTGCTCCAGAAGCGCAATTGCTTAGAGTAATTTTAGAAACAAAACATAGAGCGGGTAAGACGGTGACGATTGTGTATGGATTTGAAGGGGCAGATGCAGATTTAGAAGCATTAGGCAAAGCGCTAAAAAATTTCTGTGGCACAGGTGGCTCAGTCAAAGATGGTGAAATTATTATTCAGGGAGATCATCGTCAAAAAGTATTTCAATATTTGAAGCAGAAAGGTTTTGCTAAGGCAAAATTGTAAATCCAATATATCTTTTAAAATTGTAAAAGGTCTTGTATTGATCTAAAAATTTACTTCTAGATTCAAGCGCTCTTTTAGCTCCTGTACCAATGGATATTGCTTTGCAATATGTTCGAATTTTTGTTTGCTATTGAGTTTCAAGTGCAATGGCACATCTTCTTTTTCTCCTGCATCTACAAGAATACTAAATTGTATGGCCCTATTTTGAAAACGCTCCCAAATGGTTTCCATTAAACGCATTCTTTCATGTTCCACAAATTTTTGTGCAGTCAATGCAGGCACAGTGATTGTAAAATGCGTAGGATCTTCTATTTGAAGTGTGGCAATTTTAAAAGTCCCTGCGACTGAATGTTTAAGTTCCTTTTCCATTTGAACAGCATAGTCATTCCAGCATTGTTGCAATGTCTCCATATTCAGCGAAATCGCATCTTTCACTTCTTCAATACTATAATCGTTTCCGTATTTCTGTTGTAATACTGCTAATAGGCTTTTCTTGCCGCCTGTTACATTTGGAGATATTTGACTAGTGGAATTGTCCGATGGGCTATTTTGAACCGGAGGAGTAGCCGCTTTTGGTGATGCAACTGAAGTGGTTGCTGGAGTGGATACTACTGGATTGCTTGCTGGCTTGGATGTTGGCGCTGCTGTCTCAATGACTAATTTAGCCTCAGCGTTCACAACAATATTACTTAAAGGGATAATCTTTTTGGTGCGAATAGGGTAATGTGCGTCAACTAGTTTTTTTTTTACTAGTTGGCCATCCTCCATACTTAATTCAATTGCTTGTTGTAAAAAATTGAGTTTAATTAAAGCCAATTCTACGTGCAATCTTTTATTACGTGCCATCTTAAATTGAATCTCGGATTCATTTAAAATATTCAATGCACTAACTAAATAGGGTGTGCTAATTTTTTCTGCAGCAGCTAGGTATTGATCTCTCCAGCCCTCAATAGATTCAAGCAAATGCGCGCTGGCCTTGTCTTTACAAACAAGAATATTTCTAATGAATGCAGCCATGCCATATAACACTGTGTCTCCCTCAAAACCTTTTTGATTGATTTCGTCATACAGTAACATCGCACTCGTTAAGTCTTGTTCTGTAAGGTGGGTTAATAATTTAAAGAAATAACCTTCGTCTAAAATATTTAAATGTTCTAGGGTATTCTCATAAGTCAAAGCGCCATTAGAAAAGCTTACAATTTTATCAAGAATGCTCAACGCATCCCTCATACAGCCTTCGCTTTTTTGAGCTATCAATTGCAATGCATTCCTTTCGGCTTTGATATGTTCTTTTTCTACGATTTCCTCTAAATGCTTCACCGTATCTTCTGGCACAATTCTTTTAAAGTCAAAAATTTGACATCTACTTAAAATAGTTGGAAGAATTTTATGCTTTTCGGTGGTTGCTAAAATGAATATTGCATAGGGTGGTGGCTCTTCTAATGTTTTCAAAAATGCATTGAATGCACTGGTGCTTAACATGTGGACCTCATCCACAATATATACTTTGTATTTACCAGCCTGTGGAGCAAAACGAACTTGTTCTACAAGTGTTCTAATATCGTCTACGGAGTTATTACTAGCCGCGTCTAATTCATGGATGTTTAAGCTGGCGCCTTTTTCAAAAGAGACACAACTTTCACATTGGTTACAAGCCTCACCTTCCTTGGAAATATTGGTGCAATTAATCGTTTTTGCAAGGATACGCGCACAAGTTGTTTTACCTACACCTCTTGGTCCACAAAACAAGAATGCATGTGCTAGGTGTTGGTTTAAGATCGCATTCTTTAATGTTGTGGTAATATGAGATTGACCCAC
>DBOB01000012.1 GCA_002299885.1 Sediminibacterium sp. UBA657
AGGACTTAAGATTTCTATTTGATCTACAAATGGTTTATGCAAGTCCACATCCAATTTGCCATCCACTATTTGCAGTTGCACCTCTTTATTAAACCCTTTTTCTTTTGCTGCTAAAAATCCTGCAGTCAATTCGTCAATTGAACCAATACAAGTTTCTTCTGTTCCGTCTTCTGTTCTCCAAATTGGCAATGGCGTTCCCCAATAACGGCTTCGAGATAAATTCCAGTCCACCATATTCTCTAACCAATTACCAAAACGACCTTCACCTGTACTCTTTGGCTTCCAATTAATGGTTTTATTCAACTCCACCATTCTATCTTTCACTGCAGTAGTTTTGATAAACCAAGCATCCAATGGATAATATAAAATTGGTTTATCTGTTCTCCAACAATGCGGATAATTGTGTTCGTATTTCTCTACTTTAAACGCTCGATTTTCTTTTTTTAATTTTACCGAGATATCTACGTTCACATCTTGGAAGTCTTTTTCATCTTTATAATTCTTCACGAATCTTCCTGCAAATTCTCCTACACCATCAATGAACTTTCCTTCTCTATCAACTAAAGTAATAATACCTAAATTATTTTTTTGTCCCACCTTATAGTCATCTGCACCAAATGCTGGCGAAGTATGCACAATACCAGTACCATCTTCTGTGGTCACAAAATCGCCTAAGATTATTTTAAATGGATCACCTTCTATATTGGCAGGATTATTTGCTTCAAATGGCATCAACTGCTCATAGCGTAATCCGTCTAATTGACTTCCTTTAAATGTGGCCAATTCCTTCCATGGAACAATTTTATCACCTTCTGCAAAGCTTGTTAATCTCAATCCTTCTTCTTTGAAATACTTTGATACCAATGCTTTTGCAACAACTACATTCACTGACAATGCAGTGTATGGATTATAAGTAGCTATCAAAGCGTATTCAATATTTTGTCCAACAGTCAATCCTAAATTTGATGGTAAAGTCCATGGCGTAGTGGTCCATGCCATATAAAATACTTCCTTAGAAAGTGGATTATTTGCAGCTGCATCAAAAATAAATTGACTTTCTTTTGAGGGGATGGCTTTAAACATGGCCACCACAGAAGTGTCTTTTACATCTTTGTAAGTACCAGGCTGATTCAATTCATGTGAGCTTAATCCTGTTCCTGCTGCTGGAGAATATGGCTGAATGCTTACACTTTGATACAAGTATCCTTTTTTATAAAGTGTGCTTAATATCCACCACAATGTTTCAATATAATTATTTTCAAATGTGATGTATGGATTATCTAAGTCAACCCAATAACCCATCTTATTGGTAATATCATCCCACTCTTTTTTATAACGCAATACTGCTTCTCTACATTTTTGATTGTAGGCTTCTACAGTGATTGTCTTTCCAATATCTTCCTTGGTAATACCTAATTCTTTTTCTACCCCTAACTCAACTGGTAAGCCATGGGTATCCCATCCGCCTTTTCTTTTTACTTGAAAACCTTGCATGGTTTTATAACGACAAACCATGTCCTTTAAAGTTCTTGAAATCACATGGTGAATTCCAGGCATACCATTGGCACTTGGAGGACCTTCATAAAACACAAACGGTGTTTTACCTTCTCTTAATTGAACAGATTGTTCAAATGCTTGTTCTTTTTTCCAAGCTGCTAAAATTTCTGCCTCAATTGTTGGCAGATGTAAGCCATTAAATTCTGGATATTGATTACTCATAAAACGCTTGTCCTATCTGATTTTTAGGCCATGAAGGTACGAATAAGCGCTGAAAAAAGGAAAGGAAATTATGCAGCCTCGTCTGAAGGGAAAAACTTGCTTTGAAATATAAATAATGCAATGACCCCAGTACTAATGGACATATCGGCGAAATTGAATACTGGACGGAAGAATTCAAAGGACTCACCGCCCCAAATAGGCACCCAGCTTGGAAACTGTGCATTGGTGATGATTGGGAAATAAAACATGTCAACCACTTTGCCATGCAAAAAACTGGCATACCCGCCTCCTTCTGGTAAAAACTGTGCTACAATGGCAGTGTATGGAATACTGGCATCAAACAAAAGGCCATAAAACATACTATCAATTAAATTACCCAATGCCCCTGCATAAATTAAAGCAGCACAAATGATAAAGCCATTGTGGTATTGTTTTTTGATAAACCCTTTGATTAAAAATGTACCCCAAATCACCGCAGCCAATCTAAATAAGGTCAATGCGATTTTACCAAAACCGCCACCAAATTTAAGGCCCCATGCCATCCCCTCATTTTCTACAAAATGCAATCTGAACCAAGAACCAATCACTTGATGTTCTTCGCCTAAAAAGTAATTCAACTTGATATAAAATTTCAACAACTGATCAATGACAATAATGGCAATGATCAATGCAGCTACTTTTTTCCCGTTCATTTTTAATTGCATAAATTAAATGGTATTGTCCTCAAAATTCTTTGGTAGATTTTTTTGACGATTTGAAAAGATGGAATACAAGATTGAACCTGTAATTGAAAATACAATCACTAATAAAGATATAAGCACTTGGGTATTTTTACTCATGACCATATTGATATAATGTTCTCCAAGCATTTTAACGCCAATGAATATCAACACAATCGCAATACCTTGTTGAAGATGTTCAAATTGATTCACCGCACCTCTTAATAAAAAGAACAATGAACGCAAACCTAGTATCGCAAAAATATTAGATGTATAAATCACTAAACTACTCATTGAAATACCCATTACCGCTGGGATAGAATCTAAAGCAAATACCAAATCAATTGCAGCTAATAAAACAACCACCACGAAAAGGCTTGTGTACATTGGCTTTCCGCCAATGCGCATCATGAACTTGCCATTCCCGTCTTCATTGGTGATAGGCAAAAACTTTTTTAAGAATAGATAGATCTTAGACTTATGTGGATCAAAGGCTTCGTCTTCTCCTGCACTAAACATCTTATAACCAGTGTACAATAAAAACACTCCAAATAAATATAAAATCCAAGCAAATTTTGCAACCAATGCAACTCCAACTGTAATAAAAATAACCCTAAATAAAATCGCAATCAAAATACCTATTAACAAAACCCTTGAGAGGTGTTGTTCCTTTACTTTAAATGCATCAAAAATTAAAATGAATACAAAAATATTATCAATGCTTAAACTCCACTCCATTAAGTAGCCGCTTAAATATTCAAAGGCCAATTTCTGTCCTTCCTCTACCCACATGAATACAAAGAAGCCTAATGCCAACATCACCCAAATAAAAGTTTGTTGAAGTGCTTGACGAATGGTGATAGTCGTATTTTTTTTACTTAAAAAGCCTAAGTCTAAAATTAATGCAGTCACTACAACCACGCCAAAAACTAGGTATACTATTTGATCTGTTGTCATGCTGTAAAGATAAGCTATGATTTAGATACAGCAAATCGAGATTGGCGATAAGCATAAGCTGCCCAATAACCAAGTCCTAGCAAGAAGAGTGGACCAAGTAATAATACCAATTGTATCCAAAGTCTATTTTCTGCTACTTTTCCTGGATCCAGCCTTCTTAATACTAAATTCTTTTTTCTTGCTTCTAATAAACGAACTGGTTCATTTAAATAAGCAATCATATTTTGAAAAAAAACAGGATTCGCAAATTGTACACCCTCATAAGGTATCATCCCCATTGGAAGCGGCCCTTTTTGTGCATCTACAAAATTGGTAATTAAATCGGCATCAGATAATACAATTTGTTTTGATGCTTTACTACCCATTGTCACAAAAGCTTTGCCAGTGGCTAATTGAACCGAGTCCATCAAAGCTTGAGTGAGTCTGCCTGCAAAGGCAGACTTAAATTCGCCTTCTAATAAGACTGCAATCGGAATATGTTGTTTTGTAAAACTTGCTAATTCACCTTCCTGCTGACCACTATTTAATTGAATCATCGTTGGACTGCTAATGATTCTGCTTGTAGTATCCGTGGTTAATAAAATGGTTTTAGTTATCCCTGCAGCCCTTACGGTGTCTATACTTGCAGGAAAAGCTGTCAATACCCTATCCATATTTTGTACCATAGGATGCTCCGATCCAGCTTGCGCAAAGGGATAGTAAGGCCATGGTACTCTTTGTATCGTTGGCGCACCTGCTGCATCTACACCAACCACCATCGGCAACTTAGCACAATTTAAATCTTGCACTAAATTGGTATTCACCCTTACACCATATTTAAACATTAGAGCATCTAAACCAAGTCCACGATCAAAGGCAAGGTAGGCGCCGTTTGTATTGCGTAAACTATCATATTCTGCATACAATGGATCCAATGCCCAAATTACATTACCACCAGCAAGCACAAATTGGTCAATCTTTAATTGGTCTAATTCCGATAAACGCTGAGTTGGTTTTACAATTAATAAAGTGTTGATTTTACTTGCATCTGGGAATCCTTTCTTTAAATCAAAGACCCCAAGATTGTACTGGTTTTTTATAGATTGTCCTAAATCGTTCACCGTATAATCCAATGGTTCTCCATGGCCCACCAAATAAGCAATACTTGGCTTTTCAGTTCTATTCATTAAATAAATGGCCTGCACAATTTTATATTCCAAGAGTGCCTCCGCAGCATTAAAGCTGGCTTCAATATCAACTTCTGGTAATTCCTTTACAATATTATATGGCTTAAAAAATTGCTTACTGCTTCTTAAATCAATCGCAATTGGCTTTTGCCCTTCCACTTCGATCAAGAGTCCTGGCACCAATAATTGATCTAGTTTTTTATCAGTAATCGTCTCTGTATTTTGAAAACGATCTATAGGTAATCCTTGTTTTTGAAGACTATCATAAAATAGCATCAAGGCGCTGTCTTTAAACAGTTCACCTGGAACAGTGTGTTCCCAACTAATCCAATTGGGATTCATTTGTTCTAATTGATCAAGCAACTGAATAGTAGCAAGTTCTAACTTTTTATAATGCGCAGGCAATTCGCCTCCAAGATAAAGATGGATTTTTACAGGTTGCTTTACCTCTTGGATCAATACCGTAGATTGTTCACTGATGGTATAGCGTTGGTCTTTTGTAAGATCTAATTGCAAAGGATACAAATGACTTAGAAAATTCAATAAAAACATAACTAGTAGCACCCATGCATACTTGAACTTGCCAGACAATTGTTCGATTGCACCTAAACCAAATAAAAGTATAATAGTAAAAAAGTATATGATGTCCTCTAACCTTATCGCTCCTTTATTTAAATTCTGATAATGTGCTGCAAGGCCTAATTGACGAATATAAAAATCATACCCATTTTGAAAAAATTGCAGGTCGGCAATCCAATCAAATCCTTTAAATAAAAAAATACAAATGATGACCGAACCCAATAAGGCAATCATAGTATGTTTTGTAGCGGTGCTCATATAAACACCAACAGCTACATAGACAGCAGCTAATGCAATTAAACCGATATACGCACCAATGGTTGCGCCCCAATCTATCCCACCTATTGCACTTAAATAATTAAGGACAATGGCATAAAAAAATGTTGGAAGGATTGCTAAAATAGTAATTGATACAACCCCTAAATATTTCCCAATCAAAATAGACCTAGTCGAAATTGGGAGGCTCTTTAAAATTTCATAAGTGCCTTGCTTATACTCTTCCGAAAAGCTCCGCATGGTAATTGCGGGGATTAGAAGAATTAAAATCCATGGGGCAAAATCAAAATACACTTGTAAGCTTGTGTATCCAAAATCCAATACATTGAAGTTGGGCAGTACAAATAACAATAGTCCATTTACTAGTAAATAGAAACTGATGATTAAATAGCCGGAAAGGCTTCCGAAATAATGTGCCCACTCTTTTTTACATATTGCCCACATGACCCAAAGCTACATAAAAAATGCCCCGGTTTTACCGGGGCATTTTAGATAAATCGTTAAATTTTTAGCCGTTTTGAAAACTAAAAAAAGTTATACTGCAAAACTCTCTCCACAACCACAACTTCTACTTGCATTGGGATTGTTGAAATAAAAACCTTTTCCGTTCAATCCGTCTGAAAATTCTAATTCAGTATTGACTAAGTATAAAAAACTTTTCAGGTCAGTTACAATTTTCACGCCGTTGTCCTCAAAAACTTGATCCATCGGCTTTATTTCATTGTCAAAGTCTAGTTTGTAGCTCAATCCGGAACAGCCTCCGCCCACCACACCTACTCTTAAAAAATAGTTAGGGTCATCGGAGACACCAGCATCCAGCATAAGTTGTTTTACTTTTGCCTTTGCCTTTTCACTCACGTAAATTGTATTTTCTAAAACTTCGCTCATGCTTTCAATTAGTGAATTCGCTCTTCAAATACCAATTGCTCTAAACCATTCTTTGAACGGTAGTCGTTGATTGCTGCTTTGATCGCATCTTCTGCTAAAACTGAACAGTGAATTTTTACTGGAGGTAAGTTTAACTCTTCCACTAAATCCATGTTGTCAATTTTAACTGCTTCGTCCACTGACTTACCCTTTAACCACTCTGTAGCTAAAGAAGAAGAAGCGATAGCAGAACCACAACCAAATGTTTTGAATTTTGCGTCAGTGATGATGCCAGTAGCATTATCTACTTGAATTTGCAAACGCATTACGTCACCACATTCTGGTGCGCCTACTAAACCTGTTCCAACTGTGTTGGATGACTTATCTAATGTACCTACATTTTTAGGATTAGAATAATGATCGATTACTTTATCTGAGTATGCCATGATTGTTTATTTTATATATTTTCAAAAATGAGACTTGGTCTCGTTTAATTATTAGTGATGCGCCCATTGAATTGAATCAATATCGATACCTTCTTTGAACATTTCCCATAAAGGACTCATCTCTCTTAATTTCAATACAGTGTCTGTAACTGCCTTGATTGTAAAATCGATTTGCTCTTCGGTTGTATATCTTCCTAAGCCAAAACGTAATGAGCTATGCGCTAAATCATCTCCTAAGCCTAAAGCCTTCAATACATAGCTAGGCTCTAATGAAGCAGATGTACAAGCCGAACCAGAAGACAATGCGATGTCTTTATTAAAGCCCATCATCAAACCTTCACCTTCTACGTATTTGAAAGAAATATTACTTACATGTGGCAAACGATGTGCTGGATTTCCATTCACATAAGACTCGTCGATTTGCTTTAATGCATTTTCTAATTTATCTCTTAATTTAGAAATTCTTTCTGTGTCAGAAGCCATTTCTAATCTTGCTAATTCACAAGCTTTACCAAAGCCCACAATACCAGGCACATTCAAAGTACCGCTACGCATTCCTCTTTCGTGTCCACCACCATCTAATTGCGCTGTTACTTTTACTCTTGGATTTTTACGACGAACATACAATGCACCAACCCCTTTAGGACCGTACATTTTATGTGCAGTAAACGCCATCAAGTCAATGCCGTCTGCATTTACATCTACTGGTATTTTACCAACAGCTTGCACTGCATCTGTAAAAAATAATGCACCATGCTTTTTAGCAATGGCACTAATTTCTTTCACTGGTTGTACTACACCAATTTCATTATTTGCATACATGATCGCCACTAAAATAGTGGTTGGTCTCATTGCAGCTTCTAATGCTTTCAAGTCAATTAATCCGTCAGGTTGTACTTCTAAATAAGTTACTTCTGCACCTAATTTTTCTAAGTGCTTACAAGTATCTAATACTGCTTTATGTTCAGTGGTACAAGTAATGATGTGGTTTCCCTTACTTGCGTACATTTCGTACACCCCTTTGATCCCTAAATTGTCCCCCTCGGTTGCACCAGAAGTAAAAATGATTTCTTTTGGGTCTGCACCAATTAATTGCGCGATTTGTTCACGTGCATAATCTACTGCCTCCTCTGCATGCCATCCGAAAGAGTGGTTCCTACTTGCCGCATTTCCAAAATTTTCAGTGAAATAAGGAATCATCGTCTCCAAAACCCTAGGATCCATTGGGGTAGTTGAATTATGGTCAAGATAAATTGGTAATTTTAACATAGTTCTATTTTATATTTGTCTAAGGGCACAAAGTTAAAGATAGAACTGCAATATGTAGGATTTCGTTAGCTTTAGATGGCATTTTTTTCCCAATTCGTAAAACAAGCAAAAATGGATTATAAGGTGGACCATATTGGCATTGCGGTGAATGACTTAAAAACAAGTATTCCTTTGTATGAGCGCCTTTTAGGGGCGTCTTGTTATAAAACCGAACAAGTACCTAGCGAGGCGGTCGATACTGCGTTTTTTTTACAAAACGGGGCTAAAATAGAACTGGTGGCAAGCACAAACCCAGATGGGGTGATTTCCAAGTTCATTGGTAAAAAAGGAGAAGGACTGCACCATGTCGCTTTTGAAGTTCCAGATATACTCGCCGAAATGGAAAGATTGAAAAAAGAAGGCTTCACTTTACTCAATGAAGCCCCAAAATTAGGTGCCGATAACAAATGGGTTTGTTTTGTGCATCCAAAGGATGCAAACGGGGTCTTGATTGAATTGTGTCAGACGAAAAAATAAGGCGCTCAAAATAATCTTACTAGCTTATTGGTCTAATAAATTTGTCTAGGTGATTTGTAAAATCTCAATTGCTTTTTGAGCCGCAATTTGACTGGCGTCTTTTTTAGTAAATCCTTTTTGAGAAGTGATCACTTCGCCATCAATCACAATATTGATGGTAAATAATCTTCTTCTTCCTTCTAGTGTTTCGTCGGCTAAAACAAAGTCAATTTGCTTGCCTTGCTTTAAGGCCCAGCCAATTATTTTATTTTTAATATTGATGTCTATTTGTTCTAATTCGTCCATGAACAAATAAGGTTGAATCATTTTTTCGATGATCCATTTTTTTGTAAATTCATATTGCTTATCTAGGTAAATAGCGCCCACTAAGGCTTCTAGCGTATTGCCAAAAATTTGACTACTTTTTAATCCACCATCTAATTTATTGAAACGGGTCATTTTTTTTAACCCCATTTGAATCGCAATATGATTCAACTGTTGTCTGTTGACCATCTTACTGCGCATCTCGGTTAAAAAACCTTCCCCTTTGTAGGGATACTTTTTGAATAGGTATTCAGCCACAACAGAACTAATAATTGCATCACCTAAGAATTCCATCCTTTCATTGTTCTCTGATGGATTTTCTTTTAAAGATCGATGGTTAAAAGCGGTATGAAATAGCACCATTTTGGTACTACGATATCCAATGAGCATATCCACACTTTTTTCGAATTCAGATTTCCTGAATGAAAAAAGGAGTTGGTATAAGCGCTTCATCTAAGGCTTTATTAAGCTTTGTATTTCTTAACAATTACACAAGCATTGTGGCCACCAAAACCAAATGTGTTGCTTAATGCCGCATTGACAACGCGCTTTTCGGCTTTGTTAAATGTGAAATTTAAACGAGGATCTAAATCTGGATCGTCTGTAAAATGATTGATGGTTGGTGGAATGATGTCGTGGATCACTGATTGAATACATGCAATCGCTTCGATCACACCTGCAGCACCCAAGCAATGGCCTGTCATTGACTTGGTTGCACTAATATTTAAATTGTACGCATGCTCTCCAAACACTTCTGTGATGGCTTTTGCTTCTGCAATGTCGCCTAAAGGAGTAGATGTACCATGCGTATTGATATAGTCAATTTCATTGGCCTGCATGCCCGCATCTCTCAATGCTGCATTCATGACGTTTCTTGCGCCCAACCCTTCAGGATGAGGTGCTGTTAAGTGGTAAGCATCCGCTGTGGCACCGCCGCCTACTACTTCACAATATATTTTTGCACCACGACGAATCGCGTGTTCTAATTCTTCTAACACTAAAACACCGCTTGCTTCACCCATAACAAATCCATCACGGTCTTTATCATAAGGTCGGCTTGCAGTTTTTGGATCATCGTTGCGCTCACTCATCGCTTTCATTGCATTGAATCCACCCATACCCGCGATGCCTATCACAGCTTCAGATCCACCAGTGATAATGATATCTGCTTTGCCTAATTTTAAATTATCCATTGCCGAAATAATAGCGTTTGTACTAGATGCACAAGCACTCACCACTGCGTAGTTAGGACCTCTAAAGCCATGTTTCATAGAGATCTGTCCAGCTGCAATATCTAAAATCATTTTTGGAATAAAGAAAGGATTGAACCTTGGCGTGCCATCCCCATTTACAAAATTGGTCACCTCTTCTGTAAAAGTAGTTAAGCCCCCAATGCCACTTGCGAATATCACACCCACTCTATCGTGGTCTACGTTTTCCTTTGTAATGCCCGCATCTAAAACCGCTTGATCACTTGCTACCAAAGCAATCTGTGCAAAACGATCTAGTTTTCTAGCTTCCTTACGATCCATAAATTCAGTTGGATCAAAGCCTTTGATTTCACATGCAAATCTTGTCTTAAACTTAGATGCATCAAATTGCGTAATCATATCTGCACCAGAAACTCCATTGATTAAATTGTTCCAATAAGTTTCTACATTATTCCCGATAGGTGTTAGGGCGCCTATTCCTGTAACTACAATTCGTCTAGCTTGCATGTGAAATTTTTTTAAAATAAAAATCCGCCTTTAAAGCAAGGCTCAAAAAGGCGGATTAAATATGCCGAAGGTTCAGCTTATAAAATAATACAATATTATTTTGCGTGCTCTTCTAAATAAGCAACAGCTTGACCAACAGTAGTAATAGTTTCTGCTTGTTCGTCTGGAATAGAAATATTGAATTCTTTTTCGAATTCCATGATCAATTCCACTGTATCTAAAGAATCCGCGCCCAAATCATTTGTGAATGAAGCTTCGTTTGTAACTTCTGCTTCATCTACACCTAACTTGTCTACGATAATTTTTTTAACTCTAATTGCGATTTCTGACATTGTAAAAGGTTTTTGTTTACGCGGCAAAAATATACTTTTTGTTAAAATACCAATCGTTTATTTCCTTTTTTGTTTTCACAATTGTTATTCTGCACTTAAAAACGCTTTTTTTGTGGCACTTTAAGGCTAAAATGACCTGAAAAACACTAACAAATATTAACTTTTTTTGAAAAAACCCCTGATTAACTGCTCGTCTTCGAAGCTGAAATGGGTTTTCGGAATAATAAAAAAGGATTTTGGGGCAAAATACACATGAAAAAATAAGGGACTTTCAAAAAATCGGGTCACTTCTGACCAATTCCATGATGCTGTTCCGCTTTCTGAATTCAAACTGGCTCCAGTGCTATCAAAATCAAATAACCAGTCTTGCTTGAACATGCTTGTTTTTCTATAAAATAACCAGGGTAATAAAAACCAAAAAAACACCATCAGTACAATCCATAACAAAGACCCAATTAAAAAAAGTTCGGGTCTGATTTTTTTATAAAACAATAACCCTGCTGTAATAATGGCATATACATTTACAAATAGCATTAAACCTTTGATTTCAGGTTGCTTGATAAAATGATATCGAAGTCCTTGTATCACTTGGGATTTTTGAAATTGAATTTGAATAGGCATATACTAAAACGACTGTTAGATCGCAAAGATACAAAGCGCAAAGGTTTGCGCTAGAAAAATGCCAATAAAAAAGAGGGATTATATAACAACAATTGTTAGTAAAAATGACAAAATCACTATATTTAAGAACGCATTTCTTAAACTACGCCATATGACTTTTAAACCAAGGTTGTCCTTTTCGCAAATCATCAACATGAATGTTGGCTTTTTTGGAATCCAATATAGTTTTGGACTACAACAATCAGCCGTTAACCCAATTTATGATATGTTGGGTGCAAGCCCAGATCAGATACCCTTGCTCAATTTAGCAGGCCCCATGACAGGCTTAATCATTCAACCTATCATTGGTGCATTGAGTGATAAAACTTGGTCCCCAAGATTTGGAAGACGCAAGCCTTACTTTTTAATTGGTGCATTATTATGTAGCATATGTTTATTCCTTTATCCATTTAGTAGTGCATTGTGGATGGCAGTTGGATTGTTATGGGTATTGGATGCTGCTAACAATACTGCTATGGAACCTTATCGTGCATTCATAGCAGATAAATTACCAAGTGAACAACATGCTTCTGGGTTTTTAACACAAAGTTTTTTTACAGGTTTAGGCATTACACTTGCCAATATTTCTTTGTACTTTTTTAGAGAACATATTCCAGGTACTTTTGGCAGCCTACCTTATTGGGTATACGCTTCTTTCTTTTTGGGTAGTGTTTGTTCCATTGCTTCAGTAGGTTGGTCTGTTTTTAAAACACCAGAAATTCCTCCAACAGAAGCAGAACTCGCCGCATTAAAAGCAGAAAAAATAAATGTGTTTACACCGTTCAAGGAAATTGCTTCTGCGATTGGTGATATGCCTAAAGTGATGTGGCAATTAGCATTGGTTTATTTATTTCAATGGTATGCGCTTTTTTGTTATTGGCAAAATGCATCAAAGAGTATCGCTAAGTCTGTTTGGAACACCACTGTTTATCAAAATAATCCTGCTTATGAAGATGCTGTAGCTTGGTCAGGATTGGTGAACGGATGGTATAATATTGTTACGTTTTTATCTGCCTTCTTTTTACTTTGGTTGGCCAAAAAAATTAGCCCGAAAATGATTCATATTATTTGTTTAGTCATGGCAGCTGTTGGCTTATTGGTATTCCCACATATCACAGATAAAAATTTATTGTTTGTTCCAATGGCCGGATTTGGAATTGCATGGGCAAGCATGATGGGTATCCCATATTTATTGGTAGTTCATGAAATTCCAAAAGAAAGATACGGCGTGTACATGGGCATCATCAACATGATGATTGTAATACCTATGTTATTTCAAACAACCACTTTTGGATATATTTTGAAAAACTTCTTAGACAATGACCCAGGTAAAGCCATTAGTTTTGCGGGCGTCTTATTATTGCTTGCAGCAGTTGCTACTTTGTTCATTCAAAGTTCCAAGGAAACAAGCAATACAGAAGCAAGTATCCCAACTGGCGGAGGACATTAAATCATTTAAGAACGAATTGCATTGATCTAAATTAAAAGAATATGAAAGTATTGTGTATTGGAGAGGCCTTGATTGATATGATTTGCACGGACAGAGGCGCTCGACTTGCTGATGGTCAAAATTTTTTAAAAAAAGCAGGCGGTGCTCCAGCCAATGTAGCTGCTGCTATTGCTGCATTAGGAGGTCATGTGGACATGGCAGCAAAAGTGGGCAAAGATCCTTTTGGACAACACTTAATTGATTTAATGACCGAAATGGGTGTGCATACAAAATGGGTTATTCAAGATCCTAATGCATTTACCACTTTTGCGTTTGTGTCTTTGATGGAAGATGGAGAACGCGATTTTTATTTTAACAGAGGTGCCGATGGGCAATTATCTATAGCAGATTTAACAGGATTGAATTTAAAGGAATATGATATTGTACACTTTGGTTCCGCAACAGGCTTTTTACCTGGTCCTTTACAAGCAACCTATATCGATTTATTGAACAGAGCAAAAGAAGCTGGCGCATTAATTAGCTTTGATCCAAACTATCGTCATTTATTATTCCCTAACAATACTGAAAGTTTTATTACTCAGTCTTGGCATTATATTCAGGCATGTGATTTCTTTAAACTTAGTGACGAAGAAGCAATGTTAATTACTGGACTTGACACGGTACAAGCAGCAGCTACTGCTTTAAGAGCAAAAACAAATGCCGTATTTGCAATAACCTTAGGCAAAGAAGGCACTTTATTGTCTACAGGTCATGGTACTGAAATTATTTTAAGTATCACAATTAATGCAATAGATGCCACAGGCGCTGGTGATGCATTTGTAGGCGCCGTTTTATATCAGCTCATTGGAACTAAACCTGCTGATGTACAATCAATCGCAATTGAAAGATGGCGAACAATGATTTCTAATGCCAATAAAGCTGGCGCAAGAACATGTGAATACATGGGTGCTATGGAAGCTTTTAAACATCTAAACAATTCTATTTTCAATTCTTAAATAGCAAGTGCACTGTGAACCTGACCCCATTACATCAATTCGGTACTGACTTACTTTCTAAATTCAAAATTGATTCATCAAAAAAGGATAAGGCATTTAGTCAAAGATTTTTGACACATATAGATGCGATCGAAAATTTATTTGATGAAGTATATGCTTGGCATCCAAAAAGGAATGAAGCTTTTGAAGGGCTCTTAATTACACTAATTCAGCAATACAAAGAACGTAATGAAGTCTTATTAAAAAAAGATGTAGAAAAATCTAAGCTAGGCCATTGGTACTTAAGCAATGAGATTACTGGGATGAGTTTATATGTAGATCGTTTCGGTGAAAATATTCAAGGACTTCAAAAAAAGCTAGCTTACTTTAAAGAACTTGGTGTGAATTTTTTACACCTCATGCCTATTTTTGAAAGTCCAGAAGGAGAAAGTGATGGAGGCTATGCAGTATCTGATTTTAGAAAAGTAGCGAGTCGATTTGGCAATTTGCAGGATGTAAAAAATCTAATCGCAGACATGAATGCAGCTAACATGTATTTAATGTTAGACATTGTTTTAAATCATACCTCGCACCATCATGAGTGGGCACAGAAAGCAAAAGGAGGAGACCCTTATTATCAAGATTTCTTTTATTTCTATGACCATCGTGGCATACCTGATCAATTAGATCAAACCATGCCCGAAATTTTCCCTGAATCCTCCCCAGGAAGTTTTAGCTATGTGCCTGAATTGAATAAATGGGTAATGACGGTATTCCATCATTATCAATGGGACTTAAATTTTAGCAATCCAAATGTATTGGTTGCCATGATGGATACGATTTTATTTTACGCGAATTTGGGCGTCGATATATTGCGTATTGACGCACCAGCATTTATTTGGAAAGAAATTGGTACTGGTTGTCAAAATTTACCTAAAGCACATACTTTACTTAGATTAATCAAACAATGTACTAAAGTGTCAAGCCCAGGCATGGCATTATTAGGAGAAGCCATTGTTGCCCCAAATGAAATCATCAAATATTTTGGCACAGACAACTATACTGCAAACGAATGTGATGTCGCGTATAATGCCACACAAATGGCATTGCAATGGGATGCGCTTGCTACTGGGGATACTAGAATCATGCTAAATGCACAGCATCCTATTTTGCAAAAACCATATGGTTGTACTTGGATCTCCTACACAAGATGCCACGACGATATTGGATTGGGGTATGACGACGAAATTATTGCAAGAACTGGATTGAACCCCTACCATCATAGAACCTACTTGAAAAATTATTACTCTGGTAGTCATGATGGATCGGTTGCTGCTGGTGCTTTATTTTCTGTCAATCCAAAAACAAATGACGCCCGCATCAGTGGATCCCTAGCATCATTGTGTGGATTAGAAAAAGCAATGGCATGGAATAATGCAGGTGAAATTGAAAATGCGTTGAGGAAAATTATTTTAATGCAGGCGCATTCCATGTTCATGGGTGGTATCCCTATGTTGTATTACGGAGACGAGATGGCCTATACCAATGACTATAGTTATTTAAATGATCCGGGCAAAAGCTATGACAATAGGTGGTTGCATCGACCAATCATTGATTGGAATAAAAATGAACAAAGGAAAAAGAAAGGGAGCTTGGAATACCGCATCTTTAATGCCACAAAACAATTGATTCAAATAAGAAAAGCATTGCCCATATTGAGCGATTTTAGCAATGTAACTTGGATGACACCGCATAATATTCATGTGGCTAGTTTCATCCGTTCCTTTGAAGACAAAAAATTATTCTGTCTCTTTAATTATCAACCTGCTGACTCCTTTGTGACTTGGTATACCTTTAAAGAGCATGGAATAAGGCCAGCACAATTAAAAGATCATTGGACTGGCCTTACGCATCATGTTGGTAATGACAACGAATATTTTGTATTAGGTGCTTATGAGTTCGCTATTTTGGAAGTGATTGTTTAAAATCTGAAACTCATTCCTACATTAATACTATAGTCTGCAAATGCAGCATCTCCTCTTGCGAACACACCTGTAAGATTAGTTCTTACAATATCTGGATAGCTCTGTGGTCTTTCACGTCTTAAAGCCACTGGAGTGTATAGGAAAAAATTATATTTTTTATACATATAGGTAATGCCTGGCTCAGCAGATAAAATATTACCAGGTCTTCTAAATCCAGTGCTCTTCCCTATCAAGTCATAAGTTGGAATACACTCATACCTTAAACCTAATGAATAAGCCCAAGCTTGTTTACTATAATTCAATCCGGATCGAACCATGTATTGGTCTGCCACACTCATCACATGCGATGTATACTTAATGGCATTTGCAGTAGGGGTACCACCTCTTGCTGTACTTACACCATTATTATCCCTTGGATTCAATAAATAAAATGCGTTGGCATAAGCACTCCATGTTGTATTAATTTGTCTAAATCCATTTACTTCAACAGTAACACCAAACCCGCCATCACCTGGTTGAATAGACTGGTCTACATAACCCATTCTACGTGCGTTGGCTGTATATTGAAATTCATCCTGTGCCTTGTAATTACCCGTAGGTAATTTGATGCCTAGTCCTGCCATTAAATTTCCTTTTTTATTAGCATCAGGTGCAATCAACCATCTATAGGCTGCAAGACGTATATCACCTAATCCTCTCGCTGCAGTTGCAAAGCGATAAGGACTCGTATTTCCCAAATGTTCATATTTAGAAGTTCGATCATAATTCACAAGAGGTATATTGATGCCTACCATCCATTTACTATTGATGTTTCTTAATAAATTAAAATCCATTGCACTCATATAATTAATTACTTCCGAGCCTTCTTCTACTCTGTATTTTTGCTCGTCTCTACCATTAAAGTGTTTGTAAGAAGTAAAGTACCTATAATTTATATTTAAAGTCCATTTTGAACTGTCTTCTTCATGCATGCCTGCATGCTCCATAGTGCACAAGCCACCCACTGTTCTAATAGCTACGCAGCCTTGTGCATTTGATTGATTGATAAAGCCAAGGCATAAAAATGCCAATAATATGATTGATTTTTTCATGTGTTAGTTTATTACTGATTCAATTGACTTGAACTTAATTTTTCATTTTTAATTTAGAAACAATATAATTTCCTAAAGCCTGGCCCTTTTCTGTACTTGTTATACAAGAATTGTGAAAATGGATACCCCCGTAAAAGCGCGCCCAGTTGTTTTCCTCTGCTGCATGCCTGAAGGACTTAAAGCTTCTACTTTCAATACCAAATTCTAATTCAGTAGAGTCAGTATAGGCAAAATTGTCGCCAAAAACGCTTGTTAGGGCCTCTGCTGCTGCAGATGATACGGTTGAGTGCCCACAAGTGTATTCTGGAAATGCCGGAGTTTGTAAAAGTGGTCTCCAATTTGGATCAATGTATTTATTGATCACAGTCTCTGGACGAACTGTCTTGTAGGTATATTTTGCATCCCATGTGTGGATGAACGCATCAAATAGGGCAATAGCCGTTTTTGCGTAAGCATACACCGCATTATTAAAGTCTGACTTTGCAGTTTTATTGGCAATCCCTACAATACTCATCCAATGACCAGGAGGAGAAAACTTTTTGGTGCTAAACATAGCATGTCCTGTAACATTCACTTTAAATGGATTGTCATCCCAGAAATTAGCAATATGCTTTTGCTCCTCTGTTAAGCTATCCCCTGCATTTTTCACCATCATTACATTTTTGTAATATTCGCTGTTTTTATCTGTTACGTTAAAAGCAGGTGGAGGTGAAGGTCTAAACTGACTGGCACTATCAATGGCCATTGTTCTTATCTCCGCCCAATGTGGTTCAGCAGCAGAAGCATACATAGGTGGTGTTGGCACCCAGCGTCCTGGAGAATCTTTTACAGTATATCTTTCAGCACTTCTTGTTTGTGCATAATTGTCTTTTTTACTCCAAGCAATAATGGTTGTACTTACTTCCTTTGCAAATGCCTCAGAGGATTCGATCATCTTATTAGACATACCATTTTGCTTCACCAATTTTCTTAAACTATCTGTATAGTCCTGCATGCTTCCTTCAGGAAAAGTTACTGCCTGTCCTACTGTGGCATAGGCTACCAATGCGGCATATGGAAAGTCAATGTTTGCTGTGTCTTTTGGTTTAGGCAATGCTGTTAATCCCTTTAATTGTCCAGCTAAACTTTGGAAAGTAGTTGGATTGCCTGCTGCTACTACTTCATAGCCTGCAATGGCTGCATAAGCATAGTTTCTGGATGCCACAATTGGACTAAAATTATTACCCATCACCACCTGATTTAATTCATGCACTGTATAGGCATATAAATCTGGGTTACTTGTAATTTTTTTATAGTCATTGGATTGGTTACAAGCAATCATCGTCATTGCTAGTAGCAATACAGTAAATAATTTATTCATTAAAATTGGTTGATAGTAAATACACA
This sequence comes from Sediminibacterium sp. UBA657, assembly GCA_002299885.1. Lineage (GTDB taxonomy): Bacteria > Bacteroidota > Bacteroidia > Chitinophagales > Chitinophagaceae > Sediminibacterium. Next base: position 18,414 of record DBOB01000012.1, read on the forward strand.
AATTGTATTTACAAATAATGTAAATACATGATGCAACAGCATTGCTTAAGCATGAGGCTGTTACTAAAAATTAAGCAATCATTTTCGGAGGCGGACCTTGTACCGTTAAATAATTGCTTATTAAACGCGCTGCGTAACGATAACCAGTCGTTACCTTCGCTGAATTTGCTGGAACTAAATGCCAGCTATTATTTTGTGTTATATAGTCAAAGCTGATAAACTTTGCGGTAGATTTTCCCAATGGTACAGACTTTTTATCTGTGCCATTATTAGATAAATCCTGCGCTAATTTATAAAAGTCTTCTCTTGCATTTTTGATATGCAAACGATCTTGGTTTGGTAATACTTTTAATTCAAGGCTGTCATTGTATATTCTTCTTTGTACATACTGATACACAATACCCTTGATCACAATCTCTCCATCTACTCTTTCAAATTGAGGATTGTTGGCATAATAAGGAAGATTGATTGGCGTCTTAATAGTGACTAAGTAAGATTCGTCATAATTATTTTCTTCAATTAGATGTACTAATTGACTGGCTGCTTTTTGGTCAAAGTAATTAGATACCAATCGGTATCCAAATCCGTTAAAAAGCAAAATGCCCAAGAATAATATGGCGCCTAGTTTTTTCAATACACTAAAATAGCCATTTTAGTCAAAATTGGGCACTTATGAAGGGGGATTTTTGTAATTTTGCCCTCTTAATCCCATTGTATTATGCGTAAAATCGTACTTCTTTTAACCACTATTTTAGTTTTAAGCGTGGTGGCCATTTATTTATTAGTGCCAAAGCAGTTTATCATAAAGGGAAGCCAGACGGTTAATCAATCCGCACCATCTGTCATTAGAGGGATGATGCAAACCAATAAATGGTCTGAGTGGATGCCAAAGGAAGCTAAATTAAACCTGACTGGTACGATGGTGGCAACTATTCAAACTGAACTAATCCTTGACGAAGTAAAAGTACCTGTTGAATTTTCAATTATTGATGATACAAGTGCAAATGCAATCATTGGATTTGAAACTTCCATGGAGCAAACAAATTGGTCTCCTATTGCTAGAGTTCAAAACTATTTATTCGCAAAAAAAATACAAGGACAACTTGATCTTATACTGGCTGCAGCAGGAAATTATTACAATACTGTCAAAGGGGTTTATGGATTTGATATTCAGGAAACGAATGTGCAAGATTCAAGCTTGATTGCTTTAGATCAAGTATTAATGGATACACCTACCTTGGTTCAGATTTATGATATGATAACTCAATTAGAGCAGCATATTATTGCTCAAAATGGGAAAATAAAAAATGACCCAATGGTTAATATTACTAGGATCAATGAAGATGAAGTATTTACCCAAGTAGCAATCCCAATTGAAAAAGATATTCATGTAAACTCACCCTTCACACTCAAGAAAATGGTATTAGGCAAATTGCTTTCTGTTACTGTGATTGGAGATGCTGCTACTGTTAATAATGCACTTATCGCAACTAAGCAATACTTAGGAGATAAACAAAGAACAAGTCCAGCAATTCCATATGTGATTTACAATACCAATAGAATAAAGGAACCAGATGCTCAAAAGTGGAAATCCACCATCAATTACCCAGTATTTTAATTGAGGCTATTTTTTAAAACCAATCAGTCTTAGACTATCGGAATTCATACCTAATACATATCCTAATTGACCCTTCCATTGTATTGGTGCCATATGCCTCACTTGACCTTTGATACTTAATCCATTCAATGGCGCAGCATTAAAGTCTTGCTTTCCAGTATTGATAAGTATTGTGCCATAATCAGCGTCATACCTACCCATTTGTACATTGTTATCATAGAAATTACCCATCATTAAAATGTCAGGCCACTTGTCACCATTGGCATCTGTCACCACGGCTGTTTTATAGGCAGTGATTTGCGCTTCCCATGGTAAAACCTTCGCTGTGAATTGACCTTTACCATCATTGATGAATAAAGTATTGGCAAAATGATAGGCTTTGACAAGCTTTGAAGCTTTTAATTTTTCTTTCGTAAAAATATCATACAAATTAGCCTTAGCAAAGTCTTCGGCATACAGAAATGATTTTTTTATTTTAGGGATCTGTCTTTGTATCTCATCTTTATTTGCAAATGGAATTTCTTTTCCTTGTAAATAAAAAGTAATTATCTGTTCAAATTTTCCATTGTCATCAAAATCATTGTAATACATACTGATTGGCTCTTTTTCTGATGCCTTTAATCTTGTATTCAATCCTAAGTTACCAGCAATAAAATCCATGTCTCCATCTAAATCAATGTCTACAGGTAGCGTGAAGTTCCACCAACCAGGCAGATTGGTTGCAGTTTGTTTTGTCCATTTTTTTACAGAAGGATACATCAGGTCTATACCACCCCATTGATGTGTCAATAAGATTTCTTTTTTACCATCCATGTTGATGTCTATTTCTGTTGCACTTGTAATAAATCCAATACCAATTAAATCAGGTGCAACTGAAGCCGTTACATTTTTAAAATGCCCGTCCCCAGTATTATACAATAAATAACTATCAATAGGGGCTCCATAGTCCATGGCCTTTACTCTACTTGTAATAAACAGGTCTATAGTACCATCTTGGTTAAAATCCCTAGCAATCATATCAGAACTTTGATTGTATACCGGTATCGCATCATTCAATAAAGCAAACTGCCCTTTTTCGCTATTCAAGTAAACCCTTGGCATCATATGTTTATCCTCTCCATAGTATTCATTGCCTCCAGAACCAACAATGATATCTTGAAATCCATCCTTATTCACATCCGCCAGCACAGCGCAAATAGCTTCGTAATTACTATCTAAACGGAATGCTTCTTGTTTTGATAAAATAAATTTACCATTGGCTTGTTGATAGTATAATGCAGCGCTAAAACCTCTAGCTCCACCAATAAAGATATCTTCTAGTCCGTCTTTATTGACATCTCCTACCGCCAATGCTGGGCCTTCTGTGGAATTCATTTGAGGAATCAACTGTTCTCTATTGAATTCTTGAAAGATATTTTCTTGATGTTTGAATTGAATGCCAGAAGCAGCTGTATGATCCACCATCTCTGTTGTTTGCTGTGGCCAATGTTGATTGATTAAATCATAATTGAATAGTGGTAAACCCATTTGATAACTTAGGTTCAATTGTCTTTTCTTAAACTCGGCAGGATTGATTTTTTGAAAACTGTTATCAGGCCATACTAAAAAAGCTGAATCTACTTTTGTATTTTTTAATCCAATGGATAAAGGGATCTCCATGCTTGATAAAAATCCTTTTACTGGAAACTTTTCGTAAGTTCTTATTTCACCTGGTGTAAACAACACCAATTTAGCACCTATAGCATTGATGTTTTTTGCTGCCCCCTTTAATGTTACGGCAACCGAATGTGCTGTTGTATCTTGATTGCTTTTGTTTTCGTAAATAAATGACTTGTCGTTGACATTATTGACTACTAAATCCAAATCGCCATCATTATCAAAATCTGCGTATGCAGCACCATTGGAATAAGAGGGAGGATTATTGACAATCGCTTTTTCCTTATCATCAAATGATAAACCTTTTTTATTTAAAAAGAATTGATTCGGGATTTTAATTTCAGGAAAGCGATCAATCAATGCCATATCTTTCTCCCCCATTTTATTATCCCTTATTTTTTCTTGAATTTCTTGATTGGATACATAGTTCACATAATCCATATCATTCATACGCTTAGGGATGCCATTTGCGACAAAAATATCCTTGTAGCCGTCGTTGTCAAAGTCCATCAATAAGGTCGCCCAAGACCAATCTGTTGCAAACATGCCAGCATACATGCCCACTTCGCTGAACTTGCCATTGCGACGATTCCATTGTAAGTTGTTGCGTGTGAACTGATAGTCATAACCAACTGATATCTTGTATTGATAAATATCATAATCGTCTTCTCCTAAAGAGCGCTTTAAAATATAAGGGTCTTTAGGCAACATATCCATTGAAACGATTTCTGGAAATCCATCATTGTTTAAATCGGCCGCATCTACACCCATGGAGTACTGACTTGTATGCATCAGTCTCTCCTTCTGCTCGTCTTTGAAGCTGCCATTTTTTTGATTGATGTATAAGTAATCATTCTCATGAAAATCGTTCCCAGCATAAATATCCACCCAGCCATCTAAATTGATATCACTCATCACTACACCCAATCCATAACTAATCGCCGTACTATTAATTTTTGACGCTTTTGTTACATCTTCAAAACGCCCATTGTTATTGGAAAAAATACGATCTCCAGATAATGGATCAAATGTGCCCATAAAGCTTGTCCTTGGTGCAAATGTACCATTCTGATGTACCGAGTGATTTAATAAAAAAACATCTAAGTCCCCATCCTGATCGTAATCAAAAAAACTTGCTTGTGTACTAAACCCAGAAAAATCTAAGCCATATTCAGCAGCAGCTTCTTTGTATTTTGGAATGCCATTTTCAATACCTACACAAATTAATAATTGATTCTTAGATACAAATTTTTCAAAATTACCTAGCCTGCATATATAGATATCCAATAAACCATCGTTGTTGATATCTACAACAGATACCCCCGTATTCCATGCGCTATCCTGTGGAATCTGTGCTTGCTTGCTGACTTCTGTAAATTTTAATTTTCCTTGATTTAAATATAGTTGATTGTCTCCCTCGTTAGAAGCAAAAAAGATATCAGCCTTGCCATCATTATTAAAATCACCTGTTCCTACACCAGCACCATTATAATAGTACATATAATGAAACATGTTAAACTGCTCATTAGGATGCAATTTGTTTTCAAATTGAATACCTGTTTGCTCCGCTGATAAAGCTTCAAATAAAGGCAATTCTTTAGTTGGCTGGTTACACGCAAAAAGCAGTACACTTAATGCAAAACTTGATACCACTTTTTTCCAGCTTTGGATATATTTAAACAACATACAATTATTTTAATTTCATGAATACTGGCGCCTGATTGTTTCTAAAAAACAATACCTTTTTATGTGCACCTTCTTGAAACAAGACCATATCTCTTACTTGTCCTGTAATGGCCAAGCCCGACTGCTTATCTTCAACTACTTCTAATACTCTTTTACCCTTATTGATTAATACCAATCCATAATTGGCGTCTAATCGACCAAACTGCGGTAAAAATCCAAATTGGTTTCCGCCCATCACTAAATCCGTTTTCCCGTCTGCATTGACATCTGTGGACACCATCGCATTCAATGAAGAAAATTGCACTTCGTTTGGTAAACGCTGAATATCAAATTGCCCATTCCCTTTACCCCAAGCAATAATAGAACTCGTATAGTTATATAATTTCATCGCAGCTTTCTCTACCAATTCTTTTTTAAATAACTCTTGGAAAGCTTTTTTTGCATATACCTCGTAATTCAAATTTTCTTTTTTGAGTAATGGAATTTGTTCCTGCATCTCACCTTTCATAAATACTGGAACATCTTTCCCATCTATTGTTCTTGTCAAAATTTTATCGATACTCTCATTGCCATCAAAATCGTTGATCCAAAGTTTCACAGGCGCAGTTGGCGTTGGTTTTAGATAGCCATTCTCGCCAATGTTCCCAATGATCAAATCTTGTAAACCATCCCCGTCTATATCTGCCATTTGAATAGACTGCCACCAACCATTCAGTCCTTTTAAATTAGTTGCTTGCTCTACCATTATACCTTTTTCAAAGGCATAGACCACAGGATACATATATTCACCTACCACTATTAAACTTGAACGAGTCTTGCTTGTAATGTTACCCCAAACTGCACTGGTCACCATTCCTAGTTTTAAAAACTCAGGTGCCACTGTGGTTGTCACATCTTTAAATTGACCTTTTCCATTGTTTTGGTACAAAGCACTAGATGGTGTTACACCATACTTTAATGGCGTATTTCTGGCCCCTACAAATACATCAAGGTCGCCATCCAAATCATAGTCCATTGGCACCATCACACCGGTATTGTATTCAAACACAGGGAATGCATCTGCAATGTGTGTAAAATTAGCTTTGCCGTCATTTAAGAAAAGACGGTGATTCAGCTCGCCTCTATTAGATAATCGATTGTTGCCGCCCGAACCCACTAATAAATCCATATCACCATCCTTATCGGCATCAAAGAACACAGCAGCGACATCTTCATAAGATACAAATGGCGTAAATGCTTTCTGTGGCTTTGGTTTAAAATCTCCGTAACTTGTTTGAAGGTAAATTTGACTACCCTTGTTATTAGCCCCACCAATAAATAAATCTGCTAATCCATCTCCATTGTTGTCGGCACTAGCGGCTTTAGGACCTTCTTGTGAAAGTATTCTTGGTATGATTCTTTCTGCATAAAAATCTACATGATCATCCTCGGTATGCTTTTCAAAATTAGCTTTTACTTCTTCAAACAAAGGCGCCACTTTTTCTTGCTGTACTACAAATGGTTTGACTATTTGTGTAGCTTGATCAATCGTGTAGACTGTATCGAGCTTTTGTAATTTTAAAATACTTTGTGTTAGATTAGGCCAGATCACTTGTACAGAATCAATTTTTGTAAACTTTCCTAATCCAAAAATTTGTTTGTAATCCACAGAAGACTGAAACCCTCTTGCAGGAATGACTTCCTTACTTAAAATTTGTCCTTGAATAAATACATTGATTTTTGCTCCAACTGCATTGATATTTTGTGGTAAGCCCTTTAACTTAAATCCAATATATCCATTTTTATTTTTTTCCCTACTCTTGTTTTTAAAAACAAAGCTAGGCATATTGTTATTGTTCACGACCATGTCTAAATCCCCATCATTGTCTAAGTCGCCATAAGCTGCACCGTTGGAAAAACTAGGAATATCCAAGCCCCAATCCTTCCCCATGTCCTTAAAGGTTAAATCTCCATTATTCCTAAACATTTTATTTGGGATGGGCTGACTACTCATTTTTTCAATGATACTACTGATCTCATCTTTCTTACCAGACAAAACCATTTTTTGAATCATGGTATTGGCAAAGAAATCTATAAAGTCTTGATTGGTTAAATCACGATAAATACCATTACTTACATAAATATCATTGTAGCCATCGTTGTCTGCATCAAAGATCATTTCTCCCCAACTCCAATCACTTGCTTCCACACCAGAAAAACGTGCTACTTCTTTATACTTACCATTCTTATTGTTTAATTGCAAAGCATTGTGCATGAACTGATGGTAAAACCCACTGGCTACCTTTAAACGGTAGATATCAATATTATCGAAAGAGGTAGTTGTTTTTAATCTAAAATCATTGTCAGGTAACATTTCTGTTGTAAAAATATCTGGATAACCATCATTGTTCACATCGGCCATGTCCGTGCCCATAGATGCGATGCTATTATGTTCTGTATAGGTTTCTATTTCGTCTTTGAATGTGCCATTTTTTTGATTGATGTATAAATAATCTCTTTCAAAAAAATCATTGGACACATAGACATCTGGCCATGCATCGCCATTTACATCTCCAATAGTGACCCCTAACCCAAAGCTAATCAAAGAACCATGTATACCAGCTTCAGCAGATACTTCTACAAATTTTCCACCATCGTTTTTATATAAATGATCACCACCACCTTTTAAGAAATCTGCCACTGCTGAATTTTCTGCACGTATTTCTCTAGCATTGGCATAGTTCAAAGTATTCACAGGGATAGGACTATTGTTTACCATGAAGCAATCCAAGTCACCATCCATATCGTAATCAAAGAAGGAGGCATGCGTGGTGTAACCATTATTTGCTAAACCATATGCTTCTGCACTATCCGTAAAAGTTAAATCGTGGTTGTTGATGAATAATTGATTCTTACGAAGGTCTTCTTGCATCATATTTCCTGCATTGGCCACATAAATATCCAACCAACCATCGTTGTTGATATCCACCATAGTTACACCAGTACTCCATTGGTCTTTTTTTGAGAAGCCTGCTTTATCAGAAATATCTTCGAATTTAAAATCACCTTTATTTAAGAATAATTTATTTGCACCTTGATTGGCAGTAAAAAAAACATCGGCTAGTCCGTCATTATTAATATCGCCAATACCTACCCCACCGCCATTGTAAAAATTACGGTATTTGAAAATATTATTATCCTTTTCGTCCGTCACCGTATTGGTGAATGCTATTCCGCTATTTTCAACTTTTTCAAAAAGCTGTCCATCTTTAGACTTTGTACAACCGAATAATAAAAAAGTAACGAAAAGGAATAAGTATGTTTTTGGCATAAAATCAAGGTCTTATAGTAATTCATAAAAATACAAAAAGGCCGTGGTAAACCACGGCCTAAAATCATAATAGTTGTTTTGAGGGGCTTTAAATTTTATCAAAGCTCCTCAAAACAAAAAGGCCGTGGTAAACCACGGCCTTTTCTATAATAGGTTAACTATTTTGGTAAATCCTAGTAACCGAAGTTTTGCTTCAAATTAGGGTTTGAAGATACAGCTTGGTTAGGGATAGGATAAACAACTCTGAAAGCGTCAGACTTTAATGGTCTTTCGTTTACAGGATCGTTATACTTTCCAAAACGAATCATATCCGTTCTTCTAGAACCTTCTAAGTACAACTCACGACCTCTTTCAGCAAGAAGATCGTTCAATGTAACTGCAGAAAGGTTAGTTGTTCCAGCACGCTTTCTGATGTTGTTTACAATCACCAATGCATCAGCAGCTTTACCAGTTCTTACCAATGCTTCTGCTTTCATTAATAAAGCGTCAGCAAAACGGAAGATTACAAACTCATTTTCTTCGTTAAATCCTAATTGATCTCCTTTTAAAGGATACTTATTAGTTCTAATACCTTTAGATTCTGTAGAGAAGAATAAGCTCACATCTGGAGTGAAAACTAATTTTCCACCAGAACGATCTTTAACTTCTACTTTCTTGCCATCAACATATTTATATTGTTGACCAGCCATGAATCCAGCAGTGAAACCATGTACTTCAGTTGCACCTGCTAATTCTGCAGTTTTACGCTGATCACCGTCAGCAAATGAATTGTAGAAATCAGCAGTTGTAGTGAAACCATTCCAACCAGAGAATGCTTGGTTGTAGTGTGTTCCCATACCAGTTGCCCAAGTAACACCAGTGTTACCACCTGTTTGTGTTGCTTTACCAGGACCATTAGATGCTCTTGATAAAATCAACTCAGTTGATTTTTGGTAGTTATCCCATTTGAAGTTATCCCAGTATCCAGTAGACAATGCAAATTTGCCAGAAGCTTCAATTGCATTTACTAAAGTGATTACTTGATCCATATCAGCAGGAGCAAAAGTAAAAGTTGTAGGTGCTTTAGGATCTGCTTTGTAAACAGCCTTATTCAATAACAAACGAGCTTTCAAGAACTGAGCAGCTTGCTTGTTCGCTTTGTGCATATCACTTCCAGTACCAAAATTTGGTAAACCAGCAATTGCATCATCTACATCTTTCATGATCCAATCAAAAGCTTCTGATCTTGTTTTAACAGAAGGGATTTTATCTGGACCATCTGCAGCAGCTCTGTAAGGAACTTGTCCGTAGATATCCATTACTTGAGTTGCGAAGAAAGCTCTTAAGAACTTACCTTCTAATTGAGCAGCTCCAGTAGATTTTTCTGCAACTAAAGTTGCTTGGAATAACGCACTATTTAAACCATTCCAAGTATCAAAAATTTGATTGTGTGCACCATCTGTTGCATGTAAGTGGATTTTTCTCCAAGTACCGAAGTCATCCCAGTCAGTACCACGAGTTGGTCCTAGTAACTCATCAGTAGAGTGTACTTGCAACGCATGCCAGCCATATTGGCCCGACAATTGGTTCAATTGACCATAAACTGAGTTAAGGTCAGCAGTAGAAGATCCAGTCGAAGCTGAAGCTACTGATTTAGAACCGTACACTTGTTCATCTAATTTAGAACAAGAGACTGCTCCTAATGTCACTGCGATAGCAGCGATGTAGGTAGTAGTTTGTTTGATGAAATTATTTTTCATGTGTATTATTATTTATTATTTTAAAAACGAGCGTTGATACCGAAAGTAACTACTCTTGCTCTTGGAGTTGCTGTATAGTCAAATCCACGAGAAGGAACACCGTTTCTAGATTTATCCACGTTCACCTCTGGGTCTAAACCTGAGTACTTCGTGAACAATGCTAAGTTTTGACCAGATAAAGTCAAGTTCAATCCTTTGATGAATGAACCTTGCTTCACATCTAATGCATAACTTAAGCTTGCATTCGCTAAACGGATATAATCACCTTTTTCTAAGAAACGAGTTGAAACGTTACCTGGGTTGATTGAATTCTCAATTGAATTAACCACTTCTCTTGTAACATTCTTTGCATTCTTCAAACTACCCTTTAATAACAACGCATTCGCTGTATTGTTGTATACATAGAAACCAGTTACTGCATTAAAGAATATGCTAGCTGTTAATTTCTTGTATGTAAAGTTGTTTGTTAAACCTGCATTGAATGTAGGTAAAGCTGATCCTTGAATTTCATCCTTAGCACCATTTGCGTATACACCGTTTCCAAAAGCATCAAATCTTAAGAAAGTAGGCATAACGAAAGTGAATAAAGGAGAACCATCACGGATTGTTTGTGCGTAAGCACCAGATAAACCTTGTCCAGAAACCTCACCTGTGTTAAGAACAGTAGATCCGAATCCAGTTACATTGTTGTTTAAGAAAGACATGTTATAATTAACATCCCATCCAAATGCACCTCTGTAAGCAGGACGAACTAATTGGTAGTCTAAACCGAATTCCCAACCTTTATTGATCACATCACCATCTAAATTCACCCAACGATCAGCAGATGCTGCTGGTTGAGGATAGCTGATCAAAGTCAATAAATCTTGTGTATTCTTGTTGAAATAATCAACTGTACCATTCAATCTACCATTGAACATAGAGAAGTCAATACCTACACCAGTTGTAGTTGTTTGCTCCCAACGTAAATTAGGGTTAGAGTTAGTGATTACACTAGATCCACCTGTAAAGTTTGATTGTTGTAAAGCTAAAGAAGCATAGGCAGGGAACTCTTGGTTACCTGTGATACCGTAGTTCAATCTCAAGTCAAAGTTAGAGAAGATTTTACCCAAAGTATTTTGAGCAAATTTTTCTTCTAACATTCTCCATTTGAAACCAAACGCAGGGAAAGTACCGTATTTGCTACCAGAGCTAAATTTAGAAGATCCGTCTATTCTCACCAATGCAGATAAGATATACTTGTCTTTCATTGTGTAGTTTACACGAGAGAAATAAGACTGTAATTCAACTTGTGTACTATCACCATATACATCAGTTACACCACCAGTGTACTCTCTGAAATTTGTTAACATACGAGTTGCACCAGCATTACCCCATCTTTGAGAAGCTCTGTAGTAGTCAGTTGTTTTTTGATAAGAGAAGGCAGCCAAAGCTTGTAAGTTGTTGCCGTTCTTGAAAGTCTTATCATAGTTCAACGTGTGCTCGATCAAGCTTGAAGTTTGATCTAAGAATTGTTGAGCTGCTCTTCCTTTACCAGAAAAATCAGAACCAACATAGTTCTTACCACGAATGTTGATTGTACCTTGGATATAAGCACCTGGTAAACGAGGGTCAACAAAAGTTAAACGCTCAGAAGCACCATTCTCCATACCGAAGATCGCCTTATAAGTTAAATCGTCTGTGATCTTATATGATAAAGACACATTCGCTAATAATTTATTGTAAGTGTCATTGTCTTTATAACCTTCTAAAATTGCAACAGGGTTTCTGTTACCATCTTGGTTATCGAACCATTGACCATTTGAATTGTAAATAGGGAATGTTGGGTTAGCACCAATCATTGATCCAATCAATGAACCTTGGTAACCAGCGTTGTTCGTTACTTGAGCATAGCTGTTGTTAACGATAGACTGATTAGCAGTTACATCTAATTTTAAACGAGAAGTCAATTGATTAGAATATTTCAAACCAAAAGTATAACGCTTTAACCCTTGAGTCTTAACGATACCTTCTTGGTTATCGAATGAACCATTCAATTTCAAAGAAGACTTTGAATTTGAGAAGCCCCATGCTAAGTTATAACTGTTAGAAATAGCAGTTTGGAATACTTGATCCTGCCAGTCTGTGTTAAATCCTTTATCATTTGAACCAACACCAGAGAAGTCAAATCCTGCTTCATCTAATGTCTTTTTGATACCATACATAAATTCTTGTGGACTAGCTAAATCATAACGATTAGCAGTTGTAGATACTGATGTAGTTGCATTGAAAGTTAAGCTAGGCTTACCTTTACCAGACTTAGTAGTGATTAACACAACACCATTCGCACCTCTAGCACCATAGATAGCTGCAGAAGACGCATCCTTTAAGATAGAGATGTTCTCAATATCGTTTGGGTTTAAGAATGATAATGGGTTTCTTGCTGTAGTTCCACCATCAACTGTGATAGAACTTCCTACTGTACCGCCACCGTATAATGGCACACCATCCACTACATATAATGGGTTGTTGTTACTTCTTACAGAAGAAGTACCTCTGATAGTCACGTTTACAGCACCTCCTGGCTCACCAGAATTTGTTGTAACATTCACACCAGCAACACGACCTTGTAACAATTGCTCTGGAGAAGAAATAATCCCTTTGTTAAAAGATTTTTCACCCAAAGAAACAACCGCACCAGTCGCATCTTTTACTTTACGAGTACCATAACCAACAACAACAACTTCATTCAATTGCTCGCTTGTTTGATTTAATGATACTGTTACGTTTCCTTCTGCATTTACTTCTCTAGAAGAATAACCTACAGTTGAAACAACTAATTTCGTTACAGAAGAAGGTACTGTGATAGCAAAAGTTCCATCAGCCGCTGTTTTTGCGCCTGTTGAAGTTCCTTTAGCTACAACAGATGCTGCTGCGATTGGAGAACCGTCTTTAGCATCTAACACCTTACCTGTAACTGTTTTGTTCTGTGCTTGTGCATTGATAGCAAGCAAGCCAAGAAACAGTCCTAAAATAGAGGACTTAACAATTTTTGAAAAATTCATAATTGGCAGTTTATTGGTTTAATAAGCGGTTACAAAATACACATTTTTGATATGAAACGTCTTTTTTGTTAAATAATTTTTAACTTTTTGACTGGCCCCTTCACAAATGTTCGTTTTTGGCCCCAATTTGTCATACAAAAATTGCTTGTAACTCAATGATAGATTGATTTTTGTCTATTTTAGCCTACCCTTTCTTATTTATACAAAAGGTTCAAAATTGAAAAAATATTTAATATTTGCAAACGTTTGCGGTAAATTTTGTGTTAATTTTCCTTAATTTGAACTTTGTAAATCTTTTCTGTTATGATGAACACGACCCTCAAATTATTGGCACAACAATTACAACTCAGTATTTCTACTGTTTCTAGAGCTTTGAAAGATCATCCAGATATTTCAACAGCTACAAAAGAGAAAGTACATGCGCTAGCAAATAGCCTTGACTACGAACCTAATGCTTACGCCATTCAGCTAAGAACACAGAGTAGTAAAATATTTGGCGTTATCGTGCCTGCCATTTCGAATTTGTTTTATGATAGTTTTATTGCTGCTATAGAAGAAGAAAGTAGAAAAAACGGTTATGCATTAATGATCCTGCAATCAAGTAACAACACCGAAAACGAACTGAATAACTTAAAAATCTTTAGACAGACTAGAGTTTCTGGTGTTTTTGCATGCTTATCTGCACATACACAAAATTTAGAAGTGTATGAGAAAATGAGTAACAGAGATATTCCAGTTGTTTTTTTTGATATAGTTCCCAAGGATAATAAATATACAAAAGTGAGAATGGCAGACGAAAGATGTGCCATCATTGCTGCAGAAAAAATTATTGAAAGAGGAGCTAAACACGTGTTAGCAATTTTTGGCGACCCTGCATTATCCATTAGCCAAAAAAGAAAACAGGCTTTTCAACAATTCATGGAAAAGTATGCGCCTAAAACGCATTGTACTTATGTTAATACCCATAGCTCTACAGAAGCAGAAATTGCATTTGATAAACATTATAGTAAAACACAAAAATTTGATACCGTGTTTGCTATGACAGATGAAATTTTAATTGGTGTAATGAAATCTATTCAGGTACATAATATAAAAGTGCCAAAAGACATTGGAGTGATAAGTATTAGTAATGGATTTATTCCAAATTTATACCACCCAACAATTAGTTATGTAGAAACGAGTGGATTTGAATTAGGTAAATTAGCATTTGTGCAAATGCTTGCAAATATTAAAGGCGGAAAGACCTTGACTGAACTCACTGTAGATGCAAGATTTGTAGAAGGTAAATCTATGTAAACAATAACACTTTACTTACCAATACAAAACTTAGAAAAAATAAAATCTAATTGATCTTCGTTGGTAATTTCACCGGTGATTGTTCCCAAGTAATGCAATGCTTGACGAATATCCAAAGCCAATAAGTCACCTGTTACATTTTGTATTAAACCTGTTTCTATATCATTCAAGGCGAGCATTAATTTTTTTAAAGAAGCCACATGCCTAGCATTGGTTACAATGGTGCCTTCTTTATTCAATCCATCCCCCACCACTTTTTGATTCAATGCATTTTCTAACGCGCTAATATTTTCTTTGTTTTTTGCAGAGATAAATAATACATCTTTAAATACAGGATCTGTTTTAATAGATTGATCTAAAGCAAGGTCTATTTTATTGCCTACTAAAATTAATTTATCTATTGCAACACCAATATCGGACTGCCATGCTTGAATTTCTGCTATGGAATGATTGCTTGCATCAAATAAAGCAATTACAATATCTGCTTCTTGAATTTTTTCCCTACTTTTTTCAATACCCATTTGCTCAATCGAATCATCTGTTAGCATCCTGATACCTGCGGTGTCAATTAATTTATACAAAACGCCTTGAATATTGATATACTCTTCCACCGTATCTCTGGTGGTGCCTGGGATATCACTCACTAAGGCCCTGTTTTCATTTAACAATGCATTTAATAAAGTAGATTTCCCTGCGTTTGGTTTCCCAACAATGGCAACTTGTACTCCATTTTTGATGGCATTACCTAATTTAAATGAGTCGTATAATTCTTGGGTTCTCATTTGCAATTGATGCACTAAATTTTCTAATTCTTTCTTATTAGCAAAAGCCACATCTTCTTGTGAGAAATCTAATTCTAATTCAATCAATGCCGAAAACTTAATTAATTTTTCACGCATCAATTGAAGGTCATTGGAGAAGCCCCCCTTTAAATTATGCAATGCAGTTTTTCTTGCCGCCTCGGTATTGCTTGCAATTAAATCTGCTACTGCTTCGGCTTGTGTTAGATCTAATTTGGCATTTAAAAAAGCACGTTGAGTAAACTCTCCTGGCTTAGCCATACGAGCTCCTTTTTCAATCATCAATTGCAAAATTGAATCTTGTATAAATGGTGAACCATGGCATGAAATTTCTACTACTTCTTCACCTGTGTAAGACTTAGGTGCTCTATAAATACTTGCCACAACTTCATCCAGTACTAAGCCCTTATCCATTAATTTTCCAAAATGTACCGTATGCGAAGCCTGCTTGGTTAAATCCTTTTTTTCAAATACTGCATTCACAATATTGATTGCTTCTGGTCCACTCAGTCTTATCACCGCTATGGCGCCCAATCCAGGTGCAGTAGCGAGTGCTACTATCGTGTCATTCCAGTTGCTTAATGTGCTTTGCATGGATGCAAAATTACACAAAAAAGGCTCCCAATTGGGAGCCTTTTTATATCAGATCTGTTTGAATCTTAGTCTTCAGAAACCATGAAAACAATCGCTTGTCTTTGTCTGTAAATTACATTACGTCCATTTTGAACAGCTGGTTTCCATTTTGGACCTCTTTGAATTACACGTACTGCTTCTTCTTTAGTACCATAGCCAGGATCATTCTCTGCTTTTACTTCAGAGATAGAACCATCCTTAGATACGATAAATGAAACCACTACAGAGTATTTTCCAGTAGGTGCACCATTTTCAACAGGTAAGTCTCTATTCAAGGTACGCTCTAGGTATCTAACCCATCCGCTTTGCCCACCAGGGAACTCAGCTTGGATTTGAACCGAAGTAAATAACTTGTCATAGTCTTCCTCTTTTGGTGCTTCCACCGCACCAGTACTTTGCTCAACAGGTGCAACCAATCCATCGTCTTTGGTACCCTCTTGGTTAAATGTACTGATCTTGGTTTCTTCCAATTTCTCTACTTCCTTGATTTCGTCTTCTTCTTTCACTTCCTCGTCTTTTACAATTTTCGGAGGTGTGAACTTGGTTACTTCTACCTTTGGTGGTTCTTGTTTTGGTGGCGGTGGTGGAGGTGGTTCAGGCTTCTTTTCTTCTTGATTTACATTCTCTAAAGATAAATCTACCGCAACCACTTCTACTTTATCATCCTTTATTGAGTTTGATACAATCGCACCTACAGACAATAAAACCGTCACAAGGAACATGCCCAAAAGACCGTTTCTCAAACGCTTATCATACGTTTTACGTAATTCATAAGCGCCATAAGCTTTATTCTTGCCTTCGAAAAGGATATCAAGAAAATCGGCGGTTAATATTTTATTTATGTCCATGTTTAATGCTTTTAATTACTTGCCGAAGTTTGTGAACTTGCATCAGAAATTTTAACCAACTGGGCTTCCCCGTCAGAAATATCAACTAATGCATATTTTTTTACAACGTTAATAGCCATTTCATCCAAGATGTCAATTACATTTTTGTAATTACATTCAACACCAGGTTTGATCACGACTACGAAATCCTTGTATGGATTTTCAGCATCTCTTGATCTACTTCTAACGTCTGCTTTCTTTTTCAAGATCACATCACGGATAGAGTTCTCGCCGTTATAAGAGGCTGAAAGAAAATTAGAACCGTCTGATTTTAATTGTCCTTCGTAATAATAGATATGATTATCCGCCCCCATTAAGATGGTAAGTACACCAGATTCTTTTGCCTTATTAGGCTCATCTGTGATTTTATCATCAGGCAAAAACAACTTTAACGCTGTTGGTTGGCTCATGGTTGTGGTGAAGATGAAGAAGGTAATCAATAAGAAACCTAAGTCCACCATTGGTGTTAAATCAACTCGCGTTGATAACTTTTTTCCTTTTTTGACCCCTGGTCCTTTCTTATGGCCACCACCCGAGGAGGTATCTAATTCTGCCATTGTAAGCGCTTTTAATTAGTTATTAAAATTAATCTTCCTGTTTTTCACCCTTCATAGAGCTCTTCCATAGTTCAGAGCCTTCTGGAGCGTTTTCAGGATTGGTAACCATTTGAAACTTCAACAATTCATTTTTCTTGAATGCTGCAATCACATTTCTGAAAGCTGGATACTTGGCAACATTGTCCCCTTTTAATAAAAGGTCCATTTTCTCACCTGCATATGCTGCTTTCACCACTTGCATCCAATAAGTCAATTCATTGTTCGTGCTATCCTTACATGGTATACCAGGTAATTGATCGCCTTTTCTGTTTTCTTCAGGAATCGATAAAAAAGAATTCAATCCAGTTAATGGAGCACCGATGAAACCTGCTTTTTTGAAAGCAGCTACATTGATGCCTAAGTTACGCTCACCATTTATTGTATTCGCAACTAGTTCTTTCTTTTGTTCGTCATCCATGGTTAGGAAAACCTTACCATCCTTATCAATTGTAACTAAGACGAAGTCCTTGTTAGGAGCAACTTTAGAAGCCACCGAACTTGGTGTCTCAACTGCTATTGCTTCTGCAGGCTTGAACTTAGTTGTCAAGATGAAGAAAGACAATAAAAGGAAGGCCACATCACACATGGCTGTCATGTCGATGTTTGTACTCTTACGAGGTAATTTGGCTCTACCCATTGTATAGTCTTTTAATATTTATAAGGCCAGGCCTTAATGAATGATTTATTTATAATTCGCTGCGAAGCTTTGAGTCAAAGTGAAACCAGACTCATCGATTCCGTAAGTGATACCATCAATACTTGTAGTAAATACGTTGTACATGATGATTGCTACAGCAGAAGTACCAATACCTAATGCAGTATTGTACAATGCCTCAGAGATACCTTGAGACAATTCACGTGCAGCTTCACCACCACCTTCTTCACCTAATTTAGAGAAAGAACGAATCATACCTAATACCGTACCGAACAAACCTAATAAGGTTGCAACAGATGCGATTGTAGATAAGAAAACTAAGTTCTTTTCTAACATTGGTAATTCCAATGCAGTTGCTTCTTCGATTTCTTTTTGAATGTTTAATACTTTTTGATCAGTATCTAATTCTGTATTTGTAATCATTTCCTTGTACTTAGTCAAGCCAGATTTCATTACATTACCTACAGAACCTTTTTGCTTATCACATGCAGCCAAAGCCTTATCCACTTCTTTATTCGCTAAATGGAATTGTACTTGACGGATGAACTCAGCAATATTACCTGCTCCAGCAGCTTTTTTAATAGTCAATAATCTTTCAATAACGAAAGTCAAAACAATTAATAAGCTACCAATTAAAATAGGTACTACAATGCCACCCTCATACATTTTTGTAAATGTGCCCATAGGTCCTTTGTGCGCTGGCCAGAAACCACCATTTGGATCAGGGTTAGTGAAATTACTTGCGTTACCTAGAACAAAACGCCAGATAACATAGCCTGCTACGATACAAGCGATTGGTGCTAAGGTTGCAATCAAGTTACCACCTTTTTTTTGTGCTGCTTGTTTAGAAGCTGCAGTTGCAGTTGGTTTAGATAAATCAGCCATGATTCAATTGATTTTTGGTTTTAAATTAAATTTATAAAAAAGTGATTTAATCCTAGAAACTAAAGCCGATTTTTTTAAGAATCTTAACGCTTGGGTTTCTAAGGGCTTACAAAATAAGTAAATTATTGATTGAAACAATTTTCAAGACATTTTTTTATGTAAAAAAATTATTATCAAAATAGTTTAGCCTGAATGGAATATATTTAGGGGACGTTTTCAAAAAACTATAATTATATAATATGAAAAAAAACCTAGCAATTATTAGTCTTTGTGTCCTAATGACAGGCCTTGTCCATGCCCAAAGACCTATCCCTCCTATGGCGGTGGATACAAGCGCTGCAGCTGGTGCTAAAAAAGACCTTCCAGCAAAAACAGGCCCAAAATCCTTTAAAGAATTCATCACAAAGAAGGCTGTGACCCAAAAAGGGGTTTTTACAGTACACTTTCAAGACGATAAGTTCTACTTTGACATCCAAGATAGCCTTTTGGGAAGAGAGTTGATCGCTGTAACCCGCTATGCTAAAGTAGCAGGTGGCGCCAGAAAATATGGTGGTGAGCAAGTGAATGAGCAAACCATCCAATTCGAAAAAGGACCTAATAACCGTATTTTTATGCGTGTGGTATCCCTTATTAGTAGGGCGGATTCAACTCAAACCATCGCAAAAGCGGTAAAAAACTCTTATTTAGACCCAATTGTAGCGGCTTTTGAAGTTAAAGCTTATGGTAAAGACTCTGCAAGTTCAATCATCGATGTAACCGACTTTTTTAAAGGTGATAATCAGGCTGTTAGCTTGAGCAGTTTTGAGAAGAGAAACTTTAACCTATCAGGACTTGCTTCTGATCGTTCTTATATTGAAACAATCAAGTCCTACCCAATTAACATTGAAGTTAGAACAGTAAAAACTTACAATGCTAGTTCCCCAATGCCAGGAAGTCCTGCAGGTAGTAGCTTTATCCCAGCAGCTGCAAACGCTGGTGCGGTAACCTTTGAATTGAATACCTCTATCTTATTGTTGCCTAAAACACCAATGGGACGTCGTTTATTTGATTCAAGAGTAGGGTATTTTGCAGATAATTTTGTGGAATATTCAGATGACCAACAAAAAGTAAAAAATCAAGTATTTGCTGTTCGTTATCGTTTAGAACCAAAACCTCAAGACTTAGAAAAATATAAAAGAGGTGAATTGGTTGAACCAATGAAGCCTATAGTTTATTATGTAGATCCAGCAACACCTAAAAAATGGGTGCCTTATTTAATCGCTGGTGTAAATGACTGGAATATTGCATTTGAAAAAGCAGGTTGGAAAAATGCTATCGTAGGAAAAGAATGGCCTAATGATAGTACAATGAGTTTAGAAGACGCACGTTTTTCTGTGATTCGTTATTTCGCTTCAGACATTGAAAATGCATATGGCCCTCAAGTACATGATCCACGTAGTGGAGAAATTTTAGAAAGCCATGTAGGATGGTATCATAATGTAATGAGCTTAGTACACGATTGGTATATGGTTCAAACAGCAGCAGTTGATCCTGCAGCTAGAAAAATGCATTTTGATGATGAGTTAATGGGGAACTTAATTCGTTTTGTATCCTCTCACGAAATTGGTCACACATTAGGTTTAAGACATAATATGGGTAGTTCAAGTAAAACGCCTGTAGAAAAATTAAGAGATAAAACATGGGTAGAAGCAAATGGTCACACGGCATCTATCATGGACTATGCGCGCTTTAACTATGTTGCTCAACCAGAAGATAAGATTTCACAAGCTGGATTGTTCCCAAGAATAGGCGACTATGATAAATGGGCGATTCAATGGGGTTATACCTACACTGGCGAAAATGATGCACAAGCCGATCGCAAGATCAATAACAAGTGGATTGTAGATAATTTAAGCAAGAACCCAAGAGTTTGGTTTGGTGGTGAAGGAAGAAATGATGACCCAAGAGCTCAAACAGAAGACTTAGGTGACAACTCAATGTTAGCTAGTGAATATGGTATTAAGAATTTGAAAAGAATCTTAGTAAACTTACCTGAGTGGACAAAAGAAGAAGGAGATCGTTATGAAAACTTAAGTCAAATGTATGGTCAAGTTGTTGGACAATTTAGCAGGTACATGGGCCATGTGTTGAGAAATGTTGGAGGTGTTCAAGAAACATTTAAAAGTGTAGAAGAAAAAGGAGACGTATATACTCCAACATCAGTTGCAACGCAAAAACAAGCAATGCAATTTTTCCATACACAATTATTTACTACACCTAAGTGGTTATTGGATGCATCTATTCTAAATAAGTTTGCAAATCCAGTAAGCAATGAGCGTGTACAAACAATACAAACAAGTATCTTAAGATCATTATTAGATAAGAACAGATTGTATCGTATTACTACAAGCCAAACAAGATTTGGTGCAAGTTCTTATGCATTGAATGAGATGATGGATGATTTAAGAAAGGGTTTATTCAGTGATGTAAGTAAAGCAGACATCTACCGTAGAAATTTACAGAAAACTTTTGTAAGTCAATTAGACGAAATACTTAATCCATCATCTGCTTCTGCATCAGCGGCTGCCGGTATGATTCGTTTAGGTGCTCCAAGTGCAGATGTAGAAAATACAGATGTTGCATCTGAAGCAAAAGCACAATTGAAAAAATTAGCTGCTTCATTACAAGCTGCAAAAGCAACTGCAACCGATGCAAATGCTGTAAATCATATCAATGACTTACAAGACAGAATCAAGCAAGCATTGGATCCTAAATAACCATTAAAGAGATAGATTAGCAAAACTAATGCTTCATTTTAATGCTTTGGTCTAGTTGATCTAAATCAAAAACGCCTCCAAAATTTGGAGGCGTTTTTTTATCGTTAAACTATGAAACAAATTATTCGTATCTCAATGCATTGATAGGATTCAAAGAGGCTGCCTTCATTGCAGGATAAATCCCTGCTACCAATCCTACGCCAGAACAAATAACAATACCTGTAATCACCCAGAACCAAGGAATAACAAAGCCTGTGCTTAATACCACACTAAATATATTTCCAACCAGTACCCCTAATAAGATACCAAATACCGCACCTAATAAACTAATAATTACACTTTCAAATAAAAATTGTCTACGAACGTCTTTTCTCTTTCCTCCTAAGGCTTTAATCAAACCTACTTCTCTTGTTCTTTCGTTTACTGCAACCAACATAATATTCATTAAACCAATAGCAGCGCCTATCAAAGTAATCATACCAATTGCACCAGCTGCACCACTAATACCAGCTAAAAAACCAATGAACAATTGTGCAAACTTGTCACTCTTGTCAATGATAAAATTATCTGATTCAGTTGGAATTAATTTTCTTGCTTTTCTCATCTGTAACATTGCTTCATCTATTGCAGGTTCTAATTCAACGACATTATTAACCGCAACACCTAACTGATAAGAAGGATTGGTGTTCTGATATTGACGTACGTTTTTCAAAGAGGTCACAACCACATCATCCTGTCTTAACATCGCACTTGAACCTTTTGCTTTCAACAAACCAATTACGCGATAAGGTTTTCCTTGAACCAAAATAATTTTATCGACGCTTTTTTCTGGATTTCTAGGAAAAAGTTTAGTGGCAACACTATTACCTATCATGCAAACATTGCGTCCAGATTGAATGTCCACTGCATTTAGATTTCTGCCCACTGCAAGTTGGTATCCATTGACTGCTAAATAATTTTCATCAGCACCCCACATACCAATTTGAGGATTGGTCTTTAAGTTTTTATAGACAATTTCATTATTCCCACTCGCTCTTCTATACACACTTACCTGTGCTCTATTGAAACTATAATTATTTTTAAAATAAAGTGACTCCTCTAATTTAAACGGCTTGTCTAAATTTGATTTTTTTTCTTTCTGTCCTTTCTTGGTTTTAGAAAACTCTTCGCCCTGAGGAGGACCGCCCATTCTAGCATTCATTTCCTTATAACGTATTGTAAATGCATTCGCACCCATGAAAGAGAAATTCTCCTTTAAACTTTGGTTCATAGCAGAGATGGCTGTAATAATACCAATAAGTGCCATAATACCAAAAGCAATAATTGCTACGGTAATACTAGTTCTTAGCTTATTGCCTTTTACGGTACGCCAAGCCAATACAAATGAGTCCTGTAAGGTCATAAAATCTGTTTATCTGTCCCTAAAGGTAGCACAGATTGGATAAGGTACCACCTTATCTACAAAACTTATTGAGGAACGGCTAAAAGTAAAGATAAGAGAGGAATACATTGGGTAAAATACCTATCGCAAGTATCAAAATTGCAAAAACAAGTAATTTGTACTTATATCCTTGCTCCACTTCATGTATTGCTGGTTCACCTTCCACAAAATACATGGCTTGGATCAATTTGAAATAGTAGTACACACTTACTGCTGCAAAAAGAATGGCTAAGGCAACCAGCCAAAGTCCTATTCCTGATTGTACCGCTGCATTCAACATATAATACTTTGCAAAGAATCCGCCAGTAAGAGGAATGCCTGCTAATGATAATGTAAAAATAGTTGTCATTGCCGCCAATAAAGGTTCTTTTTTAGCTAAACCATTGAAAGCTTCAAAACTGTATTCTTTCATTTTAATCAATACCCCAAATAAGCCAATACTTGCTACTGAATAGGCCATGATATAAAGTAGGATGCCTTCGTTGGCAAAACTGCTAGGACCATATAAAGCAAAAAGCATAAATCCAACTTGAGCAATACTAGAATAAGCTAGCATACGCTTTACACTGCGCTGAAATACAGCAGTGATATTTCCAACAAACAAAGTGGAGATTAAAACAAAAGTTAATAATAATTCCCAAGCATATCCTAATGCTTTAAATTGACTGTGAAATAAGACCACAAATGCAATGATGGCTGTGGCTTTTACAATGGTTGCCATGAATGAAGTAAACACAGTTGGTGCACCATCATACACGTCTGGTGTCCAAAAATGGAAAGGCGCTGCAGACACTTTAAAATTAAATGAAACAAAAATTAAAATTAAACCTGCAGACTGCATAAGCTGTTCTCTCACCATACCTGTTGCTGGATTAACGTTTGGTGCAACCAATTGGAAGGTGCCAGTTGCACCATAAATAAATGTAATCCCTAATAAAAAAATACCTGTAGAAAACGCCCCCATTAAGAAATATTTCAAGGCCGCTTCGTTGCTGTTTAAATTCTTTTTATCTGCACCAGTAAGGATATATAAAGGGATAGATAAAATTTCAACGCCTATAAACAACATCAATAAATTATTGAAAGAAGTTAGAATACTAGCACCACAAAGAATAAAGAAAAATAAAGCATAAAAGTCTGCTGCATGGTTGCCAATTTTGGCAATTTCATCTCCATTTAACCAAACATATAAAAAGGTTAAAATAAATAAAATAGTATTCACATATAAACCAAACTGTGTAAAGGAAAGTAATCCCTTATAATCTACCGGGATTGTATAAATGCCATTTAATTGTAAAACGTTGGCTACAATTAAGGCCAAGAGTCCTACTAATGCAATGCGTGTATGCGTTTTCTCATTGTCAAATATCCAAGAAGCAAACATCATTAATACACCTAACAAAGCCGAAGCAATAATTGCGTTCATTATAAATTCATTTAATTATTTGATAAATAATTGTTGTAATGTATCTGCAGTTAAATCAAATAAAGGAGCAGGATATACTCCAGAAATGATCACCACAATCAACAAAACGATCAACACAAACTGTGCAGGCACATTTGGCGCTTGCATCTTACTCATTTTTTCACTCACTTCACCATACGCACATTTTTGAACCATATTCAATGTATAAATAGCAGCCAATACCACACTTACTCCAGCAGCAGCTGCAGTCCAAGGTTTGAATTGGAATAAACTATTGAACATTAAAAACTCGCCTACAAATGCATTGGTTAGTGGTAATGCAATATTTGCAAAAGCAAATCCTACTAATAAAATACCTAAGGTTGGATTTTGTTTAGCAAGGCCACCCATCTCTTTTAAAGACCTTGTACCTGTTTGTTGTTCAATGATGTCGGCAATAATCCATAGACCTAATACATTCACGCCGTGAGAGAATAATTGAATCAATACACCTTGAGCACCTATTTCGTTATTGGCAAATAAAGCTGCACTCATCAAACCAATATGCGCAATAGAAGAGTATGCAATCAGTCGCTTCATATCGTCCTGACGAATTGCAATAAAGGATGCATATAAAATTCCAATTACAGAAAGGATGACTACAAAATTTGAATGTGCACTAAAAGCATTTGGGAACAAAGGCATTAGCCATCTCATTACACCATACAAGCCCATTTTAACCATCACTGCACTCAATACCATTGTCACCGCTGTAGGTGATTGTTCGTAGGCATCTGGCTGCCACGTATGTAAAGGGAATATCGGCATCTTAATTGCAAAAGCTGTAAAGAATAGAGCAAACGCAGTTAATTGCTGCCCAGCACTTAAACTAGCTTGTTTGAATGATTGTATCGCGAAGCTTTGATCAGCAGTATGTGTGTACACCAAAATAATGCCAATCAACATAAATAAAGATCCTAGGAATGTATAAATAAAGAATTTAAATGTCACTGCAATACGCTTTTCTCCTCCCCAAATTGAACAAAGAAAATACACAGGAATCAATGCTAGTTCCCAGAAGAAATAAAATAACAAAGCATCCCCTGCTAAAAACACTCCTAATAATCCTGTTTGTGTAAATAACATCAATGACAAAAATTGAGCCCTATTTTTTATTTCATTTTTAGAAGTGGCCATGAAGATAGCAGGGAAACTTATGCCTGTCAATAAAAGTAAAATTTTAGATAAGCCATCTGCAGTTAAAACAAATCGTGCATTGATACTTGATATCCAGCTAGCATCAAAATTTGCTGCTCCATTGAACGCAATATTCAATGCCAAAGCCAATGTGATACCACTTGATGCAATCGCAATATAGTTTGCCTTTTCATTTTGTTTCACAAAAAGCAAAATGATTGCTGCGATAAACGGAATAGATAGAATTGAAAGTAATACCATTATTGCTATAAATTTATTGAATCAAATTATGTAAGAATCGAGTGATGGCAAGGTCATTAAACCATATAAGGAATAACAAAACAATACTCAACACCATAAATAAAATATAATACCCTACTTGACCACTCTGCATTAATCGAGTTTGTCTTGCTCCGTACTGTACTAATTTTCCTGTGCCATTGACAACCCCATCAATCACATTTTTCTCTACTACATCTTTCAAGAAGCCAGCTAAACGATTCAATGGTTGTACAATTGCATTTTCATATAACTCGTCCACCAACCACTTATTGTATAAGAATTTACCCAATGCAGTTTGTGGCTCGCCGTCTGCTTGTTTGCTGTATTTGCCAATAGCAATCAACAATGCAACTAATGCAATGGCAACAGAAGTTCCCATCAATATCCACTCCGTGGTATGCGATAAATGCAATGCGTGTTCTGCACCTATGATGCTTGATAAATGATGGCTTAACCAATGATGCCCACCTAATATTTCTGGCACGCCCATAGCACCACCAACAGCACTTAAAACTGCTAAGATGATTAATGGCAAGGTCATACTAATTGGGCTCTCATGTAAATGACTAGCCTGTGCTTCTGTACCTCTAAATTGTCCCAAGAAAGTAGTTGCATATAAACGGAACATATAAAATGCAGTCATCGCAGCACCAACCACACCAAGGAACCAATAAATTGGATTTTTTGCATAGGCTGCAGCTAAGATCTCGTCTTTAGAGAAGAATCCACTAAAAGGAGGTACTCCAGCAATGGCGATACATCCAATTAAGAAAGTTAAATGTGTAATAGGTAATTTGGATTTTAATCCACCCATCTTACGAATATCCTGCTCATGGTGCATGGCATGAATTACAGAACCAGCAGCCAAGAACAACAATGCCTTAAAGAAGGCATGTGTGATCACATGGAATACGGCACCTGAATAAGCACCCACACCTAAGCCAAGAAACATATAACCTAATTGACTTACTGTAGAATAAGCCAATACTTTTTTAATATCATTTTGTTTGATCGCTATCGTAGCAGCTAATAAAGCTGTACTTATACCAATGATCGCAACCACTGTTTGTGCAATCTCACTATGGGTATAAAATATATTTGTTCTAGTGATCATATAGATACCCGCTGTCACCATCGTTGCAGCGTGGATTAATGCAGAAACTGGAGTTGGACCAGCCATCGCGTCAGGTAACCAAGTATACAATGGAATTTGTGCACTCTTACCCATTGCACCTACAAATAATAATAATGTAATTGCTGTAATATCTGTACTAGATAATTTTGCTAAACTTTCTGCAGCTAACACTTCGCCATAACTCACTGTACCTAATTTCACGATCAACCAAAAAATAGCTAATAAAAAACCTAGGTCACCAATTCTGTTCATGATAAATGCTTTCTTAGCAGCATTGTTATAAGTGGTATTCGTAAACCAATAACCAATCAATAAATAAGAACATAGTCCTACTCCTTCCCATCCAATAAACATGATCACATAATTATCTCCCAATACCAATAAAAGCATAGAGAAAATAAATAAGTTTAAATAGGCAAAGTAACGTGCATAATGCGGTGCTGACTCTTCATGCATATAAGCCGATGAGTACAAATGAATTAATGTACCCACACCTGTAATAACCAATAAAAATAAACTTGACAAAGCGTCTACTCTAAAGTCAAAAGGAATCTTAACAGTGCTTGTATTAATGAAATCAAAATAATGTACCACAATTGCACCTTGCTCTTGTACATTCCAGAAGGCCAATAAACTAAACACAAAAGAGGCAAAAATGTACCCTGTCGCTTGTGTTGCAACTACTTTTTTACTCCAAATATTACGACCTAAACCGTTAAGTAAAAATCCAACTAAGGGCCATAAAACGATAAATCCTATTATTATTTTCATGCGGAATGAATTAATTCTTTAATCTGTTTAAGAAATTGATGTCAACAGAGTGCGTATTTCGATACATCATCACAATAATGGCCAATCCTACACTCACCTCAGCCGCAGCAACCACCATGATAAAGAACACAAAAATTTGTGCGTCAATGCCTGCTGTTGTATTCGCTGCGCTTTGCAATGCAGCTCCATGGTACATTTTTGAAAATGCCACTAACAATAAGTTGACAGCATTTAACATTAATTCAATGCACATAAACACGATGATGGCATTGCGGCGAGTTAACACCCCAACAACGCCAATGCTAAACAAAGTCAAACATAAAATGATATAATACTGTATAGACATCTCTAATGATTTTATTTATAATTATTTTTTTCCAATGATGACTGCGCCAACCATCGCACTTAAGAATAAAACACTGCTTATTTCAAATGGGATCACATAGTCAGTAAACAATGCTTGCCCTAATGGGTGAATCAATCCAATCGTACCCTCCTTTAATAAAACTTGTTTGTTTTCTATTTGTGTAGTTTGTTTCACCACTGCAATCAATAAAGTAAGTAAACTACCTCCCGCTACCACCCCTGTCAACTTCACCAATAATTGCTTTTGAGGTTCAGCATCTTTCTTGATATTCATTAACATGATCACAAATAAGAATAATACCATGATGGCACCAGCATAAACAATGATATTCACGATGGCTAAAAATTGCGCATTCAATAAAATATAATGTCCAGAAATAGCAAAGAACACTAAGATCAACCACAACACGCTATGTATCGGATTCTTACTAATTAATACCATCGTCGCACTTACAATCGCAAATGCAGATAATAGATAAAATAAAATGTCTACTGTACTCATAGTATTGTTTATGCTTCTACTCCTCTAGCCAAAGCTAAATCACTTGCTTCGGTCTTTGGATTTGGGATTAATAAATCGGGTTTGCCATAAATAAATCCTTTACGTGTGTAATTTGCAGGTGCAAAAGTTTCACTTAAATAAATGGCGTCTTTTGGACAAGCTTCTTCACATAACCCACAGAAAATACAACGCAACATATTGATTTCATACTTAGCAGCATACTTCTCTTCTCTGTATAAATGCTCTTCTCCGGTTTCACGTTCAGCCGCTTCCATAGTGATCGCTTCTGCAGGACAAGCCACTGCACATAAGCCACATGCAGTACAACGCTCTCTTCCTTCTTCGTCTCTATTTAATACATGGAGCCCTCTAAATACAGGACTGAATGCACGCTTCTCTTCGGGATAACGTGTTGTCGGTTGTTTCTTAAACATATGACTAAACGTGATAAACATCCCTTTGATAATATTAATCAAATACAAGCGCTCCCAAAAGGTCATTGGGGCTCTGCTTACTGCTTGTGCTTTGTTGGTTAATGGTTGCATGTCTATATAGAATGTTTTAAAAATTATAAGTTAGCTAGGATTAAAGCACCCGTGATTAATAAATTAAAAAGTGCCAATGGAATCATCGTCTTCCATCCTAAGTTCATTAATTGATCATATCTGAAACGTGGGATGGTCCAGCGAATCCACATGAATAAGAAAATGAATAAAACGATTTTAATTAGTAAAGTACCTACACCAATCATGGCAGCAATATTAGGCGCCACAGTAGACTCATCAAAGAATGGTAAATCGTAACCACCAAAATACATCGACGCCATAATCGCGCTACTCATAATCATGTTGATGTATTCTGCGAATAAATAAAAGCCCAATTTCATTGAAGAATATTCCTGATGGTATCCAAAGTTTAATTCATTCTCTGCCTCTGGTAAGTCAAATGGAGTTCTATTACATTCTGCCAATGCTGCAATAAAAAATAATAAAAATCCTAGTGGCTGGTATACAATATTCCACCAGTTACCTTTTACCTGTTGTTCTACAATGGTCTTTAAACTTAAAGATTCAGTGGTCATTAATAATGCAATCAATGCCAAGCCCATCGCCAATTCATAGCTAATGGCTTGAGATGCCGCTCTTAAAGAGGACATTAAAGAAAACTTATTATTAGAAGCCCATCCACCAATCATGATACCATATACACCCATACTCACCACGGCAAAAACATATAAAATTCCAATATTGATATCTGCAATTTGTAATGCGATCTTACGACCAAATAATTCAATATCCGAACCCCAAGGAATCACTGCGCAAGTCATCAAACTAGCAGTCATTGCTAAACCTGGACCCAAAATAAATAACCACTTATTCGCTGCATTCGGAATGATCTCTTCTTTCATGATCAATTTTACACCATCTGCCAATGGTTGTAATAATCCAAAAGGACCAGCCCTATTTGGACCTGGACGATCTTGTAAAATGGCAGCCACTTTTCTTTCTCCAAAAGTGGTATACAAAGCGATGCCCAAACTGCCGAAAACAACTACAGCAATCAAGATTAATTTTTCTATCACCAGCCCCCAATCAAATGCAAGAATTGTCATGCTAATATAATTATGCTTTATGAGTATTGTTTGTGTTAAAAGTATCCCCATGAGAAGGTCCTTGAATTTTCCCTAAATGAATATTAGGTTGATTCACTTCACTTTCATCATGAATGTCCATCAATAAATGCGGTGCTCTACCATCATTCACTGCTTTGAAAGTCTCATTAGGTTTTGTGGTACCGATATTGCCTGCATAATGTCCTTGTGCAATAACAGATTGTCTGCTAATTTCACGAGGCCCTTCGATGGTCCAATCTGAAGTTTCTTTTTTATCAAAACGACAAGTGTTACAGATCCATCCTGGCTTGCCATCTGGCGTATCTTCTATTTCACCCCATTGATCCTTTCTTGCTGTTACTCTATACACTTCGTCACCTCTATTCCATAAAGTAACTCTACCAGAACATGTTGGACAATCACGGTGTGCATCCATTGGTTTTAAAAACCAAACACGATTTTTAAATCGGAATGTTTTATCTGTCAATGCACCCACTGGACATACATCAATCACATTCCCTATAAATTCATTGTCTAAACTCTTCTCAATATGTGTTGCAATTTCTGCGTGATCTCCTCTGTCTAATATTCCGTGTACTCTTTTATTCGTTAATTGATCTGCAGTAAACACACAACGATAACATAAAATACAACGCGTCATGTGCAATTGTATGTTCTTACCTAAATCGTGCTTTTTAAAAGTCCTTCTTTGAAATTCATAACGTGTATCTGCTTTGCCATGTTCAAAACTTAAATCTTGTAAATGACATTCACCAGCCTGATCACAAATTGGACAGTCTAAAGGATGGTTCAATAATAAAAATTCCACCACACCTGCTCTTGCATCCAATACTTTTTCACTTGTAATATTCTTTACTTCCATACCGTCCATTACAGTGGTACGACAAGACGCAACCAATTTAGGCATTGGTCTTGGATCTTTTTCTGAACCTTTTGATACCTCTACCAAACAGGTTCTACACTTACCACCACTACCTTCCAATTTGCTATAAAAACACATTGCAGGTGGAGCAACTTGACCACCAATCAATCGTGCAGCTTGTAACACTGTCGTTCCTGCTGGAACTTCAATGCTAATGTTGTCGATTGTTACTTTAAATAAATTTTGTTCGCTCATAGTTTATATTTCTATGTTATGCAGGTACATGAATTGGATCTGCATAGTGTTGTAAACCGAAATTGCTTGTTTGTGATAAAACAGGATTGTTGATATGCCACTCAAATTCATCACGGAAATGACGAATCGCCGCAGCAACAGGCCATGCCGCTGCATCACCTAATGGACAAATGGTATTCCCTTCTATCTTTCTTTGAATATCCCATAGCAAATCAATGTCCGCAATGGTGCCATGACCATGTTCAATCTTGTGTAATATTTTTTCCATCCAACCAGTGCCCTCTCTACATGGAGAACATTGGCCACAACTTTCGTGACGGTAAAAACGTGCTAGAGTCAAAGTGTTTTTTACGATACATTGATCCTCGTCTAAAACAATGAAACCTCCAGAACCTAACATAGATCCTGTTGCAAAACCACCATCACTTAAACTTTCGTAGTTCATGTAACGTGTTTCACCAGTCGCTGTTTTTAATAATAAGTTAGCAGGTAAAATGGGCACAGAAGATCCTCCAGGGATACAAGCCTTTAACTGTTTGCCGCCTTTAATACCTCCGCAATATTCATCGCTATAAATAAATTCTTCTACAGATATGGTCATATCAATTTCATAGACACCTGGCTTATTGATATTTCCACATGCCGAAATTAATTTTGTTCCAGTAGATCTTCCCACACCAATCTTCGCATACTCCTCGCCACCTATATTAATAATGGGTACGATCGCAGCTAATGTCTCTACATTGTTCACCACAGTTGGTCGTTGCCATAGACCCTGAATCGCAGGGAACGGAGGTTTGATTCTTGGATTGCCACGCTTACCTTCTAATGATTCAATCAACGCTGTTTCCTCACCACAGATATAAGCACCAGCACCACGTTGTACGTGAATATTACATTCAAACCCTGTTCGTAAAATATTTTTTCCTAACCAACCGTTTGCTTTTGCTTCGTTGATGGCTTCTTCTAGAATATCAGTGATCCATGCATACTCCCCTCTGATATAAATATAAGTATCATGAGAGCCTAATGCAAAACTTGACACAATCAATCCTTCTAATAATAAATGTGGAATGAATTCCATCAAGTAACGATCCTTAAATGTGCCTGGCTCACTTTCATCTGCATTGCAAACCAAGTGACGTGGCACGCCTTCAGGCTTTGCAATAAAACTCCATTTCATTCCTGTTGGGAAACCTGCACCACCTCTTCCTCTTAATCCACTTTTCTTTACTTCCTCCACAATAGATTCGGGATTCATTTCTTTCAAAGCTTTTTCTACACTACGGTAGCCACCCTCACGACGATATACTTCGTAAGTTCGGATCCCCGGTACATTTGCTTTATCTAGTAATAGTTTTACACCCATTTGAATATTTTTAACGCGTTCGTGATTTGTTAATTTGTTACAGTTGCTCTGTATTCAGCAATAATGCTGTCTACTTTTTCTTTCGTTAAATGTTCTCTAAAAATCTTACCCACTTGCATCATTGGTGCATATCCACAAGCACCCAAACACTCCACTAATTTTAAAGTAAATACACCGTCCTTGGTGGTCTCTCCTGGTTTGATGGATAATTTTTCTTGGATATACGCAATGATATCATCAGATCCACTTATCATACATGGACCAGTTTGACAAACTTCGAAAATAAATTTTCCAACTGGCTTTAAATTAAACATGCTATAAAAACTTGCCACTTCATATACTTCGATAGGTTCGATTTTTAATAAACTAGCGATATAGTCCATTAATTCAGTTGGCAACCAACCATCAAAACTATCTTGAGCAAGATGCAAAGCTGGCAATAAAGCACTTTTTTGTTTCCCTTCCGGATAACGAGCTACCAAGCGGTTCAGCTCGGCCATTTGTGTTTCATTAAAAGTATAGGTCATATCGAAAATTTCTTTTTTTATTATGCGTCTAATTCTCCAGCAATCAAATTCAAACTACTCATTGTCACCACAGCGTCACTTAACATGCCACCTTTAATTAATTCAGGATAAGCTTGATAGTAAATAAAGCAAGGTCTTCTAAAGTGCAATCTAAATGGTGTTCTTCCGCCATCACTGATTAAATAAAAACCTAGTTCCCCATTACCACCTTCCACTGGGCAATAAATTTGACCTTTTGGTAAATCAATCTCTCCCATGATAATTTTAAAGTGCCAAATCAATGCTTCCATTTTGGTGTACACATCTTCTTTTTTAGGAAGATAGTATTCAGGTACATCTGCGTGGTAAACTTCTGCTTCTGCTCCTTTGAAAGCTTGTACTTTTTCATAAGCTTGTCTAATGATAGAGATACTCTCCCACATTTCTGCATTACGCACTAGGAAACGATCATAATTATCTCCTGTTGTTCCAACTGGTACTGTGAAATTAAAATCTTGGTAGCTGCTATAAGGTTGGTGTACACGCACATCATAGTCCACACCTGCTGCTCTTAAATTTGGACCTGTAAAACCATAGTTCATTGCACGTTCAGCACTGATGCCTCCTGTACCTTGCGTGCGCTCCATAAAGATTCTGTTTCTTGTAAACAAGCTCTCGAATTCTTTAAGCACTTTTGGATATTCGTTTAAGAACTTCTCCAATTTAGTAAATGCGGTGTTGGTAAAATTTCTTTCAAAACCACCAATACGTCCAATATTCGTTGTCAATCTAGATCCGCAGATCTCTTCATAAATTTCATAAATCAATTCACGATACTGCATCACATATAAAAATCCAGTGTATGCACCAGTATCCACACCCACAATAGAATTACAAATTAAGTGATCCGAAATACGTGCTAATTCCATAATGATCACACGTAAATAATCAACTCGTTTAGGTGTTTCTATTTGTAAAAACTTTTCACATGTAATATGCCACCCCATATTATTGATAGGACTACTACAGTAATTTAATCTGTCGGTAATTGGTGTAATTTGATACAATGGTCTTCTTTCTGCCAATTTCTCAAATGCACGATGAATGTATCCAACTGTTTGATCAGAAGAAACAATACGCTCTCCGTCCACTTCCATAATATTTTGGAATACACCGTGCGTAGCAGGATGTGTTGGTCCAATATTTAGAGTGGTCGTTGTTTTCTCAATTGAGCCCTCTGGTAATGTAATATGATTGTGTTCCATTGTATATTTAGTTATACCTTGATTTTATAATTTTTATCCTCTACCAAACATTTCGTCATCCTTATCAATTCTTGTTTGATCCTCTAGTGGAAATTCTTTTCTTAATGGGAAATAATCCATCTCATCCACATTTAAAATACGTTTCAAATTAGGATGCCCCACAAAGTTGATACCAAAAAAATCATAAGTCTCACGCTCCATCCAATTTGCGGATTCAAATAATTTAGTGGCCGTAAATACATCTGTATTTTCTAATGATGTGCTCACAGAATATCGTACTCTGATGTTTTCTTTTAAATTATGTAGATGATACACTACAACCAATTCTGCACCTTTTTGGTTAGGATAATTTACTGCACAGATATCTGTTAAAAATGTAAATGCTAAACTTGGCTCATCATATAAAAATTGCAACACTTTCAAATTGATTTCCTTAGGAGATTCAAAAGAAAGCATACCATAACTAGTTGCAAATTGTGACACTTGGTCTCCAAATTTTGCAATTAATTTTTCCTGAACCATTTCGTTACTTAACGACATATTATAAGAATTAAGTGTTGGCTATTGAATGCCATAACTATTTAATAATGCTTTGTATTGTTCGCTATTTCTACGGCGAATACTTTCTTGTCCAACTAGGTCTTGAATTTTCATAAATCCATCAATAATAGCTTCTGGTCTTGGAGGACAGCCTGGCACATACACGTCTACAGGAATCACTTGATCAATCCCTTGTAATACACTGTATGTATCAAAAATACCACCACTAGAAGCACATGCACCCACTGCAATTACCCAACGTGGCTCAGCCATTTGGATATACACTTGTCTTAAAACTGGTGCCATTTTTTTTGCGATGGTACCCATCACCATCAACAAATCACATTGACGTGGAGAGAAGCCCACACGCTCAGAACCAAAACGAGATAAGTCATAGTGTGAAGCCATGGTAGCCATGAATTCAATACCACAACATGAAGTTGCAAAAGGCAAAGGCCATAAAGAATTTTTACGCGCAAGGCCAACAACAGAACTTAATTGTGTTGCAAAAAATCCATCACCTGGCACACCATCTGGTGCTTTGCCCATTCCAATTGCATCTGCAATTTCTGCTTCTTTTGGATGTATGTTAAATCTAACTGGACGCATAATTAATGCATTATATTTTTAAAAATTAATCTTCCCATTTTAGTGCACCTTTCTTGATGATGTAGACAAAGCCTACCAAGAAAAATCCAACAAATAAAACCACTTCAAAAAATCCAGCCCAGCCTAAACTTTTAAAGTTGACTGCGTAAGGATAAAAGAAAATTACTTCAACATCAAACAAGACAAATAAGATTGCGACTAAAAAATATTTAATAGCCATTGGTGATCTTGCATCTCCATGAGATTCAATTCCACTCGCAAAATTTTCTAATTTGTCTGATGTTTTTCGCGATGGGCCTACTAAGCTAGAGACCAAAATCATGATGGCTACAAAGCCACCTGCAAACAATATTTGCAATACAATTGGTAAGTAATTGGCAGCACTATTCATTTCGAAGTCTTTTAGGTGCCGCAAAAATACGCAAAGGAACTTGTTTAAACTAAAAACTCCCCAATTATGGGGAGTTTTTAGCATCTTTTTTTTGAAGCCTAAAAAGGACTAAAAAGGAGGTAAATTAGTTCTGATTTTGTGTTGGGCTATCTGAAGCAGGTTTTTGATTGCCTTGCATCTTTTTAAGGATTTCCCAGTTCTTAGTTAAGCTCTCTTTAATTTTTACTGTTTGTGCTTCACCAGGCATTAATTCCAATACTTTATCACACATACCAATTGCTTTTTCTAAATCTTTCATTTCATTGAAATAACCCATCATCACATAATAATTGTTCACCAAACCCTGTTTGTTTTTAACAGGATCTTTCAACAAAAATTCATTTTGTAAGTTCGCAGCTTGAAACTGGATACCTAAATTATTCGCAGTATCTAGCAATTTAGCCCCTTTCAAATTGAATGAATAGCCATTTTGACGGTCAGGGAAAGCAGCAATGTATTGCTTTGCAATGTCTGTTGTAAAAAGGCCATCTTTTGCATTCAAGGCAACGCTAGATAACTTGTAAAAATAGACCTCGTCTTTGATCGCTCTAAGGTTAAAATAACTCACATTCCACTTTAAAGCATCAACATACATATTAGCTTTTTCAAACATGTCTGCGCCAAGCTTGTAGTATTTCATTTGATTTGCCTTCACTGTATCCGCTGCAATAGCTTTTTCTAAGATACCCGCTACAAAAGTTTCATTGCCTTTGAATTTTGACATTACTTTTACTGCAAGCTCATAGTCTGAGTTCAATACCTGATCGGCTGGACTTTTATTGATAAATTGTTCGATATAAGTTTTAGCCTGGATAGAGTCTCCAATACGGTCATAGTTATAGGCCAATAAAACCCCAATACGAGGTAGTGCTGCAACCCCAATAGACGCTTCTAACTCCTTGGACTTCGCCAAAGAAGCTTCGTATTGTCCAGCACGGAATAAATAATCTGCATTAAAGATATCCAATGCTGGATCCTTGTCTGCGTTTGACAAAAACAAATCAAGATTTGTTTTTGCAGTTTCTGTATTCTTATCTGAATAATACTGATATAAGGCAAAATAAGTAGAAGGAAACTTAGGATCAACAGCCAAAGACTTTTTAAAATATTCGTCAAAAGACTCTACGTTATTCTGTGACTGATATACCTTGCCTATTCTATAATAAGGATAAGCATTTTGTGGGTCTCTATTGATGGCTTCCAAAAAAGCAGTTACCGCTTCACCTCCATTTTCACCACCCAATTTAAGGTAGTTAATACCTAAATTAACATACAAACTTGGTAACACTGGTGTGCCCTCGTAAGCAGAAATTGTTTCCTTTAATTTGTCGATCGCATATTGATGATCGCCAACGTTAGTAGGGATTTCAGAGTGTATATAACCAATTGCATTCACAATTTCTTGACTTGGTTTACCCTTGAATTTACCCTTTGTATTTAAGGTAGTTGTAATGGCTACTTCTAAAGTTTGTTTGATTGCATTTAGGTCTGCAGATGCCCCTGCTTCCAATAACTGAATATGGGCAGTACCTACTAAAATCCATGCATTATTACCTAATTCGCCTGCAGCTTTTTGATACAAATCTTTTGCAGTTTGTACAATCGATTTTTCTGGAACACCTGCACCATTTTGAGATAAAATTGCTTGACCATACCAGAAGATCGTTTCCGGGTCTTTTGCATTTTTCTCGTAAGCATCTTTAAAGAAAGCTAAGGCAGATTTGTTCTTTTCATAACGCAACAATTTCAATCCCTCGTTTAATGGAGATACAGGCATTTGTGCGTTAACTCCAGTTAAAGCAAATGCGACTGCCATCATCAATACAACCAATTTTTTCATCACAGTGTTTTTTCTATTTTTTAAATAATACTCAATTAAAACCCAAATTTTTTTCATTCTAAAGGTTTCAACTTGAAGAAGGCTAAAATATTAATTTTTTCGCAAGAAACCGATTTAAATTTTAGTTAATTCTACTAAACCTTGTTAGCATATAAGGCTATTCTAGCATACTATTCCTTTTTTTAAAGCCCATTTTCGCTGGTACTAAAAAAGAACGCTTAAAAATCAACTGCCCCCTTTCCAAACTTAAAAAGTTTAAAAAACCCGTTCCTAAACCGGCTGCATTTTCTTTTAAAATAAAATAGATAGGTAAGGTAAGTGGATATTGTGCTTTGCTGATAGTTGCAGGCGATGGTTTAGAAAAATAGCCTTTTTCAATGCATTGTGTACATTCTACCAAGCCTAGTTTTACTTTTTTACGCAATTCAATTTGAGCGGGATCATATCCATCTCCAATCCAGTTCATCCCCACAAACCCAATAGCATCAGCATGTGTAGCGATATAGTCTATCACTTCTTTGCTTCCATTTGCAGCAACAACATTTTTTCCAAGAGGAGCATCTTTTGCTAAACTGTCTTTTAAAAAACGAATGATGCCTGTTAAATTGTTACCATCCATCACCACTTGCTTATTGGATTTCCCATTCAAACTTTGTCTTAAAGTTTCAATGCTAAAAATGGAATCCTTAGCTGATTTATGCACTAAAACGGCCACTGCATTGTATGCAAGAATGGCAAAATTTGGATTAAATCCAAGGCTGTTTTTATAGTCAGCTTGTTCCTGCTTGTTTAAGCCTCTGGTAACAAAAATCATCCTGGTACTATCATTGGCCAAATCTTTGAAACATTCAATTTCCGATTTATAACTTACCTCAATCTTAGCTTTAGGATTGCTTGCCAAAAAAACTTTTAATTGCTCCTCCATAAATGGCCTAAAACTTGCTTCTACCGAGATGCGGATCAGTCCTTCATTTGGGGATTCTAAAGTCTTTTGGGTTGCATTTTTACATGAAACCATTAGTAATATAAAAGTAAAGCCAATTAAAAAGGTGCGCATAGTTCCTGTTTGTTGTTTGATCGGATTAATAATCTTGTTTTATGGCTCTAAAAAGTCTAAATCCACCATAAACCAGGCACAAAGTGCCAAAAATGAGTCTAAAATCATTGTCAATATTTAAAACCATGTCCATTTTCAAGTATTTGGCGCCAAATAAGAGGCCACCAATTCCAAGAATCAATGTAGACATGGAGAAGTCATAAATA
Source organism: Sediminibacterium sp. UBA657 (assembly GCA_002299885.1). Taxonomy (GTDB): domain Bacteria; phylum Bacteroidota; class Bacteroidia; order Chitinophagales; family Chitinophagaceae; genus Sediminibacterium. Next base: position 57,646 of record DBOB01000012.1, read on the forward strand.
CGTCTAAAAAAACGAAATGACCTTTCAGATTTTTCTCTTTCTTCCATATAAGGCAATTTTTGAAAAGCAAATTAAACAATTAACATGGTAACGATTTAAAAAATTATCTTTACAAACAAATTGAGTTCATGAGTAAACCTTCTTTACCACAAGGCACAAGAGATTTTAACGCGGCAACCGTTCATAAAAGACAGTATATCTTCCAAACCATTAGGACGGTATTTGAATTATTTGGATTTCAGCCACTGGAAACGCCTGCAATGGAACAATTGGAAACTTTGATGGGTAAGTACGGAGAAGAAGGCGATAAATTGATTTTTAAAATCTTAAACAACGGTTTAGATAACCCACAAAAAGCTGCAGCAACAAGTGAAGGGTTTCAAAAAATATTAGATGGTAAGTCTAGCACACAAATCACAGAAAGGGCGTTAAGATATGATTTGACCATTCCTTTTGCAAGGTATGTAGCCATGCATCATGGCGCATTAAGTTTTCCATTTAAACGTTATCAAATTCAACCAGTTTGGAGAGCTGACCGACCACAAAAAGGAAGGTATAGAGAGTTCTATCAATGTGATGCAGATATTGTTGGCTCAGACAGTTTATTAAATGAAGTAGAATTAACAGCCATTTATTTAAATGTGTTTAAGGCACTTCATTTAGATGTGGAGGTGAAAATGAATAACCGTAAAATTTTATTAGGTCTTGCACAAGTTTGTGGTGGGGAGGATAAAATGATTGACTTAACAATTGCCATAGATAAATTAGATAAGATTGGATGGGAAAAAGTAGCAGAGGAATTAGAAAGAAAAGGATTTACTGCAGCTCAACAAAAAACGATTCAAGCTTATTTAGAAATTGAAGGAACAAACGAGTCAAAACTAAAACAACTTGGAGCATTATTAAATGGTAACGAAAACGCAAGTAAAGGAATCGAAGAAATAGAATATGTTTTAGACTATCATGCACAAAGCGGATTGGCCAAAAATTTAGTGGCAGATTTTACTTTAGCAAGAGGCTTGAATTATTATACTGGATTAATTTTTGAAGTAAAAGCAATCGACGCAGAGATGGGAAGTATTGGCGGGGGCGGAAGGTACAATGACCTAACAAGTTTATTTGGCGTACCGAATGTACCAGGCGTGGGTATTAGCTTTGGCGTGGATCGCATTTATGACGTACTTGAAGAAAAAAATCTTTTTCCAACTTCAGTAGAACAACATACAACTGTTTTATTTTTTAATTTGGGAGAAGAAGAAGCTAAAGAAGCGTATCATTTGATGGCAACCTTAAGAGCAAAAAAAATTGCTTGTGAAATCTACCCAGACAAGAGTAAATTCGACAAGCAATTTAAATATGCAGAAAAGAAAGGCATTCCAAATATTATCATCATCGGATCCGATGAATTGAGTAAAAAAGAATGCACGATCAAAAACTTAATTACTGGAACACAACAAACAATTCCATTTGAAGCATTGGCTACAATGGAATTTTAAAGCTTCCTAGTTGTTTTGTTTTGCCCAAAGTGCAGCGTAAAATTCATCTTCTTTCAATGCAACCGGACTAGACTCTTTGCGACCTACTAGTTCCATACCTTGCACTAAAATACTTATTGACTCTACCATCTTACCATCTTTTCTTTTGAAAATCACCAATGCATCATAATTAGCTAAATAAAAACTGTCTACGCCTTTTTTCTCTAATACTGTTGAACCCATTGCAGAATTGATTACCAAGCTAGAATCTTGAGTAGTTAATGACACTTCGGCCACTGGACTACCTTCTGCAAAAATGTATTTTCCTAAGTAATCATTTAATGGCCCTTGTTGTGCATTTACAGACAAGAAAGCACCCATTAAAATCAAGGTCATAAAGCATAATTTTCTCATAATTGTAGATTTAAGTTTTAAGTCACTCAAAATACTATGTTTTAGTGGAAATTCCCACATAAAATGACCATTTCCAATAGAAATAATTGATTGTTAACAGCCTGATCAAGTATCTTTGCATCATGGAGCAAACAAGACCAAATATCAGGGCAGTAGAGGTCGCTGAGATAGAACGATTTATAGCAAAAATCGAAGAAAAGCCGTTTAGGGTAAAACAAATTGTAGAATGGTTATGGCAAAAACATGCACATAGTTTTGACGAAATGACCAATTTAAGCCTGGATTTACGAAAAAAATTAGTGGAGCACTTCACTTTACCAGCACTTTCGATTGATACAACTCAAATGAGTAGCGACGGTACTTTTAAAACAAGGTTCAGAACTTTTGACGATCATATGATTGAGGGCGTTCTCATTCCAACCACATTGCGTAAAACAGCATGTGTGTCTTCGCAGATTGGTTGTAGTTTGAGTTGTAAATTCTGTGCGACAGGCTATATGGAGCGAAGCAGAAATTTAAATTTCGACGAAATTTATGACCAAGTAGTGATGATCAAACAACAGGTAGAAAAAACCTATGATCAAAATTTATCCAATATCGTATTCATGGGCATGGGTGAGCCGTTATTGAACTACAAGAATGTCTTAAAAGCAATTGAAAAAATTACTTCACCAGAAGGCTTAGGCATGAGCCCAAGACGTATCACAGTTTCCACTGCAGGTGTTGCAAAACAGATCAAGCAATTAGGAGACGACCAAGTGAAATTCAAATTGGCACTATCCCTTCATGCTGCCAATGATAAGAAGCGTAATGAAATTATGCCAATCAATGAAAGTAATAATATTGAATCATTGATTGAAGCCCTTAATTATTTCTACAAAAAGACAGGTAACGAAATTACATTCGAATATATCTTATTCAAAGATTTCAATGACAGCGAGAAAGACGCAATGGAATTGGTAAAAATTTACAGACAAGTACCTGCAGATTTAATCAATGTCATTGAATACAATGCCATTGATCGTTTTCCATTTGATAAGCCTGATGAAGATGGATTTGAAAGATTTGTAGAAATTTTACAAAAAAATAGAGTGAACGTTCGTATAAGAAGAAGTCGTGGTAAAGAT
>DBOB01000016.1 GCA_002299885.1 Sediminibacterium sp. UBA657
ATCATGGTTGGCCCCCCAGGTGCAGGAAAAACATTGCTTGCAAAAACGAGTATAAGTATCCTCCCTGTTATGAGTCATTCAGAAACATTGGAGACAAGTAAAGTATATAGCTTGGTTGGAAAGCTATCCCCGAGCGCTGGACTGATGCAAACCCGTCCATTTAGAAATCCGCATCACTCCTTATCGGCTATTGCTTTGGTAGGTGGCGGATCCATACCACAGCCAGGTGAGATTTCAATGGCACATAATGGCGTTTTATTTTTAGATGAACTACCAGAATTTAGCAGAGCAGCAATAGAAATTTTACGTCAACCTATGGAAGCCGGATTTGTGAGCATCTCTAGGTCAAGACAAACCGTTGAGTTCCCTAGTAGATTTATGCTTTTTGCTTCGATGAATCCCTGCCCCTGTGGCTACTTTAATCATCCTCAAAAAGCCTGCACCTGCAGTCCTAGTATTGTTGGAAAATACCTTCATAAAATTTCAGGGCCATTACTGGACAGGATTGATTTACAAATAGAAGTGGTTCCTGTGACTTATGAAGAACTAACAAATAATAGTATTATTGAAAACTCATTGACCATCCGTAACAGGGTACAAAATGCAAGGGCTATTCAAATAAAACGATATGCTAAACGACCTGGTATCAATACAAATGCACAAATGCAATCTTATGAGTTAAAAGAATGGGCGCAATTAAATGAATCATCTGCTAAATTATTAAAGTTAGCCATGGAGCAATTTCACCTAAGCGCAAGAGCCTATGATCGTATCATCAAAGTGGCTCGAACCATCGCAGATTTAGATGGGTCAAAAGACATTCAAAATCAACATATTAGTGAATCTATTCAGTACAGGATATTGGATCGTGCTGGCTGGGGTCAGACATATTGAGATTCTCCTAATACTGTCCAGTCGTTAACATCACCAAGGTGCAAGCCTCAATTGTTTCAATATTTGCGGTGCGCGCTAATTGAACTAATTCAGGATTTTCAGTGCCTGGATTAAAAATAATACGTTGAGGCTTGAGTGCAATAATTTGATCATAATATTCGACTTGCGCAGTAGGCCCTAAATACAAAGTCAAAGTATTGATGGAGCCTGGAATTGGCCATTCTTGCTCAATTGACAGAGATTGGATCATACCTTTTTTAATCCCATAGGGATAAATAGCATGCCCCTTTTCTAATAACATGACAGTGGCCATATAACTATATCTTTCTGGATTGGGAGATGCCCCTAAAACCATGGTAGTATTTGATTGCATAAAACAAATTTATTATTAAAAAATTAAAACTGTTTTTATTTTGTTACAATAAAAGAATGTATTTTTATGAAAATCAACAATCCTTAAAAAACATAAGATCATGGCAAGTAAGAAAAAAGCAACTCCAGCTAAAAAGAAAGTAGCTCCTAAGAAAGCAGTAGCTAAAAAAGCACCTGCAAAGAAAAAAGCAGCAGCGAAAAAAGCACCTGCAAAGAAAAAAGTAGCAGCTAAAAAAGCAGTAGCAAAAAAAGCACCTGCAAAAAAGAAAGCGGCTCCTAAGAAAAAAGTAGCAGCAAAAAAAGCAGTAGCGAAAAAAGCGCCTGCAAAAAAGAAAGCGGCTCCTAAGAAAAAAGTAGCAGCAAAAAAAGCAGTAGCGAAAAAAGCGCCTGCAAAAAAGAAAGCAGCTCCTAAGAAAAAAGTAGCAGCAAAAAAAGCAGTAGCGAAAAAAGCGCCTGCAAAAAAAGTTTTAGCTAAGAAGGCTGTAGCAAAGAAGGCACCTGCAAAAAAGAAGACTGCTCCTAAGAAAGTTGCAGCTCCAACTGTAGCACCTGTTGTAGCTCCTGTAGTTACACCTACTCTTTTTGAAGCCCCAAGCACGGACAACAATCCAACAGCTTAATTTAAATAGCTTTATATAAATCCCGCTTTATGCGGGATTTTTTATGTCAACAAAAATAAATACCTATGCGCAAGATTCTTGTATTGCTAGTCATCCCATTTTTTGGTTTTTCTCAAATTGGCTCCATTGCAGAGAAGACAAAAAATATGGAATTAAAAAAAGGATTTTATGATTTTTATTGGGATAATTCCAATGGAAAAATCTATCTATTGGTAGATAAATTGAATACCCCGTTTTTATATGTCAATTCATTACCTGCTGGCCTAGGATCCAATGATATCGGGCTTGATAGAGGCCAATTAGGTGATTCAAGAATTGTCTACTTTAACAGAGTAGGTAAAAAAATATTCTTAACGCAACCTAATCTAGACTATAGAGCTGTTACCAATGACAAAAGAGAACAAAAAGCAGTTGAACAATCTTTTGCGCAATCTATCTTATTTAATTTTACGATCGAAGCCGAGGAAGTAAATACATCTGATCCATCGATGAGTAAAATTTTAGTGGATGCCACCAGCTTTTTTTTAAGAGATGCACATGGTGTGGTTGATCGAATTAAACGCGCAAGACAAGGCACTTATACTATCAATGAAAATAGATCTGCTATTTACATTCAAAACACAAAGAATTTTCCTAAGAATGCAGAGTTCGAAGCTACAGTGACATTTGTTGGGGGATCAGACGCAGGAAGATTAGTGCAATCAGTCACACCATCTCCAGAAGCCATCACTGTTAGGATGCACCATAGCTTTGTAGAATTACCAGATAATAATTACACGCCAAGAAAATATGATATAAGAAGTGGCTTTTTTGGTACGAGTTATTTTGATTACAGTTCAGACATAAGCGAACCAATTCAGCAAATGGTGATCAATAGACATCGCTTAGAGAAAAAAGATCCGACTGCTGCCATCAGCGAAGCGGTTAAACCAATCATTTATTATTTAGACAATGGCACACCTGAACCAATTCGCTCAGCTTTATTAGAAGGAGGAAGATGGTGGAACCAAGCTTTTGAAGCAGCTGGTTATAAAAATGCATTTCAATTATACATCCTTCCCGACTCTGCAGATCCAATGGATATTCGTTACAATATGATCAATTGGGTACACCGTTCTACTAGAGGATGGAGTTATGGGGCTTCTGTAGTAGACCCTAGAACTGGAGAAATTATCAAAGGTCAGGTATCATTAGGCTCTTTGAGAGTGAGACAGGACTATTTGATTTTTGCAGCATTACTTTCTCCTTATGTTGCTGGACAACCTGTTTCAGAAGCAATGCGCAAGGCAGCTATTCATCGTTTAAGACAACTTTCTGCACATGAAATTGGGCATACTTTAGGATTACAACATAATTATGCATCTAGCTTCAACGACAGGGCTTCTGTAATGGACTACCCGCATCCAAATATTTTTGTGAATGAAAAAGGGGCATTAGATTTTTCAAAAATATACACAGACGAAATTGGTCTTTGGGATAAACGCGCCATCACTTATGGTTACCAAGATTTTCCAAATGGCACCAATGAAGCAAATGCATTGAATCAATTATTAGAAGAAAATTCAAAAAATGGATGGCAATTTATTGCAGACGCAGATGCAAGAGCAGCTGGCGGTATGCACCCGAACGCGCATTTATGGGATAATCAAGCTGATGCTGTAGATGGGTTAATGCAAACTTTTGCAGTTCGCAATAAAGCAATGCAACAGTTTAACGAAGAGGCTGTGAAAATTGGGACACCTTTAGCACAACTAGAAGACATGCTTGTGCCTGTCTACAACTACCATCGTTATCAATATGAAGCAGTTACAAAATTAATTGGTGGTGTAAATTACCAATATAGTGTGAGAGGTGATAAAAATCAAATTCAACCTACTATTCTTTCAAATGCTATACAACAAAAAGCGTTGAATGCCGCTTTATCTACTTTAAGTCCTAACTTCTTATCGATTCCTGAAAATATTTTGCAATTGATTCCTCCAAGACCCCCTATGTATTATGGTGTTGGAGAATTGTTTACAAAAAGAACTGGCTTAAGTTTTGATGCATTGTCACCAGCCGAAGCCTTAGTCGATTTTGAATTGTCTTTTTTATTCAATGCAGAAAGGGCTAATCGTTTAGTACAAAATAAGGCTAGAGCAGGTAGTATGGGATGGGATGATGTATTAGATGCTATTTTAGTGAATACATGGTACGCCCCAACAGTGTCTGGCATGGCAGGATCCATTCAATTACAAACGCAACAACAAACTTTAAGCTGGCTAATTGGCTTGAGCCAAAGTAGCGATGCTAATTTTGAAGTAAAAAGTATCTGTGCGAATAGATTGAATAAATTGAAATCAAAATTAACCAGTCTTTCAATAAGCAATCCTAAACTTACAGCGCATTACCAATATGCGATTAGCAGAATCAATGATCCTGAAGATATTATCCTTCCTAAACCTGTAGTCATTCCTCCAGGCGCACCGATAGGATGTGATTTAGATTAAGAAAAATCATTTGAGTTTAAATAAAAAAGCCTCACCAAAATTGGTGAGGCTTTTTTATTACACGAACATTCTTAAAGGCTCTTCTAAATAACTTTTTAAAGTTTGTAAGAAAGCAGATCCTGTTGCACCGTCCACTACTCTATGATCGCAACTTAATGTTACATTCATCACATTACCAGGAACGATTAGACCATTCTTTACCACGGGCTCTTGTGCAATACCACCTACCGCTAGAATACAAGCGTCTGGAGGGTTAATAATCGCGGTGAATGAATCTATACCATACATGCCTAAATTAGAAATGGTGAAAGTGCTTCCTTCCCAATCTGAAGGTTGTAATTTTTTATCTTTTGCTTTTTTAGCAAACTCTTTTACAGATATACTTATTTCATCCAAAGAAAGTCCGTCTGCAAAACGAAGAACAGGAACTAGTAATCCTTCGTCTACTGCAACTGCAATACCAATATTCACGTGATGGTTTTCACGAATAACATCACCTAACCAACTGCTATTTACTTTTGGATGTTGTTTTAATGAAAGGGCCACTGCTTTAACAATAAAATCGTTGAAGCTTATTTTAACAGGAGCAGTTTCATTCACTACAGTTCTTGCAGCGATGGTTGCATCCATGTTAATTTTCATGGTTAAATAAAAATGAGGCGCTGTAAATAAACTTTCGCTTAAACGTCTAGCAATCGTTTTACGCATTTGAGATACCGGTGTATCTACAAAACTCACTTGACCAACAAAATTAGAATTTCTTGGAGCAGCTGCTCTTGCAACACTTGAAGTATTGCCTGGCGTATAATTATCTAAATCTGTTCTTGTAATTCTTCCGTTTTCACCTGTACCTTTTACAAATTTTAAATCAATGCCTTTTTCTTTTGCAATTTTTTTAGCCAAAGGTGAAGCAAAAATTCTTCCTTCATTTACCACTTGTGTTGTAGAAGGCGTCATCGTATTTGTAGTTGGAGCCGAAGTAGTTAAAGCAGGAGCTGTTTGTGCAGCAGGCGCTGGGGTAGCTGCTGTTGATGCTCCACCCTTTATGCCTGCAACAATTGGCGCGATATCCAAACCTTGTTGTCCAATGATACAAAGTAAATCATTCACTAAAATCTTTTCTCCAGCCTTAGCACCTTGGTATAATAAAATACCATCCTTATATGATTCTAATTCCATCGTCGCCTTATCGGTTTCGATGTCTGCTAATACTTCTCCTTTTTTAACTGAATCTCCAATTTGCTTATGCCATCCAGCGATTACACCTTCGGTCATTGTATCACTTAATCTTGGCATCAATACTACTTCTTCCATTGCAGAAAAATCTGCAGTTGGAACAGTTGGAGCAGCTGGCGTCGAACTTGCAGCAGGTGCTGCTGAAGTTTCCATTGTTTGAGCTGGAGCTGGTGTATTTGTAGCACCTGTATTTTGAGCTATCAAAGCAGATACATCTTCTCCTGCTTTTCCAAAAATGGCTAATAAATCGTTTACTTGTAATTTGCCCCCACGAGGAGTTCCAATATGTAACAAAACACCATCTTGATAGCTCTCCAATTCCATGGTTGCCTTGTCCGTTTCTATCTCGGCCAATAAATCGCCTTTTTTTACGGTATCCCCCACATTCTTGTGCCAAGCCGCAACAACACCTTCAGTCATGGTATCGCTTAAACGGGGCATTAATATTACTTCTGCCATAGGTAAAAAGCTAATTTGTAATTGAGTCGTGAAATTACGCTAAAAATGTATTTTTTCCCACCGAAATAGGCAATTTTATAGCAAATAGGGTCAAATTGAGGCATATAAAAGTAAATCCTAGAAGCCTTACTGACCTTGTGCTAAACTATAAGCTTTTTTGTCACCCCACATGCTCAATATTTCAACTGAACTAATCTGCAAATCCTTAGAAAGTGCGGCATATAAGTTCAAAATATCAGATTGAGAAAGCGGATTTGAAGCGTCGGTTTCAAATCGAATACGATATTGATTTACTAGGTTGGTGAAAACAGAACCTGTTGGCCAAACCTGTGTTCCTCTATTAGAAATCGTAACCAATTTCAATTGATCTTTTTCTTGTTTAATTGCAACAGCAGCCAAATCATTTGGTTGTAATGTGGTTTCAACAAAGAAATCTGCTCCAACAATTTTATGCGCTTCGTTTTTTGAACTTAGCAACATAGGGTTTTTTGTAATAGCACTATTGGTAGGAACAAAATCAAAATCTTTTAAGCTAGGTTTAGGATTTTGTGTTGGTTGTTTTCCAAAATTATCAATGATGGTCTGTGCAAAAACAGTCGTATTCACAGAAGGTATAGACTTATCTCCAAAATCACCTGTATGTACGCCCGACTCCAATGTATACAATAATGCATTTTCAATCATGACTGCTTTTTCCATCATACCTAAATGGCGCAACATATTTAATCCACTCAATAATAATGAAGTAGGATTGGCAATGTTTTTACCTGCAATATCTGGTGCAGTGCCATGTACTGCTTCAAAGATAGAAATATGATCGCCAATATTTGAAGATGGCGCAAAACCAAGTCCACCAACTAATCCAGCGCATAGGTCACTCACTATATCTCCTTGTAAGTTCGTTAAAACAATCACATCAAATAAGTCTGGACGACTTACCAACTTCATACATAAGTCATCTACAATAACATCATCCGCTTTTAAATTTGGATATTCTTTTGCAATCTCATTGAATACTTCTAAGAAAAGACCATCTGTTAATTTCATGATGTTGGCCTTATGTCCACAAGTAATTCTTCTTGCACCTTTTTTCTGTGCCATTTCAAATGCATAACGAATTACTTGTTCACTTCCGCCTCTTGTAATAAATCTTCTTGCAATGGCCACATCCTGTGTTAACATGTGTTCGATACCGCCATAAGTGTCTTCGATATTTTCACGCACAATTGTTAAATCAATATTGATACCCGCTTTACTAAAAACTGTATCTACCCCACTTAATGTTTGAAATTTTCTGTCGTTCGCGTAGGTGTTCCATGTTTTTCTTGCAGTTACATTGACACTTTTAACGCCTTTCCCTTTTGGTGTTTCCATAGGACCTTTAAACAGGATCCCTAATTGCTCAATTGCCTCTTTAGCTTCTGGGGTCATCCCAATACTAAATCCTTTGTCAAACACCCATTTTCCCATGTCTACATACTGGTATTCCAATGGCACTTTAGCCGCATTGAATACACCTAATACTGCTTCCATAATCTCTGGACCGATTCCGTCACCTTTAGCTACAGCTATCTTCATTTTAGTCAGTTTTTTAGTAAAAAATGGATTTGAAACTACATTTTGCAATCGTCTGCGCAAAGTTAGGTGAGTTCATCCTGCTTAAAAAAAAATAGACCTTTTTTTTAGATAAGCTGAGCAAAATATTTCCTAATTTTATCCGGCAGTATACTCTGCAAGTTACTTTTGATCAGAACGGTCATGATTTCTACCATTTCAGAAGGAATAGAAGTAAGTGTTGAAACTTTTTACCAAAAAGATTATAGCAACCCTTTACAGCAAGATTTTATGTTTGCTTATCGCATTACCATTGAAAACCACAATTCATTTCCAGTAAAACTACTCCGTAGATTTTGGGAAATATTCGACAGCAATGGAGAACATAGAGTGGTTGAAGGTGAAGGCGTGGTAGGTGTTCAACCTCTAATTATGCCAGGTAAGCAGTATCAATATGTGAGTGGTTGTAATTTAAAGACCGAATTAGGTAAAATGCAAGGCTACTATAACATGGAAAATATTGAAAATAGAGAAGCTATTCAAGTTAAAATTCCTGCATTCAAAATGATTGCTCCAGTTAAATTAAATTAAGCAATACGGTGAAAGGCTTAAAATATTTTATTTTATATATAAATTATTTTTTAGGACTAAAAATCGATAGAAGCTTGATCAAATATGGTCTTTGCAGGTGTTTTCAATAATTGATTTAGGTCATTTTTTAACTTTCCTTCTTGTTGCTTCATCCAAGATTTTACAATTTCATAGCCAATGTATTTACCTACATTGCCTGGTATGTCTTCTCCAAAATAATCGTTATAGGGCGCTTCTTTTAAGATGGCAGTTGTTAAACTTGGCTCTACAGAAAAAAGCCTGTTTTGACTTGATAAAAAACTCCAAATATCACTTTTGTTTTCTTGGATTGCATTTAACTGATTGCTTGTATAGCCCAATAATAGTGTGTCAGAAGCAGTTGGTAAACATTGGCTGAGTATGTATTGACGCTTTCCAATTTCAATCATTTGTTCTATCAACTGTTTTCCATTTATTGCGAGTGGATCATAGTCGTTTAATATATTTTGTAAAGAATTTACAACAATATATTCTGGTGCAAACTGACGACTAATATATGTTGGGTAGATGGTATTGATTTGTTCGGAATAATACCAACTTGATTCCGCACCCATATACAATTGAATTCCGATAGCTAGACCATCTTTTGTCACCACATTTCCATAAGTTTCCAGCGGCCCAATAAAATAAATGATTTGCTTTGGCAAGGTATAATTGGGAAAATAAAAATGGAATCTTTTTAAAGCTGCTGCTATTTCTGGACTGGCTTTTTTTGGTGCTTGTATTTTAGTTGTTGCTTGAAAGATTGGGAGATAGGCTTTATAGTAAGCCAATATTTTTTTGGACTCCTTTTTTGGAGAAAGCATTAAAATTCGGTCAAAATAATCTTCTGAAAATTGAGGGTATTGTTGGACCAATTTCGCTAAATCTGACTCAAAATGCAAGGTATCCATGGCAAAGAAGGCACTATCAAATCGAATTTCAGTCAGCCTTGGGCTTGGTGCAAGCTCAGCAGGATCTTGAGCAGGACTTGAACATCCAACAAGGGCAAGCCCTATCAATCCATACAATAAAACGTTTATTCGCATCCTCGAAAGTACAAAAAAAGCGAGGTTATTTCTTTTAAAAACCGACCTTTGGTTCATGAAAATTTGTATCGCCCAACAGAATTATCATATTGGCAATTTCGAGGCCAACACAAAACAGATCATTGACGCAATTGAGCGCGCAAAGCAACAACGTGCTGATTTAATTTTATTCAGTGAAATGAGTGTTTGTGGTTATCCTGCAAGAGACTTTGTAGAGTTCAATGATTTTATCAATCAATGTTACGCTAGCGTGGATACCATTAGAAAAGCAGCAGACACCATTGGAGTTCTGATTGGGGCTCCTGCACATAATACCAATGAAAAAGGAAAGCCGTTATACAACGCAGCATTCTTTTTATACGATCAAAAAATACAAGCAGAGATTCATAAAACATTACTACCTACTTATGATGTTTTTGACGAGAATAGATATTTTGAACCAGCAAGCGAGTGGAAAGTAGTTCCCTTTAAAGGAAAAAATTTAGCGATCACTATTTGTGAAGACATTTGGAACCTAGGAGACAATCCTTTGTATACCATTTGCCCAATGGATAAGATGATGCAACAATCACCAGATATTTTACTCAATCTGAGTGCATCGCCATTTGATTATACCCATGACGAAGATCGTAAAGCCACCATTAAATCAAATGTGGTAAAATATAAAAAGCCTTTATTCTACTGCAACGCTATTGGAAGTCAAACAGAAATTGTATTTGATGGTGCTTCTTTGGTATTTGATAAAGATGCAAATCTATGTGGTGCTTTGCCCATGTTTGAATCTGCTATGCAAATTTTTGAATGCAATGACGATGGCAGCATCAATGCGCCAATACTTGAACCTGCAGCATCTGTGCCAAGCAAGGAATTAAATCCTTCAAATCTAGTACCTGCATTAAATATCGACCAAGTGTATAAAGCACTGGTTCTTGGAGTGAAGGATTATTTTAATAAGATGGGTTTTAAAAAAGCCATTCTTGGTTCTTCTGGAGGGATTGATTCTGCTGTAACCCTTGCCATAGCATGTGAAGCACTTGGTAAAGAAAATGTATATGCTATTTTAATGCCTTCTCCTTATTCAACTGAGCATTCTGTAAATGATGCAGTTGAGTTAAGTAAGAACTTAGGCAATCCATACGATATCCTTCCTATTAAAGAGGTGTATGAAAGTTTTTTGCATACTTTAAAACCAATTTTTAAAGACCTGCCTTTTTCTTTAGCAGAAGAGAATATCCAAAGCAGATCGAGAGGAAATTTACTCATGGCCATTGCAAATAAATTAGGCTTTGTATTATTGAATACTTCTAATAAAAGTGAATTAGCGACAGGCTATGGTACATTGTATGGTGATATGGCTGGTGGATTGGGTGTAATAGGAGATTGTTATAAATTACAAGTGTATGAATTAGCCAACTATATTAATTCAACAAAAGAAGTCATCCCATCAAATATTATTGAAAAAGCACCAAGTGCAGAATTGAGACCAGATCAAAAAGACAGTGATAGCTTACCAGACTATGCAATATTGGATCAAATACTTTACAAATACATTGAAAAACGTGCAGATCCTGCCAACATCAAAGCACTTGGATTTGATGCAGCATTGGTAGACCGTACATTAAAAATGGTCAATACCAACGAATACAAACGCAATCAATTTTGTCCTATTATTCGGATATCGCCAAAAGCATTCGGCGTGGGAAGAAGAATGCCTATTGTTGGAAAATATTTAAATTAGCGTATGAAAAATAAAACGATGATTGGCTTAGCCAGTGTATTACTTTTTTTAAGTTTAAATACAGTGGCCCAAAAAACAGCACCCATTTTGCCAGGCGCTTATCAAACAACGCAGTATTTACCACTTTTAAAAAATAAAAGAGTAGGCTTGTTTACCAACCACACTGCTACAGTAGGTAAAAAACATTTGATAGATACTTTACTTGCAAGTGGGATTCAAATACAAAAAGTATTTACACCAGAACATGGCCTTAGAGGCACGGCAGATGCAGGTGAAAAAACTAAGGACGGGATTGATGAGGCAACAGGTGTAAAAATTGTTTCACTCTATGGAAAAAAATATGGGCCTAGTGAAGCAGACCTTACGGATGTAGATGTGTTGCTTTTTGATATTCAAGATGTGGGCACACGTTTTTATACTTACATATCCTCGCTTCAATACTATATGGAAGCGGCATGGGCCAATAATAAGCCTTTGGTTATTTTAGATCGTCCTAATCCAAATGGGCACTATGTAGATGGACCTGTATTAGAAAAACCCTTTAGTAGCTTTGTTGGCAAGAAGCAGATACCTACAGTGTATGGCATGACAATTGGCGAATATGCAAAGATGCTTGTTGGTGAAAAATGGTTGACTGTACCAGCAGATAGCAATATCAATAAAACAGGAAGTCCGCTACAATTCACTGTGATTGCTTGTAAGAATTACGACCACAAATCAATGTATACTTTTAATATTGCCCCATCTCCAAACTTACCAGACATGAATGCCATCTATTGGTATCCAACTACCTGTTTAATAGAAGGGTCGGTGATGAGTGAGGGCCGTGGCACTGCACATGCATTTGCGCATATTGGTCACCCAAGTATTAAAGGCAAAAGTTTTAGTTTTATTCCTGGGCCAAGAACGGGTGCAATGAGTTCTAAATTATATGGACAAACCTGTTATGGATGGGATTTAAGCAAGCAACAAGCACCAAATAAAATTGACCTAGATTTAATTATAGAGATGTACCAAGCATTTCCTGTAAAAGATAGTTTTTTTATTGAGCCTAAATCAAAATTAGCCACCGACTACTTCTTCAATAAATTAGCAGGTAACGCCACTTTGATGGAACAATTAAAGTCAGGCCAATCTGCTGCAACCATTAGAGCAAGCTGGCAACCAGGTTTAGCAGCGTTTAAACAAATGCGCAAAAAATATTTATTGTATACAGATTTTGAATAGGCGAAAAATAAAAATCTATTAAACTAATTTGATTTTACTATCCATAAAAAAAGGTCCCGAAATTTCGGGACCTTTTTTTATAAGCAAACAAATCATTAAATGCTCTATTCAATGAAAGTTTCAATTATCCTCCAATGATTGGAATGGCTAATTGATGAACTGCTTCGTTTAATTTTTTAACGCCAGTTTTCTTTAATGTCTCTAGCTTATTGAATTCAGCATCTACTTGACCTTTTAACAATTCATACACGCCTTGCACTTGTTGTGTTGGTGCGGTATACCCAGACGCTGCTGATTCAAATACACCAGCAATTTTATCATCTAAACGAATAGGGAAGTTCAATACATCCTGTCCGCTCTTTGCTTTTGTTTGGTGCAATGCTTCTTCGATTGAAGTTAGGCTAGCCAATACTTCCTTTGCTTGCTTTTGGAAAGCAGAGTCTTTGGTTTTCTTCTGTAACATTCCAATTTGTGCACGCAATTCTTTAATACCCTTCAAATTTTTCATGATCTCGCTAAAAGTACCGGCAACCTTTAATAAGAATTGCTCCTGTGCTTTTAAGTCTGCGTCAGACACTTTATAATTTGGATCAGCCACAATCGTAAATGGCATTTCGCTCACTGTATTATCTATTGTCACTTTCGCCGTGTACTTACCAGGCGCAGCCAATACTGGGCTTGTTGAACCATTCCAAAGAATCAAACCAGGCTCTGGTTTTTCTGCTTCTTTATGGTACATGTTCCAAACGTAAGACTGTAATCCTGCCTCTGTACTTGGTCCACCTGGTTCTGAATGATTGATTGTTTTGATTACTTTCTTTTGGTCGTCTAAAATACTAATCATCACTCTTGTAGAATCAGATTCAGATCCAAATGCTTTCCAATATTTAATCACCACACCCTTAGCAGGATTTGTTCCTACATTTGCAGGCATACTTACTGTTGCGCCACGTCCTCTTCTGCCACCCATTTGTGGAGGCACACGATAAGTATTCGCAATTGGGAATACTTGACTTGCAGTTGGTGCAGGTTGGAAGTTTTCTACAAATGATAAGTCATCTAAAATATAAATGCTTCTTCCTTGTGTTCCTACAATTAAGTTATGGTCTTTGATCAATAAATCAGTGATTGGAGTGACTGGTAGGTCTAATTGAAAACGCTCCCAAGAAGCACCATCATTAATTGATACATACAATCCATATTCAGTACCTGCAAACAAGACGCCTGCTTTTCTTGGACTAGCTACAATCGCTCTTGTAAAGTGCATTGGGTCTATTCCATTGGTAATTTTAGTCCATGTAGCACCATAGTCAGTTGTCTTGTAGATATAAGGTGCAAAGTCATCTAACTTGTACCTTGTTCCAGCAAAATAAGCAGTTCCTTTTCTAGTTGGATCTACTTCTACTCTGTTCCACATGATCCATTTTGGCGCATCTTTTGGTGTCACATTCGTCCATGTTTTACCACCATCTTTACTCACATTAATCAAACCATCATCACTACCTGTCCATAATAAATCTTTTTCAACTGGTGATTCTGCGGCAGTGAAAATCGTACAATAATATTCTACACTCGTGTTATCTTGTGTAATTGGTCCACCAGAACTTTTTTGTTTTGTTTTATCATCCGTCGTTAAATCTGGAGATAACATATTCCAACTTGCACCTTCATTTTCTGAAGAAAATAAATGGTTGCCTGCAGTATATAATTTCTTTGGATTATGCGGAGAGAAGAAGATCGGATGATTCCATTGGAAACGATACTTCATTACTTCTGCACCTGCACCCATTGGATTGTCTGGCCATACATTGATCACTCTATTCTCTCCCGTTTTATGATCATAGCGTGTAATTAATCCGCCATAAGATCCACCATACACGATATCACTATTCAATGGGTCAGCAACAATATAACCACTTTCCCCACCTGCTGTTACATCAAAATCATTTTCGCCAATAAATGAACCATAAGTGCTTGACTTAATTCTGAATGCAGAATTATCTTGTTGTGCAGCTAAGATTCGGTAAGGAAAACTATTATCGGTACTCAAACGATACACTTGCACCGTTGGTTGATTCATCATTGTACTCCAGTTTCTACCTGCATCCATACTCACTTGTGCACCACCATCGTCTGATACAATCATTCTTTTACCATTCTTAGGATCTATCCATAAATCATGGTGATCACCATGTGGTGTTCTTAAGGAAGTAAAGCTTTTACCACCATCAGAAGACACCATAAAGTTCACATTAGGGCAGTATACTTTATTATCATCCGCAGGATCTACAAACACTTTCGTGTAGTACCAAGCACGTTGACGAATATTATTATCACTACTTGCTAATTCCCAAGTTTTTCCAGCATCATTGGATACATACAATCCACCATTTGCATTTTCAATCAATGCATATAATTTATCGGTATTCGATTTTGCAACTGCCACACCTACAATACCCCAAACGCCCTTAGGCAATCCTTTATTATTTTTGATAGATGTCCAAGTATTTCCGCCATCTGTACTTTTATACATACCTGAGCCAGCACCACCACTTTCTAAACTATATGGTGTACGAATCAATTCCCATGTTCCCGCATACATAATATCAGGGTTACTTGGATCAATGATTAAATCACTTGCACCTGTTTGTGGATTCACATACAATACTCTTTTCCAAGTAGCACCTCCATCTAAACTCTTGTACACACCTCTGTTTTCATTTGGACCAAATAAATGACCCATCACAGCAGCCCAAACAATATCTGGATTTTTTGGATGCACAATCAAACGTACAATATGACGTGCTTCTTTTAGACCAATATTCTTCCATGTCTTTCCATCATCTGTTGACTTCCACATGCCCTCTAAACCTTCACTTACATTACCGCGCATGGAGTTCTCCCCTTCGCCCACATAAACGATAGATTCATTGGATGGCGCAATCGCAATGGCACCAATTGTACCACCAAAATAGCCATCAGAAATATTTTTCCAGTTATTACCTGCATCGGTTGTCTTCCAAACACCGCCACCTGTTGCACCCATGTAAAATGTATTTACATCAGTATAAGAACCAACACCTGCTGCTGCACGACCACCTCTAAATGGTCCCACAAGTCTAAAACTTTGTGCCTTGATAATTGGGTCTTGTGTTAATTCAACTGGCTTAATTGTCTCAGTTGGTTTTTTCTTTTGCGCTTGAGCAGGGCTAATAGCAACTAGTCCAAACAATGCCGCAAATACAAAAAGTAGTTTTTTCATAATTGAAATTTATAGCGCCCTCCAATCGGAGGGCTGCGTCATTATTTAATCGCTTCTATTTCTTTGAATTTTTTAATTGGTGTTGCTTCTACTAATTTTCTAAAGTCTGCCCAATCTTTTGCAAAGAATGCATTCACTTTTGTAGCAACTTCATCGGCCGCTACTTTCGCATCTGCAATGGCACGATCTTCTTGTGCACCTGGCATAGAAGTCTTACCCATAACTAGCATACTTGCATTGCGGATAATAGAAATTGGCGTGATCGTTGCAACGGTACCATAACCTTGCTTCTCTTGTCTTTTGCCCACCATCATTTCTCTTAAGTTCTTCACTTTTTCAGTAATGGCTTTATGCACTTTATTCAAGCTATCTACGCCTTTATCTTTTTTATCCTTCCACTCTGCTTTTAATTGTGTTAAAATTAAATCTGCATCATCTAATTGGTCTTGTGCAGCATTGTATTTGTCTGCAACTACTTGTAATTGATCTAATAATTTATCTTGTGTAAGTACCACTTCGTTTTTACTTGGTAGTCTTGGATCGTCTGAAACATCCACCATGGCAGAATCTTTCCAATTACCAGCAGTAACCACTACTTTGTATTTACCAGGTAATACATCTCTACCAGTGAATTCTCTCTCTTCTGCAGGGCTTGCATCAGCTGGACCTTCTGCCATTCTTCTACCAAATCCACCGCCACCAGATTTTGGTGCACCCGCACCTCTTTTACCTTTTTGCTCAAAACCCCAGTAGCTTCTATTCAAACCTATTGAATCTAATTTAACATTCAAATTTCTAATCACATTATCCATTGCATCTTTAATTTGCACTTTTGCTTTCTTCACAGTATCAGTAGAATAAATTGAGATAGCCATACCAGTTGGTTTGTTTGGCGCATCCCACATACCCCATGTACTCCACTCATAAGGTGAATTCTTAATTGACAAATTGATTGCAGCTGGAGGCACACTCATAAAGAATTTAGAACTTTGTGCTTTTGCAAGTTTTCTTAAAGGTCTGATATCATCCAATACCCATAAGCTTCTTCCAAAAGTTGCGATTGCTAAATCTGCTTCTCTTTCTTGAATTGCAAAATCATAAGTTGATACAGCTGGATAGCCATTTTTCCATTGTTGGAACTGCGCACCATTGTCTAAACTAACATACATACCTTGTTCTGTTCCTACAAAAATTAAGTTTGGTTCAGTTGGATCTTGCAATACTGTTAATGCATAACCAGTCACTTTCTTTTCATCCACCATATTCGTCCAAGTTTTTCCAGCATCTGATGATCTGAAAATATAAGGAGCGAAGTCACCTTGTCTATAATTATTTACCACTACAAATACTTCATTTGCATTGTATGCAGATGTTCTAATTTGAGGGATCCATGCACCTTTAGGTAAGCCAGTAATATTAGCTGTTACATCGGTCCAAGTTGCACCACCATTGCTAGTCATTTGAACCTTACCATCGTCCGTACCAATATAGATCAATCCTTTTTGTACCGAACTTGGTGCAATACAAATAATTGTACAATGATTCTCGGCACCAGTGATGTCAATACTTAAACCACCATTGTCTCTTTGGTCAATTTTAGCACTATCGTTGGTCGTTAAATCTGGAGAAATCAATTCCCAAGCAGCTCCTTTATTGGTGCTCTTATGTAAAAATTGAGAACCGAAATAAATTGTTTTTTTATCAAATGGATCTTGTGCAATGGCAGCATTCCAGTTAAAACGTAATAATGTTTTTGCATCTGGTGCTGGCGGCTTAATATAAGAAGATTGTCCTGTTACGGTATTGTATCTACCTACGTTACCACCTTGACTCATTGCATACACCCAATTCGCATCTTCTGCATCCGGCATTACATCAAATCCATCACCACCCCATAAATTATCCCAATCAAAATTGCGAATACCACCTTGTGTTGTGGTATATGCAGGACCTCTCCAAGAACCATTGTCTTGCATACCTCCCATCACGTGATAAGGAATTTCATTGTCCACATTAATATGATAGAATTGTCCTACAGGAATTTTCTCATCAAACATCCATGTCTTACCACCATCACGTGTAATACCTATACCACCGTCGTTTCCGTCAATGATGTATTTATTATCGGTTGGATGAATCCAAAATGCATGGTGATCTGGATGGATACCGCTGTAAGGAATAATGGTTTCAAAACTTTTTCCACCATCAATACTTTTTTGAACTGTTTGACTGATATACCATAATGTATTTTCATTCAATGGATCGCCAATGATGTCTTGGAAATAGAAAGGACGATTGTCTACAATCGACTTTTGACCATTCACTAGCTTCCAAGAATAGCCACCATCTTCACTCTTATACAATCCACTTTTCTTTGATTCTACCAATGCATACACCATATTTGGATTTGAACGGCTAATCGTAATACCTACACGACCTAAATCTCCATCAGGTAAACCATGTTCTTTTCCTAATTTGATGAAATTTTTACCGCCATCAATGGTCATGTATAATCCACTTCCCTTTCCACCACTTTCTAAATGATATGGATTACGGTAATGATGCCACATCGCAACAAATAATTTATTAGGATTTGAAGGATCCATGATCATATCACCAGGACCAGAAGTGTCATTGGTAAATAAGATTTGATTCCAAGTATCTCCACCATCTGTTGTTTTGTAAACGCCTCTGTGTTTGCTTTGACCATAAGGATTACCAATCGCACCAGCATACACTGTATTTGGATTTGATGGATCAATAATTACTCTATGGATATTTCTTGTTTGCTCTAAACCCATGCGCTTCCAAGTTCTACCAGCATCCATTGTTTTGTAAATACCTTCTCCAATGCTGATTGAGTTTCTTGGATTACCTTCTCCAGTACCTACCCAAACAACGCTTGGATTAGATTGCTGAATAGCTAGTGCACCAATATTTAATATAGGTTGCTCGTCAAAAACTGGCGTCCAACTTACACCGGCATTGTATGTTTTCCAAACACCACCCGATGCAGCGCCAATCCAGATATGATTTGGATTTGCAACTTCAGCATCAATGGTCGTTACACGTCCACTCATACTTGCTGGTCCAATATTTCTTGGCTTCCAATCTTTAAATACTTTGTTGATGTCTACTTTTTCGGTAGTCGCTACTGGTGCAGCTGCTGCTTTCTTTACTTTTTGAGCATTCGCTTGACTGATTGTCAAAACAGATGCCAATAGCATAGAACTAAGGGTAATTAAACGCATATGAACTTTATTTTCTTTTTAAAATAATGAAGTTCTAAGCTATTGCATTTTACCCAAAAAGCAATAAAAAATGGATGAACGTTGCGATGAACTTTGATTTAGAGCTTTTCGATGATACCCGCTACACCCTGACCCCCGCCAACACAGGCTGTAACAATACCATATCGCTTATTCAATCGTTCTAAGTCATTGATTATCTGTACAGTTAGCTTAGACCCAGTGCAACCCAAAGGATGCCCCAAGGCTATTGCACCACCATTGATATTGACTTTATTTTGATCTAAACCTAGTGTTCTAATCACAGCTAAGGCCTGAGACGCAAAGGCTTCATTAAGTTCAAAAAGGTCTATTTGGTCTAAATTCATGCCTGCTTGTTTCAATACTTTTGGTACAGCTTCAATTGGTCCAATCCCCATGATTCTTGGATGCACCCCTGCGACTGCACAATTCACCAATCTTCCTATTGGCTTAAGCCCTAAAGATTGCATTAAACGGTCACTCATCACTACTACAAAGCTTGCCCCATCACTTGTTTGAGAGGAGTTACCAGCTGTAACGCTTCCTTTCACAGCAAAAGCTGGTTTTAATTTTGCTAAAGCTTCTAAAGTGGTATCTGCACGAACACCTTCGTCGGTATCTACTGTAAATTTGCGCGTTGCTTTCTTATTATTTTCGTTAAGATAAGTCTCTGTAATTTCAATCGGCAGGATACCTTTCTTGAAATGACCATTGTCAATGGCTTGTTTCGCTTTTTGGTGAGAAGCCAATGCAAATGCATCTTGATCTTCTCTGGTAACACTATATTCGTTCGCCACCGCTTCGGCAGTTAAACCCATTGATAAATAAAAATCTGGTTCATCTTTTGCAATCGAATAAGCAGGTACAGTTTTCCAACCTGCAGTAGGTACCATGGACATGGATTCTGTTCCACCAGCAATGATACAATCTGCCATACCAGTTCTGATTTTTGCAGTCGCCATGGCAATACTTTCTAAACCACTTGCGCAATATCGATTGATGGTGATACCTGGCACTTCTATACCCAAAGCTTTTGCAGCAATGATTCTACCAAATTGTAAACCTTGTTCTGCCTCAGGCACTGCATTCCCAACAATCACATCGTCAATTAATTTGTGTTCCAATGCTGGTAAGGATTTTATTAAACCCTGGATTAACTCAATGGCCAATTCGTCGGAACGCATAAATCGGAATCCTCCTTTTTTACTTTTGGTCACTGCTGTTCTAAAACCCGCTACGATATAAGCTTCTTGCATAAAAAAGTCTTTAATTGATACCATAAATGTAGGCTTTTTTATAAACAGTTGTTTATGCAACTAAATATTTCATTGTAAATTTGTGACATGATCTACCCAATTATTAGAAACACCCTGTTTTTACTCCCACCTGAAACTGCACACAATGTTTCTATGAAGGGCTTAGACTTAGTAGCTGCATTACCTGGAATCAATACATTGATACGCAACCATTTTCAAGTGCAGGATACTAGTTTATCCAAGACGGTTTTTGGTTTGCATTTTCCTAACCCTGTAGGACTTGGAGCAGGATTTGATAAAAACGCAGCGCATTTAGATGCATTGGATCTTTTGGGTTTTGGATTTGTAGAAATTGGCACGGTGACGCCTAAGCCACAAGCTGGTAATGCGCAACCTAGATTGTTTAGAATCCCAGACCAAAAAGCATTGATCAATCGTATGGGATTTAACAACGACGGTGTAGAAGCAATTGCAAAAAGATTAAAAGAAAGAAAATCAAACAGCCATTCCAATTTAATTATTGGTGGCAATATTGGTAAAAATAAAATCACAGAAAACCAAGATGCCTGGAAGGATTATTGCATCAACTTTAAAGGACTTGAGGAAGTGGTAGATTATTTTGTTGTGAATGTAAGCTCTCCTAATACACCAGGCTTACGTGAACTGCAAGAAAAAGAAGCATTGAGAAAAATATTTTCAGAACTACAACTGATCAATCAAAATAACAAACCTATACTTTTAAAAATTGCACCCGATCTAGAAACCAGTGCCCTAGATGATATCATTGCATTGACTTCGGAAGTGAAAATTGATGGATTGGTATCCAGCAATACCACACTGGATCGTAGCCTATTGAATGAAGCGAATAATTTACGTGCAAAAGAGATTGGCGCGGGTGGATTAAGTGGACAACCATTACTAACAAAATCGAACCAAGTATTAGATTATTTATACAAAGGTATTGGTGACAGACTACCCATTATTGCAAGCGGTGGTATTTTTAAACCAGCAGATGCAAAAGCAAAAATGGATGCAGGCGCAAGTTTAGTGCAAGTATGGACTGGTTTTATTTATGAAGGTCCTGGCATTGTAAAAAATATATTACAAGCAATCAAGCATTAAATTTTAATTCATGTTGACCATACATACTTTTTGTTTCAATGCATTTCAGGAAAATACTTTTGTCCTTTTTAATAGTGAAAAGGAAGCAATCATTGTTGATCCGGGTTGCTACTTAAAACATGAGCAAGCGCAACTAGCTAATTTCATTAGTGAAAATAATTTGACACCAAAGGTCTTACTCAATACGCATTGTCATTTAGACCACGTTTTTGGTAATAATTTTGTGAGTGAAACTTATGGATTAACTGCTTTATTTCATCAGAAAGAACAAGCAGTGATTGATCGTTTACCCGAAGGTGGAGCAAGATGGGGCGTTCCGACAGAAGCATACAAAGGAAAAGTTCAATATATACAACAAGACGAATTGATTCAATTTGGCAATGATGTATTCAAAGTACTTGAGACACCAGGACATTCTCCAGGCAGTGTCTGTTTTTACCACCAAGCACAAGATTTTTTAATTGGTGGGGATTTAATTTTTAAAGATGGCGTAGGCAGAACCGATCTGCCAGGTAGTAATCCTTTGGATTTAATTAAAAGTATTCAAACGCAGATCTTCCCATTACCTGATACAATGACCATCTATTCAGGCCATGGACCAGCCACCACTTGGGGTAGAGAAAAAAAAGCAAACCCCTATATTTTACATTTATTGAAGGGCTGAAATCTATTTCCAATAGATTATAAAAAAAAATCTAGTTAACAATAAATTAATATTATACTTCCCTCTTCCTATGCTGATTAAAGGGTATTTTTGCGACATACATTATGGAAACCAATCCGATCAAAATACTCATTGCAGACGATGAACCAGATATCATCGAAATTATAAGCTTCCACTTAAATAAAGCGGGGTATGAAGTTGAAACTGCAAAAGACGGAAGTGAAGCCATTGAGAAAGCAAAACAATTTAATCCAGACTGCATCATTTTAGATATCATGATGCCTAAGCGAAACGGTTTTGAAGTTTGTGAATTTTTAAGAAGCAATAAACAGTTCGATAAAACTTTGATTGTGTTGTTAACTGCATTGAATGACGAAGCTTCGCATATTAAAGGTTTAGAATTAGGAGGAGATGATTTTATCAATAAACCGATTAGTCCAAAAGTGCTTGTAAGCAGAATCAGTGCATTATTTAGAAGGATACAGCCTGCTACTTCAGAAACTAAGACGCTACAAATTAAAGACCTTATTATAGATTCAGAACAATATAAAACTATTCTAAACGGCGTAGTACATGTATTGGCTAAAAAAGAATTTGAATTACTTTATTTATTAGCAGCACAACCTGGTAGGGTATTTTTAAGAAACGAGATTTTATCTCAAGTTTGGGGCAACGATGTTATTGTTGGGGATAGAACTATCGACGTACATATCAGAAAAATTAGGGTTAAATTAGGTATCGAATGTATCACCACTGTCAAGGGGGTTGGATATAAATTTGACTATTAGTCAAAACTAAATACCTTTGTTCCAGGCTCTGAGAGCACCATCACAACATGTTTAAAGACAAAAACCTTTCGCCAAAACAATTGGCATTACTCACGGCATTATTAATGTCAAGCTTGATTGCATTGAGTGTATTTGTGTTAATTGCAAATTGGAAATTACTTTTAGCTTATTTCATTGCTTGTTTTATTGTGATTTACTTATTGGTAAATCAAATACTTGAGTTATTTATTTACAGAAAAATAAAACTTATTTATAAGTTGATTTCTTACACCAAGGCCAGTAAAAGAGAAGAAGCCTTTCAAAAATATTTATTGCCACGTAAAGGCATTGATGAGGTTAGAGAAGATGTAGAAAATTGGGCTGCACAAAAAGTAAATGAAATTCAACAACTGCAATCCAATGAAGAATTTAGAAAAGAATTTCTACAAAATTTGTCTCATGAAATTAAAACACCCATTTTCGCGATACAAGGTTATTTAGAATTGTTATCCGATGGCGCTATAGATGACCCCATACTAAGTAAAAAATTTATTGGACAAGCGGAATCAAATGTTCAACGCCTAGTTGGCCTTTTGAACGATGTGGACGTGATTACCAACTTAGAGATTAACAAAGATTCTATTTTAAAACAACATTTCATCATACAAGATTTAATCACAGAAGTGGCTCAAAACTTAAATGTAAAATTGCTGAAAAAAAATATACAATTTCAATTTAAAAAAGGGAGTGAACTACCTATTCAAGTTTTTGCTGATAAAAATAAAATTTATCAGGTCTTAGTGAATATCTTTTCGAATGCAGTTAAGTATGGTAAAATAGACGGAGAAATTTCTGCAGGCGTGTACCATTTAGAAGATGAAAAAATCTTAATTGAAATTACTGACAATGGGATTGGCATTGATGAAGCACATATTCCAAGATTGTTTGAGCGCTTTTACAGAACAGACGATGCAAGAAGCAGGGAAATTGGTGGTTCCGGATTAGGATTGGCCATTTGTAAGCATATTGTTGAAGCCCATGGTGAAAATATCCATGTTAGAAGTCAATTGAATGTGGGCACTACAATTGGATTTACCTTGCCTCAATAGCATCTAGTGCTTTTTCCCTAATAATTTCGTTTCTTTGTATTCTAAAAATTTTTAATGCAAACTATTCTTGTTACCGGTGGTTGTGGTTTTATTGGTGCACATACCATTGTGGATTTAGTTGAAAATGGATTCAATGTAATCTCAATAGATAATTTATCTAGAGCATCAGATGATTCCTTATTGGGTATTGAAAAAATAACTGGTAAAAAAATTAAGAATTATAAAGTCGACCTAACTGATAAAGCAGCCACAGAAGCTGTATTTGTTTCTAACCCGGATATTGTTGGTATCATTCACTTTGCTGCTTACAAAGCTGTTGGAGAATCTGTTGAAAACCCTTTAGATTATTACGAGAACAATATCAGCTCACTAGTGCATTTATTACAGATGGCTGTAAAATACAATGCACCGCATTTTATCTTCTCCTCTTCTTGCACTGTGTATGGCAACCCTGATACGATTCCAGTAACAGAACACACGCCATTACAAACAGCTGCTTCTCCTTATGGTGCCACCAAGCAGATGGGTGAAACCATTGTGAAAGATGCCGCATTTGCACATCCCTTATCAACGATCTTACTGAGGTACTTTAATCCAGTAGGCGCGCATCCTTCTACTGCTATTGGAGAATTGCCAATTGGCCGTCCACAAAACTTAGTGCCTGCGATTACACAAACTGCTATTGGCAAATTGCCTAAAATGCAAGTACATGGCGCCGATTATGATACACGTGATGGATCTTGCATTAGAGACTACATTCATGTTTGTGATATTGCACATGCGCATACACTTGCTATACAATATTCCATGAAAAATAATCAACAGCATAATTGTGAAGTATTTAATCTTGGAACAGGTAACGGTATTACAGTGTTAGAAGCCATTCACGCTTTTGAAAAAGTATCTGGTGTAAAATTAAATTACGAGATTGGTCCACGCAGGGCTGGTGATATCGTTTCTATTTATGCCAACAACGACCATGCAGTCAAACAATTAGGATGGAACTGTAAGTATGATTTGGAAGACATGATGCGCACTGCTTGGGAATGGGAACAAAGCTTAGCGGATTAATTTTGTACCAACATTTTTTCTGCATTCTCTGCCATTTGTAATGCTTCAATGAATTCTTCAATTTCTCCATTGATTACGGCATCTAAATTATAAGAAGTGACATTTACACGATGGTCTGTAACCCTACCCTGTGGCCAGTTGTAAGTTCTAATTTTTGCACTTCTATCACCCGTACTCACCAATGTTTTACGGTGTCTTGAAATTTCATCTTCTTGTTTACGTACTTGTTCTTCAAATAATTTTGTACGCAACATACCCATTGCTTTTTCACGGTTGCCTAACTGTGAACGCTCTGTTTGACAAATAATCACCGTACCCGTTGGAATATGCGTCAACATTACTTTGGTCTCTACTTTATTTACGTTTTGTCCACCAGCACCACCACTTCGTGCAGTTTCCATTTTAACATCTGCTGGATTCAACACAAAATCTACTTCCTCTGCCTCTGGCATCACAGCCACAGTTGCAGCCGATGTATGCACACGACCCTGAGTCTCGGTACTCGGTACTCTTTGTACACGGTGTACACCACTTTCAAATTTCATGGTACCATATACATCTTCACCTGTTACTTCTAAAATCACTTCCTTATATCCACCCACAGATCCTTCACTCTCACTTGCAACAGCAACCTTCCATCCTTTTTTCTGACAATACCTTGTATACATGGTCAATAAATCTCCTACAAATAAACTTGCTTCATCACCTCCTGTTCCTGCTCTTAATTCAATAATCGCATTCTTATCGTCTTGAGGATCTTTTGGAATCAATAATTTTGTCAACTCTTTTTCTAAAGCTTCTTTTTCTTCATCAAGTGCGGGCAATTCCATTTTCGCTAATTCACGCATGTCTGCATCATCTCCATTTAAAGACTCTTTTGCAAACTTATGTTCTGCCAACACCTTCACATAACGCTCATAAGGAATGACGATCTTCTCTAAAGAACGGTATTCCTTACTGTATTTGCCAAATTCGGATTGGTTATTGATGATTTCTGGATTGGTCAAAGCCACCCCTACTTGGTCAAATCTTGCTTTTATGGCTTCTAATTTATCTAACATAGTTATTTTGCTGTGCGCAAAAATAGCTATTTTAGTTGTCAATAAAAAGGATACCACCTATGAAATACTTAACCCTTGTTTTTTGCGCTATCAGTTTATCTGGATTTGCCCAAAAAATACACTTTAAATCTGTCCTAGTAGATACCCATAATGATGCACCTACGGCATGCATCGAAAAGAAAGTAAGTTTTGACCAAGACTTGACTGGGATCAATCATTCGGATTTAAAAAGATTCAAAGAAGGTGGATTGGATTATCAATTGTTTTCCATTTGGTGCGATGGCGAAAAAGTAAATCCCTACGCATGGGCCATGCGTGAAATGGATACCATAGATGCGGTGGCTGCAAGAAATCCAGATAAAATGGTGGTGGCTAAAGACTGGAAAACAATTCAAGCTGCATTAAAAGCTGGTAAGATTGTCGCACAATATGGCGTAGAAGGTGGACACATGATAGAAGACGATATCAATAGATTGGATACATTTTATAACCGTGGTGTGCGTTATATGACATTGACTTGGAATAATTCGCCATCATGGGCAAGTTCACATACTGCAGAAAATAGTTCAAAATACACAGGACAAAAAGGGTTGAATGATTTTGGAAAACAAATCATTCAAAGGATGAATCAATTGGGTATCATCGTGGATATTTCACATGTAGGAGAAAAAACATTTTGGGACGCCATCAATACCACTACAAAACCTGTGATTGCATCGCATAGCAATGCTTACAGTATATGCCCAGTTACAAGAAATTTAAAAGACGATCAAATTAAAGCTGTCGGAAAAAATGGTGGTGTGATATGTTTGAACTTTTTTTCTGGATTTGTAGATAGTAATTTCAGTAAAAAAGATATGGCATTTAGAAAAGCACATAGTGCAGAAATTGATTCCTTATTGGCTACTGGTATACAAAGAGAATATGCTTTCACCATGATTTCGGATAAATATAAAACAGAGAGCGAAGCCATTAAACCAACTATTGAACAATTGATGCAACACTTTGATCATATTGTTAAACTGATTGGGATAGATCATGTGGGCATTGGATCAGACTTTGATGGGATTAATTCAGCACCACAAGGATTGAGCACTGTACTAGAATATCCAAATTTCACTAAAGCATTGGTTGCTCGTGGCTATTCAAATAAGGATATTAAAAAAGTATTGGGTGGAAATTTCTTACGCGTGTATAGAATGAATAACCCTAATTAGTAATTCAATAATTTTGCCATCATCTCTTCTAAGCGATCATTGGCCATGTATTGCTTCTCTAAAGTTTTATTGAATGGGATAGGTGTATCCAAAGATGCACAACGCATAATCGGCGCATCTAAATGCGTAAAGCAATGTTCTGCTACCCATGCACTAATCTCTCCGCCAATGCCGCCTGTTAAATTGTCTTCGTGCAAGAGCATCAATTTGCCAGTGGCTTTCACCGCCAATTCGATTGCGTTATAGTCCAATGGTGATAAGGTTCTTAGATCTAGTATATAAATGGATTGATCTGTATGTGCTTGTTGATATGCTTTTGCCCAAAGCACACCCATACCATAGGTGACGATGGTTGCATCTGTACCTTCTTTAACAATATTTGCTTTACCAATTTCGATTTGATACATGGCATCAGGAATTGCCTCTTCGATACTTCTGTACAAAGCTTTATGTTCAAAATATAAAATTGGATTCGGTTCTGCTAGTGCAGCAATCAATAATCCTTTTGCATCTGTTGGATTAGATGGATACACCACTTTCAATCCTGGCACATGTGTGAACCATGCTTCATTTGATTGAGAATGAAAAGGACCTGCACCTACTCCACCGCCTGTTGGCATGCGCACTACCACATCGGCGTTTTGTCCCCAACGGTAATGCATCTTCGCTAAATTATTGACAATTTGATTGAAGGCGACAGTCACGAAATCTGCAAACTGCATTTCCACCACCGACTTCATGCCTTCCAAACTTAAACCCAAGGCAGCACCTACAATTGCACTTTCACAAATAGGTGTATTTCTAATTCTTTGTTTTCCAAATTGATCTACAAATCCCTCTGTGATTTTAAATGCCCCACCATACTCTGCAATATCCTGTCCCATGATAATCATCTCTGGATATTTTTCCATTGATTGTCTCAATGCATCACTGATCGCTTCTATAAATCTTTTATTCGTTTTTTGTGTAGGCTCTACTAAGCTAAAATCTGGAATTGTAGTTTCAGGAACTGGCGCAAACACATCTACTAATTCATCTGCGATTGAAGGCTCAAATGTTTCAGGCTCCATGGCTATTCTTAATTCCGCTTCCATTTGATCTTTAAATCGGTTACGGATATCTGCTACTTGCATTTCTGTCAATACATTTTCTTGCACTAAAAATTGCTCGTAATTTTTAATCGGATCCTTCAATGACCAGGTCTCCATCAAATGCTTTGGTACATATTTTACACCACTTGCTTCCTCGTGCCCACGCATTCTGAATGTATCACATTCAATCAAATAAGGTTTCTGTTGATTAATACAATAGTCGCGAACACCTTTCACGGTTTGATACACTTCCAAAATATTATTACCATCAATACGAATGCCTTCCATCCCGTAGCCCTTAGCGCGGTCTACTAAATGATCACATTTATATTGTTCATTTGTTGGAGTACTTAAACCATACCCATTGTTTTCGATAATAAAAATAACCGGCAAATCCCATACAGCAGCCACGTTCAAGGCTTCGTGAAAATCACCTTCACTTGTTCCTCCATCTCCAGTGAATGCCATGCTTGCTTTTAATTGACCTCTTTGTTGATAGGCTAATGCAACACCATCCGCTATTGCTAATTGGGGCCCTAAATGTGATATCATACCACATACATGATGGGCTTTACTACCAAAATGAAAACTTCTTTCTCTTGCTTTACTATAACTACTTCTGTCGCCTTGCCATTGCTTGAACAAATCTGTCAAAGGCATTTTGCGTGAAGTGAATACACCTAAATTTCGGTGCAAAGGCATAATCCATTCGGTTGGATCCATCGCTAATGTAGCGCCCACTGCAATCGCCTCTTGGCCAATGCCACTGAACCATTTGCTGATTTTTCCTTGCCTAAGTAAGACCAACATTTTCTCCTCAATCATTCTTGGCCATAAAATGGACTCGTATAAATGAATCAACTCCTCGTTACTTAGACTACCGCGTTTATATTCCATTAGTCTTTAGAATTCAACTTGCTCAATAATTTCAAAATTTCTAAATACAACCAAACTAAGGTCACTAGTAAACCAAATGCACCATACCATTCCATGTATTTTGGCGCACCCATCTCTGCCGCTTTTTCGATCGAATCAAAATCTAATAATAAATTCAATGCAGCAATACCCACAATGAATAAGCTAATGCCAATACTCAGTGGAGAACTATCAAAAGCAAAACCCATTTCAAAACCAAACATGCCTGCAATCCATACAATCAAATAAAATAAACCAATGCCCATAGTGGCAGACATAATAATGGATCTTAATTTATTTGTAACAGTAATGATTCTGAAATTATACAAGAAGAACATGGCTACTGCCACACCTAATGTTAAACCTACTGCATGTAAAATGATATTTGGATAACTATTAGCAAACATAGCATTGAAAAATGCACTAATTCCACCAATAAATAATCCTTCTAAAATACCATATGCGGGTGTGATATATCCAGCCCATTGTGGCTTAAACATAACCACCAATGCTAAAACAAAACCACCAATTGCACCTGCAATCATTAAAGTAGTTGCCGTATTGGTATTGCCTTCTGCATAGACGTTCCAAACGTACATTGCCGAAGCCATCACCATTAGTAATAAGAAACCAAATTTGTTAATTGTACCGCGAACACTCATTACGCCAAATGCATTGGCATTTTTATGTAATGACTTGTCAAATATTTTTTCTGTTAAGGTTGGATTACCTGTTTTAAATGCTGACATAATTTTAAATTTTTGCTACTATAAAAATACAAAATTGCAACGAAACGCCACCTATATTAATTGTTAATCCTTTATTTTTTCAGTCCAGGATACGCATCTAAACGAGCAAATTGGTATTGATTGCCAGATTTAAGCAATTGAATGAATTCAAGCAGCTGCGCAGAGTCTGCTTCGTTTCTAAACATATGGTCGTGCATTAAAACCACTAAATGGTTCTTTGTTTTATTGGCTTTATGGGCAAACATACTATCTACCATCTTGGCCATAAAAGCTGCAGATTGGATTGGACGTCCCTTTTTAGTATAATTCCATTCTATGTCCCATCCTACGACATTGAAACCAGCACTATCTAATTTATGAAGTAAAGGACGAACCATTTTACTAGAGAATTGAATACTGTCGGTCCTCCATCCATTGTTACCGGGTAATCGAACGATATTATTTGTTGTTTTTAACACATCGGCTGCCTGTTTAAAATCAGCTAAAGCCGAATCTGGTTGATTGTAAAACTGTACATATTTTCCATAAGTATGAGAGAAACTATGGTTGCTCAATAAAAATAAATCGGGGCGACTTAGTATACGATTGTATAAATTCTTACCCCAATTTGACCTCGATTGGTGTAATCCAATTTGAAAAAAAGTTGCTTGTACATTCTCATTTTCACAAATAGAAATACAAGCCGAAGTGCCAAACAAAGGGCCGTCATCAAAACTAAGGTATAGGTACTTGCTCGTGCTATCCAATGGACTTTGAGTGAGCTGCTGTTCCTGCGCAATTGGTTGCTTAATAGGTTGTTCTGTCTGTCTTGCATCTGGCTCAATAGCACTGAACCAAAGGATCAAACATTGGCTAATCAGGTAAAAAAGGGACCAAATGGACATAAAACATTGCTATTGAAGGCGCAAACTTAAACAAGAAATTAGAATAATTCGATAAAAGATGTGGTTTTAGAGGCGATGCATTGTAACTTTGTTATCCAATTGATGCATATGCAAGAAGAAGTTGTTTTACAAGATGTCGTGATCAAATTTGCTGGTGATAGTGGAGACGGAATGCAGTTAACCGGCCAGCAATTTACCAATAATACCGCCTTACTAGGAATTGATTTAGCAACATTTCCAGATTTTCCTGCGGAAATTAGAGCCCCTATCGGTACCCTTCCAGGCGTGAGTGGATTCCAAATTCATTTTAGTTCTAATCCAGTATATACACCAGGTGATACCTGTGACGTGTTGGTGGCGATGAATGCCGCGGCTTTAAAAGTGAATTTGAAAGGCTTAAAAAAAGGCGGAAAAATTATTGCAAACTTAGAAGGATTCGATGCAAAAAATTTAAGACTTGCAGCTTATCCAGAAGGCATTAATCCTTTGGAGGATGGTAGTTTAGATGGTTATGAATTAACCAAAGTGGATATTACAAAATTGACAAGAGAAGCGTTAAAGTCCAATACAGAATTAGGTACTAAAGAACGTGACCGTGCAAAGAACATGTTTGTACTTGGTTTAATTTATTGGTTGTACAATAGAAACTTAGACAACACCATTGATTTCTTAGAAGAGAAATTTGGTAAAAAAGAAAATATTTTAAAGAGCAATATTGATGTATTGAAAGCAGGTTACTACTATGGTGAAACTGCTGAATTATTCAACGCAAGATATAAAGTAGAAAAATCAAAGATGGAACCAGGTACTTACAGAAGTATCATGGGGAATCAAGCATTGTCAATGGGTTTAATTGCAGCATCACAAAAAAGTGGCCTGCCTCTATTCCTTGGATCTTATCCAATCACACCAGCTTCTGACATCTTACACGAATTGAGTAAGTACAAAAATTTTGGTATCAAAACTTTCCAAGCAGAAGATGAAATCGCAGGAATTACTGCTGCCATTGGCGCAAGCTATGGTGGTTCGATTGGATTAACGACCACGTCTGGGCCAGGTATGGCATTAAAAACAGAAGCAATTGGTTTAGCAACAATGCTAGAGATTCCATTGTTGATTATCAATATTCAAAGAGGTGGTCCATCAACAGGCTTACCAACAAAAACAGAGCAAAGTGATTTGATGCAAGCCTACTATGGTCGTAACGGAGAAGCACCGATTCCTGTGTTAGCTGCATCTACCCCAAGCGACTGTTTCTTTATGGCTTTTGAAGCAGTGAAAATTGCTTTACAACATATGACACCGGTGATTCTTTTAAGTGATGGATATATTGCCAATGGTGCAGAGCCATGGAAATTTCCTGCTGCTGCCGACTTGCCTGCGATTGAAGTAAAATTCAAAACAAGCTTAGCAGAAGGTGAAGAAAAATTCTTGCCCTATAAAAGAGATGAAAAATTAGCAAGACCTTGGGCAATCCCAGGTACTGCTGGACTAGAACACCGTATTGGTGGGATCGAAAAGCAACACGAAACTGGTAATGTAAGCTATGACCCAGAGAACCATGAATTCATGGTGAAAATGAGACAGGCTAAGGTTGATAAAATTGCAGATTACATTCCATTGCAAACAATAGATAGTGGTGCAAACAAAGGAAAAGTATTGGTACTTGGATGGGGATCTACATATGGTACCATCAAGAGTGCTGTATTGCAATTACAAAGTCAAGGAAAGTCTGTAAGTCACGCACATATTAAGTATATGCGCCCTTTCCCAAAAAACTTAGGCGAAATTTTAGCCGGGTTTGAAACCATTTTAATTCCAGAAATTAACAATGGCCAATTGATTAAAATTATCAGAGACCAATATTTAGTGGATGCAAAAGCCTATAATAAAATCATGGGTATTCCAATTACAAAACTAGAATTGGTGACCGCGATTGAATCTTACTTATAATAAAAAGCGCCTCAATTTTTTGAGGCGCTTTTTTTATTTTCTTTTTCATAGTATTTACAAAACTCCGTGATACCACAAGTGTCGCATTTTGGGCTTCGCGCCAAACAAGTGTAACGTCCGTGTAAGATCAACCAATGGTGCGCTTTATGTACTAAAACAGCAGGTATATTTTTAATTAAATCTTTCTCTACGGCGAGTGGTGTTTTTGAAGTCATCGGCACTAATCCAACTCTTCTACTCACCCTAAACACATGGGTATCCACCGCCATATTAGGTTGTTGATCAATCACACTAGTAATGACATTGGCAGTCTTACGGCCCACGCCTGGTAATTTTACTAAATCCTCTATCGTCATGGGCACTTCTCCATTGAAAACATCCATCAATAATTGACTCATGCCAATGAGGTGTTTTGTTTTATTGTTGGGATAGGAAATGCTTCGGACCAAAGGGAATAAATCGTCAAAGCTCGCTTTGGACATGGATGCAGGATCCGGATATTTTTTAAAAATACCTGGCGTAGTTAAGTTCACTCGCTTGTCGGTGCATTGCGCAGAAAGTATAACAGCCACCAATAATTGGAATGGGTTGTCGTAAGTCAGTTCTGTTTCTGCGATAGGTACATTTGCTAAAAAATAATCAATGACCCCCTGATAACGTACTTGTTTTTTCATGCAAAGGGATACTTATTTTTTCTGCCCTGCCTTGGTCGCAAAAGTGTCTTCAAATAAATATACTTCCTCACCTTCTCTTCTTAAGAGGTAGCGCTCTCTTGCATATTTTTCGACTGCACCTGGATTACTTTGTAAATTATTCAACTGTTCTTGCGTAGTGGAGATTTCTTTTTCATAGTATCCTTTAGCTTGCTCTAATTTTTCCAATTCAGCCGCTCGGTCTCTTTGTAAGAAAAAATTGCGTTGGTCAAAAAATAGCATCCATAATACAAAAGCCAAGCAGGCAACAAAATAACGATTGGCTATAAATGGAATGATTTTTTTGATTAATTGCATAAAAAAAGATTACCCTAAAATTAGTATAGTTATTAGAATGCGCCAATAAATATTGTACAAAAAAAGAGCCCCAATAGTGGAGCTCCTTTCTATATCAATCTATGTTGAATTATTTATTGCCGAACTTCAATTTACCCTTAGTTGGGAAAAATCCAGTTTCGCCTAATTGCTCCTCAATACGGATCAATTGATTGTATTTAGCCATACGGTCAGAACGAGATGCAGAACCTGTTTTAATTTGACCACAATTCAATGCAACTGCTAAATCTGCAATGATATTGTCTTCTGTTTCACCACTTCTGTGTGACATGATGGTGTTGTAGCCATTGTTTTGAGCCAAACTAACCGCATTGATTGTTTCAGTTAAAGTACCAATTTGATTCACTTTAACCAATAATCCGTTTGCAATTTTCTTGTCGATACCCGTTTGTAAACGATTCACATTGGTCACAAATAAATCATCGCCAACCAATTGACATTTACTACCAATTGTATCTGTTAAATTCTTCCAGCCAGCCCAATCGTCTTCGGCCATGCCATCTTCGATAGAAATGATTGGATATTTCTTTACCCAGCTCTCCCAATATTTTACCAATTGATCTGAACTCATTTCTTTTCCAGAACTTTTATGGAAGACATATTTCTTTTTCTTCGCATTCCACAATTCACTGTTGGCCGCATCCATTGCAATTGCAATTTGAGTGCCTGTTTTGTAACCTGCAGATTGTATTGCTTCTAATACTGTTTCGATTGCTTCTTCGTTGCTTTGAATATTTGGAGCGAATCCACCTTCATCTCCAACATTCGTGCTATACCCTTTCTTCTTTAAAGTACTTTTTAATTGATGGAAAATCTCTACACCCCAACGTAAGCCTTCGCTAAAATTAGGAGCGCCAATTGGCATGATCATGAACTCTTGGAAATCAATTTTATTGTCTGCGTGTGCACCACCATTTAAGATATTCATCATTGGCATTGGCAATGTTCTTGCATTCGTGCCACCAATATATCTGTATAAAGGTAAGTTCGCTTCTTCTGCTGCTGCTTTTGCAACGGCCATACTTACCGCTAAAATTGCATTGGCACCTAATTTAGTTTTATTTGGTGTACCATCTAAATCAATCATCACTTGATCGATTGCAGCCTGAGATGTAACATCAAAACCAATCAATGCATCCGCAATGCTTGTGTTGACATTCTTCACCGCTTTCAATACACCTTTACCTAAATATTTCTTTTTATCATTGTCTCTTAATTCAGCCGCTTCATGTATACCAGTACTTGCACCACTTGGCACAGCTGCACGACCCATTGCACCGTCATCTGTTAATACATCTACCTCTACGGTTGGATTACCTCTACTATCTAAAATCTGTCTTGCATGTACCTCAATAATGTAACTCATAATTGGATGATTTATTTTTCTAAAAAATTGATTGCTTTTTGTTTGCGCAATTTACACCCATTTTTTTTAATGGGTAAGCAATTTGAAGATTTCTTCTAAACTTGCTTCTTGCGTCTGCAAACGTTCTATATGTAAGCCTCTCTCCAAAGCCAAGGCCATGATATATTGTCTCGCTTGATCTAATTCTGCTGTGTCTTTGGCTTGAATGACTAACGTGCGTTTGTCTTGCTGTGCTATTAAATTGTACTTTAATTGAATGGGCTCAAGATGCGCTGTAATGTCTTCTTGGAATTGCACTAGTAAATTATGTTGACTAGATTGAGTGAGTGATGCAATGGTTTGATTGGCCACTAGCTTGCCCTTATGCAAAACCAATACCCTATCTGTTATAGCCGACACTTCTTGTAAAATATGGGATGAAAATAAAATCATAGCATCTGCACTCAGGGATTGAATCAACCCTCTAATTTCTATCAACTGATTCGGATCCAAACCAGCAGTAGGCTCGTCTAGTAAAATTAATTTAGGCGAATGCAAAATAGCAGCGGCAATACCAACCCTTTGCTTAAATCCTTTAGACAAATACCCAATTTTTTTATGCTGCATGGATTGCAATCCTGTCTGTGCAATCACTTCTTGAATTCTTTTGGATGGCGCAGTTATTGCGTGAGCACCGGCTAAAAAATTTAAATATTCAATGACAAATAAGTCTTCGTACAAAGGATTGGATTCAGGTAAATAGCCAATCATTTTTTTATAGGCTACTTCGTCTTTTTGTAGATCGATACCTGATAATTGTATTGAACCAGCATCTGGACTTAGACAGCCTGCAATCATTTTTAAAGTGGTACTCTTACCTGCACCATTTGGCCCAAGAAAACCTACAATCTCACCAGGCTGAATCGTAAAACTCAGGGGTTCAACTGCTGTGAATTGATCAAATTTTTTGGATAGGTCTTGTACATTCAATGACATACTCAAAAGTAAAGCATTATTCTAGATCTTTAGAGCTTGCTGGCAATTGATCGTATTCTCCTTTAAAAGCATAGTAGCCAAAAATGAAGAAACCGATGCAAATGGGTGTAAAGATGGTTAGGATAATGACCCATTGTAAAGTCACATTGGATCTTGTTAATGTAGTTGCTACTGCAATTTTTTGGATGGCTTGGGATGCTAAAAACCATATGATTGCTGGCGCTAAAAACATCCAAACCAAGCCTAATATTTTTTTTATTGTATTCATATTATTTTTTTTAGTCCATGACTTCCTTATCCACCTTATTGGTTAAATAAATGACCCCAATGAATAAACAAATGGATGCAACACCTATTGGATACCATAAACCTGCAAGAGGATCCCCAGCAGGCTTGTCTGCAGTTTTTGTAAACTCCACAATCAAGGTGCCCAAGAAAGGTACCAACCCACCAAATACGCCATTTCCAATATGATAAGGCAAGGACATAGAAGTGTAGCGGATTTTAGTTGGAAACAATTCTACCAAGAAAGCAGCGATTGGTCCATACACCATGGTGACATACAATATCTGTATAAAAACCAGCCATATTAAATTCCAATACGTGTCATGATCCAATGTCTTTTCTACAACTATGTTTGGTTTTAAAGAGGCAGCAGCAATGGTCACTTCCTGCGATTTAGAAGCATCCAAAATAGCCCATTTTGCAGGTTTTAATTTTACCACAATGGTATCTAATTTGGTTGCATCCATTGCATCTGGCTGCGTGTAATAAATACTTCCTGTACTTGCCTCTTTTACGATATCAGTTAAAATTAAAGTGTCTGTTTTGGTATAACTAAATTTAGCACCATCGGTATATGCGGTGTCTATTTTTTGAACCACATATAATTTTGTACAAACTTTCTCGTCTACAATGGCCAATTTTTCAGAAACAACCGTATGCGCTAAATCAATTTTTTCAGTCCTGTTTTTTGCATTGGTCGCATCTAAAAAATATTGATAAATGGGTCTGTATGTTAGTATGCCCGCGAGCATCCCAAACATCATGATCCACTTTCTTCCAATTCGGTCACTTAAATAACCAAACACCACAAAGAAAGGGGTGGCAAACAAAATGGCCCAGAGCATTAAATTTCTGGACTGCACAAATTCAACTTTACAAACGGTCTCAATAAAACTTTGTGCGTAAAATTGTCCGGTATACCAAATCACACCTTGTCCCATCACTGCGCCAAATAAAGCTAAGAGCACCATTTTAAAATTGGCTTTATGTCCGAAGCTTTCTTTTAAAGGATTGGTAGAAGTTTTGCCTTCTGATTTTAATTTAGTGAACATGGGTGATTCACTCATTTTCATTCTAATTAAAATAGACACTCCTACTAAAATAATCGACATCCAAAATGGATACCTCCATCCACCCCATTCTGAACTAAATGCTTCCACACCTTGATTAGATCTTATTAAAATAATCACCCCCAATGCTAAAAATAATCCTAAGGTGGCTGTTGTCTGAATCCAACTGGTCCAAAAGCCACGTCTATTTGCTGGCGCATGTTCTGCTACATAAGTGGCAGCACCACCATATTCACCTCCCAAAGCCAATCCTTGCACCAATCTTAAAATCAACACTAAGATGGGGGCCGCCCAACCAATGGTTACAAAACCAGGCACTAGGCCAATTGCAAATGTAGATCCACCCATCAAAACCAAGGTCAATAAAAAAGTATACTTACGTCCAATCAAATCTCCTAATCTTCCAAAAACCAATGCCCCAAATGGTCTTACAATAAAACCTGCAGCAAAAATGGCGAGTGTACTTAATAGTGCCGAAGTGCCTGCGTCTGATGGGAAAAATTGTTTTGAAATAATGGTTGCCAACATGCCAAAAATGTAAAAATCATACCATTCAATAAGGGTGCCTACAGAAGAGGCACCAATCACCAAACTAATTTTACTAGGCTTTATGTCCAAACTCATTTTTAAAATATTTAATTGCTAGCATTCAAGTTAATTCAATCAACTTAAAAAATGTAAATTTGATAGACTAATTTTAAATCAGACCATGTCTTATCCATACCAAATAAAAAACTTTGAAGGTTACCAGGAAGCTTATCAAAAAAGTATTCAAGACCCAGACCAATTTTGGGGTGAAGTAGCTGCACATTTTACATGGCATAAAAAATGGGACAAAGTAAGTGCATGGAATTTTAAAGACCCCAGCATTCAATGGTTTGTTGGAGGAAAATTAAATATCACTGAAAATTGTTTAGATAGACATTTAGCAACTATGGGCGATAAGCCTGCCATTATTTGGGAACCGAATGATCCCGGCGAACAACATCGTACACTCACCTATAAGCAACTGCACTTAAAAGTATGTCAGTTTGCACAAGTCTTGTATAATAATGGTGTAAAAAAAGGTGACCGTATTTGTATTTACATGGGTATGATTCCTGAATTAGCCATTGCTGTATTGGCTTGCGCAAGAATTGGTGCTATTCATAGTGTGATTTTTGGTGGCTTCTCTGCACAAAGTATTGCAGACAGATTAGACGATGCTAAAGCTAATTTTATCATTACATGTGATGGCGCATTTAGAGGCGCAAAAGATATTCCATTAAAGTCGGTGATTGACGATGCATTAATTGGAAACAAAAATATTCAACGTGTCATTGTTTGCACAAGAACTATAACAGCAGTGTCCATGTTACAAGGAAGAGATGTTTGGTGGGAAGATGAAATTAAAAAAGTAGAAGCTGAGGGTATTCAATTTGTTCCTGCCGAAGTAATGGATGCAGAAGATCCTTTATTTATTTTATATACTTCGGGATCAACAGGAAAACCAAAAGGCGTCGTGCATACTGTGGCGGGCTATATGGTGTACACCAATTATACTTTCGTTAATACATTTAACTACCATCCAGACGACTTATTCTTTTGCACTGCAGATATAGGATGGATTACAGGGCATAGCTATATTGTGTATGCGCCATTAAGTGCAGGTGGCACTTCTATGATGTTTGAAGGCATTCCCACTTTTCCAGACGCGGGTAGATTCTGGAATATTATCGATAAATTCAAAGTCAATATTTTATACACTGCACCTACTGCAATTCGCTCATTAATGGGTTTTGGTTTAGGTCCTGTGCAGGGACATGATTTAAGTAGTTTAAAAGTATTAGGAACCGTTGGCGAACCCATTAACGAGGAAGCATGGAATTGGTACAACGAACATATTGGTAAAAATAAATGTCCGATTGTTGACACTTGGTTTCAAACAGAAACAGGTGGCATCATGATTTCAAATATGGCGGGCATCACACCAGGTAAAGCTGGATGGGCCACTTACCCAATGCCTGGCGTTGATCTCATGCTGGTGGATGATCAAGGAGCAGAAATTACAGCGCAGGATGGGGAAGGAATGTATCGTGGCAACTTATGCATCAAGCAAGCATGGCCATCCACAATTAGAACAACTTACGGTGATCATGAAAGATGTAGGACCAATTATTTTGCTACTTATGACAATTTATATTTTACCGGTGATGGCGCATTCAGAAACGAAGCAGGACAATTTAGAATCACAGGACGCGTGGATGATGTATTGAATGTGAGTGGCCACAGGATTGGTACTGCAGAAGTTGAAAATGCCATTAATATGCATGCAGGCGTAGTAGAAAGTGCAGTGGTAGGTTATCCGCATAATATTAAAGGACAAGGTATTTATGCTTATGTCATTTATACAGGATCGCATGCGCAAGACACGCATGGCAGTGCAGAGATGATACGTAAAGACATTCTACAAACAGTGACAAGAATCATTGGACCGATTGCTAAACCGGATAAAATTCAATTTGTTTCCGGATTACCAAAAACAAGATCAGGAAAAATTATGCGTCGTATTCTGCGCAAAGTGGCAGAAGGTGAATTAAATAGTTTAGGCGATACCTCTACCCTACTTGATCCTGCAGTGGTGGATGAAATTGTTAAAGGTGTTATCTAAAATAAAAAAGCCTCGAAATAATCGAGGCTTTTTTATTTTATCAATGAAGCTATTATTGATCCATTAAACTTTTTAGTTTCTTAGATAAGAAGAAAAGAATCAAGGAAGCAATTCCTGCCATGAATACAAAGAACATAAAGAACTCATGCAAGTTGGTAATTTGATACCCCGCGAACGAAGTTGTTTGACCATTTTCTGGATACAATGTACTAAATACACCTGCTAATTTATTAGCAAAGGCATTGGCCGTAAACCATACTGCCATTAACAAAGAAGCGAATTTAAGTGGCGCTAATTTATTGAATAAAGAAAGACCAATTGGAGATAAACAAAGTTCACCAAAAGTGTGCATCATGTACATACCAATCAACCAAATCATACTTACTTTAACGCCAGTTCCTACGCCATTCACACCTGTAGCAATCCATAAATAACCTAGTGCCAATAGCATTAAACCCATCGCCATTTTAAATGGTGAAGAAGGCTCTCTGTTTGCTTTACCTAGTTTGATCCATATCCAAGCAACTAAAGGCGCAAGCGTAACAACGAAAATGGAATTTAAAGATTGGAAGAAACTTGTTGGTACCACATAAAATCCTAAATCGCGCTGTGTGTTTTCAGAGGCAAAGAAAGTAAGCGATGCGCCTGCTTGTTCAAATGCACTCCAGAAAAAGATCACAAAGAAAGACACTGTAAACAATACCACGACTTTCTTTTTTTGAATAGCATCTAATGACTTATCTGAGAAGATGATAAACGCAATTAATAAAATACAACCAATCAAT
Source organism: Sediminibacterium sp. UBA657 (assembly GCA_002299885.1). GTDB lineage: Bacteria > Bacteroidota > Bacteroidia > Chitinophagales > Chitinophagaceae > Sediminibacterium. Next base: position 40,818 of record DBOB01000016.1, read on the forward strand.
AACCAGAATAAATAACTCACCACTTTAATATCAATATATACCAATGCAATTGTTAAAAGAGAAAGTAAAAACAGTAACCCTACCATTACTGGAATTTTCTGTAAAATTTTTGGTGCATCTTTTGGTGCATCGCCAATAGACAATCCATCTGCGTCTACTAAATGTTTTTTCTGAAATATCATTTGTGTGATTACACTCAAAAGCATCGCCACGCCACCTGCAAAAAAGGCCCATTTAAAATCTCCATTGTTTCCTGTATCTCCAAAAAAGCCACAAACAATTGGACCTAGTGCACCGCCCGTATTGATCCCCATGTAAAAAATAGTATAGGCTGCGTCTATTTTTGAATCCCCTTTTTTATACAATTGTCCTACCATGCTAGAGATATTTGGCTTAAAAAAACCATTCCCTGCAATCATACAACCCAAGCCAGTGTAAAATAATGGCATCGCTATTGCGGCATTGTCATAAAAATGACCGCAAAAGAACAAGACAAATTCACCGATGGCCATGACCAATCCGCCTGCAATAATGGATCGCTTATTACCCCAGTAACGATCCGCGATATAGCCACCTAATAAGGGCGTTAAGTATACCAAGCCAGTATAACTACCATATACTTGAGAAGCATCATTTTGATTAAAAGCCATTGCTTTCACTAAAAACAAGACCAAAATGGCACGCATGCCATAATAGTTAAATCGCTCCCACATTTCTGTAGCGAATAAAACATAAAGACCTTTTGGATGGCTTTGTGAAGTTGTAGACATAATAAAACGTTTATTTAATTGGTACAAAATAATAAAATCCCTTCAATAAATTTTACTTTCGTGCTGCAATCACCTTAATTATGAATATTCTACTAATTGGTTCGGGCGGAAGAGAGCATGCTTTGGCTTGGAAAATAGCTCAAAGTTACCATTGTGATCATTTGTATATAGCACCTGGTAACCCAGGTACAGCAGCTATTGGAGCTAATTTACCCATTGCAATAGACGATTTTGAGGGATTGAAGCAGGCAGCCATTACGCACCAAATTGATATGATCATTGTTGGACCTGAAGAGCCATTGGTAAAAGGCATTTTTGACTTTTTTGCAAATGACCCGGCTACCCAAGCTATCAATGTGATAGGACCTTCTGCAGCAGCTGCGCAATTGGAAGGCAGTAAAGCATTTAGTAAGCATTTCATGCAAAGGCACCATATTCCAACAGCTGGATATGCTGAATTTACCATTGACAACTACGAAGAAGGGAAGCAATATATTGCTGCACACAAACTACCAATTGTTTTAAAAGCAGATGGACTAGCAGCTGGAAAGGGCGTGATCATTGCAACAACGCACCAAGAAGCCTTAGAAAGTTTTGAGTCCATGTTGCAACATAAGCAATTTGGCACTGCTAGTGCTAGGGTGGTGATTGAGGAATTTTTAACAGGGATTGAAGTCAGTGTTTTTGCACTAACCGATGGTAAAAATTACCAAATTATAGGACACGCAAAGGACTACAAACGAATAGGAGAAGGCGATACAGGCCTAAATACGGGAGGAATGGGTTGTGTAAGTCCAGTACCATTTATGGATGATGCTTTTATGAAAAAAGTGGAAGAAAAGATCGTAGCTCCTACTATAAAAGGGATTGCCGAGGAAGGATTGGTCTATAAAGGGTTTGTCTTTTTTGGCTTAATGAACTGTGATGGGGAGCCATCTGTCATTGAATACAATTGTCGTTTGGGAGACCCAGAAACTGAAGTAATTCTACCCCGTTTGCAAACCGATTTAGTGAGCATTTTAGCTGCTACCGACAATGGTACATTAGAAGATGTAAATATTGAATACAATGAGGGCGCATTTGCCACTGTGATGGCGGTAAGTGGAGGCTATCCTGGTGTCTACCAAAAAGGATTCCCAATCTCTGGTATTGAGCTTGTTACTAAAGAAACAAAAACCACGCTATTCCAAGCTGGGACTGGATTTAAGGAAGATACCATCGTCACCAATGGAGGTCGAGTTTTAACCATTACAGCGCAAGGCAAAACCATTTCAGAAGCAGTCGATACAGCTAAAAACGCATTAGGGCTGATTCAATTCGAAGGCATGAATTTTAGAAAGGATATTGGTTACGAGTTCTTGGGATAAACTTTGTTGCATATCCTTGTTGATAATTATTCTTATACATTTTTTAAAAAGCTTTGTAGTTCAAGGATTTTAGATGATTTTTGCATCATTCCAATGAACGTAAAATACTGAACGAATATGGGCTTATTTAACTTTTTCACCCAAGAGATTGCAATGGACTTGGGCACCGCAAATACACTGATCATCCACAATGATGAAGTAGTCGTGAACGAACCTTCAATTATTGCCTTAAACAGGAATAATATGAAAGAGGTTTTAGGTGTTGGGAAAAAGGCATTGTTGATGCATGAAAAAACACACGAAAGCATTAAAACAGTTCGTCCATTAAAGGATGGTGTAATCGCCGACTTCAACGCTGCGGAATTAATGATTCGCGAGTTGATGAAAATGATTTATCCAAAAAAACCATTGTTTCCTCCAAGTTGGAGAATGGTGATTTGTATTCCATCTTCCATTACTGAAGTAGAAAAAAGAGCGGTGCGTGATAGTGCAGAACAAGCAGGCGCAAAAGAAGTTTACATGATTCACGAACCTATGGCTGCTGCATTGGGTATTGGTATTGATGTAGAAGAGCCAGTTGGAAATATGATTATTGATATTGGAGGTGGTACAACAGGTATCACTGTGATTGCATTAGCAGGTATTGTTTGTGATCAAAGTATTCGTGTTGCTGGTGATGAATTTACTGCTGATATCATGGAAGCATTGAGACGTTACCATAGTTTATTAATTGGTGAGCGTACTGCAGAACAAATTAAAATTCATGTGGGTGCTGCATTAAAAGATTTAGACAACCCGCCAGAAGATATGCCAGTAAATGGTAGAGACTTAGTGACAGGTATTCCAAAACAAATCATGGTCTCTTACCAAGAAGTGGCAGAGGCATTAGATAAAAGTATTTTCAAAATCGAAGAAGCTATCTTAAAAGCTTTAGAGACCACACCTCCAGAACTCGCTGCAGATATCTATCGTAGAGGTTTATACATTACAGGCGGTGGTTCACTTTTAAGAGGTTTGGATAAAAGATTAAGTGCAAAAATTAAATTACCAGTTCATGTAGCCGACGATCCGTTAAAGAGTGTTGTGCGTGGAACAGGGATTGCATTGAAAAACTACCAACGTTTTCCATTTATTATGAGATAATACCTAATGAAGAATATCATTGGCTTTATACGACAGAACTTCACTTTTTTTAGCTTCCTGATACTTCAGATTGTATCGTTGGTCATGTTGTCTTCTTACAGCAAATCACACGAAACTTTTTTTGGCAATTGGAATAATGCCGTTGCTGGAAATGTGAATTCCTATTACAATGAATGGGCTTACTTTTTTGATTTAAAAGCAACCAACGCAAAATTAGTGGCAGAAAATGTCGCGCTTAGAAATGAACTTGCTCAAAACTTTGTGCCTTATGACACGAGTGTAAAATCCGGTACTTTAATTTTAAGAAAAGATAGTTTAGAAAAAATTAGAAAATTCTTTTACTACCCGGCCAAAGTAGTGGGTAATAGTTTTACACTTCAAAAAAATTATATCACCATTGAACGCGGTTCTTTAGAAGGTGTGAAAAAAGACATGGCTGCTATAAGTCCTGATGGATCCATTGTTGGTGTGGTGGTAGAAGTAAATGAGCACTATAGTAAAATTATGAGCTTATTACATCGCAATAGTAAAGTAAGTGCGATGTTGAAAAGAGATCGTATTGCTGGTAGTATAGAATGGGATGGAATGAGTCCAGATATTTTATTGTTAAAAAATATTTCTAAAAGTGCTTTACCAAAAATTGGTGATACAGTTTTGACAAGTCCTTACTCTTCTAGCTTCCCAGCGCAATTGATGATTGGTAGGGTAGCAAGTATCGTCAAGGACCCTTCTAGCAACTTCTTGACTTTAAATATTAAATCTGCCACCAATTTTTACAATTTAGAATTTGTATACTTGGTTGAAAATAAAAGAATGGAAGCTCAATCCGATATAGAGCAAAAGGGGGAAGGCAATGAATAATATCTTAAAAAATAGCGTCAGATTTATACTCTTCTTATTGATACAGATTATCATTTTGAACGAGATCCCGCCTATCCACCAATTTATTACCCCTTATTTGTATTTTATTTTTATCCTTTGGCTGCCATTTGGCACTAACAGAATAACAACAACATTATTGGGTTTTGTCCTTGGATATACATTAGACATGTTTACCAATACCCCTGGTCTTCATGCAGCAGCAGCTACATTGATTGGTTACCTTAGACCAACTATTTTAAATCTTCTTTTGGCACAAGAACTATCAGAGGAATTAACCAAGGAGCCAAGCATTGGAACCATGGGATGGGGACCATTTACATTTTATATATTTTCACTTACGTTTATACACCACTTTTATTTAGTGTTATTAGAGTGGTTGCAATTTGGCAACTTTAGCTATTTTATAGGAAAAGTATTTTTCACAACCGGGATGAGTATGCTATTAATTTTATTAGTAGAGCTCTTACTGAACAGAAGGAAGCTAAAAAGATAATACATGTCAGTATACAATCAGAATCGAGGCGGTATTATTCAAATCATCATTGGCACTATTTTTTTTCTGATTGTGGCTCAATTGGTGAGTCTTCAAGTGGTTTCTAATAAATACAAATTAGCTGCAGACAACAATGCCATTTTTAGAAAGATCATTTACCCAGACCGTGGCATCATTTACGACAGAAAAAAGAGAGCCCTCTTAGAAAATACCATTAGTTACGACTTAGTGGTGATACCTAACGAAGCTAAAGGGGTCGATACGGCTGCATTATGCAATATCCTTCATATTGATAAAGCAGAATACAGCAAAAGAATTGTGGAAGCAATCATTAAAAATACAAGGGTAAAAGCGGGTGTATTTGAACCTTTTTTAATGCCTGAGATTTACGCACAATTAAACGAAAACTTATATCGATTCCCTGGTTTTTCTTTATCCGAACGTTCCATCAGAAGCTATCCTTATAATACGGCCGCACTTGTTTTGGGCTATGTAGCAGAAGTGGATGTGAAATTTTTAAAAGAGCATGAATCAGAAGGTTATGAGATGGGCGATTATGCAGGCATGATCGGATTAGAAAAAAATTACGAAACGGTTTTGATGGGTCAAAGAGGTGTTAAGCGTTTTTTACGAGATAATAAAGGAAAGATACAAGGGCCATATGAAAAAGGCGAATTTGATACAGTCGCTGTTGCAGGAAAAAATTTATATACAAGCATTGATGTACAAGTACAACAACTTGCAGAAAAATTATTGCAAAATAAAATAGGAAGTGCCGTTGCAATCAATCCAAAAACAGGTGGCGTCATTGCGATGGCTTCTAGTCCAAGCTATAATCCAAATTTATTAACAGGCAGTCAAAGAAGAAAAACAATTGGCAGGTTGCTATTAGATACGGCAAGACCTATCTACAATCGCGCGATCAAAGGACAATATCCACCTGGATCTACTTTTAAACCTTTAGGCGCCTTAATTGCATTAGACGAGGGCTTGATCACGCCCAATTACGGCTACAATTGTTTTGGATCTTATGGGGCATGTGGTGATCCAAGAAAATGTGAACACCATAATGCAGGACATGCTGCTAATCTACAATTAGCATTGGCTTATTCTTGTAATTCTTATTTCTTACAGGTATTTAGAATGGCCATTGACAATCCAAAATATAAATCAGCTAAAGAAGGCTATCTAAAGTGGAAAGAATACATGAACGCTTTTGGATTTGGACGTAAACTTGGTATTGACTTGCCAAGTGAAAACAAAGCAAATATTCCTGACACAGCGCGATACAATAAAGACTTTGGGAATCCAAAGTATTGGAATAGCTGTTATATGTTGACCCTAGGTATTGGCCAAGATAGAATGACCGCAACACCTTTGCAATTAGCCAATTCAATGGCATTTATTGCCAATGGAGGTTATTATTATACGCCCCATTTTGTAGATAGTATTGAATCCGAGACAGAAGATGAAGCAGCACAATTAGCACAGTTTAGAAAAAAACAAAAAATAACAAAAATTCCAAAGGAATATTTTGATGTCATAAAGGAAGGTATGCATGATGTGACTGTATATGGTACTGCGGCATTCATTAAAGTACCTGGTCACGAATACTGTGCAAAAACTGGAACAGCACAAAATCCGCACGGAAAAAACCACTCCTTATTTGTTTGCTTTGCACCAAAAGACAATCCTAAAATTGCAGTTGCTGTCATAGTAGAAAATGCAGGATACGGATCTACTTGGGCGGGACCAATTGGTGGATTATTGATGGAACAATATTTAAATGACACCCTCACTAAGGAAAGTCAATTGAAAGCGGATAACCTAGCTCAAGTTGATTTAATGCCACAAGCCATAAAGAATTGGTATGTGCAAAATAATAAGTCTGCCTACCTCACACCTATCGAATACAATAACGATGAGTTGTCAGACGTTTGGGATATGGAGATGTTAGCAGAAGGTGTGGTGAAAACAAAAACAAAAGATACAGCCCCTCCTGCCCCATTACCAAATACAGATAAAACGAATAAGGATAGCTTACTTCCAATTACGGATAAAAAGAAAAAGCTCAATCCATAAACTATGTCATCCAACTACGATAATAATTTTTCTAAAGGCACAGATCTTGCTGTGATTGTTTTATATATGCTCATGGCCTGTATTGGTATCCTTGCTATTTTCATGGTTGAATACAATCCTAATACCGATTGGGCAACAAGTTTCATAAGTGGAAAAACGAGCAATAGTAAACAATTCTTTTTTTTAATTTTTTGTTCCTTTGTCGCCATTTTTATTTTATTAGTAGACAGTAAAGTTTTTACTGCCTTGGCAAATATCTTATTTGCAAGTGGTCTCTTATTAATGTTGGCCACCTTTGTGATCGGAAAAGAAATCAATGGATCCAAAAGTTGGATACCCATTGCAGGTGGATTTAATTTACAACCAGCCGAATTGTGTAAAATTTTTACCGCACTTGCTTTAGCTAAATTTATCTCTAGACCAGAAACCGATTTTACAAAAATTCAATCTCATTTAATAGCTGGGGCCATGATTGCTATGCCAGCAATACTATCCATTGGTCAACATGAACTAGGTTTAGCTTTAGTATATAGTGCATTTATTTTTGCCATGTACAGAGAAGGCTTGCCACCATTTATACTCATTATTTTATTGTCCTTTGCAATACTTGTGATAGCAACCTTATTAGTAGAACCAACGCTATTAGCAATCATTTTATCTGTGATTGCAGGACTCATTTTATTGTATTTAGGCAAACGTTTAAAACGCAATAAACAACTCATTATAATTATTATAGGTATTTGGATGGTTTGTGTTGGCACAGTTCGTTTTGCAGTACCCTATATTTTTAATAATGTTTTAGAATGCTATCAAACAACAAGAATTTATAGCATGGTTGGAAAAGAGTACGATTGTGGTTTGAATCAAAAAGCAGCAGCTAGTTTTGTTGAAAGTGGGAAAAAAAGTAGAAAGCCAGATGACTACAATGTGAAGCAAAGTAAAATCGCCATTGGCTCTGGTGGATTTTGGGGAAGGGGATTTTTAAAAGGAACACAAACCAGGGGCAAATATGTACCTGAGCAAAATACAGATTTTATTTTCACATCTATTGGAGAAGCTTTTGGATTTGTAGGCACATTTACCTTTTTAGGATTGTATTTGTTTTTCTTATTTAGATTAATCCGTATCGCTGAGCGACAAAGAAGTACTTTTTCTAGAGTCTATGCTTATAGCGTTGTGGGGATTTTCTTTTTTCATATTGCAGTCAATATCAGCATGACCATTGGTTTGTTCCCAGTAGTGGGTATCCCATTGCCGTTGATCAGTTATGGCGGATCCTCTTTACTTACATTTACTGCTTTGGTATTTATTTTACTAAGATTAGACGCAGATAGACAAATGGTACTTCGATAATTGTATTTTTGCAACATGCGTATTCATCCATTATCAGAAGGCAGTTTTAGTATTGATCAAACCAAGGTATTTGTTCCATTTGATACCCAAAGAGAACAAATACAAGACCGTCCCAAAGGAAGCATTCTTGTAGAAATTCAGCCATTCGTAGTCATTACGGAAAAGGATATCATTTTATTGGATACAGGCTTGGGGTATATGAACGCACAAGGTGTATTGCAAATTCACGAAAATTTAATGGCCATTGGAATCAATCCAAGTTCAGTGACAAAAGTATTTATGAGTCACTTACATAAGGACCACGCAGGTGGAATGAGTTATGTTGATGTGGTATCTAAAGAACGTTATGTAAGTTTCCCTTACGCCACTTACTACGTTCAAAAAAGAGAATTCGATTTGGCCTTGACCAATCCAACCGCCTCTTATATTAAAGAACAATTTGAATTCTTAGAAGATTTTTCAAAAGTAGTTTGGCTAACCGATGACCAAGGTATCATTGATGATAGTATTCATTATTTGCTCACAGGTGGACATTGTCCTTACCATCAAGTGGCCTGGATTAAAGAGGACGGGGAGCAGTTTTTCTTTGGTGCAGATGTAGCGCCTCAATTACAACAACTTAAATCAAAGTTTGTTGCCAAATATGATATGGATGGAAAATTAGCCATGGAATGGAGACAAAAATGGTGGGAACAAGGACAAGAGGAAGGATGGCAATTTGCATTTTACCATGACATCAAACATCCATTGCTCAAAGCAAGCAAGTAGGTTGAATTAGTATACTTAAATAGCGCCCTGGTCTTTCCATTGCCATAAATGCAAACAGGCATAACTGCTATAGGGTGAATACTTGCTTGAAATAGCCAACATCTTGGTATGCAATTCCTTCTTAGTCTCATATTTTATTTTGTACAAACGGATCATGGCTTGTTGAATACCTAAGTCATCCACGGCAAAGACATCTTCTTGACCCAGACTAAATAACATCAACATTTGGACGGTCCATTTACCAACTCCTTTAATCTGCGTTAACAAATCAATGATGGCATCTGGCTTCATAGCATACAATTGCTTATCGGTGATCTTATTTGCAATAAAAAATTCAGCTACATTTTGGATATAATGCACTTTAGATTGACTCAATCCTATAGATCTAAGTTGGTCATTTGTACAATTTAATACCTGTTCGCAACTAGGCTCTTTGCCCTCAAATAAAGCTAAAAAACGACTAAATATGATAGCTGCCACTTTTGTACTCAATTGCTGGCTAATGATACTTGCCATCAAACGAACAGGGGTGTTTTTCCTTTTTTTGATTGTATGATTCGCCTGATTTAATAAAGGCCCGAGTTTTTTATCTTTAATTAAATGTAGTTGGTACTCCATTGATGCAAATTAAGCTGAAATACTTATTTTGAGTTAAGTTTGATCCAACAAAACATAAAATCATGGGAAAGAAAATACTTTTTTTGTTACTTGTGTTCATTTCACAAAATGCATTTACACAAAACAATGACAAAGAAGCAATTTTAAAGTTATTAGCTGCACAAGTAGAATTTTGGAATAAAGGTGATGTTAACCAATTCATGCATGGCTATTGGGAAAACGATAGTTTAATGTTTGTGGGTAAAGATGGCGTGACATACGGATACAATAAAACCTTAGCGAACTATAAAAAGAATTACCCTGATAAAGCCTATATGGGTACATTAAAATTTACACTGATTTCTGTAGAACCCCTCAATAAAGAATATTTTAGTGTCATTGGAAAATGGGAGCTTACCAGATCTGTAGGAAATGTGGGTGGGCACTATACCTTATTGCTAAAAAAAATAAATGGGCAATGGAAGATTATTTTAGACCATAGTAGCTAGAAGCTACTTAATGCGAAAAATCAATTGGGTCTTTCCAAGTTTTATAGAGTAAATAGAAGTACCCTGCTGAACTAAGTATTAAGAAAAAATAATACAAATAATTAAACCATTGCCAGTCTGCTTCTACAAAAGCATAGCCTAACATGATTCCTAATGTGGAATTGAGTCCCATCCATACCAGCGTAAAGCCAATGGTTCTGGAAATTCTATTTAAATAGGCCAATACTTCTGGATCCATTAGTCTAAGCTTTGTTTATTTGCTGCTGCTTCTTTTAATAATCGATCAAATTGCGCAGGGGTTAAATCATTATAGAAATAATAGACAGGGTCTACTTTAGTACCTCTCTTAATTACTTCATAATGCAAATGCGGTCCAGTACTCTTGCCTGTACTTCCAACATATCCAATCACTTCTCCCCTTTTTATAGACTGTCCCACCCTTGCTATAACACGAACCATATGTGCATATAAAGTTTGAAAACCAAAGCCATGGTTGATGACTACTTTATTTCCATAGCCATCCGTATTGAATCCAGCTATTTGCACCTCGCCATCAGCAGTCGCATAAATTGGAGTCCCAGTTGGAGCAGAGAAATCTAATCCTGCATGTAATCTTGAGTCTTTATAAAGTGGATCTATTCTATAACCAAATCCTGATGCAACACGTTTCAAATTTTTATTACTCACCGGCTGAATGGCTGGTATGGCTCTTAATAATTTTTCTTTGTTCTTAACCATCGCAGTAATTTCAGTAAAGGATTGGACTTGAAAAGACATCCTTAAACTTAAATTATTCAATTGGTTACGCATGTTTTCAATCAAGGCTGTATTGGATAAACTTTGAATCAGTCTAATTTCATTTTTTGCCAACATTTCTTTTACCCTAGCACTATCTGGAATAGGCGTTGCTTCAAAAATTGAACGATATACGTCATTGTCTCTTTGTTCTAATTCCACCATTTGCAATTCCAATTGCTTCATACGTTCTTGCAAAACGGCATAGCTCTCTTTATATGCAGTATTTTGTTGTCTTAATAACCTTTCTTTTGGAGAGTCGATAAACTTAAATAAAATAGCTACAAAAAGGACACCCACTGCAAGTGACGCAATGACAAAACCAATGGTTTGCAAAAGCCTTACTTTAAGGGGCACTTCGATTTTTTCGAACCTTAGCGTATGGGTGTTAAAGAAATATTTTATTTTCTTCATGAAGCGTGATTATTTGCCTTCTAAAGTCTCAAAAAAAGGCTCAAATGCTTACCTTTGGGGACGATTAGAAACGCTACAAAGATAGCTTTTTAATTTAGCTCAAAGCTTAAAAAAACGTCCCATGATGAAGAGTTCAGAAATTAGACAACAGTTTTTAGATTTTTTTGAATCTAAAGGACATGTGATTGTCCCGTCGGCACCTATCGTTGTAAAAAACGACCCAACATTATTGTTTACCAATTCGGGCATGAACCAATTCAAGGATTATTTTTTAGGCAACCTGAAACCAAAGTATCCTAAAGTTGCAGATACACAAAAATGTTTAAGGGTGAGTGGCAAACACAATGATTTAGAGGAAGTAGGTGTAGATACCTACCACCATACTATGTTTGAAATGTTGGGAAACTGGAGTTTTGGAGATTATTTTAAAGCAGAAGCTATTGCATGGAGCTGGGAATTATTAACCAAGGTATATAAGCTGGACCCAAATAAATTATATGTATCCGTATTCGAAGGGGACGCGTCAGAAAACCTACCTCCTTCAACTGTGGCCTTAGAAGAATGGAAGAAATGGGTTACAGAGGACAAAATAATTTACGGTAATAAAAAAGATAATTTCTGGGAAATGGGCGATACTGGACCTTGTGGCCCATGTAGTGAGATCCATATTGATATGCGCTCCGATGCAGAAATCGCATTGGTTCCAGGACGTGAATTGGTGAATAAAGACCACCCTCAAGTGATTGAAATTTGGAACAATGTGTTCATGCAATACAATCGTAAAAAAGATGGTAGTCTAGAACCCTTGCCCAATAAACATGTAGACACTGGAATGGGTTTTGAAAGATTGGTGCGTGCAATACAAAATAAAAAAAGCAATTACGATACAGATGTATTTACTGGAACGATTGATGCAGTTGCTACCATCACCGGTAAGTCCTATGATTTTGGCGATAGCAAAGAAGCAGTTGCATTTCGTGTAATAGCAGATCATATACGTGCCATTGCATTTGCAATTGCCGATGGTCAATTGCCGTCCAACACTGGTGCAGGTTATGTGATACGAAGAATTTTAAGGAGAGCTGTGCGTTACTATTATTCATATTTGGATTATAAGCGTCCATTGTTGTTTCAGTTAATGCCCTTATTAGCAAAACAATTTGAGCATGTGTTCCCAGAATTAAATCAACAATTAGAATTTGTAACCAAAGTAATTAAAGAGGAAGAAGAAGGCTTTTTGAGAACCTTAGAAAAAGGATTAAAGCGCATGGATGACATCATTCATACGCAAGCTAAAAATAGTGTGGTGGAAGGTCAATTGGTTTTTGAATTATTTGACACTTTCGGATTCCCCGTTGACTTAACAAGATTGATTGCAAGCGAGAATGAACTTTCAATTGATGAAGCAGGGTTCGAACAAGAGATGCAACAACAAAAAGATAGAAGTAGAGCTGCTACAGCAATTGATACAGGCGACTGGATGCAAGTTGGCGAAGATGTAGTTACCTCCTTTATTGGTTACACATCAACAGAAGCAACTACTCCAATTGTTAAGTACAGAAGTGTGAAGGCAAAAGGTAAGGAAGCATACCAGTGGGTACTAGCAACCACACCATTTTATGCCGAAAGTGGTGGTCAGGTGGGTGACAAGGGACAACTTGTATTTGAGGATGGCACTGTGCTTTCAGTAACGGATACTAAAAAAGAAAATAATTTATTCATTCACTTTACAGACAGTTTGCCAAAAAATATTGGTAGTTCTGTAAAAGCAAAAGTAGATCACACTTTAAGAACCCATACCACTCAACACCATTCTGCAACACACTTGTTGCATGCTGCATTAAGAACAGTATTGGGAAAGCATGTTGCTCAAAAAGGAAGTTTGGTGCATGCAGAACAATTACGTTTTGACTTTTCTCATTTTGCAAAAATGACCAATGAGGAAATTGAGGCAGTGACAAAATTGGTGAATGAAAAAGTAAAAGAAAATGTACCTGTGGTGATTAAAGAAATGACTAAAGACGAGGCTATTGCACTTGGAGCAATGGCTTTATTTGGTGAGAAATATGGTGACAGGGTTCGTGTAGTGGTGATGGACCCAAATTACTCCATTGAATTATGCGGTGGAACACATGTGGGCACAACCGGCGAAATAGGTCATTTTGTGATTAAAGCAGAATCCTCTGTAGCAGCAGGTGTAAGAAGAATTGAAGCAGTTGTAGGACATGCAGCAGAAGCATATCAAGCAGAAGCAAAAGATAAATTAAAAAAACAAGTTGCTCAATTGGAAGAAGCAAATGCAGTAATTGCAGCAAGCCTTGATAAAAAAGAAACAAGTATAGATACTAGTGCCTATACAATGGATCAACTATCTAACTATATAGTTGAGTTACAAAATCAACAAAAGGAACTCAAAAAAGCATTAGAGAGTAAAGAAGCTATCCTTGTGAACGAATTAGTGGAAGCACAACAAAATAGTTTCGAAATAATCAATGGTGTTCAATACCTTGGACTTAAAGTGCAGTTAAGTCAGATGGATCAATATAAAAAAGCTGCTCAATTATTGACTCAAACAAAGACGGGCGAGGTGATGGTCTTACTAGTTGGTGCAGAAAGCGAAAAAGCTTTTGCAGCAATATCCATGAGTGAAGCCTTGGTTGCAACCAAAAAATGGGAAGCGCCACAATTGATCAAAACCCATATTGCAGCTTTGATTAAAGGCGGTGGCGGTGGTCAAAAAACTTTAGCTGCGGCTGGGGGTCAGGATGCGAGTCAATTAGACCAAGTACTTGCAACTATTAAATCGCTTTTATAAAAGTCGAAATTTAAAGAAGCCCTATTGTCAAAATAGAAAAATTATTTTATGATAAAAAAATTGAGCATCGTAATTGTTGGAATTTTATTTTTTATACTCCCTGGATGTAAAGATAAAAACCAAGACGCCCGTTATAGCGTATCTGGAACCATCAAGAATGCAGCTAACAAACCGTTGCTATTACAAGAAATTCCATATGGTGGAAAGCCAATTATTACATTGGATTCTATCACACTTGATGCCAATGGAAAATATAATTTTGAATTCATTGCAAAACAGGAAGGCATTTACCGTCTAAGTAGCGGGGAAGAATTAGATATTAGCTTTATCAATGATGAGGAGCAAATACAGATCAATGCCGATGCCACTAATTTCGCAAGCTATACAGTTAAAGGTTCCCCACATAGTGCAGCTATGATTGAATACATGAAATCCTACAGGTCTAAAGATTCCTCTTTATTTGCAACACTTTATGCTCTAGATAATTTGCAACAAAGCAATGGCAAAGACAGTACTATTTTTTATTTACAACAACAGAAAGAAAAAAAGATCAAAGCACTCAATGACCATGTTGAAAATACCATCAATAGTTCAAATAGCCCTGCGCTCATTTATTTTGCATTAGGTATGGCTTTAAGATCGATGGAAATTAATAAGGTACTTGCGATGGCCAAAGGAGTTGCGGAAAAAACAAAAGCTGAACCCTTACTTGAATTTGTAACAATTTTAAGTGGGCAAGTGCAGGAGTCAGCTAGTCCAGCAACTGCCATCACGGTTGGTGCGATGGCACCTGAGATTGCATTACAAGATCCTGCAGGAAAAATCATCACATTAAGCAGCTTAAAAGGTAAATATGTTTTGGTTGACTTTTGGGCAAGCTGGTGTGGCCCTTGTAGAAGGGAAAATCCAAATGTCGTTGCTGCCTATGAGCAATTCAAACTTAAGAATTTTACTATACTTGGTGTCTCATTAGATGATGATAAAGAAGATTGGCTTGAAGCTATCCAACAAGACAAATTAAATTGGTTACAAATAAGTGACTTAAAAAAATGGGAAAGTACTGTTGTGAGCACATACCAAATTCAGGGCATTCCATTTAATGTACTTTTAGACCCAACAGGAAAAATTATTGCAACAGACCTAAGAGGTAGCGCTTTACAAAATACATTAAAACAATTGCTTCCTTAGTTTATCAAAAATGAATTGAATTGCACTTTAAGTGAATTAGATCTTTAGTCAATAAAAATAGCGCTTCAAGTATGAGGCGCTATTTTTTTATTCATCCCTTTAATTATTATCGATAAAAATTATCAAAATTACTTTGATTTAATAAAGGATTTAATTAATGCTGGCAGCAATACTAAGTTCGTAAGCGTACTTACTACTAAAGTAATCGAAGTCAACCAACCCAATGCTTTGGTTCCACCAAAATCACTAAAACAGAAAATAATAAAACCCGCCACCAATACCAAGGAAGTATAGATGATGCTAATTCCTGTATGCTTGATTGTTTGTACCAAGGTGGTGTGCACTTGATAGTTTAAATGAGGCAATTCCTGTTTATAGTTCACTAAAAAACGAATTGTAACGTCTATTGCAATACCCAATGCCACACTAAATACTAAGACAGTCGATGGCTTTAAAGAAACACCTGTCCAGCCCATGATACCTGCTGTGATAAATAAAGGCACGATATTAGGTATCAAAGAACAAATTAAAATTGGGAAAGACCTAAATAAGAAGATCATACAAATTGCAATCAGCAAGAATGCCCAGAAAATGGACTCTCCCAAACCTTTTACAATAAAATTACTTCCCTCTAAAAAAGTGACACTACTGCCAGTAATCACCACATTGTATTTAGCTGTATCAAAAATAGCAATAGAAGCACTATCTATCTTTTGTAATAATATTGGAAGCTTAGCACTTCCGATATCCTTCATATTGACACTGATTCTTGTTTGGCGTTTAGCTGAATCAATGAATTTATTCAAAAGTTGAGCTGGATTATTCCCCGTTGGTTTTACACCCTCTTTTGGAGCAGCGCTTGCAAAATAAGGACCAATGAATGCCATTTCTGTTCCTGTTGGCACTGCATAGGATAAACTATCTCCATCATAGAATGCTTGCTTGGCAAATTTGATACCTTCCAATAATCCTAATGGCTTACCCAATTCTGGTTGTTCTAATAAGAAAGTATTGAACTCCTCTATTTGCTCTAAAGGCTTGATAGATCTGATTAAGCCATTTGGTTTTTTAGTGTCTACTAATACCTCTAAAGGCATTACCCCACCAGCATGTTGTTCAAACCATTTTAAGTCCGTATATAATTTATCCTGCTTAGGTAAATCGTCTACAATAAAAGCTTCTTTTTTAATTTGTAGAACGCCTACCAATGAAATAATAATTGCAAGGATGGTAATTCCAAATACCCACTTCGTATGGGTAAATGCCCAACGTTCTATCTTAATCAATATCTTTTCTAAATATTGATTGTCTAGATAAAGAACATGTTTTGCTTTTGGAGCAGGTAAATAGGAAAGTACTGGAGGAATAAAAAACAAACTAATGAAAAATAAAATCATAATATTCAATCCAGATACCCATCCAAATTCTTTAAGTAAGGGGCTTTTGGTCAATGCAAATACAAAGAAACCAATCGCAGCGGTGATGTTACAAAATAAAGTCACAACCCCCATCCTACCCACCATCTGCACAAGTGCCTTGTCCTTATCATTTGTCTCTCTATATGAAGTATGGTACTTATTTAAAAAGTAAATACAGTTTGGAATCCCAATCACCACAATCAATGGCGGAATCAAAGCAGTCAATAAAGTAATCTTTTGTCCCAACAAGACCATTGTACCTAAACTCCAAATCACACCCATCAAGACCACAGCCAAGCTCATGATGGTAGCCGAAATGGATCTAAAGAAAAGTAATAATGTAATAGCTGATAAGACCAGTGACCCAATCAAAAACCAAAGCATTTCTTTTTTAATTCGATCTGCCATGATGGTTCTAATAAAAGGCAAGCCACTTATATGAACCTCTGTTTTGGTTGATTGACTAAAGTATTCTAGTTCATTTTGTATCGACCCAATGATTTTGGTTCTAGAAACACTATTAATTGAATCGGCGATAAAAGAAATCGCCATGATATAACTATTGCTATCGGGATTGTAGTACAAATTTTGATAGAATGGCAAGTTCTCAAAAACGGATTTGTCTGCAAGCATTAAACTATCCGATGTATAGGGTGCATGGAATATTTTAGCAGCGTTGAACTTGGTCTCGACACTGTCTTTTGAAATCGTATAAGCAGTTGGAATACTCATCACCTCGGCCACAGCAGTATTTTGCTTAATGGTCTTATGCAAAGCATCTACTTGGTTAAAGAAATCTTTTGTATAAAATTGATCTGTCTTAAAACCTACAACGACTGTAGTACCATCTACACCATATTTTTTTACAAATTCATTATAGACAATAAATTTAGGGTTGTCAGAAGGGATCGCTTTTGTATACTCATAACTAAGTTTAATTTGTACAGCAAAATAACCCATCACAACTGTGCTAAGGAGTATAAAAAACAAATAGGTTTTTTTATACTTTAAAATATTTTGTCCTAAACGATACCACATAAGCTTTGTTTTAATTTAAACCACCCACAAATAAGCAGCAACCTGAGTGACCACCCCTATCAACAATCCTACAATTAATTCTTTTTTTGTATGATCACTTACAACCAATCTTGCACTAATGACCAATGCTGTTAAAAGTATAGCCAATAGCACCCATACTGCATTGTTCACTGGATAAAAAACACTTACCAAAATTACAGAGGTCGTCAAACCAGCAATACCCATTGCATGCAGGCTTACTTTCATAAAATTATTCACCGTCATACCAATGGCACTTGCCACAAATATGCCTAAGTAAAAGAATTTTAAAGCAATTGGTTGGTCTGTAAAATTTCTACTGAGATAATACATCCACCAATAAAAAAACATAGTAATCACATAAGGAATAATTCTTTCCTTCTGAGTTCTCAAGAAAATACTATCGCTTAATTTTAATCTCCATAATAAGAATACAGCAAATGCTGGAAAGAAAGCTGTCAACCAAGCTACACTGAACAAACGCATCTTTAATTGCCATTCTGTAATACCAACAAATTCAAATGGTAATACTTGCATTAAAAAAAGAAAAAAATAAGTAGGGATAAAAAGTGGATGCAAAACATAAGACAATAAATGTGCAATATATTTGACTACTTTAGGTTGTGGATTTTCCATAGTTGAATTGTCTACCATTCTTTTCTTAGTCTTGCGACTGGTATATTTAAAAGTTCTCTATATTTTGCAACGGTTCTTCTTGCAATATTGTATCCCTTTTCTTGCAATTGATCTGTTAACTCATCATCACTCAGGGGCTTTAGTTTATCTTCCCCTTCGATTAATTCTCTAAGGATTGCTTTTACCTCTTTTGTACTCACTTCTTCGCCGCTATCTGTGGTTAAAGATTCACTAAAGAAATACTTTAATAAATAAGTACCAAATTCGGTTTGCACATACTTGCTGTTGGCCACCCTACTCACCGTGGAAACATCTAGGTTTGTTTTTTCTGCAATGTCTTTTAAAATCATTGGACGAAGCGCTGTGGTATCTCCAGTCAAGAAGAATGCAGACTGATAATCCAAAATTGCATTCATCGTCAACAATAAGGTCTGTTGTCTTTGCAGGATCATCTCAATAAACCATTTAGCTGAATCAATTTTTTGCTTAATAAAAAAGACCGCTTCCTTTTGAGACTTATCTTGTTTCTTTCCGCCCTCATATTCCTTCAACATCAACTTATAATCATCACTTATAACTAATGGTGGTGCATTGCGGCTATTTAATGTTAATTCTAATTTGCCATTGTTAATCAATACTGTAAAGTCTGGAATGATGTACATTTCTGCTTCATTGGTATAGCTCGTCTCCGCGCCTGGTTTTGGATTCAGTGTTAGAATCTGATGCAATACTTCCTTCATACCAGTTTCATCTAAGTGTAAACTCTTTTGAATTTTATCGTAGTGCTTTCTGGTAAACTCTTCAAAATATTTTTCTAAAATAAGGATCGCAATTTTTCTTGCTTCATCATCAGAATATAATTTTCCTCTGCTATCCGATAAATGGGGCGATTCGCCTTCTCCCTTTCTTCGTAATTGAATTAACAAACATTCTTTCAAGTCTCTTGCAGCTATACCAACTGGATCAAATGCTTGGACCTGTTTTAATATTTGTTCAATTTCTTTCTCCTCTACCCACATGCTTTGCTTAAATGCCAAGTCGTCTGCTATAGACTGCATGGCTCTTCTTAAATAACCATCATCATCTAAACTACCTATGATTTGTTCTGCAATTTTAAATGCCCTTTCATCTAATGCGAGCATACTTAATTGATCCATCAATACTTCATGCAAACTCTGTTCCGCTTTAATCGGAATCACTTTGTCGTTATCTAGTTCGGGATAAAAATCGTCTCTTGTTTTATAATCTGCTACCTCATCATCATAACTGTATTCACTTAGCTCTTCGTTACTCATCTCAAATTCATCTACAGGTACTGCTTCTTCATCATCATGCATATCCTGCAGCAATTCATCATTCATTTCTTCGGGAGATGTAAAGTCAGACTCGAGTAAGGCAACATCCACTTCTAAAGCTGGATTCTCCTCTAATTCTTCTTTAATTCTTTGTTCAATCTGCGCACTAGGAATTTGCAACAATTTCATCAATTGGATTTGCTGAGGCGACAATCTTTGTAATTGTCTTTGCTGCATGGATTGTCCTAGTGCCATAACCTTAGCTTATGCTACCACTTTTTGCAATACTGCAAGAAAAGCAGCGCCTTTTTCATGCACTTGCTCTTCTGTCCAAACTAAACTAATTGCGGTTGAAATACATTTGCTCATAACTGCATCACTCTTAGAAAAATCAGTGCTTTGTAATGCAATCAATGCGCTTTGTTGTTCCTTGGATAAAGGATATAAACTGGTTGCATTTTTTAAATGATCCCATTTTCTGATATAATGCCAGTTATTTCCGTACCAATAAAAATTACCCGCAAGAATACCGGCCTCTTTGAATGCCGCAATGGCATTTTCAGTATGTTGTTGACTTGGCAAGAACCAAGTTAAAAAACTATGACTATCTCCTGCTGGATCGGGCACCACTCTAAATTGAATGCCTGGCACTTGCTCTAAATAGGAACGTAAAATTTGGTTGTGCTTTTTTTGAATCGCTAAAAAAGTATCTAATTTTTTGATTTGTGCTAAACCTACCGCCGCATGTAGTTCACTGATACGGAAGTTATAGCCCAAAGCAGGATGTAAATCTGCGCCTCTGTCTACTCCTAAATGATCGTGTCCATGATCCGTGAATGCATCCGATTTAGTATACACATCTTTATCGTTGGTCATCACTACACCACCTTCACCACATGTAATTGTTTTTACAAAATCAAATGAAAATGTACCTGCGTGACCAATGGTTCCTAAATGCTTTCCTTTATAAGTGCCTCCGATACTTTGACAAGCATCTTCTAATAAAATTAAATTATGTTCTTTACAAATAGCCACCAATGCATCCATATCCGCCATGCTTCCGCACATATGTACAGGCATCACACATTTTGTTTTTGGTGTAATGGCCGCTTTAACTGCAGCAGGTGATAAAGTCAAACTTTCGTCAATATCTACTAAAACAGGGATGGCACCCATACTTAAGATAGCTTCGAAACTTGCTACAAAAGTAAACGCAGGCATAATCACCTCGTCTCCAGCGCCTACACCTAAAGCAGCCATAGCTGTTGTCAAAGCTGCAGTTCCACTAGAGGTAAGTTGTGCATATTGCGAACCAAAAGTCGAGCAAACTGCTGCTTCTAACTCTTTGGATTTCCAAATTCCTTTTCTTGGTCCATCAAATCCGTAGCGCATTAAAATGCCTGTCTCTAAGACATCATTTACTTCTTTCTTTTCTTCTGCTCCAAATAATTCAAAACCGGGCATATGCTTGATTTTTAATGATAAACAAAGGTAGTTTAAAAAATGAAAATTGAGGGTTTTTCCGTATTTTGCGTTCCTAAAAAAAGACTAGAACCCATGGAGTATAACAAATTGATTTCCGTTTCAGGCATGTCAGGTTTATTTGAATTATTAACGAGCAAAAGTGATGGCGCTATTGCTAGATCCCTAGAGACGAATGTCACCCAATTCATCAGTTCTAGAGCCTACCAATTCTCTCATTTAGAGAGCATTGAAGTGTTTACCACCAAAGAGAATGTGTTTTTGGCAGAAGTATTTATTGAGATGGGTAAATCAAAAGAAGTCCTTCCGAATGAAAAAGATGCAAAAGCCACTCAAGCCTACTTTAAGAAAGTATTCCCTAACATGGATTTTGAGCGTGTATATGCCAGCGATATGAAGAAAATGGTGAAGTGGTTTGCACAATTACAAGAACATAAAGTGACCCCAACCTTACCTGAACTGGATGAGGAGGACACAGAAGCATAAGACTCATTTAAAAAAAGGCTTACCAATTTTCGGTAAGCCTTTTTTTATACTTAAATTGCCCTATATAAATTCGATATGAAAAAAATAGTTTTAGGTGTTTTATTATTAGCAGGATTGGCCACTAGCATTCAGGCACAAAAAATGAGTGAAAAAAAATGGGTTAGAAAACAATTTTCTGCCTTAAACTTGAATGAAAAGATTGGCCAGTTGATGGTCATTAGAGCACATAGCAACTGGTCACAAGATAAACTTGACTCAATTTCAAACTTAATTCAACAATACAATGTTGGTGGACTTTGCTTTTTTCAAGGCGGTCCTGTTCGACAAGCTTTACAAACCAATGCTTATCAAAGTATTGCTAAAACACCTTTATTCATTGCCATAGACGCAGAATGGGGATTAGGTATGCGCTTAGATAGTGTGGAGTCTTTCCCAAGACAACTTTCGATGGGTGCATTTGCTTCAAGCAATTCAGTGTACCAAATGGGTGCGGCCATTGCAGCACAATTAAAAAGATTGGGCATTCAAATTAATTATGGTCCAGTAGTTGATGTCAATAATAATCCATCAAATCCTGTCATCAATGATCGTAGTTTTGGTCAGAGTAAAGCACAGGTGATTCAACAAGGTATTGCGTATATGAAAGGCATGCAAGACAATGGTATCATGGCCACTGCCAAGCATTTCCCAGGACATGGAGACGTGAATGTGGATTCACATTTTGATTTGCCTGTCATTAATAAGTCAAAAGCAGAGTTGGATAGCCTAGAACTTGTCCCATTCAAAGCATTGATCGATGCAGGCATTGAATCCATCATGGTGGCACATTTATCGGTTCCTGCAATTGATGATAGACCAAAATATGCCACTTCTATCTCTCCAAATGCAGTGAATGGATTATTGAAAAAAGAGTTGGGTTTTAAAGGTATTAGTGTGACGGATGCGATGGATATGAAGGCAATTGCGAATTACTTCCCTCAAGGAGAAGCTAATGTACAAGCCATTCTTGCAGGAAACGACATGTTATGTTTACCGGGTGATCTTGGACAATCTATTAAAAAAATCAGATCAGCTATTAAAGAAAGAAGGCTTAAGCGTTCTGATATCAATGCAAGAGTTAAAAAAATATTAACCGCTAAATATAAACACGGATTAGACCTCCCACAACAAATTGATACCAACAATATTATTGCAGACTTGAACCAATCTGTAGGTACCATCAATGCTGAAATGGCGCAACAATCCCTTACATTTTTAAGGGCCACAAATAGTCCAATCTTAAACAATAAGACCGCCTATATTGCCTTTAATGCAAAGGCAGCTAATGTATTTACAGCTGCAATTTCAAGTGCATATGGTGTAAAAATTTTCTATACAAATGGTAAAGATGCGAATGAATTGGCAATGATCAATGATAGCTTAAAAGCATATGATCAAGTGATTGTTGGCCTGCATGGATATAGCCGAAGACCTGCAAATCATTTTGAACTACCAGCAGCCACTTTAGATTTCTTAAACCAAAAAGGGCATGAAAATTGGATACATTTAATTTTTGGAAACCCTTATGCTGTTGGAGACTTTAATACAATCAATAATATTTTATTTGCTTTTGAAGATACAAAATACAGTCACGCAGCTGTACAAAAGTGGCTTGAAGGTAAACTACAAGCAAGTGGTACTTTGCCAGTAACGATTAGTCCTGAATTGAAATACGGAACGCTTTCTGAAGCCTTATTAAAAAAAAAATTCTAGTAGACTCGATTCTTCCAGCAACTATTGATCAGACTCAGCTTGTAAAAATCGATTCCATTGTTGCAGATGCAATCTTGAAAGGTGCCATACCAGGTTGTCAAGTATTGGTGGCAAAAAACAATCAAATTGTTTTCAATAAAAGCTATGGTACCATTGCCGGAGCTCAAAGTCCAGAAGTGACCAATGCAACCTTATACGACCTTGCTTCTATGACAAAGACAAGTGCAACAACTGTTGCAATTATGAAATTGGTAGAGGAAGGCAAGGTGGACATTGAAAAAACAATTGGCGATTATTTACCTTGGGTAGTTGGGAATGCAAAAGCTAAAATTCGATTAAAGGATTTATTAATTCATGAAGCTGGATTGTACCCATATATTAAGTTTTACGAATCACTTTTAAATGCAGACGGTAGTATCAATTCAAAATGGATAGTACCTGTCCAAGACGCTGACCACCAATTGATGGTTACACCAGGTAAATACCTTGCAAATAATTGGATGGATAGTATTCGAATGAAAATTTTGAATAGCCCTGTGACTGCACCAGGCAAATACGTTTACAGTGACAATGATTTTATTTTTTTAGGCAATATTGTAGAACAAGTGACTGGAATGAATCTTCAAGATTATTGTACAAAAACTTTCTACGGTCCAATGCAAATGCACAGTACTGGCTTTTTACCACTTGAAAGAGCAAACAAATCCAGTATTGCAGCATCAGAATTAGATAATTATTTTAGAAAAGAACTCATTCAGGGATCTGTTCATGACGAAGGTGCTTCCACAATGGGAGGCATCGCAGGGCATGCTGGTTTATTTAGCAATGCAACTGATATAGCAAAATTGTATATGATGCTATTGAATGGTGGACAATGGGATGGTCAACAATATTTAAAACCATCTACTATACAATGGTTTACTAGCTACCAATCACCAACTAGCAGAAGAGGACTTGGATTTGATAAAACTGCCAGAGACAATGCCAGTTCAAAAGATCCTTATCCTAGCTTAAGTGCACCACCTAGCGTGTTTGGCCATACAGGATTCACTGGAACATGTGTTTGGGCCGACCCAGACAATCAACTATTGTATGTTTTTCTTTCTAACAGGGTCTATCCAACAAGAGACAATAAAGCTTTTAGCGCTCTAAACCTGAGAGCAAAAATTCAAGAACAAATTTATCAAGCGATAAAAAAATAAGATGCAAAAATGGTTTCTTATATTGATTGGACTTATTGTTACTGCAATGCCCTCGCATGCACAATTGCAATTGGGACCTATTGGCACATGGCGAGCGCATTTTTCGAATGAGTCTATCCTACAAGTCATCAAAGGGGATCAGCTCTATGTGGTAGCTGCAAATCAAATTATTCAAATTGACGCAAAAAAACAAACAACCTACCTCAACACCACAACTGGTTTACATGCCATAGGTATACATAAAATTGCATGGCACCCAATAGAAAATCAACTTGTCATTGCTTATAAAAATAGTCGGGTTGATATAGTACAAGGGGATCAAGTTACCCTGATCGATGATATTCAAATGTCTAATTTATATGCGGACAAAACCATTAACGACCTGATTGTATTCAACAATAAGGCATACCTGTCCTGTAATTTTGGAATCGTTGTAATAGACTTATTAAAAAAAGAAATTAAAGCTACCTACTTCCCAAATAACAACCGCCAAACTGTTAAGGTCTTACAAACCATCATCTATCAAAATAAACTATTTGCATTAACAGAGAATGGCATCTGGTCCAATTCAGTGGATCAAAATAATATTTGGATACAAGAAAATACAATGGGCATTACTGGAATACAAAATATGTTTGTATTTAAAAATCAACTCTACTTTAACGATCAACAAAAAATTTATCCTTATCAAAATAATGTAGCAAGTTATCAAATCACATCAGGTGTCATTCAGACAATCAGTGTAGACGAAGACAGAATTATAGCTGGAATTGCCTATCAGAACAATGGTGCTTTGATACAGTTCAATAGCAATCAAAGCAATACAATCATTATTGATTCAACAATATTAGTCAAACCTGTAGGATTGCTTAAAGATGGTAATACCATTTGGGTAGCTGACCTTACCAAAGGCCTATATGAAAAAAATGATCAATCAAAGTGGTTTGCACTAGGTGGTCCTTTAAGTGCAGCTTATGGGAGTAATGCTTTCTCAGACCACCAGCTACTCATGAGTTATGGTGCTAGTAAAATTGGGCTATCAAGTTTAAATGAAAAAGGTTGGTCTAATTTTTCACAACTTGAAAATATAAAAATCAATTATGTCGAAGCAGTATCTATAGATCTTAAGGATCAAAGCTGGTGGATAGGTATGGGCAATCAATTAATACATTATGATCGCAATAAAAAAACAATAGAACAACCGATACCGAATCCACCCATTGGAAATATTAAATCCATTCAACAAAAATCAGATGGTACTATTGCAGTCTTGAAAGAAGGATTTGGGGTTGTTTTAAAAGAAGGGAACCTATGGAACAGTTATCCTATACAAAAAGGTTTTAGCGCTACGAATTTGAAAAAAATTGTCCTTGGCAACAACGATTTGAACTGGATCATTGGGCCAAAGCAACAAGGTGTCTTATTGTTTCAAAAACAAAATAACCAAGGCATTTGGAGACAATTAAATACTGGTAAAGGTTCAGGGAATTTACCAAGTATGGAAGTCACAGCCATTATAGAGGATAAGGATGGAAGCATTTGGGTTGGAACAGATAATGGGATTGCAATTTTTCAATGTACAAATATCAACGAAGTTTGTGACGCTTATTTGCCCATTGTTCAAAGCAATGGATTCAATGGCTATCTTTTTCAAAAAGAAACCATTCATTCTATCACTATAGATGGTGCGAATCGAAAATGGATTGGCACAAACAATGGCGCTTGGTTAATCAGTAAAGATGGCACTGAGGTACTCCAGCATTTTACAACAGAAAATAGCCCACTACCAGATAATACCGTTTTATCTATTGGTATTGAGCCAAGCGATGGAGATGTATTTTTCTTTACAAAAAACGAAATCATCAGTTATAAAGGCAATTCCACTGAGCCCTCAACAACACAATCCGCAATAAAAATTTATCCTAATCCTATTGGACCAAATTACAATGGCCCTATTGTGATTAAAAATTTAGTGAACAATGCCTTAGTAAAAATTACCGATATCAATGGGCAACTAATGATGCAGACTAGGGCGCTTGGAGGTCAAGCAATATGGAATGGCAGAGACCAGTATCAGCACAAAGTTGCTTCTGGAATTTATTTGATCTTTGTGCGAGATGATATGGGCAACGAAAAAGCAGTAGGTAAAATACTAATCAGCGCTGGATATTAATTGGAAGTTAGTTCAAACTGTTTGAACATTTTAAACTTCCAGGAATCACGTTCTCCTTTTATCACTCGATACATCAACTGTCTAATTTTATTAGTTGGCTCTTTAATGGTTGTATCTGCAGGATACACAGGAAACTTTCTAAATAATACACCTTCTACTAACTTGTATTCATCCTTCCCTCTATAGCCCTTACTCATTTCCATGTCATCTAAAATATCTGGAAAGTAAATAGGTGCAATTCTTTCGTTGTCTTGAGAATGAATTGGGAAAATACTTTTTTTACCTGCAGCATCCTCAATAAATATAATCAAGTCAGGAAATCCATCATTGTTTAAATCATCAATTTCCGCACCAAATACCCTCGCCTTCAATTCTATGGATGCTTCTC
Source organism: Sediminibacterium sp. UBA657 (assembly GCA_002299885.1). GTDB lineage: Bacteria > Bacteroidota > Bacteroidia > Chitinophagales > Chitinophagaceae > Sediminibacterium. The sequence goes on from DBOB01000016.1 coordinate 67,882, forward strand.
TAGATTCAGACTTGAACCCTATTGGTCTTATATTCAGTATATTTTTATCTGGTGATCTGTTTAAACAAGAAATTCTATAACCAGCTTTACCAATTTTCATGGTGCTGTCATATTTAGTCCAAACTTGCCCAATCAATTGTCCAGAAAAAATAATGCAGCAGAAAAATAAAATAGTACGCATAGGTTACAATTAATTGATTATTGCCGTGATGCTAATTTCAACATTCACATTTCTTGGCAATGTTTTTACAGCTACTGTCTCGCGTGCAGGAAAATCAGCATTAAAATAACTGCCATACACTTGATTCACTGCAGCAAATAAATCCATACTACTTAAAAATATACTCGTCTTAACGATATGCTCAAAATTGATATTCGCCTCCTCTAATATAGCTTTGATATTTTCCATCACCTGTTTTGTTTCTGCTTCGATAGAAGACAAAACCAATTCGCCTGTAGCCGGATCAAATGCGATTTGACCGCTTGCAAATAAGAAGCCATTCGCAATCACAGCTTGACTATACGGGCCAATAGGTGCAGGTACTTTATTGCTTTGGATGATTTGTTTAGACATAAATTGTATTTAGAATTGCAATTTCTAATTTTTTGGGCAAATCCAACCTATTTTTGCACTATAAATTTATTACTTGGCTACATTTTTAATCATAGACACCGCTTTGGAAGAAGCCATTGTGGCATTGGGCAAGGATGGCAAAATCATCGGCGAATTGACCAATAAAGAGACGCATAGCCATGCAAGCTTTATTCAAGTTGCTATTGATACTGTTTTGGAGGGTCAACAAATAGCAATGAAGGAATTAGATGCGATCGTAGTGACTTTAGGACCTGGAAGTTATACAGGTTTAAGAGTTGGGCTAGCCACTGCAAAAGGCATAGCCTATGCCTTACAAAAGCCGCTGATTGGATTGTCTACATTAGGCGCTTTAGGAGCTGCAGCTGTTAAACTTTCGCCAACAACAATTGACCAATCGACCCAAATTTTTTCAATGATTGACGCAAGGAGGATGGAAGTCTTTGGCGCCATCTATGATACATCCAACAAAGCAATAGTTCAAGAACAAGCCATGGTGCTGGATCAAACAAAATGGAATAGTTTAATCAATCAGCCCACTATTTGTATAGGGAACGGCCATCTTAAAACAAAAGATTTTACATCCACACATGTTGTAACCTATCTAGATGGCAAATATACCAGCCAAGTACTAATTGACTTGGCAATGGCAAAATGGACCGCAGGTCAATTTGAGGACTTGGCCTATGTGGGTCCCAATTACCTAAAAGAAGTGTACATCTTGCCTAAATAGTTGTAACATATTAAAAAATAGTATGTGTTAATAATTCATTAACTTTGCACTGTAATACAATTCATAACCCCCAATATGTAATTTGTCATGAATCAATCATTATCCTTGCTACAATTAGACAATGGCACCACACCATTAAAAGTGGATTTAAACCATAGCAAAAAAGCTGCTATGATTTTAAGAGCGTTGAATCATAAACTTCGTCAACAAATTTTAAAATTAATTGACGAACAACAAAAAATGACGGTCACTGAGATCTATGTAAAACTTAGATTAGAACAATCAGTTGCATCGCAACATTTAGCCATTTTAAGAAGAGCCGGTATTGTTGTAACTGTCCGTGAAGGAAAGTTTATTTTTTATATGGTGGACTACAATCGTCTAGAGCAAGTGAACCAATTTGTAGAACAATTAGTTGGATAATATGGTTTTAAGCTTAGTTCAATTTTTATCCTTATCTCAAGAAGATTCGACTCAAATCATTGACACCAGATCGGATGCTGAATTTTTACAAGGTTTTATTCCAGGATCAATTCACGTTGCATTAGACGAAATCAAAACATTGAATGCACTCAAAGTAATTGAACAAGATTGTCCTATTATTTTGGTTTGTGATCAAGGCACCGAAGATATTTTAATTAAACGTTTTGAACTACTAGGTTACACCCAAGTCAAAGGTTATCTAGAAGGTGGTTTTTCAACCTGGTCAGCAGCTGGAGAGAAAATAGATTTAATCATTGAAGTAGAAGTGGATGAGCTCGCCATGGATATCCCGTTCGACGAATATTTAATGATTTTAGACATTCGTACAGAAGATGTGTACGACAAAGCCCATATCAAAGACTCCATCAATCTTCCTTTAATTGAATTTGGTGACCCAGGTGCAATGTCCGAACTAGACGAACATTTTAATATTTATCTGATAGACGATTTAGGCAAACAGTTATTACTTGCAGCCTCTATACTAAAAAAACAAGGTATTCACAATATTAGAATTGTGCAAGATGGATGGGACGCTGTGGAATTTTTGAAAAATAAATTCACCATTGTTGCTAGTCCAAAGAAAGATACCAATTCAGAAAGTTTTTTAGATAACTAATCCGCAACATTCAAATTTAATTGTGCATTAGCACAATTATGATTCTACTACTAAGTGTCCGTAAGTAGTTGCATCATAAGGATGGCGCCATCTGCGGTGACTCCATAAATAATTGGCAGGCTCTTTTTTAATCTTATCCTCTAAAGTTTTTACAAATAGCGCGGTTAATTGTCCATCTTTAAAATAATTAGGAACAGTGGTCATGACTTCATATTGAGAATGATAATGGCCACGCTTAGTGCTATAAAAATGAACAAATACTTGAGCAGTATTATTTAGTTTAGCGCCTTTCTCTGGACCTTTCACAAATGGCGTTAATTGTCCAAAAAATGGAATCCAAAAAGCAGATTTAGGATTGCCTGGATTTTGGTCTGCAGCTAGTGCCAATGCATATTTTCCGCTAGAAGCATACTGGTGGAACTGATTTTTAAAGTTTGTAGCGGGAATCAAGATACTTCCATATCTTTTGCGCATATCTAAAATCAAACGATCAAAAAATTGATTACTTAATGGCATATAAACCCCTATAAAAGGATATTTACCATATTTTGCCGCGCCCCAGTTAGCATATTCCCAATTAAAAAAATGACCCGCCATAATCTGAACATTTTGTCCAGTAGCGTATAAGTCATTCAAGACTTCCGCATTGGATGTGAATCGCTTTTTAAAAGTTGCATCCGACATAGAGATTAACTTAATGGTCTCAAAAAATGAGTCTGCAAATTTTTGGTAAAACGCTTTTGCAATTTGATTGCGTTCTTGGATAGTTTTATTTGGAAAAGCGATTGCTAAATTATGATGCACTACATCCAGCCTATATTTTATAACGCTGCTTAATAAAAAAGCCACCCCATCACTTAATACGTAGATAACAGGCCAGGGGATCAATGAGATTAAATAAAATAGAGCGTAGAAAATGGAATACATAAAACGATTATTTACTTGGTTCTATCCAAGCATTGTGTTCTTTAAGTAATAAAATCAATTCATCCACAGCTACATTGCTATCAATATTACGCTTCATCACTTCTTTGCCTTTATATAAAGTAATCTTGCCAACGCCACTTCCTACATAACCAAAATCAGCATCTGCCATTTCTCCTGGACCATTCACGATACAGCCCATGATCGCTATTTTCAAGCCTTTTAAATGATTGGTTACTGCTCTAATCTTAGCTGTTGTTTCTTGCAGCTCAAATAAAGTTCTGCCACAACTTGGGCAAGAAATATATTCAGTTTTAGAAATTCTAGTTCTGGTAGCTTGTAAAATTCCGAATGCGGTTGTATTCAATAATTGTTCGATACTTGCATTGTTAAAATAATTACGTCCAGATACATTCGATCCATTCACGCTTGCTTCATATGCATCCTTACTCAATCCCAAACAAATACCATCTCCAATACCTTCTAATAACAATGCACCCGTTTCTATTGCAAAATGAATTAAGTGTTCATCTGTGGTTTTCCATTGGCTATCCGTCACTAAAATAATGGGCTGGTGTATGTCTAATTGCATCAATTTGATAGCCATTCTTCTCACGGCTTGCATCGCATTGTTACATCGACTGCTCAAACAAAAAACAACAGAGTCATCTTTTGCAATTTGTAACAATAACTCATTTGCAATAGGTGAAAGGTCACTATAACAATCTATTTGTATAAAATTAAGTTGCGGATGTTTTGCATCCAAGGCCATATAAGAAGCGGCATCCAAGATTGGATGGTACTTTTCGGTATTGTTGGCAAGCGCACAAACAGCAGGATTTGCAATGATACTAAGCGTGCCGGGTAAATTAAAGTCCAATGGAGTATGACCAATAAAAACATAATCTGCGGCAGCATCTGATATCGCCCATTTGTCGGTAGCTGCATCATAGGTGTAGCCAATCGCAACTAAATCGGTTGTTTTAATACTAGATAGATGACTTAAGTCTGCGATCACCACAGGCACTTGTTTTCCACCAATATTGCGCACTGCTTTTGTTGTGCGTCTTGAATATTCAAAAGGACTATATGGTAACTGTGTCAATTCAGGCACCATTGCGGTATTCACTTCTGACAAATCATTATATCGTTTAACAAGATCTAAACATACTGGGATTTCTAGTTCTGGATCCTCAGTTAAACTCACTCTGATAGTATCACCAATGCCGTCTTCTAACAGTGTACCAATTCCAATTGCACTTTTAATTCTTCCGTCTTCTCCATCACCGGCTTCTGTTACGCCTAAGTGCAAAGGATATAATTCATTGAACTCTTGATGCATTTGTTGAATCAATAATCGATAGGCTTGAACCATTACCTGAGGATTACTTGATTTCATACTCAAAATAATTTGGTGGTAATCCAAACTTCTTGCAATTCTCAAAAATTCCATAGCACTCTCCACCATACCAATTGCTGTATCACCATATCGACTCATGATACGATCACTTAAAGAGCCATGGTTGGTGCCAATGCGCATTGCAGTACCATGTTCTTTACAAATGAGCACAAGGGGTGAAAATTTCTCTCTAATGCGTTCAATTTCTTCTACATATTCTGCATCAGTATAATCTATTTGTTCAAATTTCTTTTTATCTACATAATTACCTGGATTCACTCTCACCTTTTCTACAATTCTTGCTGCAATTTCTGCAGCATTAGGCGTAAAGTGAATGTCTGCAACCAATGGTGTAGTGTATCCTTTTGAATGAAGGATCGCTTTAATATTGGCTAAATTTTCTGCTTCTTTTTTACTAGGGGCTGTTACACGAACCAATTCTGCACCCGCTTCAATACATCGAATAACTTGAGCTACTGTTGCATCTGTATCCATGGTATCTGTAGTCGTCATCGTTTGAACACGGATAGGATGTCCTCCACCAATCACTAAATTACCCACTTTTACTGGCCTTGTGTGGATGCGTTTATAAGATGTCAATGATTCAGAATAGTATTGCATAAAGCTTTCTTATAATAAAGAATAGAGATTAAATTTAACGAACTCCTTTGAAGAAGCCTTCTTTAACCAATATAGATTTTAATAAATTAATATTTCTGTTCTTAAGGTCCTTTCCATCTGCTGCACTTGTATGCAAGACAAAGAAATAAGGATGTAAGTTTTCTTCGATATATCCAAGCACCCATGCTTGATTACCAAGGGCAGTATCAGTCGCCACTAAATAACTTAATTGATAATTAGAGTTTTGCTCTTTTAAAATCATTTTTTTAAAAAGCTCTTGGCTGCGTTTTTGAAAAGGCAGGCCTTTAAAATACAATCTTTTGATAAATCCAAGCTGTTCGTCTGCAGTGATCAATAAAGATTCGTCCTTCCAAAAACCATCCATATTTGCACTCACAATTCCTTTGCCATAATGTATAGAATCAATTTCTTGTAAAATATTGGTTCTGCCAATTTGTTGAATCAACTGCTGGTAGTGCATAGAAGAGTCTAGTGATACCCATGTATTGGTATCTGCACTGAGTTGACTTTGATCAAATCCAATTAAAATAGGCAATGCAAAAAATGTATTCAATGGTGCATATCCGCTATCCTTATAGGCAGATAAATTAAATACAGTAAATGCTTCACTACTATTTTCCATTAAGGCAAAACTTCCTTTCATACCAGCACTATCAATCTGTTCACCAATTGTTGAACTAATTTTTACATTATTTGGTGTACAAGCAAATGCGCTTATACTTAGAAGGATGACTACAAAAATCTTTTGCATAATAAAAATTGAAAAGGCTATGAAACAAAATACACTCCACAAGTAGATGTGAAGTGTATTGTATTATAAATGTTGTATTACAAATATTATTGTATACCCAATAACTCCACTTCAAAAATCAAAGTAGAACCTGGTCCAATCACTGGTCCAGCAGAACGTTCACCGTATGCCAATTCAGAAGGAATGAATAATTTCCATTTACTTCCAACTGTCATTAACTGTAAAGCTTCCTGCCATCCTTTAATTACCCCATTTAATGGGAAACTGATTGGCTCGCCTCTGTTTACTGAGCTGTCAAATATTTCTCCGGTGATTAAAGTGCCGTGGTAATGACATTTAACTGTGTTCTTTAAAGTAGGCTTAGCGGTATCAGTTCCAGCAACCATAACTTCATATTGTAAGCCATTGCTTAAACGAACCACACCTGGTCTTTTTGCATTTTCTGCTAAAAATGCAGCGCCTGCTGCACGATTGATAGCGATTTTTTCTGTACTCATTTTATCTTGGTAGTTTTTGATACATATATCTAATAAGCTATCTGGAATTAATGATTTAACATTCACACCAGTAGCCATTCCTTTATTGAACATGGCAACATTGACATCTTGCAAGCCCTGCGATCTTAGACTTTGTCCAATTCTCAAACCTAAAGCATATGAAGCACTGTCTTTTGCATTCTTAAAAACTACAGTTGTACTTGTAGGTTTAGGTGCCACCGGCTTGGTTGCCACTTTCTTAAGCGCTACAGTAGGCTTCACTGGAGCCAATGGTTTTGTTTGTGCCCAGCTTATAACTGTGATAAAAGTTGCTAAGGCTAAAAATATAGATTTTTTCATCTTGAGGATATTCGAATTTAGACCTCAAAAATACATCAGAATCACGTTATATTTTCAAGAAATACTGAATTTTGCACCTTATTTTACACTATTTAACACAAATTTGAAGGAAGTCCTAACTTTGTAAAAATTTTCATTATGAATAAATCAATCAAAACAAGCTTAGGCTTGTTGGCCGTTTGTGGTAGTATTTTTTTAATGGCTTGTGGTGGTAATAGTACACCCACAACAGAGACTACAAGCAGTTCGATGGATAGCACTGTCACTGCAGCTACAGAAGATTCAGTGATCAGCTACGACATCAGCTTAGTGGACAACAAAAAAGATCCAACATGTGGTATGCCGGTGACTGCGGGCATAAGCGACACTGCGCATTATGACAATAAAGTATTAGGGTTTTGCTCAGCAGGATGTAAGGAAGAATTCTTAAAAAATCCGAAAGCGAATATTGCAGCCGCAGAAATGAAATAATACTTGCAGCTTCAAAATTAAAAATGCCCCAGACGAATCATTGGGGCATTTTTAATTTAAAATCTTTCTATTAACTAAATAAGTAATTGATATCGTCCTTGGTTAGGGACTTTATAAATCCATCTTCATCAGAGATTAATTCTTTTGCAAGGGATCTTTTTCGATCTTGTAGTTTCAAAATTTTATCTTCCACGGTATCATTACAAATCATACGATAAGCAAAGATATTTTTTGTTTGTCCAATACGATGCGTTCTGTCAATGGCTTGTTGCTCTACCGCTGGGTTCCACCAAGGATCTACGATATACACATAATCCGCAGCAGTTAAGTTAAGACCAACTCCTCCTGCTTTTAAAGAGATTAAGAAAACGCGACAATTAGGGTCATTTTGGAAACGCTCAATTGCTTTTTCTCTTTCTTGGATCGTGCTACTTCCATCAAAATATTCATGGTCTATGCCCAATTTTGTTAAGGCTTCTCTGATTAATCCTAGCATGCCCAGGAATTGTGAAAAGACCAAGGCCTTATGCTCACCTATATTTTCTGCAATCTCACGCGTTAATTCTTCCAACTTAACGGACTCGTTTGGATAAGATTCATCTTTGATAATAGCAGGACTGTCACAGATTTGACGCAATTTCATCAAGCCTTGTAAGATAGACAATTGTGCTTTCTGCACACCTTTTTCTTCTACCAGTCCCATTAATTTATCTCTGTAATCATTTCTGTAGGCTTCGTAAATTTTACGTTGCGCTGCTCCCATTTCGCAGTATAAAACCATCTCTTGTTTTTCTGGCAAATCCTTTGCCACCTGCTCTTTAGTTCTTCTTAGAATAAATGGGAAAACAAATTTTCGTAAATGCTCTTTTTGTTCTTTCTCATCAAACTTGTCAATTGGCATTGAAAAATTATGCTTAAAATATTCCACCGAACCCAACATACCAGGATTCAAGAAATTCATTTGCGCATAAATATCAAAAGTATTGTTCTGCAAAGGCGTACCACTCAAACAAAGTTTATTGCCCGCATTTAGCAAGCATGCTGCTTTAGTCACTTTACTTGTTGGATTTTTAATTGCCTGGCTTTCATCCAAAATCACATAATCAAATTGCACTTCAACAAAGTTTTTGATATCACTTCTTAAAGTACCATAAGTCGTAATGATCACTTCCACAGAGCCATCTGTTAATTTAGATTTATTTCTTGTGCCACCATGGTGAATCATAAAACTCAAACTTGGTGTAAATTTCTTCAATTCATTTTGCCAGTTAAATAACAAAGTCGTTGGACAAACCACCAAGGCCAATAACTTGCCTTGTTTTTCCTTTAAATGTTGTAGGAAGGAAAGTGTTTGAATGGTTTTACCCAATCCCATGTCATCTGCCAAGATCCCACCCCAGCCTACATCGTGTAAATAATTCAACCATTGGAATCCACTGGTTTGGTAGGGACGTAAAATTGGATCTAAATGCGCTGGAGGTTGCACATCGGCGATGGTATAATGTTCTCTAATTTTTTCAAATTTGCCTTCTAATTGAAAAATCAATTCCTCTTCGTCTCTTTGTTGATATAACTCATCCAAAACAGAGAAATGGTATTTACTCAATTTTAAATTATCTGACTTACCCTCACCTACTTTAAATAACAAAGCATATTTGTTCAACCATTGCTCTGGCAATACACCAAGGCTGCCATCTTTTAAAGGGACAAACTGTTGCTTATTCATCAACATCGTCTTGATGTCTTGTATACTTACTTTTTGTTCGCCAAATGAGATTTCTACTTTTGCGTCAAACCAATCCGTGTTGCTACTAATGTATAATCGAGTCGTTGGCTTAGCAGTATTGAATTTAAATTGCTTTAATTGTTCCGTACCAAACAATGGAATTTGTTTTTCCTTTAAAGTATCAATGAATAAAAAGAACCAATTATTTTTTAATACTTCGGCACCTTTTAAGGCCAATACATTGCCCTCATTGGGTCTTATAAATCCAGAATGGAGTTGTTCAATAATTCCAACCAATTGTCGCTCTGCTGCTAAATCACGCTCAAGAATCATTAATTTATCTCCTACTTGTTGAATTACAGATGGGCCATCTTCTTTTTGTACCACAATATCTTCGTAGACAAACAAAGGTTCAAAAAATAAATAGTCCCCATTTTCTTTCAATAGAATTTGTAATTGAGGCTTAACACCTTTCACTTTTTCTTGGGTCACATGATCCAATGCAACGGTATAATTCTTAGATAAAGGCAATAATGTTGACTGTAGATAATTAGGCCATTCTTTTGCAGACACTTTTTGATGTCCACTTGGTAAAAATTGTTCTACCCAATGTAGGTCTGTTTTATTTTTCCAACAGAAGAACAACTGGTCTTGTTGGAATAAAAAATACGACTTGGCATGGTTGTCCACTAAATCAACAGGGCCAGATGGTAATAAAACCTGTGCATGCACTGTATAATCTTCCCCTATCTTCTCTACTTTAAAACTTGGTTGAACAGGATAAAAACCCAATTCTGCTTTTACTAAATTGGCTGTGGTGAAATTTTTATTGTGTCCTAGGAAAAAAGTAAATGGGTGCTCTGATAATTCACGCCATAATTTTTCCATTTTTGGATGCAAGTATTCTTGCATTAAATCCTTAGTCTCATCGGGTAAACTAGCTTCGTCTGTGTGCACAATTGTGTCCCAGATACCTTGAAATGGAGAATTCTTATTCAAGTATTTAGCCGTCTCTACCGGTTGTAATTTTCTCACTGATTGCAATAAGGTTTTATCGTCCTCATTCATATCATATGGTGTGACAAATTTTAAAATATCAATCTTTTCTACCTTACTTAAATATTTTGTTTCTGATTCATCTGCCTCGCCTCTTACTATATGGAACGAAACATAGGGATAAGTATGCGCGTCTTCTTGAATGACTAAACCATAACGCTGAATCGTTTTTTCAGCTCCTTTTAAACTGGTATCATCTGTATCAGATGAATCTGCCTTTTTATTAGGCACCGTGAATCGATGCAGTTCTATCGGAGCCGCTTTGGTAACAGCTTCACCGCCATTTACACGCTGGATACTTGTATCAAGTACTTTTAAAAATGGCTTACTATCATGGTAAGTAAATTCAAATTTATCTTTAAGATCATCTGCAAGGCTGTAGCCATACAAAGCCAATAACTTATTTTTTTCTCTGTCCCAGTTTCTGATGGTCTCAAAATATTCTGCCCCTTTTAATTGAAACAATTGTAATAGTAACATTGTTTTATGAATACATAAAGGATAAGCAGTCTCAGATAAGCAATCACATGAAGTATCAAAAAAACGTTCTTCATTTTTTTGAATAATCAAATGATGCGTCTTGCCATCCATATCTATCTCTGCAACCACTTTTTCATTTTCACTCGAAAGAATATGTGGACGAATTGTTTTTAATGTTTGCTCTGCCTGATCAAATGTATCAGCAGAACATAGCATTTTAATCGATTTTAAATCGATGGCTTTTGTTCTAAGTAAAGTATGTGTTGTTTTATAAGAAGCAGCTTGGTATTCCAATTGATTCTTATCCAATAAATCTTGTATGAAAAATAAAGCAGCTGCTTTATGTCTACAAACTTCAGATAAATTATATGGACATCCACACCTTAGTGATAAGGTTGAAGCAGAAGTAAAATTTTCAATGGTTACTTTATAATAAGTACTATACCCGTCATCCTTAACGCGACAATGAATGTTGCCAATCATTGGATCGAATTTGATCAATTCGATATTTTTTAATGCAAAAATGCGTTTACCACGACGTATCACTTCTTCAGTGCCGTAACTATAAATATGTTTAACAAGATAGGGTAGTGCCATAATTAAAAATGCAAATTACCCTCTCCAAAAAGGGCAATTTGCAAATGTACAACTTCTTGGGCTATTTTAGGGAAAAACTAACCTTGGTTTACCAAAGCGCCACTTTTGAAAATAGGTAAAGAAGGGGCAATATCCTTGGTCACACAATACAACATATCGTCTTCTAAGCCATAGGCAGCCAAACGATGCCAATGGGTCACTGTTTTAATATATTCAGATAAATTAGCCTTGTTTTGATTGTACAATTGATTGGCCATAAAACTGCTGTCGCAATGTATGGTAAAATGGTCCTTTATTTCCTCAATCACGGCACCCGCAAATAGCGCATCTTCTATATTAAAACGGTTCTTCCATCCCGAGCAACCCAAAATAACCGGCGCATTTTGTGCTTTTAAAAATTCCACTACTTTAGTGAAATTTGGAAAAGATCCAGTAATGATTTCTTTTGCCCCTTGATTCAATGCCATATGTAACAACTTAGTGCCATTGGTCGTGGTAATCACTAGTGTTTTATTTTCAATAAATGACCTTGGGTATTCGGAAGGAGAGTTACCATAGGCTAAACCAGGAATAATTTTTCCATCACGTTCCCCTGCAGTAATCCCACCTGTTTGTTTACCCATCTCGATACAATGCTCTGCAGAATCTACTGGGATAATTTTTGAAGCCCCATTGAACAATGCAGTCGCCATTGTAGAGGTTGCTCTAAAGACATCTATAATCACTACAACACTATCTTTAATTTCATAGAGTTCTAATAAAGACGGTGTAAGAATTGTATGTAAAGTTGGTTTCAATGTATCGTTTGTTTGCATAGGCGGCAAAGATACAAATTGTAACCATTTATTCAGTCTCTTTTGCGCTTTTTTGCTTGCTCAATAAAAGGATTTCATTCAATACAATTTCTGATACTGTTCTTTTTACATCTTGCTTATCCGTGTAAGTATTATTCACCAAACGGCCTTCTATTGCAAGCTCCTGGCCTTTTTGTAAATTTTTTTCGGCATAGTCTGCAAGCTTGGACCAAGCAACTAAATTAAACCACTGCGTGTCATCCTGCCACTCCCCTTCTGCATTTTTAAACCCATCATTGACGGCTAAACTTAATTGTGCTAGCTTTTTATTTTCGTCAAATACTTTGATTTCAGGATTGGCACCTAAATGTCCAATCAACTGTACTTTGTTTTTCATTCCTTTCATAACGGTATATTTATTTGATTTCAAAAATGCAACTTAACTACAGATGATTTTCGAGTATTTACCGCATAAAAAAGGGGGCGAATTGCCCCCTATATAATGATGATCATTATCAAAGTATCCAATGATTCAAATCCATTTAATTTAAAATTATTTAAAAGGAAACTTAACCACTTTTGCTTTCACTAAAGTATTTCTGATATCAATAAAGATATCAGAATCAACTGCAGCATGGGCTGTAGCCACATAGCCCAAGCCAACTGCCTTGCCTAAGCTCGGCGCCTGCGTTCCAGATGTCACCACACCAATCGCATCTCCTGCAGCGTTTTTAATTACATAATCATGCCTTGGAATACCGCGATCTATCATTTCAAATCCAACTAATTTTTTGGCAACACCAGCTGCTTTTTGAGCTGCTAAATTTTCTGAGTTGGTAAATGCTTTTGTGAATTTTGTAATCCATCCTAGTCCAGCTTCCAATGGACTAGTTGTATCATTGATATCATTTCCGTATAAACAGAATCCCATTTCTAATCTCAATGTATCCCTTGCACCTAGTCCTATTGGTTTTAAACCAAATGCAGCACCAGCTTCAAATAATGCATCCCAAACTTTATTCGCATTGTCATTCACGTCTTCAAAATAAATTTCTACACCACCAGATCCTGTATAACCTGTTGCACTAATCAATACATTATCTATGCCCAATAAGTCGCCTTTTACAAAACTATAATAAGGCAGGTTCAACACATCCATCTTGGTCATTGTTTGCACAATCTTAGTCGCGTTTGGACCTTGTACTGCCAATAGCGCTGTTTTAGCACTGATATTATGCATCTCTACCCCTTTGGTATTATAGCTACTAATCCAATTCCAATCTTTTTCGATATTGGAGGCATTCACCACCAACATATATACTTTGTTCTTTTCGACACAATACACCAACAAGTCGTCTACGATACCACCTGTGGTATTTGGTAAACAACTATACTGCGCTTTCCCATCTTCTAATACAGATGCATCATTACTTGTTACACGCTGGATTAAATCCAATGCATTTTCTCCTTTTAAAACAAACTCGCCCATATGACTCACATCAAATACACCAGCGCTATTTCTTACAGCGGCATGTTCATCATTGATACCTGTATAACTAATTGGCATATTGTAGCCTGCAAACGGCGCCATTTTCGCACCCAATGCAAGATGCTTATGGGTAAATGGGGTGTTTAGTATTTCACTCATCTTGAATAAATTTGGACAAAGTTAACTAATAAATACAAACGCCCTTCTAGAAAGAAGGGCGTTTTATCTTCACCAAATCAACAAAAAAACATTTTAATAAGTAAAGCGTTGAACCAATAAGTGCAACTCCTCGGCTTTTTTAGCAACAGCAGCCACTTTATTTAAACCTAATGGCGTCTGAATTGCAATTTGTTGTTTCTTTTTAATTTCAGACGAGTTTTGTTTTACCCCGTTTTTTTCAGCTTTCTTTTCCTCTAAAGCACGATCAATCTTTTCTAATTCTTGGATTTTTTGTGCCCTCGTTTTTTCTAAATTTTGCTCTAAATCTTCTCTGTCTTTTTTCAATTTTTGTAGTTGTTCTTCTATCTCTTCTATTGAATCATCTTGATCATTGTCATCATCCGATGCATCATCATCAGATTTGATTTTTTCCAAACCATCTGCAGTCATCTTATACTCTACGCCTCTATCATAAGAAAAAGATTCACTATCCCAATTTTCATTCCATTCATCTACCCAAGTATTGTCACCAAATTCGTTGATAGTCTCTGATTTAATACCACGATGGTTAATGTTAATTGTAGTTTGTGAAAAACCTTTATTGGTTATTTTGAATCGTTTCCCAACTGGCACCGCGATAGTCATAATCACATGCTGGTTTCTGAATTTATCTCTATTTGTGATGGCAATGCCTCTATCTAAGAATAAAGTGCTATCCTGTTGCATTACAGAGAAATTAATTTTTTCTGCAAGTAAATTGGCTTCACTAATAGACTTACCATTGCTCATGGTTACATATTTGATGTCAAAGCTATCCGTCTTAGATTGTACAATTCTAATGCGTAAATTTCTTACACGCACGGTATCATCATTGTACACTTGGAATGGTTCGATACTAAACCATCTTTGCTCATAGTATTTCATTCTTGGCTTAGCGGTGACTTCTAAATACTCCACAGCTGGATTCACTAATGCAATGCTTTTTTCAATAGGTTGATTGTGTTTAGAAAAACAATTACCTAAACTACTGATAAAGTAAAATAAACAAACCCAACCAAGCACCCATAAAGCAATAAAGCTAGACCTAACCCAAACATTGGATTGCTTTAACCCGGCAATTTTGCGAATGATTGACGCAACAATGGCAATCACGGGTACCCATATAAAAAACAAGATGGTACCAATGAAAGACCAACTTTGTAATCCATCCTCTAAAATGAATTTTTTCAATGGCAATAAACCAGTTGTCGCAACTCCAACCCCAAATAATGCGGCAAGCACTGAAATTGTAATAATTCCTAAAACAAAATATACAAATGCTTTCATCAAAATAGTAAGGGTTCTTCCAAAATAATAGAAGCATCCTTTTCTTTGATCCAAACCACCTGCGCCAACATTCGTATTGTTCGTTGAAGCGTCCGAAGTATTGCTATTTCCTGCAGAAGATGCTTGCTTTTTGTCAAAGCTAGTTCCCCAGGTTTTAGCTCTTTTACCAAATCCTTCCAAATCTGTTTGAATCGCATTCTTAATGCTATTGATATCCACCTTCTCACCCATCATTTCTAATTTGTCGGCACTGGTTCTTGCTTCTGGTATTACCAACCACAAAACGATGTAGACAAAAATTGCACCTGGCATAAAAGTCACATCCAAAAAGTTATTATAATCATTAAAATCCCAAAATTGGAATAAATGAAAATGATTCCAATTGAAGATTAATAAAATAGTAGGTAATAAAAATAAAATTCTAATAACACCTACTTTCACACCAAAATATTTAGACATCCCTGCACAAACACCACCAATTACTTTTTTGTCAAGATCTCTAAATAATCTTTTACGAATACCGCCCACTTCATTTACAGAAGTACTTGGTACGGCTATCCATAACAATAGGTAAGCAAAGAAAGAAATACCAAAAAGCAGGATCCATAAAACTCGAATGATGATTGGATCCAAGTTTAAATAATTCGCAATACCAGCACAAACACCACCTAAAACTTTGTTCTGCTCGTCTCGGTACAATCTTTTTTGATAAGTTGGTTCACCAGCATTTTGAGTATTAGACTGTGCTTGATTGGTTCCAGTATTTGCACTTGTATTGGCTTCAAAGCCATCCTGTGCTTCAAAATCAGCAGGACGTCCAATACTTATAATGATTAAATCAATGTCTTCCTCTGAAATACAAACTGCGCCTTTTTTAAGACGGTCTTCACATAATTCAGCTACACGACATTCAATGTCATTGATAATTTCGTCTTTGCCTTCTTCTTGTTCAAAATAAGTTCTTAGACTTTCTATATATTGTTTCAAAATTTCAAACGCCATTTCTTCGATAGGAAGAATGCGGCCTTGGAAATTGATATTGATTACTTTTTTCATTGTCATATATTTATTGAGCAGCATCTGCTTGGTTAACAATCGGGTTTGCTTTTGGTGTGATAATGGTATCGACCGATGTCGTCATTTCATTCCAAGTTTTTTGTAAGACTTCATATGCTTCTATTCCAGCTTCTGTCATCACAAAATATTTTCTTGGCGGACCACTGATACTTTCCACCCAACGGTAATTGAGCAAGCCCGCATTTTTTAATCTTGTTAATAGTGGGTACAATGTACCTTCTAGAATATGCAGATTGGCCGCTTTCATTTGCTCAACAATATCACTCGGATAAACCTCGCCTTGTTGAATGATGGACAATATGCAAAACTCCAAAACGCCCTTGCGCATCTGACTTTGTGTGTTTTGAATATCCATAACTTTAATTTATACCACAAAACTAAGGATAATTAAGGTACTATGCATCACATAGTACCAAGTTTTTTAAGGTACTGTAAAAACAAAAACGCTAAATAGCTGATAATCAGCAGTTAGCGTTTGTAATAAATTTATAAACCCTCCGAAATAAAAGATAATTGGTTTAAAATAGGGATGAAGATCTCTTAAAATTTGCTTAGTAAACCACTAATTCATAAAAATCTTCGGGTTGCAGGTATTGATTTGCCAATGCTTGCAGGTCGGCAGGTTGGATCGCACGTACCGTTTCGATGGTTTTATTGAAATAAGCAATGTCCAAATCGTTCAATAAATACGTCTTCCAACGATTCATGATTTGGAATGGCCCATCTAAATCCCCTAGCAGGGCACCCAACATATAATTTTTAACCAATTTCAACTCGGCCTCATCTATCTTTTCATTTCTCAGTATGGCCATCTCCTTATACACTTCCTCAATCGTTGCACCACAAACATCTTTTCCTGCATCCGTACTAATCATCCATGCACATTCTTGTACATGATTCTGTAAATAACTATGTATGCCGTAAGTGTATCCTTTGTCTTCTCTAATATTGCGCATTAACCTTGATCCAAAAAATCCACCAAATACATTGTTCAATACCTGTGTTCCAGGAAAATCTGGATGGTGTCGATTGGGGAATCTTCTTGCCATTCTAATAGACCCTTGCACCGAACTCGCATCATTGACAATTGAATATTTTTTTGTTGCCGCAGAAATAATTGGATGATCATACTTAGGCAATGCTTTTTGATTCAATGGCAATGCACCAATGTATTTATTCATTAAGCTTTGCATGTTTTTAGGAAACTTGCCCGCCATGAATATGACAGCTTTACCATGCTTGTAAAAACGATCATAAAACTGTACTAGATCTTCGCGTGTTAGATTTTTAAAGGCAGCCTCTGTTGAATAGGTTCCATAAGGATGTGCAATGCCAAACAAGTATTCGTCAATCAATCTATTGGCAATAAAATCACTCTTCTTTAAATTCAAAGTCAATCTTTGTAATTGATTTTGTTGATATATTTTTAATTCTTCTTCCGAAAAATTAGACTCTGTGATTAATTCACTCACCACAGGTAATAATGCTTCAAAATGTTTTGAAAGTGTATGTAAATTAATGGTCGCTGTTTCATTGTAACAAGTTCGATTCACATACGCGCCATAGAACTCAAAATAATCATTCAACTCAAAAGCAGTTTTTTGATGCGTACCATTTTTTAGTAAAAAATTAGTGGCAGCAGCAACCCAGTTTTTTTCTTCATAACAATTGCCTGCGAAAAAAACTAAGTCCATCATCATCACTTCCTCTGCACCTCCTTCGTAACTATATACTTCTACCCCATTGTCTAATGTAAAATGCTGGTATGGTTTTAATTGGATATCAAAATCAACGGCATCCTTGATCAACGGCGCTTTTATTCTGTCTAATGCCATGTTTTAATTTTTACTGTAATAATATAAAGTGTTTCTGTTCTGATCTTGGAAGATCGCATTTGCAGTAGCTTGTATTCTTTCTGGTGTAACCGCTTGGTACTTCTCTAATTCTTGATTCATCATATTTGCATCGCCCAATAATTCATAAAAAGCCAAACTATGCGCACGGTTCATGATACTCATGTCCTCAAAACAAATAATACTTTCTGTTTTATTGATTACTTTCTGCACTTCCTTTTGTGGGAGTAATTCATTTTTAATTTTTTCTACTTCTTCTAAGACCGCCTGCTCTGCAACAGCCATGCTCACGCCTTTAACCAACTTACCTTCAATCACCAATAAGCCTGGATCCACCGTGCCAAAATGATAGCAATCTATGGAAGAAAACAATTGTTTTACTTTAATCAATTGCTCATATAATCTAGCAGAAGCCCCACCACCTAATACTTCTGTAATCAAGTCTGTCTCATGGTATCCTGCATCAAATCGGCCACCCATATGCCATGTCATCATCAACATATCCATGGGTACATCTGCATGCACTTCCAATGACCTCTTTTTTTCTTGCACTGGTTCTTGTGGCAAACTTCTATGATAAGGTTCACCTGCTGGAATTGGACCAAACCATTTTTCTGCTAATGCTTTTACTTGCTCAGTCGTTGTGTTTCCAGTCACCACAAGGATTGCATTATTCGGTCTATAAAATTTAAAAAAGAAATCTTTTACGTCTTGTATTTTCGCATTTTCTACATGGGACAATTCTGCACCAATCGTCATCCATCGATAAGGATGATTGGTGTATGCCAATGCACGCATTTTATGCCATGCATCTCCATAAGGCTTGTTGATGTAGTGCTCCTTAAATTCTTCGCAAACCACTTTTCTTTGCACTTCTAAACTCTTCTCACTAAATGCAAGTGAAAGCATACGATCACTCTCTAACCAAAAAGCAGTCTCTATATTTTCGGCAGGTATTTGACAATAATAATTGGTCAAGTCATTGGTAGTATAAGCGTTGTTTTCTCCACCCGCTCTTTGTAATGGTTCGTCGTAAACAGGAATATTGACGCTTCCGCCAAACATTAAGTGCTCAAAAAGATGCGCGAACCCAGTCTGTGCTGGATTTTCATCCTTGGCGCCAATATTATAAAGCACATTCACCACCGCCATTGGAGTGCTCGTATCTTGATGGACCAGCACTTTCAATCCATTGGCTAATTGAAATTTTTCAAATTGTATCATAAGGACCACAAAAATAAGCTTAAAACATACAACCATTTGACCTTAAGGTTGTTTAATTAGTAACTTCGCACCATTAATTGAAAACTATGCAATTAGAGCAACTTTATCAGAAAGCACTGAATTTTGAGTACTTAACTAAAGAAGAGGGCATGTTCCTTTTCGAAAACGCTCCATTGGCCGAATTAAGCTATGTAGCAGATACCCTTAGAAAGAAACAAGTACCGCATGGTAAAGTGACTTGGCAGATTGACCGTAATTTGAATACCACCAATGTTTGTATCGCCAATTGCAAATTTTGTAATTTTTACCGTATTCCAGGACATCCAGAATCCTATATCACCGATATGGATACCTATAGAGTTAAGATCAAAGAAACCATTGCTTGGGGAGGAGATCAATTACTACTTCAAGGTGGTCACCATCCAGAACTCGGATTGGATTTTTATGCCAATTTATTTAAACAAATTAAAGCTGAATTTCCAGACATCAAATTACACACACTAGGGCCCCCAGAGATTGCGCATATTGCTAAAATTGGTGGTCATACTCATACGCATGTATTAAAAACTTTGAAAGAAGCTGGTATGAATTCCTTGCCAGGTGCGGGTGCAGAGATCTTAGTAGATAGAGTTCGCAAATTAGTGTCTAATGGAAAATGTGGTGCACAAGAATGGTTGGATGTAATGGCAGCAGCGCATCAATTGGATATCACTTCAAGTGCAACCATGATGTTTGGACACGTGGAAACTTTGGAAGAAAGATTCATCCACTTAATTAAAATCAGAGAAGTTCAAGACATGAAACCTGAAGGTGCCAACGGATTTTTGGCCTTTATTCCTTGGACTTTCCAGGACGTAGATACATTATTGACGAAGATAAGAGGGGTACATAATTTAACCACGACCGAAGAGTATATCCGCATGATTGCAATCAGTCGTATCATGTTGCCTAATATCAAAAATATTCAAGCAAGCTGGTTAACCGTAGGAAAAGCAACCGCGCAGGTTTGTTTAGAAGCGGGTGCCAATGATTTTGGTAGCATTATGCTGGAGGAAAATGTGGTAAGTGCTGCAGGCGCGCCTCATAGATTCACTTATAAGAGTATTCAAGAAGCCATTAGAGAAGCTGGATTTGAACCTCAATTAAGGAACCAACATTACGAATGGCGTGAACTACCTCAGGATATTCAGGAGCAAGTCATTGATTATTAGTAGCAAAAAATAGCCGTTTCCCTGTAACTTTTTACCTTTGCACACGTTTAACCTATCAAACAAGGACTAAACCAAAGCGATGACGGATAAAGCGTACAATGAATGTGTAGATAATTTCGCAGACGGTGTGTATCGATTTATTGTAAAAAATATTCGACATACCGAAGATGCACAGGATATTGTCCAATCCGCTTTCGAAAAATTATGGGTGAATCGAGCGCAAGTCTTACCAGAAAAAGCAAAGTCTTATTTATTTACAGTGGCCTATCATCAAATGATTGATCATATTCGTAAATCCAATAAAATGCCTTTGTCTGATGAAGCTTCCATCCCCCATCAACCAATCAATCAAGCACAAACTGAACTCAAAGAGCTATTGATGCGTGCAGTGAACGAATTAAATCCAACCCAAAAGAGCCTTGTTTTATTAAAAGATTATGAAGGGTATAGTTACCAGGAGATAGCCGAGATCATGAACTTATCTGATAGTCAAGTAAAAGTATATTTACACAGAGCAAGAATCATATTAAAAAACAAATTATCCGCTTACGCGCCAACCGCATCTTAATGCAATTGAACGAATCTACATATGAAACCATTTTCTTGTTGTACATCGACAAGGAGTTAAGCCCCAAAGAAAGATTGGAGGTAGAGGCGTTTATTGAAGATAACCCAAGCTATGCTTTGGAAATGGAGGCCTTACAAGCAACCGTGCTTAGTTCAGATAAGATTCAATATCCATTTAAGGAAAATTTAAAACTGCAAGATTGGGAGGAAGATTTGAAAGCAACTTATGCAACAATGTTGAAAGCAGATGTGGAAGCAATTCCTGGCTTGTCTACTTCATTTAAAAATAGTTTGAAAAAGGAAACCGCTTCTGAAGCGATCATTGTTAAATCATTTGGATTCAATCAACAAAAATTCACTTATGCAGCTGTTGCTGCATGTTTGATGGTTTTCTTTGGCTACCAGCAATTGACAAAATCCTCAGTATCAGATTTAGCAAAATCAAATTCAATAGCTACAAATTTAAATAAAGAATTGGCTCCAAATATTTCACCAATCACGACAACAAAATCAACAGGATCAAGTGAAACTATTGTCAGTAATTCAAACAAGCAAGCACGCGTAAATAGTATTAACCCCGTTACAAAAACGATTCAACTAGCTGCCACTAATTTGCAAGCAAGCAACTCTACTAAAACTCAACGCAGTAATTTACTTCAACAGGAATCTATTGCGATGGCTGAAACTACTCCTAACAATAGCGTCTTGGATAACCAAGTGGTGATGAAGAAAATACCAAGAACCTATAACAATCCAATAACCATTAATGCTACACCGCTTACAGTCAGTACAGCTAATATAGATGCGGAATCAACAGTAGACGAAAAGGGATTAACCACTTACGAAGTCATCGATACTGAAGATCCTAACAGAACCATCTATATTGCTAATTTCGAAATCGATGGTAATAAATTTAGAGGTATTACTAGAAGAGTTTCAGCCTTCCTAAAAAGAAATAAATCAGATAAAGAAAAATAGATATGAAAAAAACATTTTTACTACTAACAGCATGCATTTTAATGGGTTTTAGCCTTCCAGTATTGGCACAAAATGATAGTTCAAGAACAAACCCTACAACTAAAGTATTACCAGATAGTATTCATATTGCAAATGATACCATTGTCATTGGCAATATGCTAATTGTAAAAAAGAAGGGCGAACAAAACAACAATGACAATAGGTCAAGAGGCACAATTGCAATTGGCAACGTAGTTATTGGTAAATGGTCAAACGAAGAAAACGAGTACAATTCCCGTCGAAATAGAAAAAAATTCTTACCCTATAACACCACAATAGATTTAGCCGATAAGAAAGTATCATTTGACATTTCACAAAAAGTAAAAGATGATACCTTAAAATTAGGCAGCTTACAATTTATTAAATCTCAAGATAGTAACTATAAGAAAGATTGGGTTTCTATGATTGAAGAGGGTGACTTTGATAATACCAATATCACTATCAAACGTGCTCCTAAAACATTAAGAAATATTGAAACAAATTGGTTCATCTTTGATCTTGGCTTTGCCAATTTTATAGACAAGAGTCCGACGCTATACTGGCTTGCAGCCAATCCTAATAGCCTTCCATTTTATCCAGGACCAGTCATGTCTCCAGAAAATTTTAGCTTGAATAATAAAAATTCAAACAATATCAATATTTGGGTAGTATCACAAAAATTAAACCTGTACCAACACAAGATTAATTTTAAATATGGACTAGGTCTAGAAATGTTCAATCTTAGGTTCGATAAACCTATCAGTTTTAGAGAAGACATTGCAAATAATGTAAAATTTGATGTGGTCTCTTTCACAAAAAATAAATTACTTGTAAAATATATCACCATTCCTTTACAAATCAATTTTTCACCTAAGCCCATGAATAGAAAAGCTTTATACGCGAGTATGGGTATGAGTGTAGGGTATTTATGGAAGGCTAAAAACAAACAGATTAGTGGAGAGCGTGGTAAAGAAAAATTTCGTGGCAATTTTAATTTAAATGATTGGCGTGTCGCAACCATCGGTGAACTTGGGGTTGGAGCTGTGCGCCTTTATGGCTCATTTGCAAGCACTAATTTATTCAACAAAAATCAAAGCTTTATAGATATGGAGCCTTTTGCAGTAGGATTAAGGTTCAGTAAATTTTAAAAACTACACAGATATCCATTTATAAAAAATGCCCCAAAATTTGGGGCATTTTTAGTATCATAAATTATTTTTTATATCAATTGCTTCGCACCAAAATAAGGCACCAAAACTTCTGGCAAGTTAATACCTGTTTCGGTTTGATAGTTCTCTACAATCGCTGCATAAATTCTTGGTAATGCCAATGAGCTACCATTCAACGAATGTGCAAATTGCGTCTTGCCTTCCTGGTCTTTGAAACGACACTTCATTCTATAGGTTTGGTAATTATTGAAATTAGATACACTACTTACCTCCAACCATTTTTCTTGCGCGGCACTATACACTTCAAAATCATAGGTGATAGCAGCAGCAAAGCCCATATCTCCACCACATAATCTTAGAATACGGTATTGTAATCCTAAACTGATTAATAAGTTTTCTACATGCGCCACCATCTCATTTAAAGTATCATCACTTTTATCTGGATGTACAATTTGTATGATCTCTACTTTTTCAAATTGATGTACTCTATTCAATCCTCTAACCTCTTTACCAAAACTTCCTGCTTCTCTTCTAAAACATGGTGAGTAAGCCGTCATCTTGATAGGTAAGTCTGTGTCTTTTAAAATCGTATCTCTAAACACATTCGTTACAGGCACTTCGGCCGTTGGAATTAAATAAAAATCATCTTCGGTCGCATGGTACATCTGCCCTTCTTTGTCTGGCAATTGTCCAGTTGCAAAAGCAGAAGCTGCATTCACCATGTACGGTGGGATGTATTCTGTATAGCCTGCTGCAGTATTAAAATCTAAAAAGTATTGCGTGAGTGCTCTTTGAAATTTAGCGCCCTTGCCTATATATAAAGGGAAACCACTTCCTGTGATTTTAGCACCTGTTTCAAAGTCTACTAGATTGTATTTTTTAATCAAGTCCCAATGTGCCATTGAACCTGCTGGTAGTGTTGGTGTGCTACCTGCTTCTTTCACTACTTCGTTCTCTTCCGGTGTTTTTCCTTTTGGCACTAAAGCGTGTGGTAAATTGGGTAACTGCACCACTAAATTTTGAAGTGCTAATTCAACTTCTGCCATTTCAATTTTCAATGGTTCTAATGCTAATTTCCATGCACCTACATTTTGCTTGATCGCTTCTGCTTGTTCTTTCTCTCCCTTCGCCATATGGTTGCCTATCTCTTTGGATGCAGCATTCACCTTAGATTGCAAGTCATCAAAGCTAGCTTGTAAACGCTTTCTTTGGTCGTCCATTGAGATCGCTTGGTCTACTATGTCTACATTTGAAAAATGCTTGATGGCAAGTAGCTCCTTCGCTAATTGGGTATGTTGTCTTAAATAGCTTACCTGTAACATATCGAGAAATTTGGGCAAAGATAATCAAACCATCCTACCAAGTACAGATATCCCCTACCTTTGCACCATAAATTGAACAATTCTATGGCAAGTATAGGGGACGATTTCCAAACCAGGTGGTGGGATTTAGAACGAAAATTGATGGAGAAATTTGGTAAAAAGCCAGACCTGGAGTCGATTCTGTTTTTAATAGGCTTACAGGAAACGGGTTTTATCCAAGAAAAAATTAGCAAAGAACAAAAGCAGGACTTAATGCATGTGGCTATTTGTAGCATACTTATGTCTAGTGGTTTTTATATCATAGAAGGCAAGGATGGCGATGGCTGGCCCCATTTTAAACAACTCAAAAACTTACCTGTGATGGATTTAATAGAACAGGAGGTTTTCCTAAAAGACCATGTTTTGCTTTATTTTGATAACAATCAGTTCTAGACCATTGGTTTTTTACCAATTTTTATGAATATTTGCACTAATAAAAAAATAACCTATGCAATTCCCAGCAGACTTACGCTACACTAAAGACCATGAGTGGATTAAATTAGAAGGCAATACCGCTACGATTGGTATCACTGACTTCGCTCAAGGCGAGTTGGGAGATATTGTATTTATAGACATCAACACTGTTGGAAGCACGCTTGCAGCAGAAGCTATATTTGGCACAGTGGAAGCAGTGAAAACAGTAAGTGATTTATTTTTACCTATTGCTGGCACAGTATTAGAAGTGAATCCTGCTTTATCTGCTCAACCAGAATTAGTAAATACCGATGCATACGGAGAAGGTTGGATGATTAAAATGACTGTAAGCAATCCAGCAGATGTGGATGCATTGCTTACTAGCGAAGCCTATGCGCAGTTGGTACACTAAACCAACAAACATGAAATACTTTATTTGGGTGTTAGCAGAAATTGCACTCGTATTTGTATTACTGAGCCTTCCGGGCAGTAGCTTCACAAATCGAACTGGATGGTTGAACATTTTACCGATCGATAAAATAGTGCATGTCATGCTATTTGGTTCTCTGGCTTGGTCCTTCTATTATTTTTTTGATAAAACAACTATCCAAGCACTTAAATCTGTTCGTGCACAAGCCTGGGCCATGATATTCTGTATTGTGTATGGGATTGCGATGGAATACTACCAAAAATGGTATGTACCAAGCAGGGGATTCGAAGTCAAGGATATGATTGCAGATGCTGCAGGGGTCATATTTGCATTGCCGCTATATCAATTATGGAAAAAAAGACAATAATTTGTACTTTTAACAGCAACCTAATACAAGATAACCAATGGGGATAGAACAAGATATTCAACAAGCTAGTTTCAGAAATGAGTTTCAGAAAATGGGCATCAATCTCCTTTTCACTGCCAACTGGTTGAATGAGCAAATTGGTAAAATACTTTCCGAAGAAGGTGTTACACAACAACAATACAATATCCTACGAATATTAAGAGGAAGTGCTACCCCCTTGAGTACACTTAAAATAAGAGAGCGGATGTTGGATAAGATGAGTGATACCAGTAGAATTGTTGATAGATTGATTGCAAAAGAATTAGTTGTAAAAAACACCTGCGAAAAAGATAAAAGATTGGTGGATATCACCCTCTCTCCAAAAGGACTTGATTTAGTGGATCAATTGGATCAGTTCAATGATCGCATAGACGCTTTATTAAAAGGAATCAATGCATCCGAAGCAGCCACAATGAATCAAATCCTTGATAAAATAAGAACGGTACATACAGGTTCTTAGAACAAGCAATTGCCTTATTTTCAAAATCATTAATAGACAGCTTAGAACACTATTTTTCAGCTATGAAGAAAATTTTATTTGCGCTTTTTTTAGCCATCCCATTTTCAGTATTTGCACAACCCAATTTATCAGATAAAAATGTTTTTGAATTCAGGGCTGTATGGGTAGCCACCGTAGTCAATATTGACTGGCCAAGTAAACCAGGATTAAGTAGTCAAATTCAAAAAGCCGAGTTTGAAGCATTGTTGGATATGCATCAAAAAAATGGCATGAATGCTATCATCATGCAAGTGAGGCCTTCTGGTGATGCATTATATCCGTCTAACCTAGAGCCTTGGAGTGAATATTTAATGGGTAAGCAAGGTGAAGCGCCTAGCCCTTATTATGATCCTTTGAGTTTTATGATTGAAGCAACGCATCAACGTGGTATGGAGTTTCATGCATGGATCAATCCTTATAGAGCTGTGTTTGATATCAATAAATCTAGCATTGCAAACACGCATTTATCTAAGGTCCACCCTGAATGGTTTTTAACCTACGGTGACAAAAAATATTTTAATCCTGGTCTGAAAGAAGTTTGGGAACATACCAATAAAGTGGTCGGTGATTTAGTAGCACGTTATGATATTGATGCAGTGCATATGGATGATTATTTTTATCCTTATAAAATTGTAGGAAAAGAATTTCCAGACGAATCCACCTATCAAAAAAATGCAAGAGGTTTAAGCAAGGACGACTGGAGAAGAAGCAACTGTGATACCATTGTGAAACAATTGTCTGCGACCATTCACAAAGTCAAGCCAGGCGTTCAATTTGGCATTAGTCCTTTTGGTGTTTGGAGAAATCAATCTACAGACCCTAGAGGTAGTAAAACAAAAGCGACAACCAACTATGACGATTTATATGCAGATATTTTATTGTGGTTAGAGAAAGATTGGATTGATTATGTGGCACCACAATTATATTGGGAGCAAGGTCATGCATTAGCCGATTACAATGAATTAATTGAGTGGTGGAATAGAAATAGTTATGGTAAGAATTTTTATGTGGGTCATGGCATTTATAGAGCAGGAAGCAATGCTGCTTGGAAATCTCCCAATGAGATTCCAAATCAAATTAAAAAAATGAGGTCCTTAAAAAATACCCATGGCAGTGCGTATTTTAGTAGTGCTAGTTTTAAAACCAATGCAAATGGATGGAATGATAGTTTACAAAACACCTACTACCACAAGCCTGCTTTAATTGCACCAATTGAATGGTTGGTTCAAAATAAAATGACAAGTCCTAAGCTTGTGAAGCAGAATGAAAATAGTTATTCCATTTTAGATAGTAATCCAACGAATACATTGAAGTATTTTGCGTTGATTCAAAAAACCAAAACAGGTTATCAGGTAGCAGCTATCCTACCAAAAGAGACAAAGTCTATACAGTTGAATACATTAGGTATCACCAAGTCGGCATCAGAACCAATTTGGATTGTAGCTGTTGGAAAACAAAATCAATTAAGTAAGTACCAAGTGATCGATTAATGCTCGTAGGTACGCTTTAATGGAAGGTTTTCATTGGCTTTGATAATCAAAGGAACGTGTTCCACAATCGTCATGTCATTATCCAATCCAAAAGCTTTCTGGTCGCTTTGTGCAAAGTTTTTGATATTGAAATATAAGTCCATGATGAAGTCCTCTTTCAATGAGAGTTCATTTTCAATAGAGAAGAAGCTTTCAATAATAACATAGGTAATATCCGCATGGAAATCTTTTTGTTTTAAAGATTCATACTTGCTGTAAATACCCAATTCTTGACACTCATTCAATTCCTGCATCACTTTCTTAAATAATACATTCACGCGTGGCTGAATACGGAAACCTAATTTAAAATCCACGCGCATCACCTTGTCATCAATTAATTCACGAATGCTATAGGACATGCCATATGGAGAATCAGTACGGTCAATATGAATGAACCAATAAATATCTGCACGCTTTGGTTTCTTATTTAAAATAGAATCAATGATTCGATGTTCTATTTCTCTGTGGTTGTTTGCCTTGGTTAAGTATACCAAATGTGTAGCATACTTTGGTACATCTTTGTCTGCACTCAAGGTAGCTAGTTGCTCTAGATAAGTACCCAGTTTCACGAAATCTAAATATCGGTTCGCAATTTTTCTTGCACGATGCCAAACTAACATCACCAATATCATACTCAGTGAAAATACAAAAGTGATATAGCTTTCTTTAATCTTTACAACGTTGGCTACAAAAAATGAAATTTCAACAACACTAAAAATAAAGATGATGAATGCTACAATTGCATGTCCCCATCTTCTTACATTCAATAAATAAAAGTTCATTAATATGGTCGTCATGATCATTGTAATAATGATTGAAAACCCATAAGCCGCTTCCATATGCTCACTCTTTCTAAAAAAGAGACACATCGTAATGCAACCTATCCATAAAATAAAATTCAAACTAGGAATATAGATTTGTCCCTTTTGATCGGTTGGGAACTTAACAGTGACACGTGGCCAAAAATTTAAACTAATGGCCTCGTTAATTAAAGTGAATGAACCACTAATTAATGCCTGGCTCGCAATGATTGCAGCTACAGTTGCTACACCAATACCTATTAACAAGAACCAATGCGGCATGATTTCATAAAAAGGATTCAAGCCATCCATTGGTTGCCCAATATGTTGAATCAACCAAGCACCCTGTCCCATATAGTTCATCACAAGTGCTAGCTTAACAAACATCCAACTTACTTGAATATTTTTACGTCCACAATGGCCTAAATCGCTATACAATGCCTCTGCTCCTGTAGTACAAAGAAACACAGCGCCTAGTAACCAAAAGCCTTGAGGATAATTGGTCAATAGATCATAAGCATAATAAGGATTGAAGGATTTCAAAATTTCTGTATGCTCAACCACTTGAAAAAAGCCCAATAAAAATATCATAGAAAACCAAACCACCATAATTGGTCCAAATGCAAAACCAACAATTTTAGTACCAAAACGTTGAAAGAAAAAGATCAATGAAATAATGCCAATCACAATGCCAACTGTTAAATTATTTCCTGGTACAATAATTTTCTCTAATCCTTTCACGCCACCTAATCCTTCAATAGCAGAAGAAACAGAGATGGGTGGTGTAATCATCCCATCGGCTAATAACATAGCTGCGCCTATGATTGCTGGGATATAGATCCATTTTACATAACGACGAATTAACGCAAACAAAGAGAAGATACCACCTTCTCCACGATTGTCTGCTCTTAATGTAAGAAACACATACTTAAATGTAGTCTGTAAAGTCAGTGTCCAAAAAACACAGGAGATGGCACCGTATACCAATTGTTCTGTGATGACTTTGTGGTTAATGATGGACTTAAACACATAAAGTGGAGAAGTACCGATATCGCCGTAAATAATACCTAGCGTTACGATTAGACCAGCTGCTGAAAGTTTCTGCTGGTGCCCTGAATTTTGTACCATGGATAAAATAATCTAGACACCAAAGTTGATACATTTTCGGTTCTAAAATCAAGAAAAGGAAACTATTTTTAAAAAATATTTAAAATAGTTATTCAAAGGAAAAAGCTATGGCTTGTAAGCTCCCCACTTTTCCTCCACCGCTTTGAAACGGAAATCAAAAATTTCCTGCAGCTGACTTTTGACAAAAAGCACTTGCGCAATATCCCCCAAGAACCCCATTGGGATTTTGTAATGGACAATATCATCCATTTTCACCCCGCCCGGTACTGCCTTAAAATGGTGTTGGTGGTGCCACATGGTATAAGGACCAAATCGCTGCTCGTCTACAAAATAAGCGCCTTCTTGCACATGGGTGATTTCGGTCATCCAATACAATGGAATATTCAAAATCGGCTTCACCGTGTATTCAATGATTTGCCCTGGATACATTTTTTCACCATGGAATTTACTGATGATATTGAACCCCATCTTCGCCGGGGTGATTTTAGCCAAATTAGCTGGACTACTAAAGAAATCCCAGGCTTCTGTCAACGAAATTGGGATAAATTGCTCGGTATGGATGGTATAAACTTTAGACATACTTGATTAACAATGGTTTTGGCATTTTGTTGTATGAAATCGCTACAAAGCCATTAATTTTAACCCATGATTAGTAAAGCAGAGCAGCAGCTGGCCTTTGAAAAGGTGTATAATAAATTAAACGCGGCACAAAAAAAGGCAGTGGATACCATTGAGGGACCAGTCATGGTCATTGCTGGACCGGGCACAGGCAAAACCCAGATTCTTGGGGCTAGAATTGGAAAAATTTTATTGGAGACAGATACGGCACCAGAAAATATTTTATGTCTTACTTATACGGATGCTGGAGCAATCGCAATGCGCAAAAGATTGATGGATTTTATTGGAACTGCAGCTTATAAAGTAACCATATCCACATTCCACGCTTTTTGCAACGACATCATTCAAGACAATTTATCTCTTTTTGAAAAACCAAGTTTGGACCCAATATCTGAATTAGAAAAAATTGCTTTATTAAAAGAACTCATTGACCAATTTGATAAGACCAATCCCTTAAAGCGCTTTAAAGGGGATGTCTATTATGAGATGTCCAACTTAAGTAAGTTGTTTAGCGCCATGAAAAAAGAGGGATGGGATGTGGCATTTTTAACCGAACAGATAGATCAATACATTCAGGACATTCCGTTTAGAGAAGAGTTTGTCTATCAAAGAAAATACAAACAATTTGAAGCAGGAGATCTTAAACAGGGGCTAGTAGATGATGCCATTGAAAAAATGGGGAAGCTAAAAGCAGCCGTAGCAGCATTTGACGAGTACCAAGGACTCATGAAAAAACATGGCCGTTATGATTTTGATGATATGATTAATTGGGTGATTCGTGCTTTCAAAGAAAATAAAAATCTATTAGCACAATACCAAGAGAGGTTCTTATATATTTTAGTGGATGAATTCCAAGACACAAGTGGCACTCAGAACGAGCTCGTGCAATTGTTGACCAACTATTGGGAGCAACCGAATTTATTTGTAGTGGGTGATGATGACCAAAGTATTTTTAGATTCCAGGGCGCCAATGTCGAAAACATGTTGCACTTTCAAACGCAATATAAAGATGATATTGTCAATATTGTTTTAGAACAAAACTACCGATCCACCCAACCAATCTTAGATGCCTCTACACAGGTGATCAATCAAAATCAGGAAAGGTTGATCAATAAAATTGGTGGATTATCAAAAAATTTAATTGCTTCCCTTCCCGAAAATCAGTCCATTGACATTGCACCATCCATCCTTCAGTACAATGATCCACAAGAAGAGATGATGGACATCACCGAAAAAATTGCACAATTAATAAATACAGGAACGGAGCCCAAAGAGATTGCAGTATTGTATAAAGAACATAAATACGGTACTGAAATAGCGCATTTTTTACAGCAAAAAAATATTCCTATTTACAGCAGGAGAACTGCCAACCTTTTTGATCAAATACTGATTCAGCAAATCTTAAAAATACTAGACTATTTAGCCTGTGAGTGGGATCAACCCAATGAGGGCGCTAATTTATTATTTGAAATACTCCATTTCAAGTGGTGGGGAATATCCCCTATCACCATTGCTACGCTTACGGTGGAGGCCAATCAATTAAAATTTAATCATAAAGAAAATAGTTTTAGAAAAGTCTTAATAGATAAAACACAAGAGGTACAAACAGATTTATTTTCAACAGGTGGATTAGAGCAAGTGGCCAAAGCAGTTAAAGTATTAGAGGATTTAATTGGACAAATTCCCAATGTGACTTTGGTGAATTTGATCGAACAGATTTTACAAAAGACAGGCATCATACAAGCCGTTTTAAATAGTGATGACAAAGCAGCAGAATTAGATATGGTGACTTCGTTTTTTGACTTTATCAAAGAGGAAACGCATCGCAAGCCTAGTTTAGATTTGAAGACTTTAGTTGATATCTTTCGTTTAATGAAACGCGAAGACATCCGCCTACCATTGCCTATTACTTTGGGTTCAGATGCTGGTGTGAATTTGTTAACCACACATAGTAGCAAGGGCCTTGAATTCACACATGTATTTTTAGCAGGAACCAATGCGGCTTATTGGGAGAAAAAAAGAACGACTGCAGCTGCAGGTTATAAGCTCCCAGATACAGTATTGAGTACTTTAGAAAGAGCAGATGATAAAGAAGAATTAAGAAGATTATTTTATGTAGCTATTACAAGAGCTAAAAAACATTTAACTATTTCATATAGTAAGTACAAGGCGGATGGTAAAGAACTTGAGCCGAGTCAATTTCTAATTGAACTAGTGCAGGGCAATGATGGGATGATACTATCGCAAGAATTAGATGCGTCCGTTAAAATGCAATATAAATTGCTAAGACTTGAAACCACATTGAAGCCAAGCATTGCACAATTAGAAGCCGATTTTATCCAACCGAAATTGGATAAATTTTCCATGAATGTCACTGCATTGAATAATTACTTAAACTGTCCTTTACGTTTTTATTATAACAGCTTAATTCGTGTGCCTTCCGGGAAATCAGAAGCAACTACTTTTGGTTCTGCAATACACGATGCACTGAATAAACTATTTGAAAAAATGCAAAAAGCAGGAAATGTATTTCCTGATAAACAAACCCTTGTAGAAGATTTTGAATTCTATATGAAAAGGCATCGCGAAGCATTTACGCAACAAGAATTTAAAGATCGTTTAGATCTTGGCGGTACAGTCTTAGTCAACTATTATGATTTTTATGTGCAGCAATGGAATAAAATTGTCGCAACCGAATATAGAATCACCAATATTGTGGTCAATGATATTCCATTAAAAGGTGCGATAGACAAAATCGAATTCAATGGCAAAGATGTTGTCGTGATTGACTACAAGACGGGTAATATTGACAATGCAAGAGAGCAGTTAAAAGGTCCGAATGAAAAGAATCCAAATGGAGGTGATTACTGGAGACAGGCCGTGTTCTATAAAATACTCTTAAGACATCATCCTAAAAATTGGCAGGTCACTAGCGCAGAATTTGATTTTGTGGAGCCCAATAAGAAAAAAGCTTTTGAAAAGATTGCCATTGAGATGACAGAAGCAGACATTACCACCGTTCAGCAACAAATAAAAATGGTTTGGGATAAAATCCAACAAAAAGATTTTTATACCGGTTGCGGTAAGGAAGATTGTCATTGGTGCAATTTTGTAAAAAACAATGAACTAGCCGTCGCATTACATGCCCTAGAGGAGGAAATTTAACTAAGTTTGCATACTATGACTCGATTCAGATTGATTCCAGCTACATTAATCATTTGTTTGACTACTATGGCACTCATGCAAATAGGGGGCTGTGCTAATATTGTACCCCCTTCTGGAGGACCAAGAGATAGTATCCCACCTTATGCAGTATATGCCAAACCAAAAGACTCAAGCACAGGGATTGCACCCAAGGAAATTTTAATCAGCTTTAACGAATACATTACGACCAATGCATTGCAAGAACAATTGATTGTGTCTCCTAATATAAAGAACAATCCTTTGATAGATCAAAGGTTAAATATGGTGCGCATTCGCTTATCTGATAGTTTAAATGCAAACACCACCTATAGTTTTCAATTTGGAAATGCATTAAGGGATGTAAATGAAGGCAATATTGCACGAAATTATACCTATGTATTTAGTACAGGAGATAAGATAGACACAGGCAAACTTTATGGCAAAGTTCAAATTGCAGAAAGCGGTTTAGTAGACAGTAGTTTAATTGCGGTCTTGCATCCTATTGAAAATGATTCTGCTATCTTTAAAGACAAGCCCAATTATTTTTCAAGGATCAATGGACAGGGTGTATTTGAATTTAAATTTTTACCTGAGAGAAATTTTAATATCTACATTGTTCCAAATGATTATACCAAGCGATATGATGATTCAACGAAATTGTTTGCATTCCTAAATAGTACTGTACATCCTGCTAAAAACAAGGATAGCATTCAGTTATATGCATTTGAAGCTAGTCCAAAAAAAGAAAAAAAATTAGCCACTGCGATAGGTTCAAAAAATACTAAAAAACAATCTCCCCTTTTAAAATATAGTAGCAATTTAGAAGGTCAAGAAAAAGATTTTTTAAGCCCATTGACATTGAATTTCGAAACATTGATTCACCTAAATGACAGCTTTAAAATTGGTATTACCGATACCAATTTAGTGCAACAAGAAGGTGTAAAGGTATTGGTCAATGCACAAAATAAACAACAAGTAACAATTGATTTTCCTTGGGAAGCTGGGACAGATTACAAGTTAGTCCTTCCACAAAAATCGATACAAGATAGCCTTTCTAATTTTTTAGTAAAAGCAGATACCCTAAGATTTAAAACGAAACCTGAATCAAGTTATGGCACTGCAATTTTAAGGATCAATGGTTTCCAACAATTTGAGCAACCTGTTTTATTGTTGATACAGGATCAGAAAGTCAAATTCAGCTACCCTATCACGCAGAACGTATTACGCATTCCTTTGTTACCACCTGGAGATTATCAGTTAAAATTATTGATGGACGCCAATCAAAATGGGCGCTGGGATACAGGTAAATTCATGGGTAAAAAACTGCAACCGGAACTAGTGCGCAACCTGAATTTAATTTTAAATATCAGGGCTAATTGGGATAATGAAATGAACCTCATTTTAAAACCCTAATTTTATATTTTACAATTGTATGCAACTACCCTCTTCCTTACTTGAAAACGCTGTAGCAGAATTTTCCAAACTTCCGGGAATTGGCAAAAAAACAGCATTGCGTTTGGTATTGCATTTATTGAAACAAGATGCATCTAGCACTACCCAATTTAGTGAGGCCTTAA
Organism: Sediminibacterium sp. UBA657; assembly: GCA_002299885.1. Classification (GTDB taxonomy): domain Bacteria; phylum Bacteroidota; class Bacteroidia; order Chitinophagales; family Chitinophagaceae; genus Sediminibacterium. Next base: position 102,998 of record DBOB01000016.1, read on the forward strand.
ATAGAATGCGCAAGGAAATTCAATTTTGTAAAACCTGCTTCAATATCAGTGATGGACCTACCTGCTCTATCTGTGCGAATACATCCAGGTCCAAAGAAACCATTTGTGTAGTGGAAAATATTAGAGACGTGATTGCGATTGAAAATACAAGTCAGTACCATGGTACTTATCATGTATTAGGCGGTATCATATCTCCTTTGGACGGCATTGGCCCAGAACAATTAACTATTGAACCATTGATGGAACGCATCCGAAAAGATGCAGTGACAGAATTAATTTTTGCTTTAAATCCAACCATACAAGGCGATACCACCATTTATTATATCCAAAAGAAAATGACTGGCAATGCATGCAAAGTCACCACCATTGCAAGAGGGATTGCTTTTGGGGGCGAATTAGAATATGCAGACGAAATGACCTTAGGAAAAAGTATCTCCAACCGTCAACCCATCCAACAATACATCAAGTAAATTGTTATTTTAAGGAAACCCCTATTTTCAAATAGCCATTTAACACATATTGATAATACAATTTGGCAAAATAAAGGATAAATACTAATTTTAATGTTCAAACATTGATTTATGAACCTAAGAATAATCACCCTACTTATAGCAAGTCTTGCATTTGTACAAGTTCAAGCACAAAAAATTTATAGTACAAAAACTGCTAAAGTTAGATTCATCGCAGTAGATGATAAAGACATTGACGCCACTAACACAAAAGCTGTGAGTCGCTTAGAAACCAATGGTAACTTAAGTTTTATCATGCTCATGAAAGATTTTAGTTTTGATATGGACCTAATGCAAAAGCATTTTAATGAGGAATATGTGGAGTCAGATAAATTTCCTCGTGGCATATTCAATGGTCAAATTACCAATATCAAATCTGTCAATTTCGCGAAGGACGGCAGCTACCCAATCATTGTAAATGGCAATATGCAAGTGCATGGCGTCAATAAAGCAATACAAACCAATGGGGTGATTGTCATATCTAAAGGCTTACCCAAAGCGAGCGCTAAATTTACAGTAAGCTTGAAGGATTTTGGTATCGGTGGAGTCTTAATTAAGATGGTTGCCGACAAAGTCGACGTGGAAGTGGTTGCGAATTATCAATAACCATTGGTAATATTTTGCCATCAGTTGATTCTGCCCTATCTTCGCAGCGCAACAGCAGGAGGATTTGTTTATTGTTCACCCTGCCATCCGAAAGGAGAAAAGAACTAATAAACGATACCCTTATCGCCTCCCTACCTCTTTTCCTATTGGATGCTGCATAAAATTTAATGTAGTATTATGTCAATTAAGGAAGCTTTACAAGAAAGAATTTTAGTGATTGATGGCGCCATGGGCACCATGGTTCAACGTCATAAATTAACGGAAGAAGATTTTCGTGGAACAAGATTTGCCAATTGGCATACCGATGTAAAAGGCAATAACGACCTTTTATGTATTACACAACCAGCCATCATTACTGGTATTCATTTACAATACTTAGAAGCAGGCGCAGACATTATTGAAACCAATACTTTCAGTAGTACCTCTATCGCAATGGCGGATTATGACATGCAGGAACTGGCATATGAATTGAATGTGGCAGCGGCAAAATGTGTTCGTGATGCAATTGATCAATACAAAGCAAAACATCCTAATAGCACCGAAAAATATATTGCAGGCGCAATTGGACCTTTAAATAAAACATTAAGTCTTTCCCCCGACGTAAACAATCCAGGTTTCCGCGCAGTGACTTTTGACGAAGTCGTTGTGGCTTATACAGAACAGATTCGTGGTCTTGTAGATGGAGGTGTAGATGTTATTTTGGTTGAAACTATTTTTGATACGCTGAATGCTAAAGCAGCCATCTTTGCAATCAAAGAATACTTTAGAAAGATAGGAAAACCAGAATTGCCGATCATGATTAGCGGCACCATCACAGATGCATCTGGTAGAACTTTAAGCGGTCAAACTTTAGAAGCATTTTATACTTCTGTGGCACATGCTAAACCATTGAGCGTTGGATTAAACTGTGCATTAGGTGCACAAGAAATGCGCGCACATATTGAGGAACTTTCTCAAATCGCAACTTGTTATACATCGGCCTATCCGAATGCTGGCTTACCGAATGCGATGGGTGAATATGATGAAGCACCGCATCAAACAGCGCATTTTATTGAAGAATGGGCCAAAAATAAATTTGTAAATATTGTAGGCGGATGTTGTGGCACCACCCCAGACCATATTAAACATATGGCAGATAATGTGCGCAACATGCAACCAAGAAATTTACCTATTGTAGACAAAACTATTTAAGATTATGAGCGAATTACCTATACATATCAAACCCTATTTAAGATTAGCTGGATTAGAACCTTTAGTGATTCGTCCTGAAACAAATTTTGTGAATGTTGGTGAAAGAACCAATGTGACAGGCTCTAAAAAATTTGCTAGACTGATTAAGGAAAACAAATACGAAGAAGCTTTATCTGTTGCTCGTCAACAAGCAGAAAATGGTGCACAGATCATTGATATCAATATGGACGATGCCTTACTTGAAGGCGTGAAAGCCATGACCACTTATTTGAATTTATTGCAGAGCGAACCTGATATTGCAAAAATCCCTATCATGATTGATAGCTCAAAATTTGAGATCATCGAAGCTGGATTAAAATGTGTACAAGGAAAATGTATTGTGAACTCTATTTCGATGAAAGAGGGGGAAGCAAAGTTCATAGAACAAGCGCATATCTGTAAAGCCTATGGTGCTGCAGTCATTGTAATGGCCTTTGATGAAGTTGGACAGGCAGATACTAAAGCAAGAAAAGTAGAGATTTGTACACGTGCTTATAAAATTTTAGTTGAACAAGTTGGATTCGACCCACAAGACATCATTTTTGATCCAAACATTTTCGCAGTTGCAACAGGCATCGAAGAGCATAACAATTATGCTGTAGATTTTATAGAAGCAACAAGAGAGATAAAAGCCTTAATGCCTTTGGCAAAAGTAAGCGGTGGCGTGTCGAATGTATCTTTTTCATTTAGAGGTAACGATGCAGTAAGAGAAGCCATTCATGCGGTGTTTTTATACCATGCTGTAAATGCAGGAATGGATATGGGTATTGTGAATGCAGGTCAATTAATTGTGTATGATGAGATTGAACCTGAATTAAAACAACTTTGTGAGGATGTAATTTTGAATCAAAACAATGATGATAACCAAGCAACTGAAGCATTGATTCAATATGCAGATGCATTGAAAGCAAAAGGAGAAGACGCAGGACAAGTGGCAGAAGCCAATAGTAAAAAATTAGCATGGAGATCGGGCACTGTTGAGGAAAGACTAGCACATTCATTGATCAATGGTATTACGGATTTCATTGAAGCAGATACAGAAGAAGCAAGACTACAATATAGTGCACCATTGGAAGTGATTGAAGGACCTTTGATGGCGGGTATGAATCAAGTAGGTGATTTATTTGGCGCAGGTAAAATGTTTTTACCGCAGGTAGTGAAAAGTGCAAGGGTGATGAAAAAGAGTGTTGCCGTGTTGACACCATTTATCGAAGCAGAAAAAGAAAGAATAAAAAATGCCTCTACAAATCCAAATGGTCAAACGAAAGGACCTGCTAAAATTTTACTAGCCACAGTAAAAGGCGATGTGCATGATATTGGTAAAAATATTGTGGGTGTGGTATTGGGCTGTAATGGCTATGAAATAATTGATATTGGTGTAATGGTGCCTGCAGATAAAATTCTTGCAGAAGCAGAAAAGCATCAAGTAGATATCATCGGATTAAGTGGATTGATCACGCCATCATTAGACGAGATGGTTTACATCGCAAAAGAAATGAAACGTCGTGGCATGACCATTCCATTGATGATTGGAGGCGCGACGACCTCTAGAATGCATACTGCAGTTAAAATTGCACCAGAATACAATGATGGGGTAATACATGTATTGGATGCATCAAGAAGTGTGACTGTAGCTGGATCCTTGTTGAACAAAGAAACAAAAAAGCCATTCCTAGCAGAATTAGAACAAGCATATACCCAATTAAAGACAGACTTTGACAATAAAAAAACAGTCAAGCAAAGCATCCCCTATGCTACAGCATTAGAAAATAGAGTAGCGATTGATTGGAGTGAATTTAATGCAACTGCACCAAGTTTTACAGGAAACAAAGCCATTGAAATAACAGATCTTTCTGTACTAGTAGACTATATAGATTGGAAACCATTCTTTATTGCATGGGAATTACATGGAAATTACCCAGCCATTTTAACAGATGAAGTTGTTGGTGAAGTTGCAAGTAAATTATACCAAGACGCACAGGCTTTATTAAAAAAGATCATCGCAGAAAATTGGTTAACTGCAAAAGCAGCAATCGGTTTTTGGCCAGCAAAATCAAATGGCGATGATGTGACTGTTACGGACGGTTCAACAATTATTGACTTGCATTTCCTAAGACAACAAGCAAAGAAAGCAGCAGGTCAACCAAATTTCTCTTTGGCTGATTTTATTTGTCCTGCATCAGAAAACAAAGCAGATTATATTGGTGCATTTGCGGTGACCATTCATGGTATCGAAAAACATATCAAAGCATTTGAGGAAAATTTAGACGACTACAATAAAATAATCTTACAAGCATTAGCAGATCGTTTTGCAGAAGCATTTGCAGAATATTTACATGCTAAAACAAGAAAAGAATTCTGGGGCTATGCAAAAGAGGAGCAATTAGACAACGAGGCATTGATTCAAGAAAATTATGTAGGTATTCGTCCTGCACCAGGCTATCCAGCTTGTCCAGACCATACAGAAAAATATACCTTATTTAATTTATTGAATGCAGAACAACATACTGGCATTAGTTTGACAGAAAGTTTAGCCATGTATCCAGCATCAAGTGTATGTGGATGGTATTTTGCACATCCTCAAAGTCAATATTTTGGATTAGGTAAAATTCAGCAAGACCAAGTCGTTGACTATGCGAAAAGAAAAAATCAATCTTTAGAGTATATCACCAAATGGTTACAACCTGTAATTGATTAACCCTTTTCAAACAACCACCAGAATTTTTTTCTTGGTGTAACCACATAACTTGAAACGTATTTACGAATATGTTCAATGGCTTCGTCACAGTCATCGGTCAATAAGATAAAGTCTTTGTCTTCTGGAGAAATAGTACCCGCTGCAATCATATGTTCCATCCATTGCATGAAAGGTTCGTGGTAGTCTTTACCCATTACCACAATGGGAAAATTTTTGATGATTTTAGTTTGTACCAATGTAAGGGTCTCAAAAAATTCATCTTGTGTACCAAAGCCACCAGGCATAATCACAAAAGCATAGGAATACTTGACCAATAAAACTTTTCTGATAAAGAAGAAGCTAAAAGTGATAGACTTATGTACATATGGATTAGGGGATTGTTCAAAAGGCAATTTAATATTACAACCAATAGACTGTCCGCCAATTTCATAAGCACCTCTATTGGCCGCTTCCATAATGCCTGGACCACCACCAGTCATGGTAACAAAACCTAATTCAGCAATTTTTTGACCCATTTTTCTGGCTTGCTCATAATAAGGATGGCCTTCTTTAAATCGGGCAGATCCAAATACGGTGATGCATGGGCCCACAAAATTAAGCGTCCTAAACCCTTTTATAAATTCAAAGAATATTTGAATAGCAAATTTAAACTCCTTCAACCTTGGCCGAGGACCGTCTAATTCAACCAATTTTTGCGCGGGAATTATCTTTTTATCAGGTATGGACTGGTCATTTGTTTGCATATGCTTTGATCACCATTAATGGCAATGAAGTTAGAATAAAATAAGTATTAAACGTCTAAATCAACTAAATTTGACTACCCAATTTGAAACTTCCAAATGAAAAAAAGCTTTTACTTTTTAAGTTTACTCTTTACGCAATGCATTTGTATCGCTGCAATTGGACAATCAAACCAAGTTACATTCGAACAAGTCCAAATGTATTCTAGTATTCAACCAGAAGGAAAATATTGGCATCCTACTTCAACTCAAGTGCAAGCATTTGCTAGCATATTAGATACTGCACTTTTTAATCCATTACAACTTCAAAGAGATACAAGTTTTATAACTAAAATAAAAATTTTAAATAAGCTAAATCAAATTGGCAAGATCGTGATTGATTGGAATCAAAGCCAATCCTCTGCTTTTCATGCTTATTTAGAAATTTATGAATTGCAACCAGAACAAACATTTAGCAATTCAATGGTGAATGTTATCATTCCCAAAAAAGATAGTATTCAATCCACCTGGTTTTTAACCTGTACTATTTTAGATGCAACTAAAAAGCCTGTCTTTCAAAAAACTATTTTAATTGGTATGATTCCAATTGCCACCCAAGGTATTGGCTACCCAATGAATCTACCGGTTTCTCCTCCAAAAAGTTTATTCAAAGCTATTCAATCTGGCATCAGTTATTTTGATAAAGATGGGGAAGAATTGGCTTACATTGAAGCAAAAGTGCCGATTAGTTATGCCTCTGATAATTTCATCATGCCTTTATTACAAGCTAAGCCAAGAATTAGTGTAGATACTAGTAAAGATTTTTTTCAGTTTATACAAAATAATTCAAGGGTTGTGCTTAGAACGCCCACTGCGATGATGCAGAAAATAGATACAAAAGATAAAACAAGCAGCAATCCTTTTTTTGCTATTTTACCTGAAATTAAAAAAAGGACCAACACCTTATTTAAAGAATACTATCAAGCAATACAACCTCTCAGAAATACAAGTGAAAATAAAGACTATTCTTTGGAGGCCTATATTGAATTCAATCCATTCATTGATCCAGAATTACGAGCTACCCCATCTATTCGATTTTTACCAGACAGTATTCATAAAATTTATGCAGACACGAATTTAATTGGCAGATTTAAAGTGGTTGAGCAACCAGCCATCAATACTGGATGGATGTTCAATTCAAATAAAATATACAATGGGTATGACTCAAGTTCCATGTATACATTAAATACGAACTATCCAAAAGGAATGGTCTTTATCTCCAAAGCGGTTGAAGGAAGGATTGGGAAGGATACATTTAAAATTCTTTTTAACAGTGAGATTGATGTAAAAATTATTTATCTCAATAACCTTCCAATCTTGATGGCAAAAGGAAGAACTAAGCCAAATTACTTAATACCAATCGAACAAGTAAAACAAAATTCTATTTCCGCGCTCTTACTTTTAATTGCGTATAGTGAAATTTTTCAATCGCCAAATTAATCATGCATGCGCGTCGTAAGTTATAATGTCAATGGAATAAGAGCAGCCATTAAAAAAGGTTTAATCGAATGGCTTAAAGACTATCCAGTGGATGTTTTATGTGTTCAAGAAACAAAAGCAAGTAGTACAGATATTGACATCCGTCTTTTCACTGATCTTGGTTATCATATTGCATGGTATCCCGCCCAAAAAAAAGGATACAGTGGCGTGGCCGTTTTTAGTAAACAAAAGCCGAGTCTTATTGTTCAAGGTACTGGACACGAAATGAGTGATGCCGAAGGACGTGTAATAAGAGTCGATTTTGGAGACCTTACCATTATCAATGCCTACTTCCCCTCAGGGACAAGTGGAGACCTTAGACAAGCCTATAAATACCAATGGTTGGATGAATTTTACAATTGGGTAGAAACACTCAGAAAAGAAAGGCAAAATATTATCGTTGCGGGAGATTATAATATTGCACATCAAGCAATCGATATCCATGATCCTAAAGGGAATAAAAAATCTTCTGGTTTTTTACCCGAAGAAAGAGCTTGGATGGATCAATTACTTGCAAATAATTGGGTGGATAGTTTTAGGCATATGCATGAAGACGCCGTTGGCGCTTATTCTTGGTGGAGTCAAAGATTTCCTTCTGTTAGATTGCAAAACAAGGGATGGAGAATTGATTATCTTTGTACGACAAAAATATTGTCAACTAAAATTAAGAATGCCTTTATCCTTCCAGACATAAAGCATAGTGATCATTGTCCCATTGTTGTTGAATTAAAAAAATAAATCCATGTTTGTATCCAATATTAGTTTTCAAGTAGATCCTTCTATAGAAGCAGCATGGTTGAACTGGGTAAAGCAAAGCTTTATACCAAGCTGTCTTTCCACCGCCTGCTTTGTAGAGCACAAGCTCTATCAATTAGACTTAGCAGCAGATCAGCCTCCTACTTTTACCCTACAATTGTTTAGTCAAACTGCTGCTCAAATAGCTGAATTCCAAGCAAAACACGCAGAAACACTCCTTTTTAACGTCACAGAACAATGGGGAGAACAATGTTTTCACTTCAATACAAGCATGAAAATTGTGAATTGATTGTGGATAGCTAGCCTCCGAAAACCCTTAACTGGCCTCATTTTCATTTTTAAAACCGCTGTAAATCAATGCTGTAAGGGATTACAGCAATAGCCACTTTATATTGCTCCAAAAATGAAATATAGCTCTTGGGCGGAAAACCTTACTATTTAAGGGTTTTAGTGGAAAAATAAAAAATAAAAAAAACACTAAAATATTTTTTTGTTTCATCAAACCCAATAAATTTGTTCTATCGTTTAAAACTATAAAAAACACATCTATGAACAAAGCAGAATTGATCGCACACATCGCTGACGCAGTTGATTGTCCAAAAACACAAGCTAATGCAGCTTTAGACGCTTTTATCGAAGCAGTAACTAAATCTTTGAAAAAAGGTGACAAAGTAACTTTAGTAGGTTTTGGTACTTTCTCAGTATCTAAGCGTGCTGCAAGAACTGGTCGTAACCCACAAAC
>DBOB01000007.1 GCA_002299885.1 Sediminibacterium sp. UBA657
TTAACCCTATTTGTTAACGCCTATAAATTTCTATTTAAAATGGCAGTAAAAATGAGACTACAGCGTCATGGTAGTAAAAAAAGGCCCTTCTACTTTATAGTAGTGGCTGACGGACGCGCACCAAGAGATGGTAAATTCATCGAGAAAATTGGTACTTACAATCCTTTAACAGTTCCAGCGACAATCAATTTAGATCGTCAAAAGTCTTTAGAGTGGTTAAACAAAGGTGCTCAACCTACAGACACCGTTCGCAGAATCTTGTCTTTCAAAGGCGTACTTTATTTAAAGCACTTATTACGTGGTGTTAAATTAGGTCTATTTGATGATGCAACTGCAATGACTAAGTTTGAAGCTTGGTATGCACAGCATGAAACATCAATTGCTTCTAAGAATGATGCACACAAAAAAGCACAAGCTGATAAAAAAGTGTATGTACCAGTAGTTAAGAAAGTAGCTGAACCAGTTGCTGAAGCACCTACAGAAGTTGTTGCTGAAGAAGCAGCTCCAGAAGTAGAAGCGCCAGTAGCAGAAGCGGAAGCACCAGCTGCAGAAGCGGCTGCTGAAGAAACACCAGCTGCAGAATAACCTAAAGAAATCTAAAATTTATTTAAGATTCAATAGTATTTAACCTCCCGAATTTCGGGAGGTTTTTTTATCGTCCAATCATTTACTAAATTCGTGTATGAGTGAATATATCCACATAGGAAAAATTGTTGCAGCACATGGTTTAACAGGGCATCTTATCTTAGAGCATGCTTTGGGGAAGCCCATACACTTTAAAGGCATTGATGCTATTTTTATTGAAAAAAATGCAGCTAGTTTTATTCCTTATTTTATTCAGTCTGCATCTGCAAAAACCGAAAGTTTAACTCATTTACAAGTAGAAGGCATTACCACTAGAGAAGCTTGTAGTATTTTGATTGGGAAAAAAGTATGGCTGCCAGAAGCCGAATTCCAATTGCTGGTAGATAAAAGTTCACCACTTTCCTTACTTGGATATATGGTGGTTGAAGATGGAAAAGAATTAGGCAAGGTGCAAGAAGTAATTGAACAGCCACATCAGTTAATGGTGACGATTTTATACCAAGGCAATGAAACCTATATTCCTTTGCATGAGGAGAGTCTTAAAGGGGTAGACCATAAAAAAAAGCAAGTCTATGTTGAATTGCCCGATGGCTTATTGGATTTAGCTATTCCACTTATCTAATTGCTTAATCGTTGCAGCTAAATCTTTAGGAAGCGGCGCTTCAAATGCAAACTCCTTTTCTTTAAATACCAATTTTAAGGTATGTGCGTGTAAAGCGTGTCTTGCAAGTATTGGCTTTTCTTCTTCTTCGGATTTGCTTAATTTAAAATTCTTTTTCTTAATACTTGATAGCAATAATTTAACACCATCTCCGTAGATCTCGTCTGCAATGATTGGATGTCCAATATGTTTTGCATGCACCCTAATTTGATGGGTTCTTCCAGTATGAATTTGAAATGATACTAAGGCGTAGTGTTTATAGTAGGTGACCACTTCATAGGTTGTCAATGCAGCTTTTCCTTTTACATGGATATACATTTGTCCTTTTTTAACAGGATGTTCCATAATGCTTCCGTCAATGCTGCCATTTGGTTCTGGACGGCCTAGTACTAAGCCAAGGTATTTTTTTTCAATTGTTCTGCCTTCAAATAATTGGCTTAGTTCCTTATGCGCTTCTGCGTTTTTTGCAAAAATTATCAACCCACTTGTTGCTTGATCCAAACGATGCACTGTAAAAATATTACCAAACTTATCTTGCAAAAGAGATTTGATAGAAAGTTCTTTTCCAAAACGATCTGGAATACTTAATACACCAGCAGGTTTGTTGATGACAATCATGTCTTGATCCTCAAATAGTATATCTAACATCCCTTACTTGCTTGCTTTTCTTGTAAATGACTTATTTAAGAATTTTAATGTTCTTACTTCTTTTTCTGCTAAGAAACGCCACTTGCCACGGTCCACATTTTTCTTAGTTAAATTAGCAAACATCACCCTGTCTAAATGTCTCACATCATATCCAAGGTGTTCAAATATTCTTCTTACAATTCTGTTTCTACCACTATGAATTTCAATACCAATTACATTTTTAGAGGTGTTGGATAAATAACTTACGGCATCTGCTGCTATGAATCCATCTTCTAATTCTACACCTGCAGCAATTGATTCCATATCGGCCTTGGTCACAGGTTTATCTAAGGTTACCTCATAGATTTTTTTAATTTCATAAGAAGGGTGGGTTAGCTTTTGTGCCAAATCACCATCATTGGTTAAAATTAAAACTCCAGTTGTATTTCTATCTAAACGACCTACAGGAAACATTCTCTGTGTAGTCGCATTTTTAATAATATCTAAAACAGTTTTTCTGCCTTCTGGATCGTTTGCTGTGCAGATATAATCTTTTGGCTTGTTCAATAAAATATAAACAGGAGTGACTTGCAATTGCAATACTTTCCCCTTTAATCTTACCACATCTTTATATTGTACTTTATAACCAGGCTCTAAAACTGTATCCCCGTTCACCGTGATATGACCAGACTTAACGAGTTCTGCAGCTTCTCTTCTTCCACATGTACCTGCATGTGCAATGTATTTGTTCAACGGCATTTGCTCGTAAGGCATATCTTCATTGGCAGTTACTTTGCCGATGCTTGCAGTTCGTTTAACGTCCGCGCGATCCATAGATTCTGGTGTTCTTTTTGAAGCGGATGCTCTTGGTCCAGCAGATCTTGATCCAGCAGATTTTTGAAGCTCACCATATTTAGGCGGCACATCAGAAGATTTAAATGGCCCTTTAGACGCTGCTTTTGATGGAGCAGATTTTGCTCTTAATGGAATGGAATATTTTGGTGGGCCTGTTACAAATTCTTTTTTATCGTAGCCTCCTTTTTTATCAAAGCCCCCTTTTTTATTATTTCCTAATGGTTCTACTGCAATACCTCTTTCAATATCTTTTTTTCTTTGACGTGCAGCTTCACCTGCAGCTCTAGCATCTTTTTTTGCCTGCTTTTTTTCTTGTCTATATTCTTCTTTAACAGCACTTCCTTTTTTCTTATTGGCAAACTTGTCAAAGTTGTCGGATCTTTTCGCTTTCATAGGAGGCGGTATTAATTGTCTTTATTGGCTAACTGTCCACAAGCCGCATCAATATCTTTACCACGACT
>DBOB01000017.1 GCA_002299885.1 Sediminibacterium sp. UBA657
AGAACTGGTCGTAACCCACAAACAGGTGAGACTATTAAGATTAAAGCAAAGAAAGTTGCACGTTTCAAGGCTGGTAAAGAATTGAGCGGCAAGTTGTAATTTCAAATTTATTTGAATAAAAACCCTCGGATAATCATTTATTCAGAGGGTTTTTTTATATTTGCAGTCCAATCACAATTTAAAAATTATAATATCATGGGTAGAGGAGATAAAAAAACAGCAAAAGGAAAGCGCTTTTTAGGTTCTTTTGGTAAGAGCAGACCACACAAAACAAGAAATATTAAGGCAGCAGCTCCAAAGGCAAGCGCTTAATTTTTTTAAAAATAGATTCCCCCGATTAATCGGGGTTTTTTATACCTATTTTTGCATCATGAAAAGCATTTACTTCATACTTGTATTTCAATTAATTGTCTTAGCTGGAAAAGCACAATGCTCCATCTGTACTAAAACAGCTGCACAAATTGGTGAAGAAGCTGGGAAAGGATTTAATGTTGGTATTCTCTATTTAGCTGCAATGCCATTTGGCATCATGGGCTACGTCGCATACAGATGGTGGAAAAACGAGAAAGCTAGTTAGTTTTATTCTCAAGTTTATAGTTCAGCTTTTATCAATCCTTGCTTACAAAAACTTATTTGATTTAATTTTAGTTGTTCAATTAATGCATCATTGGCATCCAATTGATCCCTTGATGCAAGGGGGTGGTATAAATGGTATTGTACGCCACCAAATTTGATGAATTTTTTCTTTACGCCTGCATGCAATAAACGAATACAAATATCTGTATCCTCTCTACCCCAACCACTAAAAGATTCGTCATACCCATTCACTAGGTATAAATCTGATTTCCAAAATGCCATATTACAACCTTTGACATCATATAAATGCTTCCCTTTTGTTTTATAGTTATTTTGTAATAAGTGCATGAGCAATGGTATTCTAAGCGTATTGAAAAAGTTTTTCCCCTTCCACCTTAGTGTTGCAAAATTTATTTTCTCGGACTCCAACAAAACTTCAGTGATTTTTTTACCTAAAAGCAATCTACTTCCTGTTACAAAAGAACCTGCTGTTCTAATGCTTAAATGATCTTCAATAAAATGTTGATCTAAAATAATATCCCCGTCTATTTGAATAATATATGCTGATTGTGCCATGCTGATTGACCTATTTCTTATGGCAGCTAATCTAAAGCCATTGTCTTCGTGCCAAACATGTACAATATTTAGTGTTGGATGTGCTTCTTTAAACTTTTGAATCAAATTAGCAGTCCTTTCATCAGAACCATCATCAGCAATAAGGACCTCATTAGGCAATATAGTTTGATTGGCAACAGACCTCAAAGTTTGTTCTAATGCTTGAGGCCAATTGTATGTTGCAATGATTAATGCTACGGAGGTATGCATCAAAAATAATTTTGTGTAAAACTAAAAATATTGAACCCCTCATTGATTGTTGCTGTCTCTATATCTTGCTCTAATTTTTTAAGGTCTACCTGTTGCATTTTATGTGCGACAATCAGCTGAATTGCTTTTGTGAAGATTATTTTTTTGTAGTTTCCTAAAGCATTGTTGGCAATTTGATGGGCATCAATTGCCTGCATCAAGTCATTGATTCCAAGACCCTGTGAAGCAACGGTAGCCACTACTTTAACCAGGTCTTCTGACACCCCATTCTCCATCATCATTTGTCGAATGTGGTTGGTGAAAGTTTGTGCGTCTGGTCGATCACTCTTATTCACTACAAATACATCAGCTACTTCCATTAATCCCGATTTCATCATCTGTACATCATCTCCTGCTTCAGGTACTAGCACGACCACTGTTGTATCAGCTAAAGAAGCTACCTCTACTTCGGATTGTCCCACCCCTACTGTTTCAACTATAATTTGATCAAATCCTACGGATTGTAATAAAGTTGTTAGTTCTATCATAGAACTATTTAATCCACCTAAATGTCCTCTGGAAGCTAAAGAACGAATGAATACTTGAGGATGCAAATACCAATCCTTCATGCGGATACGATCTCCTAAGATTGCCCCTTTGTGAAAAGGAGAAGAAGGATCTACCGAAAGGACTGCCACTTTTTTACCTGCTGCAATCCACTCGCCTACCAAGCCTGCAATTAAGGTACTTTTACCTGCCCCTGGAGGGCCAGTAATACCAATGATCGGAATTGCTTTAGGTACTAATTTAGTTAAATAGACATCTGCCCCTTCCACTTTGTTTTCAATTTGTGAAATGGTTTTTGCCAACAATAAAAAATTGCCTTCAGCAACACCTTTTGCGATATCTGTAACATCAAACATTTATGAACGGATAATTTTATAATTCTTAAAATCAAATGGACGTATACCTGTTAATTTTTCAAAATAATACAACACAAATTTTTTGAAAGACAGTTTCTTTTTTGAGACATCTAAATCAATGACCCAATTTTTTCGTTCTATCCTATCTAACATCACATTAGGGTGTGTTCCTATAAAGCGCTCTAAAGAATCAAATTCAGAGAAATCATAAAAATCAGGACTTTGTATAATTTTTTCCATCTGTGCATCATCATTCCAAAAAGCAGCGCTCTCTTTTTGTTTTTTACGCATTTGCTCAGGACTTTTCACCCATCCATAATGATAGATGCTTGCATCAATGGCAGCGACTGGTAATTTTTGATGACCAATTCTAAAACCCTGCGCATCTCTATAAGCACTAATGGCTTTATTATTTCTAATGATCCTTATTTCATGCGCATACCATTTTCTACTATCCCCTACATAATCATAGGTGCCATAAAAATGTTTGTACTTAAATAATAAGCCTTGAACTGGTAAATCGTCCTTGTATTTTTCGCAAGCAGCACGAATAGCTGGATGGTATTTTTCATGTACCACTTCGTCTCCTTGAATGTAGAACGCCCAATCAAAACTAGCATCAATTAATTGAAATGCTTTATTGGTTTCATCTGCTAAAACCACCCCACCTTTTCTTAAATCTTTATTCCAAATAGAATGATGAATTTTAATTTTAGGATCACCAATGGATTCAATTAATGCAATGGTCTCATCTGTCGAATCCCCAATTAAAACAATCATTTCGTCCACCACGGGTAAGATTGAACGAATGGCTTCCAAAATAGGAAAGTCATTCACCACTGCATTTTTAATAATTGTAAACCCTGCAACCTTCATATTCGTTGAATTGTTCTTCAAATAACCGAAATCTTTTGCAACTTGCCTATTGTTTTACCTAAAGTTTGCTTGAAAGCAATTAATTTTGAACTACGAAAATCATTATGTCTACAACAATTTGTTTCGATTTTGGCAACACCCGATTAAAGGCGGCAATTTTTAAAGGCAAGCAATTAGAAAAATTGGAGCTTTTAGAAAATGATGGTCTTGCATCTGTGCAAAAATTACTAGACCAATACCAACCAAGTAAAACATTGCTTTCCTCCGTGATTCATCATGATAAAGCAATTGAAAGCCTATTGACCAGTTATGGTCCATTCCATTTATTGGGTCCACAAACCAAATTAAATTTCACAACGCCAGTAGGCAAACCAGAAACGATTGGAGCAGATCGTTTAGGACTTGTTGCAGCAGCTGTGGACTTGTACCCTAATCAACATAGCCTTGTCATTTGTCTTGGCACCTGTATCACCTATAATTTTGTCAATAATCGAGGCCAATTTTTGGGAGGCAGTATCTCTCCTGGTATGCAAATGCGTTTCAAGTCTATGAATGATTTAACAGCCCTTTTGCCATTAATTGAGCCTGCGCCGAGCTTTGGTTTGGTGGGCTATGATACCAAATCCAACCTACTTTCTGGGGTCGTTTTGGGGATGTCAGCCGAAATAAATGGTATAATTGATGCCTATGAGGCCAAATACAGCAAATTTAACGCCCTATTAACCGGTGGAGACCTTAGTTATTTTGTACCTCACTTAAAAAGAAGGATATTTGCCGACCCAAATTTAATATACAAAGGATTATATGCGATTAGTGAAAAAAATACTTAGGTTAACCCCATTCATAGGACTTTTCTGTTTTATTGCCCCATTAAAGGCTCAGATCAATTCCCCGTTTTCAAGATTTGGCGTAGGTAACGAAATTTACAACAGTCAAAATGCTGCGAACCAAGCTATGGGTGGATTAACTGCCGCATACACGCCCATCATGAATGGCGCTTTTGGACAAAGCATAAATTTTAACAACCCTGCTTCTTACGGAGGGATCTATATGACCACATTTGATATTGGCTTGAATTTAACCAATAACAATCTTAAAAGAACATCGCCTGCAGGAAAAGAAAAATCCACTTATTTGATACCCAACTATATTGCAGTAGGTGTGCCAATTAGTAAAGCAAAGAAAATTGGATTTGCATTTGGATTAAGACCACTAACACAAATTAATTATTCAGTGAATGATTTTTTGTATGACCCTAAAATCGGCGACTCAGTCTATACCAACTATAAAGGCGAAGGTGGGATCAATCAAGTCTTTCTTGGTGTAGGTAAAAGTTGGAAGTATCTAAGCATTGGAATGAACACGGGTTATAATTTAGGCAGAAAAAAAATAGATGTAGTAAAGGCGCTCTTATTCAATACTGATTCAACTTTTTTTTATCAGTCACTATCAAGTACCAACACAAGTTTTGGTGGTGTATTTTTAAACCTCGGCGCACAAGGAGAATTTCCATTATCAAGTTCAACCAATTCAGTTACAAAAGACAAAACAGAGTATACAATTAGCTATGGTGGAACTTATACGCTTGACCAAAGATTAAGAGGGAAGCAAGATGTTTTAAGATCGAATGGTACATTTACATCTACACAAGAAATTCCTGTTGATACTGCACTGTTTCAAAAAAATATAAAGGGCATCGTTGAGCTACCAAGCGTTATCACAGCCGGTATTGCTTTACATAAAAAAATCACCACTGTTAGAGGCAACTATGATCAATGGGTGATTGGTATTGAATTGAATCAGTCTAACTGGAAGGATGGTTATAAATTTTATGGCGAAACAGATCAAGTTCGAAATGCAACTATGTTTCGCGCTGGAGCACAGTTATGTCCTAATCCATATGCTTTTGAAAGTTATTGGTCTACTGTTACATATCGTTTTGGATTATTCAGTGGCAATGATTATATCAACATCAATAACAATGGGCTAAAAGTAAACGGTTTAACAATGGGCTTAGGTTTACCTATCAGAAAGTACCGTTCTTACGATTACCAATTCACTTTATTGAATCTTGCTTTACAAGTAGGACAAAGAGGTGGTGGTGCATCTAATTTCAAAGAAAATTTTGTTCAATTTACAGTGGGATATAGTTTAAGTGACGTTTGGTTCAATAAACGTAAATATGATTAATACAAGCCACCAAAAAATATTAAAAATAGCAGTTGCTTGTTTGAGTAGCTGCTTTTTTATGGCTGCATGTGAGAATGATGTAGATGCTGTAAAAGCACTAGGCGCAAGGGTTAGCGGAATAGATGTTGGAAAAGATGTTGCCATTTATGTAAGTAATGATGGCAAATTAGGTGCAAAATTAACTGCCTCTTTGATGAATCGTTATTTAGAAGATAGTAGCAAAATGATTGAGTTTCCTAAATCCATCCATGTAGACTTTTACAAGGATAGCAATCAAATAGAGAGTCAACTTTCTGCTAAATATGCAAAATATAAAGAGACAGAAAATATTGTATACTTAAAAGACGACGTAGTTATTTTCAACACCCTTGGTGATACCTTATGGTGTAAGGAAATGTATTGGGATCAAAACACAGGCAAGTTTTATACCGAGCAGGATGTGGTGGTGAAACAACATAGTCCTTTGGCCAAAATTTATGGGAAGGGACTAGAAGCCAATCAAAATTTGACAGACATTCGTATCTTTAAACCACAACCAAATAGCTATGCTATCCTTCAAGACAGCAGTAGCTTAAACCCTTAAAATAAAGCAGATGGAATATAGAAAAATGGGCAAAACAGGGCTTCAATTAAGCACATTAAGTTTCGGAAGCTGGGTGACATTTCATAAGCAAATAGACGACCGTATAGCAGATGAATTAATGGGCATTGCTTATGATGCTGGGGTAAACTTTTTTGACAATGCAGAAGTCTATGCAGCTGGGGAAAGTGAGAAAATGATGGGGCGTATTTTAAGTCAAAAAAAATGGGATAGAACATCGATCGTTTTATCTTCAAAAGCATATTTTGGATGGAGAGGAAAAGCCAATAAGCCCAACCAAACAGGATTAAGTAGAAAGCATTTAACAGAAGCATGTCATGAGGCATTACAAAGACTACAAACAGATTACCTAGATTTATATTTTTGTCATCGTCCCGACAAAACAACCCCTATCGAAGAAGTAGTGCAGACCATGAACACTTTAATACAGCAAGGAAAAATTTTGTATTGGGGTGCCAGCGAATGGAGTGGCGTTGAGATCATGGAAGCGCATAGAGTTGCTGAAAAATTTAGATTGATTGGCCCATCTATGGAACAGCCTCAATACAATATGTTTGAGCGCAATAAAATGGAAAATGAATTTGTAGAGATCTTTAAAAATGTTGGCTTGGGCACGACCATTTGGAGTCCCTTGGCTTCTGGATTGTTAACTGGTAAGTACAATGATGGAATACCAGATGGATCAAGAATGCAAATTGAAGGTTATGAATGGTTAAGAGATAGAATGTTGATGCAGGATAAAATTGAGAAAGTAAAACAATTGAGTGCTTTAGCAAAAGCATTAAAAGTGAGTACAGCATCATTGAGTATTGCATGGTGTATTAAAAATCCAAATGTGTCTACTGCGATATTAGGCGCGACCAATAAAAATCAATTATTAGATAATCTAACTGCTTTAGAAACCGCTACCCTATTGACCCCAGAGATCATGGAACAGATTGAAGGGATCATTGATACTAAACCTGTATTGCCAGAGTGGTAAACTGGTATTTTTCACTTAAAAACAAAATATGATTTTTGCTATTGTTGCTTCTGTAATTTTAATTGGTTTTTTCTCTGGCTATGAGATTGGCTTTGTTAGTGCTAATCGACTTAGTTTGGAATTAAAGAAAAAACAAGGCAGCAGGTCGGGTAAAATCATTGCAGGCTTTCTTGAAGCCCCAACACAATTTATTGGTACTTGTTTAATAGGACTCAATATTTCATTGGTAGTGTTTGGTATTTTATTTGAAGAACTATTACATACCCATATCTGGAGTCGATTTGGTTTAGGAGACGGCGCAATCTTAGTAGGCAATACGATTGTATCTACTCTTGTTATTTTATTCATAGGAGAACTTGTGCCAAAAGCTATGTTTAAAGCCAGGGCAGCTTCCTTAATCAATACTTTTGCGCCATTAGCGCAATTTTTCCATGTTTTATTTAAGCCACTCACTGTGTTATTAGTGAATACAGCGCAATGGGTTTTAAGTAATTTATTTCAAGTGAAGATGGTCTATAAAAAAGAAGCTTTTACGAAAGTAGATTTAGCCCATTTTATTCAACAAACCAATTCGCATCAAGAACAACAAGAATTAAATACAGACTTATTTGAAAATGCGTTGAGCTTGCCTGATATTAAAGTGCGTAAATGTTTAGTGCCTAGAACAGAAATAGTGGGTGTAGAAATTCAAACGCCATTAGAAGAAGTAAAGGCTTTATTTGTTGAAACTAAATTGAGCAAACTCATAGTATACAATGATACCCTGGATAATATTGTAGGCTATATCCATCAGTTGGACTTATTTAAAAAGCCAAAAGATATCAAAGCGATTATTCACCCCATCCTATTGGTCACAGAGAGTATGAATGCAGCAGACTTAATAAATTTATTCTCTAAGAAAAGAAAAAGTATTGCATGGGTGGTGGATGAATTTGGCGGAACGGCTGGGATTGTGACCATGGAAGATGTCTTGGAAGAAATCTTTGGTGAGATCAATGACGAATATGATGAACAAGAGTTTTTAGAAAAGAAGCTTTCTGCGAATGAATACATTTTTAGTGGTAGATTAGAATTGGACTATTTATATGAAAAATATGGTATTGACTTTGCAGTCGACAGCGCAGAGACTTTGAGTGGCTACCTCATACATAAACACGAAGCCATTCCTAAAGTGCGCGAAGTGATCCATTTAAGCCATTTTGATGCCGAAATACTTTTAGTAAGTGACACCAGAATTGAGAAAGTAAAGCTTACCATCCACTAGTACTATTTTTAGTGTTTGAGCCCTCATTTTGCCCTATAAGCCTTAACTTTAGGCCTCATTCTTTTTATCCATGGCACTATTTAATCGTTTAAATCCAAAAGATGGTTCCGAGATGTCTTTTATTGATCATCTCGAGGTACTAAGAGGTACCATTGTACGATCTGCAGCAGCCATATTAGTGATGGCCTTGGTGATATTTATAAAGCGTGACTGGATCATGGACAATGTGATAACAGGACCAATCCAACCAGATTTTATTACCTATCGTTTATTTTGCGACTTCAGTCATTGGGCTGGTTTAGGAGATGCATTGTGTATGCCTGCTGTAAAAGTGACCATGCAAAGCACCACATTTGGAGGACAGTTTTTGAGTAGTATTAGCATGGCGATTGTGGGTGGAATCATTACAGCTTTCCCTTTTATTTTTTATCAATTTTGGTCCTTTATCAAGCCTGCTTTAAAAGAGAATGAATTAAGAAATACAAGATTCATGATTTTTTGGGTTTCCTTCTTTTTCTTTTTAGGTGCCGCATTCGGATTTTTCATATTAGGTCCATTCACTTTTAATTTCTTAGCAAGTTTCCAGTTAGGCACAAAGAATGTAATCACGACTATGCCTACTTTTGCAGATTATTTAGATAATTTAACCAATTTGATATTGGGCTGTGGCATTGCATTTGAATTACCAGTATTGGCTTTTTTATTGACGAAAATAGGCATCGTTACCCCTAAGTTTTTAAGTGGTGCGCGTAAGTATGCAGCTGTGGTGATTTTAATTGTGGCTGCATTCATTACTCCAAGTCCAGATTGGTATAGTCAGCTATTGGTTTTTATTCCTTTATATTCCTTATTTGAATTAAGTATTATCGTGTCTAGATGGGCTTATAAAAGTGTGAAGAAGGCTGAAGAAGAGTGGGAATAAAAATTAAAAAAAATTGCAATAATAAGTTAGCAACAAATAAAAATCGATTCATATGGCTTATGTTTTTGATCCTTCTAAACCTATCGCATTAGGGGCAGATCACGCTGGCGTAGCTTACAAAAAAGAAGTAATTGAGTGGCTCGAAAATAAAGGCTACCAAGTCAAAGATTTTGGCACCTACTCTACCGACTCTGTGGATTACCCAGACTTTGCGCATCCGACTGCAGCGAGTGTAGAAACTGGAGAAGCAGCTTTTGGTATTTTATTTTGTGGCTCTGCAAATGGTGTAGCCATCACAGCCAATAAGCATGCTAGTATTAGAGCTGGTTTATGTTGGTTGCCAGAAGTGGCAGAGTTAACAAGATTGCATAATGACGCAAATATGATTTGTATCCCTGCAAGATTTGTGAGTATTGAATCTGCAATCGAAATGATTGATTTGTTTATGACGACCGCATTTGAAGGTGGACGACATCAAGGAAGGGTAGATAAGATCAGTTGTTAATCATACAATATCCTCAAAAAATCATTACATTTATAATCAACTATGCTCATTTTAAAATTAATCAACATGCGTAAAATTTTTATTGTACTGCTAAGTTTGAGTATCGGATTTGTGAACGCACAAACTATCGATGCCAACACTGCAGCTAAAACTATCACAGCAGCGGGCTTGAAAAAACACCTTAGCATCATTGCTGGCGAGGAAATGCAAGGTAGAGAAACAGGAACAGAAGGAGAAAGAAAAGCGGCTAGCTATTTAGTAAGCCAATACAAGCAGATGGATCTAACACCAGGTAATGCTGGTTCTTACAGAATGCCATTTAGTTTGTTTCAAGATAAAGTAACTACCTCAAGTTTAAAAGTAAACGGCACTAGCTATACTTTAGATAAAGACTTTTGGATTAGCGCAGCTACTGCACCACAAAAGTTATTTACAAGTGCAGAAGTGTTTTATGTAGGCTCTGAATTCAATGATAAGTCTACATTAGATGTTAGAGGTAAATTATTAATTAGTTCTGAAGGTAAAGAAAGAGCCATCAGTAAAACAATGGCTGCACAAAAATTAGGTGCTATAGGTATCATCAATATTGCAAAAACAAATCCATCTATGCCAAGCAACTTAAGTGGCAGAATGGCATTTACTGCAAATACCAATACTTTTTTGAGCATGACTGTTTCTAAAACAGTTGGTGCAGCTTTATTGGGCGGAACAAAAGAATTCAGTGATCAAGAATGGGAAACATTACCAATTGGTAAATATACTGCAGAGATTGAGTGGTTAGCAGACAAAACAAGTGCTACTGTAGCAAGTGCTAATGTTATTGCCTACATGCCAAGCAAAGAAAAATCAGATGAGTACTTATTTATTACAAGTCACTATGACCACGAAGGCGTTAAGAACGGCGTAATTTATTATGGCGCAGATGATGATGGATCAGGTACCACAGGGGTATTAGCAATTGCAGAAGCATTTGCAAAAGCAAGAAAAAAAGGATTTAGTCCAAAAAGAAATATTGTATTCATGAACGTTTCTGGTGAAGAAAAAGGATTATTAGGCTCTAAATATTATGGAGACCATCCTATTTTCCCAATGGAAAAAACCACTGCGGATTTAAACATTGACATGATTGGTCGTATAGATCCAACTTACAAAGGCGACTCAATGAACTATGTGTATGTAATTGGAGAAGATAAGTTAAGTAGTGATTTACAGCCTATCACAGACAAGGTGAATAAAAACTACAATATGGAATTGGATAGAAGATTCAACGATCCAAAAGATCCAAATCGTTTTTATTACAGAAGTGACCATTATAATTTTGCTGCAAAAGGCGTTCCTGTTATTTTCTACTTTAACGGCACACACGCAGACTACCATAAACCAACAGATAGAGTGGAGAAAATCAATTTTGATTTGATGGAAAAAAGAACAAGAATCATTTTTGAAACTGCTTGGGATATGGCTACAAGAGAAGATATGTTAAAGCGCGATATGCCTTTGAATATGCCTGCTACAAGATAGTCGAACAAAGACCTTAACTAAAATGCCCCTTATTGCTAAGGGGCATTTTTACTTCTAAAGTATTTTTTATATATTATTACTGTCCTAAAATATAAGCAAATATCAATGGCACTACAATCGTGGCATCACTCTCTACAATAAATTTAGGCGTATGAATATCTAATTTACCCCAGGTAATTTTTTCGTTTGGAACTGCACCAGAGTATGATCCGTAAGAAGTGGTACTATCACTAATTTGACAGAAATAACTCCAGAAAGGGACATCATGCCATTCAAGGTCTTGGTACATCATTGGTACTACACAAATTGGGAAATCACCAGCGATACCTCCACCTATTTGGAAGAACCCTACGCCTTTTCCGCCGCTATTAGCTCTATACCACTCTGTTAAATAAATCATGTATTCAATACCGTTTTTAACAGTCGATGCCTTTAATTCATTTTTGATCACATAGCTAGCAAAAATATTTCCAGTTGTACTGTCCTCCCATCCTGGAACAACAATTGGAATATTCTTTTTTGCAGCTGCTACAATCCAGCTATCCTTAGGATCGATCTCATAATATTGTTCTAGCTCACCACTTAATACCACTTGGTATAAGAATTCATGCGGGAAATAACGCTCACCTTTTGCTTCTGCATCCTTCCAAAACTTTACAATATGCTTTTGTAATCTTCTAAATGCTTCCTCTTCTGGAATACAAGTATCTGTTACACGGTTGTAATGATTTTCTAATAAATCCCACTCATCCTGTGGCGTTAAATCTCTATAATTAGGAACACGCTTATAGTGGCTATGAGCTACAAGGTTCATTACATCTTCTTCTAAGTTGGCACCAGTACAGCTAATGATGGCAATCTTGTCTTGACGGATCATTTCCGCTAAGCTAATTCCTAATTCTGCCGTACTCATGGCACCTGCTAAACTCACTAACATTTTCCCGCCTTCTAACAAGTGGGTTTCATAGCCTTTAGCAGCATCTACTAAGGCAGCAGCATTAAAATGTCGATAATTATGCTCTATAAACTGTGAAATTGGTCCTTTGCTCATGTCGATTGATTTGTTGCAAAAGTAATTTATTTAGGCAGATTTGCCCAATTCATCTAAAGGGTTCTAAAGACAAAAATTTTGTACCTTGAGGTTCAATTTGATTGTTATGAACACAAAAAAATACGGCCCTTTTCTTGTAGCCCTATTGATTATCGCCCCATTTGTCTATGGTGCATTGATTTTTCCGCATTTACCTAGTAAAATTCCCACCCATTTTAACATCGAAGGGAAGGCAGACGCCTGGGGTGGACCATCCAGTATTTTTATAGGGCCTGGCATTATGGGGGCAGTGAGTGTATTTGTTTATGTGCTCATGTCGAATCTAAAATCATTCGATCCAAAAAAATACGACGAAGCCAATGATACCCTTTATAGCAATTTCGCAGTGTTGACGGTTGCTTTTTTAAGCATGCTAAGTTTGATCATTATTTATTCATCTACCCATGCCGATCAAATCAATGTAGGTAAATTGATTTTACCATTGGTTGGATTGTCATTTGCTGGGCTAGGTTGGTATATGCCTAAGTTTAAGCAAAATTATTTTGTAGGATTTAAATTGCCTTGGACTTTAGAGAATGTTGACAACTGGAATGAAACACATAAAGTAGCAAGTAAATATTGGATCTACGGTGGCTTGTTCCAAGCAGCTGTAACCTTTGTATTGCCAATGAAATTTGGATTAATTGGTTTTATGTTGGCCACAGCAGTAATGGTAATTGTGCCAGCCGTATTCTCTTATCGTATGTTTAAAAACGGTAATCAAATAAATCATACGAATTAAAAAATAAATAAATTAATACAAATAAAGATGAGCAATAAAAATAATTTAGGGACCAAATACATTCATGCGGGTGCGCATCCAGATCCTAGCACGGGTGCTATTATGACACCTATTTACCAAACATCAACTTACGTACAATCCGCTCCTGGCGTACATCAGGGCTATGAGTATGCAAGAAGTCAAAATCCAACACGCTTTGCTTTGGAAGAAGCTTTTGCGGTGATTGAAAATGCAAAATTTGGATTGGCATTTGCAAGTGGTGTAGCAGCAACAGATGCAGTGATGCGTTTATTAGTACCAGGGGACGAAGTAGTTGCAGCGCATGATATGTATGGCGGATCTTTCAGGTTGTTTTCTAAAGTGCACGAGAAGATGGGCATCAAATTTATTTATGTAGATACTTCTGATGTAGCAAATGTCTCGGCAGTGATGACAGAAAAAACAAAATTAATTTGGTTAGAAACACCTACCAATCCTTTGATGAATATTACAGATATCGAAGCGGTATCAGCAATAGGTAAACAACACAATTGTATTGTTTGTGTAGATAATACATTCGCATCACCTTATTTACAAAATCCATTGGATCAAGGTGCAACTATTGTAATGCACTCAGCTACTAAATATTTAGGAGGTCATAGTGATGTGATACAAGGTTGTTTGATGCTGAATGATCAAGCACTAAGAGACCAATTGTATTTTATACAAAAAAGTACGGGTGCGGTTCCAGGTCCACAAGATTGCTTTTTAGTATTAAGAGGGATTAAGACATTGCATGTAAGAATGCAAAGACATTGCGAGAATGGCGAACAAGTAGCCAATTATTTACGCCAGCACCCAAAAGTAGCAAAAGTCTACTGGTGTGGCTTTACAGACCATCACAACCACGACATTGCTAAAAAGCAAATGCGCGGATTTGGTGGCATGATGAGCTTTGTATTAAAGGACGATAGCGTTGCAGCGGCCACCAAAGTATTGTCAAGTACAAAAATATTTTCATTGGCCGAAAGTTTAGGGGGTGTTGAGTCTTTGATCAACCACCCTGCAAGTATGACCCATGCATCTATTCCACGTGAGCAAAGAATTGCCAATGGATTAGCTGACGGCTTAATTCGTTTGAGTGTTGGTATTGAGGATGCCGAAGATCTTATTGCAGATTTAGCACAGGCCATTGGATAATGAACCCTGCAATCAAACAATTACTCGATCAAAAAGTAAAGCAATACAACCATATTGACTTTATCGAAAAAGATCCAATCAGTATACCGCATTTATATACAAAGCAGCAAGACATTGAAATTGCTGCTTTTTTTGCTGCCATTTTTGCTTGGGGAAATCGTACCACGATCATTCAAAAGAGCAAGGAATTGCTGGAAAGAATGGACAATGCACCTTTTGAATTTTGTACCCAACACCAAGCAAAAGATCTTAAAAAATTAGCAGGCTTCGCGCATCGTACTTTCAACGATAGGGATTTATTGTATTGCATCGCGTTTTTTAAACATCATTATGCTAACCAGAAAAGTTTAGAAACTGCTTTTTTTATGGATCAAGATTCTGGCAAAAAAGTAAAAACAGTAGCAGCCGGATTGGTTAATTTTAAAAATTACTTTTTTTCATTGGAGGATGCGCCTTATCGTACCAAAAAACATATTGCTTCACCAGAAAACGGATCTACTTGTAAAAGATTGAATATGTTTTTGAGGTGGATGGTGCGTAAGGATCAACATGGGGTTGACTTTGGCTTATGGAAAACAATCTCCCCTGCCGATTTGATCATTCCAATAGATGTGCATGTAGCTAGAGTATCCAGAAGCTTTGGGCTGATCTCCCGTCCACAAATAGATTGGCTGACTGCCTTGGAGTTAACTGAATATTGCCGAACTTTAGATGCAAGAGATCCTGTCAAATACGACTTTGCATTATTTAGTTTAGGTGTCACAGAAAAAATCAGGTAAAAATAGCCGCATGGAAAAAACATTTTCCGAATTAGAACAACTAGGCCCAAGTGATTTAATTGTCTTTATCAATGAATGCATACAACATGATTTTAATAAGTTGGTGCAATTACTTTACCGTATAGATGTATCTGAGGAAAAGTTGAAATATATACTACAATTAAACCCGAATGAAGATGCAGCAAAATTAATTGCAGCAGTCATTTTAGAAAGATTAGCTGCAACAAAAGCAGCAAGAGCAAGTTTTAGCAAATCGGGTAAAATAGATCAAGCCGCTTCAGATAAAAACGGAACGAATGATGAAGCGCTTGAGCGATTCTGATTTTTACAAATCTCCTAGCTGAGGACGCAGCACAATATCTTCTACCACCGCTTGAGGACTTAGTTGTGTGGCTGCATAAATCATCTTAGCAATATCATCCGCTTCCATGATACGATCTTCTGGCACACCAGAACCCTTCCAGCTATTGGTATAAGTGGCTCCTGGGCAAACTGCTGTGACTTTAATGCCCTTGTCTTTTAATTCTAATCTTAGGTTTGTAGAAAAGCCTAGTAATGCATATTTAGAAATACTATAAGATCCCCCATGTGGGTAGGCTTGTAAAGAAGCGATAGAACAAATATTAAAAATATGCCCTTGTTTTGCTTTTACCATAGCAGGTAAAAGATCACGTGTCAAATGATACGCCGAAAATAAATTCGCATTCAATTGCGCTTCTAATTGACCAGCTGGTTCATCTTGTAATTGACCAGGTAAAAAATAACCAGCATTGTTCACCAATACATCTGGCGTGGTTCTTGCTAAAACCCATTCAGAAAAACAGTGCACTTGTTCTTGAATAGACAAATCTGCATGCACAAAATCCACCTTTACATTAGGATATGTTTTTTGTAAAGTTGCTGCTGCACTTGAGAGATCTGCTGGAGTTTTACTTGTTAGATACAAATTGTGTCCAGCTGCTGCAAAAGCATTTGCAATGGCAAAACCAATCCCTTTTGAAGCACCAGTAATAATGATATTCATAAATTCATACTTTACTAGATAAAGATAACATGCAAAATGGTAATTTAGCATTTCAATTACCAATTCATCCCATACAAATGGCCTATAAAGACCTATTTTTTGACTTAGATCATACCCTTTGGGATTTCGAGACCAATTCTAAAGAAACCATTCAAGAACTATACATAACACACCGTTTAGCAGACTTAGGCATTGTTGATTTTGATGGATTTTACAGCACTTATTCCGCACATAACCACCGTTTATGGGACCGGTACACCAAGGGCTTTATTAAGCAAGAAGAGCTAAGATGGAAAAGGGTGTATTTAAGTTTATTAGATTTTAAAGTAGCCAATGAACCATTGGCAAAGGCAATGTCCCAGACTTATTTAGAGATACTGCCAAATAAAACACATTTATTCCCTTATACCATCGAAATTTTGGAATATTTAAAACAGAAGGAGTATAAAATGCACTTAATCACAAATGGTTTTGAATCGGTGCAATTTAAAAAAATAAAAAACTCGGGGATAGCGGATTTTTTTATCGAAGTGATTACATCTGAAGCAAGTAATAGCTTAAAACCTCAAAAGGAAATTTTTGAATATGCTTTAAAAAACGCCAAAGCTAGTGTGAACGAAAGTATTATGATTGGAGACAATGAGTCTGCAGATATTCAAGGAGGGATCAATATAGGAATGGATACCATTTTCGTGAACCATGTTCAAGTTGTGCCAACCGTCCCTGCAACCTATACGATCACACATTTAAAAGAATTGGAAAATATCTTATAAGCTACAAACTATTGGATTACCATTTTGCTAACACAGAGACGCCGCCTTGCACGGTATCTCCGATTTTGCAATTGATTTGAGTGCCAATTGGTAATAACAAATCTACCCTGCTACCAAATTTGATGAAACCATATTCATCACACTGATTGAATGCAGTATCTACAGCAGCATAATTACATATTCTTCTAGCAAGTGCTCCAGCAATCTGCTTTAATAAAATAGTCCCCTTTTCATTTTCAACCACCACAGACCATCTTTCATTATCTGTAGAAGACTTAGGATGCCATGCCACTAAAAATTTACCCGGATGGTATTGATTATAAATAATTTTACCAGCAACAGGCAAGCGATTCACGTGCACATTAGCAGGACTCATAAAAACACTGATCTGAATTCTTGGCTCCTTGTAAAATTCATCTGGCATTACTTCCTCAATCACCACCACTTTACCATCTGCAGGCGACACAATCGCAGATGCATCCATGGTTAATGCACGATTGGGCATTCTAAAGAAAGAAACGATGAATAAAAAGAAAGCTATTGTAAGCGCAAAAAATGACCAACCCAAGATGGTACTTATTGGAAATAAATAAGAGAAATTAATTAAATTCAAGATACCAACAACAAATGCAACCAATGCAATCGTAGCTGTTCCTTCTCTGTGTATGGTCATAAATAGCAATTTGGGCAAAGGTAATTCATCTAAAAGATAAATTGAAGCAATATCCAAACAAATGGTCCTGCAAATAAGATAGAATCAAAACGATCTAAGAAGCCACCATGGCCAGGCATCATACTACCACTGTCTTTTACGCCTGCCATGCGTTTTAATTTGCTTTCAAAAAGATCCCCTAAATTACCCATAACAGAAGCGACGATAGTGATCATATACAAGTACTTAGTTGAGATAGGAATAAATTGACCAGCAACAGTAGATAAAATCACAACCGATAAGATAACTCCAGCAATAGTACCTTCCCATGTTTTCTTAGGTGAGATAGGAGAAATAGGTGTACGGCCAATAAAAGAACCAACAATGTATGCCATGGTATCATTCACCCAAACGGTCACAATCACTAAAATAGGCACCATCAATTCTATATTCGGGAAAAACATAGACATGGCTGAATTCAAAAACATGCCTCTCATAGCGTAAAACAGGGATAGACTAATTGAAATATAGATGAAGCCGAAAAAACTTATTGAAATATTTCTAATGTCCGCTTTTCTTGTGAATACATCTGCCACCAACATCAATACCAATGCAACTGGCATCGCTTTCAAGCCAATCCATCTTAAACCAATTCCTTGATAAGCTGGTGGTAATTTCTGAAGTATTGCTGCTGGTAAAAGAATATCGGTTGGTGCTAAACTAGTCATCATGAATAACCCCACCACCAATACACCCCATTGATGCATTTTTGAAATTTGTTGATAAGAAGGAAAAATAATGCGCATCAATTTTTGATACTCATACAAGCAACCAATTTGTATTAATAAAAACAAAGCAAAATAAGACCAGCTATTAAAGAGTAAGCCTGCAAGCATAATCAACACAAAGACAATTGCAGACAAAGCCCTTACTTTAAAAACAGAAAAATTAAACGCCATCTGTGGACTTTTTAAGTTGTTTAAATAAAATCACCAATGCTGCTAATCCTATGATGACCCAATAATAAGTAAGGTTAGAGTCCATTACTTGGTCTATTTTCTTTGGATTATTTCTTACAACATACAACGCAGTTACGCCAATCGCATTATTGACAAAATGCATTAGTATCGGCAACCAGATTGTTTTAGTATTATAATAAATCAAACCAAGTACAATACCCAAAGACATTCTTGACAAAAATCCAAAATAAGAAAAATGAAATGCGCTAAATAAAATTGCAGTAATGACAATCGCTACATATGGCTTTCCAGACCAATCTGTAATTATTTTTTGAAGCGTTCCTCTAAAATACAATTCCTCCACAATCGCTGGTACCACTGCAATCGCTACAATTGCAAGTAATAAATCCCAAATGGAACGCATACGCGTCATAGCCATCAACGCTTTTTTATATTGGGCTTCTAGGTCCGTTGCCCATGTTCTAATGCTATTTGAAAAAGTAATTTTATCTGTAAGGTCCCCTAATGCGCCACTCAAAATCAATCCCGTGAAAGCTAGTAGAATAACGATTCCTACTTGTTTTTCATTGGTGATTGGTTTGAATCCTAAATTAGAAGCGAAACTTCCTTTTGTAAAATAAGCCACCACTAAAGCTGGCACACCAAAGCCAATAATTGATGCAAATGCATTGGCAATTTGTGTCAAACTGGTATTTTCAGGACGCAATAAAACAGACTGAATATCAGTAAATGGCGTATTCAATGCAGCTGCCACAATCGAAAATGTGACTAAGCCCCCAAGAATCATACTCAATCCAGTCATGGATATAAATAGAACCATCCTAAATCCAGGACTCATGTTAAAAATAGAATTTTCATTAGTATACATGTCAATACAATTAATTGGTACCTTTGCCCCCGTATCGGTTAGATGCAAGATAATGAATTCATATGGTATCTATAGGGAACATACAATTACCAGATTTTCCGCTTTTATTAGCGCCCATGGAGGACGTGAGTGATCCCCCGTTTAGGGCAGTGTGCAAGGACAATGGAGCAGACCTGATGTATACCGAATTTATTAGCAGTGAAGGCTTGATTAGAGATGCAATTAAGAGTAGGCAGAAATTAGATATTTATGATTACGAGCGCCCAATAGGTATTCAAATATTTGGTGGAGATGAAGAAGCGATGGCCTTGTGTACCAAAATAGTAGACACCGTAAACCCAGATTTAATTGATATTAATTTTGGTTGCCCCGTAAAAAAAGTGGCGATGAAGGGCGCTGGCGCAGGCGTTTTAAGAGACCTAGACTTGATGGTGCGTTTAACCGAAGCGGTGGTAAAAAGCACCAACCTACCTGTGACTGTAAAAACAAGATTGGGTTGGGATGATAGTAGTTTGAATGTGCACGAAGCTGCATTAAGATTACAAGATGTTGGGATAAAAGCATTGGCCATCCATGGTCGTACCAGAGTACAGATGTATAAAGGGGAAGCAGATTGGACCATCATTGGTAAAATTAAAAACGACCCAAGAATTCATATTCCTATTTTTGGCAACGGGGATATCAATTCTCCAGAAAAAGCTTTAGAGTATAAAAATAAATATGGTGTAGATGGGATCATGATTGGCAGAGCTGCCATTGGATACCCTTGGATATTTAGAGAAATCAAACATTTTTTAGCAACAGGTGAAAAAATGAAATCTCCTACCATTGAGGAACGCGTAGAAGTAGCAAGAAAGCATTTGATTAAATCTTTAGAGTGGAAGGGGCCAATTGGTGGTATCAATGAAATGCGCAGACATTACGCCAACTACTTAAGAGGTTTGCCAAATATAAAGGAATATAGAAACCAATTGGTGCGCATTACAGAGCGCGAAGGCATCGAAGCGATCTTGGATGAGATCAAAGAAAAATTCAAAGGCATGGAAATAGACTCTGGTAAAATTGTATTAGAGAACTACCATGAGCACTGCCCTATCAATTAATAGCTTCAATAATTTTTGCATCTAAAGGATCCACACTCATTGGAAAATAATGTGTCAATACCCCTTGCTCATTGATTAAGTATTTACAAAAATTCCAAGCAGGCGCTTGATTACACCAACCATTTAAATTAGCAGTTGTTAACCAAGTATAAACTGGATTTTGATTATTTGATTTGATGACAACCGACTTAGACATTAAGGGAAAACTCACTCCATAATTTTTTTGACAAAAAGCAGCAATTGCTTGATCATCTTTTGTTTCCTGATTTTTAAAATCATTGGCAGGAAAACCAACCACCACCAAAGAGCCCGAAAACTGTTTAGCTAATTTTTCTAAATTTTCATACTGACCAGTATAACCACAATCACTCGCTGTATTCACTATCAAAACTTTTTTTCCTTTGAATTGCTCAAAACTAAATGCATTGCCTGCAATATCTTTTGTTGTTAAACTATAGAATTCAACTGTCCCTTTCTTCAAATCTGCATTGACCTGCACTTGCTTAGATCCAGCTTTTCCAGTGGACCACATAATTGCAGGATAGATCGTTTTTAAAATAGATTGACGATAAGTCATATCTTTTTTCTTCATCAATAATGCAGCGGTAACCAACACCCCCACTGCAATGGCTATTTTAATGATCATATTTTTATATTTTTTTAGTTGCATCTTTTTGTTCGTGAAAATTATCCTATTAATCTTTTTATCAACCAGCCCTTGCCTTTATAAGGAGGATATTTAAAACTAGGATCTATCCAAGTAGGTGTTTTTAAAACAGATTTTGTATGCGTAAAAGTATCAAAACTTAACTTGCCATGATAGCCGCCTGTTCCGCTAAAACCTCTGCCACCAAAGGGCAATTCATGATTGGTAATATGCATTGTTGCATTGTTTACACAAGCGCCACCAGAAGGCACATTGGTTAACCAATAGGCTTCATCATTTTTATTTTCAGTGAATACATAGAAAGCCAATGGGTTAGGATTTTTTTGAATAATCGCTAAAGCTTCTTCCTTAGTAGCATAAGTAAGGACAGGAAGGATAGGCCCAAAAATTTCTTCTTGCATAATTTTCGCATCTGGTTGAACGTCTACCATAATTGTGGGCTCAATAAATAATTTTTCTCTATTAGATTTTCCACCATACACAATTTCACCGTCTCCTAAATAAGAAGTTAGACGCAACCATTGTTTGTCATTAATTATTATACCATAATGTTCTGAATTTTCTGCATCTGCACCATAAAATGCTTGAAGCGCAATGATTAATTCTTTAATGAGTGCGTCTTTTAATGCATGTGGTACTAAAATATAGTCAGGCGCAATACACATTTGACCACAATTAGAAAATTTAGGATTCGCTAAACGACGCGCTGCTACTCTTAAATTAGCATCATCGCAAATCACTGCAGGACTTTTACCGCCTAATTCCAAAGTCACTGGCACTAATTGTTCGGCCGCAAGCTTATAAATTATTTTTCCAACCATGGTGCTACCCGTATAAAAAATATGGTCGAACCTGTTTTCAGTAAGCAATGGTGGAAGTACCGTAGCACCTTCCCCTTCTAAATACAACATATAATTATTGGGAAATAAATCAGCAATCATCTTACCCATCACAGCTGCTGTGGCAGGCGCAAACTCACTTGGTTTTAAGACTGCACAATTACCGCCTGCAATCGCACCAATCAATGGTGTAAATAATAATTGAAAAGGATAATTCCAAGGAGCAATGATACAAACCACACCCAATGGCTCTTGAATCGTAAAACTAGAAGAAGGTAGATTAACCAAATTTGTAGGAACCGATTTTGGCTGCATCCATCCTTTCAAATGTTCGATGGTATAGTTCAATTCACTTAAGAAGAACCCAATTTCTGTAGCCCAAGCATCTTCATCTGTTTTTTTCAAATCGGCATGCAATGCTTTGTATAATGCTTGCTCGTTATCAAGTACCATCTGCTTTAGTCTTTTAAGCTGCAAAAGTCTAAATTCAAAAGGCTGGGTTGCCCCTGACTGAAAATACTGTCTTAATGCTTCTAACTGTGTATTCATAGCGTATAAAATGTATAGCAATTTAAACTTTAATCCCCATACCCATGCCAATTTATACGTTCATAAAAATAATTTCAGCATATGGGCAATTTTTAATAATTTAACCTACTTAAAAAACCAAAGGAGTACCCCTCCTATTTAAACGATTGCTATGAAAAAAACCGTAAAATCTAGAAGAGACTTCGTCAAAAATGCCGCACTGGCTTTAGGCGGATTTTACATTGTCCCAAGACATGTATTGGGTGGTCCAGGATTTACCGCTCCAAGTGATAAATTACAAGTTGCAGGTATTGGTGCTGGAGGAAAAGGAGAAGGTGACTTATGGTCCTTCTATCAAAGTGGAAAAGCAGATATCGCATTCTTATGTGATGTAGACGATCGTCAAGCTGTAAAGAGTCGTCAAAGATTTCCGAAAGCAAAATACTATAAGGATTATAGAGAGATGTTAGATAAAGAACACAAGTATATTAATGCTGTTTCTGTTTCTACACCAGACCATATGCATGGCGTACAAGCTATGGCAGCAATGCAATTAAACAAACACGTATATGTACAAAAGCCAATGGCACATGATATCTACGAAGCTAGAATCATGACAGAAGCTGCACATAAATACAATGTAGTTACACAAATGGGTAACCAAGGTGCTTCAGGAAATGGAGTTCGTATGTTGCAAGATTGGTACAATGCAGGATTGATTGGCGATGTGCATACTATTTATTGTTATACAGACCGTCCAGTATGGCCACAAGGTGTGATACGCCCAACCACTGCCACTGCTATTCCAGCAGGTTTAGATTATGATTTATGGCTAGGTACGGCACCTCAAAAAGATTATTTTGATGGCGTATTGCCATTTAACTGGAGAGGATGGTGGGATTACGGAACCGGTGCATTAGGAGATATGGCCTGTCATATTATGGCACCAGGTTTTGCGGTGTTAGGATTAGGATATCCAGTATCTGCAGAATGTAGTGTGGCAACAAGGTACACTGCACCATGGCAAAGAGTATATTCTCCAGATAGTCCGCCAGCAGCATCTCATATCATTTTAACTTTCAAAGGACAAAATGGAAAACCAGATGTAAAATTACATTGGATGGATGGAGGTATACAACCAGAAAGACCAGCAGAATTAGGACCAAACGAAGTCATGGGTGATGGCGGAAACGGTATCATTTTTGAAGGAACAAAAGGCAAGATGATGGCAGGCACTTATGGCATGAATCCACAATTACTTCCAACTAATTTAACTAAAACAACGGTAGTGCCTCAAACTATTGAAAGGGTAAAAGGAGACGTTGAAGGACATTATGCTGCATGGGTTGAAGCATGTATCGCAGGACCAGGAAGCAAAGAAGCAAAAATGTTAAGTTCTAATTTTGATATCGCAGGACCATTGACTGAATCTGTATTGATGGGTAATTTAGCCATCCGTTCTTATGATGTTAAAGCGAATGATTCAAAAGGATTGACCAGTTATCCTGGAAGAAATATTCAATTATTATGGGATGGCCCAAATATGAAGATCACTAATTTCGATTTAGCAAATCAGTTTGTAAAACGAACTTATCGTGCAGGTTGGAGCTTAGGTGCATAATTAAAAAAATATGGAATCTTTAAAAGATCAATTTTTACTAAGACCCGATATTCATTTTTTGAATTTCGGGTCTTTTGGTGCTACACCAAAACCAATATTCGAAAAATACCAAGCATGGCAAAGGGTCCTAGAGGCAGAGCCTGTGCAGTTCATTGCATTTGATGGGTATCAATACCTAGCAGATTCTAGAGCAGCTTTGGCAAAGTTTTTAAACTGTGCAGACAAAGATGATTTGGTATATGTCACCAATCCAAGTTTTGCAATTAACATGATTGCAAAGAGTTTTCCTTTAGAACCAGGGGATGAAATTTTAGCGACAGATATTGAATATGGTGCTTGTGATAGAACATGGGATTACTATTGTAAGAAAAAAGGCGCAACTTATAGAAGACAAAAAATCAATCTTCCAATTGTAAGCAAAGAACAATTCATCGAGGATTTTTTTAAAGGATGCAATGAAAAGACCAAGGCGATTTTTATTTCACATATCACAAGTGCGACAGGTTTAATTTTACCAGCTGCTGAAATTTGTGCGATTGCGAAAGAAAAAGGACTGATCACTATTGTTGATGGGGCACACGCACCAGCGCATATCCCATTGGACTTAAGTAAAATACAAGCAGATTTTTATACAGGGGCCTGTCATAAGTGGATGATGGCACCAAAGGGCTGCTCCTTCTTATACGCTGCAAAATCAGTACAACCCATTTGCGATCCTATGATTGTAAGCTGGGGCTACCAAGCAGCAAAGCCGTCACATTCTAATTTCTTAGACTACCACCAAATGATTGGTACCAGGGACTTTTCGGCCTTCTTAACAGTAGACACTTGTATTGAATTCATGGAGCAACACAACTGGAAAGCTGTTGGAAAAAAATGCCATGAAATGGTATTAGAACATGCTCCAAGATTTTTTGACTTATTCAATAGCAAGCCAATTTGCCCACTTAATAGTGAGTGGATTGGACAAATGATTAGCATTCCAATTCAAACTCTAGATCCAGAAAAATTACAAAGGACTTTATTTTTAGATTATAAAATAGAAGTGCCGATCATGCGCCAGGGCGATGATGTGTATTTAAGGTATTCAATCAATGCGTTTAATACAGTAGAGAATCTAGATGCGTTGTACAATGCAATAAAAGAAATTCAAAAGCAAGGAATACTTTTAAAGTAAAAGGTATCGTACATCTTATTATACAGCTATAAAAAAAGGGACACAAATTGTGTCCCTTTTTTTATTTAATCCTTGGTATCCATTACCATTTTAATGTTTTCACATAAGCAGCATTGTCTTTAGCGGAATCCATTTCATTGGATCCAGTATACGCTTCTTGTTCTATAATCATTTGCTCTATACCACGTTTTGCAACTTTTGGTAATAGCGTTTTATAATCAATAATACCTTTCCCAATCACACATGACTCATGACCAGTAGCGGTCTTAGTCATATCCTTCACATGCACTAATTTAAATCGATTAGGAAATTGATCCATGTATACAACAGGATCTAGCCCTGCAGCTGCTGTCCAATACATATCCATTTCAAAATCCACGATAGCTGAATCTGTATTTTTCATCATTAAATCCTGAGGAACAATTCCATCCATGGCTTTAAATGAATAATCATGGTTATGGTAAGCAAAACGAAGACCATGTTTTTTTGCAATTTCGCCACATGCATTAAACTCGTCGGCAAATTTCTTAAAATGATCAAGTGTTTTTTGTGGCCCTTTGAATGCGCAAATAATATACTTCATTCCAATTTCGCCTGCCGCAGCAGCCTTTTGTTCAAAAGTTTTAAAGTTGCCAGTATCGTTACAATGCGTGGAAACGATATTCATTCCTAAATCATCCATCACTTTTTTGAACTCTGTATTTTTCAGACCCCAAAACATGCCTTTAGGACCTTCAAAGCTTTCAATTTTTTTATAGCCATTTGCAGCAATTTGTTTCAAAACACCAAGTGTATCTTTTGCTAATGCTTGTTTCACTGACCATAATTGAATACCAAATGGATTAGACTTTGACGCCATTGCCATTAACTCATTCTTAAATGGCATTGACAATGCAACACTTGTTAAAGCAGCACCACGTATAAAACTTCTTCTTGAATTTGACATAAATTAAAATTAAAAACCGAATGAATAATTATAAAAGTGAGCCCCCAGCATGAGGCTCACTTAATATCTTAAATCTACTATGAAGTAGCCCAAGCTTTCTCTCCTTTCGTATAAGGCACACAACCTTCAAACTTACCAGGAACAGCTACATACCTCAATACTTCTGTTGCACCAATTTTTGAAGTAAACAAACCAGATAAAGTCATTTGCTTCATCATGGTAAAGTAATGTGTAGGGTCTTCTTGTTTTTTATTTTTTTGGTACTCCTTCGCTTCTTTATCTAACTCCGTTAAAAACGCAGTACGCTCTTCTGGGGTAGATTCCATAAAAGTTTTATTGTGGTGCTTTTTAGAAGCAGCATTCAATTCGGCCATTCCCTTCATAAAAATCTCTTGGTCTTTTGCTTCATAGCAATCACTCACCATGGTTTGCATGAAAGCCCCTACATTAGCCGCTTTTGCGCCTGGCGTATCGGTTGCAGGCAAGATGGTCTCTCCTACTTCATTTAAAAAGTCGATATCTGCTTGGGAGAAAGTCACCCCCTTGGTGTTGGTTTTACAACCAGTCAAAAAAGCTTCTGCACCTAACACTGTTCCACCCATGATGATGGCAACTCTTGATAGGGCTTCTCTTCTGTTTATCATAAAATATTTTTTTAAAAATTAAATTATAAGTTTCCTTTTTTCAATTCTGATACAGCAAATTCTGCTGCTCTTGCAGTGAATGCCATATAAGTCAATGAAGGATTCACACAATTGGCACTTGTCATGAAGGAACCATCTGTCACAAATACATTCGGCGCATCCCATACTTGGTTGTTGCCATTCAATACAGAAGTTTTAGGATCTCTACCCATACGAGCTGTACCCATTTCATGAATACCTCTACCTGGTGTACCATCTCCTTCAAAACCTTGTACATTTTTTGCACCAGCGCGCTCTAGCATTTCTTTTGCGTCTTCTAAAATGTCTTTACGCATTTTGATTTCGTTGTCTTTCAACTCGCAATCTATGTTCAAGACATTCAATCCCCACTTATCTTTTTTCGTTTTATCTAGAGTCACTTTGTTTGTTTCATCTGGCAACATTTCACCAAAGCCCATCATACCAATAGACCATCCACCTGGCTCAGTCAATGCATCTTTATATTTCCCACCAATGCTTACTTCTGCCACATCATGACCCCATCCAGCTCGGTTGGCTCCACCTTGGTAACCAAATCCTCTGATATAATCACGCTTCTCTCCATTGATATTTCTAAATCTTGGGATATAGAAACCATTGGCACGACGACCAAATGTGTATTTGTCTTCATAGCCTTCGATTGTTCCACCAGCACGATTGCCTAAATGGTGGTCCATTAAATATTTACCTAAAGCACCGCTACTACTTCCTAGTCCACCTTCCCAAACATCTGTAGCAGAATTCATCAATAACCAAGTACTATTTAATGTAGAAGCATTCACAAAAATGATTTTCGCTTTGTACTCAATTGTTTTGTTGGTCTCAGCGTCTAATACTATTACACCTGTAGCACGCTTTTTATCTTTATCATATTTAATTTCTGTCACAATCGAAAAAGGTCTTAGAGTCAAATTACCTGTTGCAACTGCAGCTGGTAAAGTAGAAGATTGTGTACTGAAATAACCACCAAACTGACAACCCAACCAACACTTATTTCTGAATTGACAACCAGGACGACCTTGATGTGGCACAGTAATATTAGCCGTACGACCAATGATTAAATGACGGCTGCCTTTGTAAATTTCTTTAATCCTTGCAGCCACATCTTTCTCCACACATGTCAAATCCATTGGTGGCAAGAATTGTCCATCAGGCAATAAATCAATCCCATCTCTGTTTCCAGAAATACCTGCAAATTTTTCTACATAATCATACCATGGCTCAATATCTTTATAACGTACAGGCCAATCAACTGCGATACCGTCTTTTGCATTCGCTTCAAAATCCATGTCCGCCCAACGATAAGATTGACGACCCCACATTAGAGAACGACCACCAACATGGTATCCTCTAAACCAATCAAAACGTTTTGTTTCTGTATACGGATGATCCTTATCAGAACACCAGTAATCTAAATTTGTTTCGTTCAATGGATAATCACGCTTTAACACAGGATAATCTTCGATCATCTGTTGCGTTCTGCCACCTCTGTGTGGAAAATCCCAAGCTTCTTTATCGGCATTCACATAATCTTTAATGTGTTCGATGTTTCTTCCACGCTCTAGCATTAAGACTTTAAGTCCTTTTTCTGTAAGTTCTTTAGCAGCCCATCCACCACTGATTCCAGAACCTACTACGATTGCGTCATACTGTTGTTCGGCCATTGTAAAAAAATTTATTAATTATTATGATTGGTTTATAAAAGCATTATTTAAATATCGCAAACAGTAACTGCTTGCTTAAGTGAACTAATTTTATCTGGATTCGTTGCAATGAATTCATGTGCTACATAACCCTTGTATCCAGTGGCTTTGATCGCACGCATGATGGCAGGATAATTTAATTCCTGACGATCATCTAATTCATGTCTACCTGGCACACCCGCAGTGTGATAATGCCCAAAATAAGCATGACTATCTTGAATGGAACGAATGATATCTCCCTCATCTATTTGCATGTGATAAATGTCAAATAAAATTTTAAAATTCGGAGAGCCCAGTTGTTTGCAAAGTTCAATACCCCATGCAGACTTGTCCCCCATATAATCTTTGTGGTCTACTTTTGAATTGAATAATTCAATATGAATGGTCACCCCTTTTGCTTCGGCTAATGGCATGATTTGTTTTAGCCCTTCCACACAGTTTTTCAATCCTGTGGCGTCATCCATGCCATTTCGATTTCCCGAAAAACAAATTAAATTTTTATAACCAGCTGCTGCTACTAATGGAATCGCTTCCAAATAATCTTTGATCAACCAAGGATGATGTACTGGATTATTCCAGCCTTTAGTCAAACTTGTTTCACCTGCAGTATAACACATGGAACAATCGATGCCATATTTTTTTACTGTATCCCACTCGCTTGGTTTTAATAAATCAATCGCGTTGAATCCAATGCGTTTTACTTCCTTACATAAATCATCTAAACTCAAATCACTGTAACACCATCTACAAACACTATGGTTGATATTGCCATTTAATTTGGCAGAATCCGTTAAAAGGTTTGATGCATTTTCTACTTGTGCTTTCACTTGATCGGGTAATACCAAACCAGCAGCGAAAGCGGCAGAACCGGATACAACTTGTTTCAGTAATTTTCGTCTATTCATTGGTGAAGACATGGTAAGCAAGCATTAGATGCGTTTATAAATGTAATTTTATTTTTGCATTCTTTTCAAATATTTTACAAGAAAAAAAGGGGTTTTTTGAGAAATAATGAGGAAATTGCTCATACGATAGGCTGAAAGTGTTATTTTGACACAATCAGGTTATTTTTAGCTAAAAAACTCCCTTCAAAATGAATAGAAAACTACGCATGGGCATGGTAGGTGGTGGTAAAGATGCATTCATTGGCGCCATCCACAGACTTGCTGCAAATATGGATGGCCTCATTGAAGTAACCTGTGGCGCATTAAGTATCAATCCAGAAATTGCAGTAGCATCTGGGGAAGCTTTATTTCTTCCTAAAGAAAGAACTTATTTAACCTATGAGGAAATGATTACGAAGGAAGCGCAGTTACCAGCGGATGAGCGCATTGATTTCGTGACTATTGTAACGCCTAATTTCGCGCATTTTGCACCAGCCATGATGGCTTTAGAAAATGGATTTAATGTGGTGATCGAAAAGCCAATTACTTTTTCTTTAGAAGAAGCAAAATTGTTGCAACAAAAACTCAAAGAAACAGGTTTAACACTCTGCTTAACACATACTTATTCTGGTTATCCAATGGTCAAACAAGCCAAGGCTATGGTGCGCGAAGGCAAGCTGGGTAAGATTCGTAAGGTATGGGTGGAATATCCTCAGGGATGGTTAAGTAGATTATCAGAAAGAGAAGGCAATGCGCAAGCAGCTTGGAGAACAGATCCAAAAAAATCGGGTAAGAGTTCTGTGATGGGTGATATTGGAACGCATGCTGCACATTTAGCTGAATATATTACTGGTGCAAAAATCACCGATATCTGTGCTGAATTAAATACTTTAGTAGATGGCCGTGTGATGGATGACGACGGTGCAGTACTTTTAAAATTTGACAATGGCGCGAAGGGTGTGTTAATGGCATCGCAAGTTGCAGCAGGAGAAGAAAATGCATTAAAGATTAGAGTATACGGAGAACTGGGTGGCGTTGAATGGTTTCAACATGAACCAAATTCATTGATCGTAAAATGGTTGGATCAGCCTACACAAATTCTAAGAGCTGGCGCTAACTATGGTGCACATTTATCCAGCTTCGCAACCCATAATTGTCGTACTCCGGGCGGTCATCCAGAAGGCTATTTAGAAGCATTTGCAAATATTTATAGAAATTTTGCACTCACTTTATCAGCAAAAATAGATGGCACTACTCCAACGCCTGAAATGTTAGATTTCCCGGGCGTAGAAGATGGGATTAGAGGGATGGCATTTATAGATAATGTAGTTTTATCTGCGGGTTCTGATCAAAAATGGACGGCACATAAGATTTAATAAGCAAGATTTAAAAGGCAATCAATTATAATATGACAACAGTAAAAGGACCTGGTATATTTTTAGCACAATTCTTAGGAGATCAACCTCCGTTCAATACCTTAGAGGGTATCTGCAAATGGGCTGCAGGATTGGGTTTTAAGGGTGTGCAAATTCCAAGTTGGGACGCACGTTGTATCGATTTACAAAAAGCAGCCGAAAGCAAAACCTATGCCGATGAAATCAAAGGCATCGTGCAAGCTGCTGGATTGGAGATCACAGAATTGTCAACGCATTTGCAAGGACAGTTGGTGGCGGTACATCCTGCTTATGATGCGCAGTTTGATGGTTTTGCTCCTGTTGAATATAGAGGCAATCCAAAAGCAAGAACTGAATGGGCAGTGCAACAATTAAAATATGCAGCTAAAGCATCTCAAAATTTAGGATTGAATGCACACGCCACATTTAGCGGTGCTTTATTATGGCATACTGTTTACCCATGGCCACAAAGACCAGCAGGATTAGTAGAAACTGGCTTTACAGAATTAGGCAAAAGATGGTTGCCAATCTTAAATGAATTTGATGCAGCAGGCGTAGACTTATGCTATGAAATTCATCCAGGAGAAGATTTGCATGATGGTGTTTCCTATGAACTATTTTTAGAAAAAGTTGGAAACCATCCTCGTGCATGTTTATTATTTGATCCATCGCATTTGGTATTACAATGCATGGACTATAAAGGTTATATCGACGCCTACCATGAACGTATTAAAATGTTTCATGTAAAGGATGCCGAGTTTAATCCAAGTGCAAAGCAAGGCGTATATGGTGGCTATCAAAACTGGATCGATCGCGCCGGAAGATTTAGATCCCTTGGTGATGGTCAAGTAGATTTTAAAAGTATCTTTAGCAAGTTAGCGGCTTATGATTATAAAGGATGGGCAGTGTTGGAATGGGAATGTTGTTTAAAGCACCCAGAAGTGGGCGCAGCAGAAGGTGCTGTATTTATTCAAAACCATATCATCCCTGTTACAGCAAAAGCATTTGATGATTTTGCGAACACTGGATCTGATGAAGCCTTTAATAAAAAAATATTAGGTATTTAATCAAGCAATCAATAAAATAATTTATACAATCAAACAATACACAATGCGTAAAATTTTATACACCCTATCAGCAGCCATTTTATTAGTAGCATGTGGTGGTGGAGCAACAAAAACTGAAACAACAACCGAAACAACAACCAGTCCAGAAACTAAATTATCTGACAATCCGGATTATTCAAAAGGATTGGCTTTGATTGCAGGAAGCGACTGTTTAACTTGTCATAAAGTAGCTGAAAAAAGTATAGGACCAGCATACCAAGATGTAGCTGCTAAGTACGAAAACACAGATGACAATATTGAAATGTTAGCCGGAAAAATTATCAAAGGCGGAAGTGGCAACTGGGGTGCAATCCCAATGACAGCGCATGCAAACTTGAGCGAGGAGGATGCAGAAGCAATGGTGAAATACATTTTATTGCTTAAGAAATAATTAATTAAAAATCATTTTATGAAAAAACAATTGCTTGCTTTAACCATTTTAACTTTTGCAGTGCTTGGCTTTAATCAAGTACAAGCTCAAGAAAAATGGATCTCTTTATTTGACGGAAAAACAACCAATGGCTGGCATACATTCGGAAAAACAACCGCAGGAGAAGCCTGGAAAGTAGTAGATGGCGCGATCATGTTTGACCCAAACAATAAAGTCAATGGAAGAATTGTTGGTGGTGGTGACATTGTGACCAACGAAAGCTTTACCAATTTTCATTTACAATTAGAATGGAAGATTTCTAAGAATGGCAATAGCGGTATCATTTTCTTTGTACAAAATGATCCTTCAAAATATAAAAATACTTGGCATACTGGACCCGAAATGCAAGTACTTGACAATGATGGCCATCCAGATAGTAAAATCATTAGCCACAGAGCTGGTAATTTATATGACTTGATTGTAGGTGATGAGTCTGGTGTAAAACCAGCAGAGCAATGGAATCAAGTAGACATTATCGTCAACAAAGGAACATTGGTAATGAAATTAAATGGCGTAACAACTGTCAATACACATTTAGGAGA
This sequence comes from Sediminibacterium sp. UBA657, assembly GCA_002299885.1. Lineage (GTDB taxonomy): Bacteria > Bacteroidota > Bacteroidia > Chitinophagales > Chitinophagaceae > Sediminibacterium. The sequence goes on from DBOB01000017.1 coordinate 32,875, forward strand.
TGATAGCTGGAAAGAATTAATTAGAAGAAGTAAATTCTCAAAAGGTGAATCACCAGATTTCGGAAAAGTATTTTCAGGACATATCAGTTTACAAGACCATGGTGATCAAGTTTGGTACAGAAATATTCGTATCCAAAAATTATAAGCATAGTTACACTTACTAGTGGAAAATAAACATGAACTCTATATGCGTCAGGCCCTCTTACAAGCTAAGAGGGCTTTTGATGAGGATGAAGTACCAGTTGGTGCTGTCATTGTGATGAACGATCAGGTGATCGCTAAAGGATACAATCAAGTTCAACTTTTAAAAGACGTTACAGCGCACGCCGAAATCCTAGCCCTCTCTAGTGCTTGTGAAAACCTACAATCTAAATACTTACCAGAAGCAACACTCTATGTTACACTAGAACCTTGTTTGATGTGTGCAGGTGCCTTATACTGGAACAAGATTGGTCATATCGTATTTGGCGCGTACGACGAAAAAAACAGTTACCGTCGTGTCACTGAAAAAAATCCCTTCCATCCATCTACCACCCTCACTGGAGGCATCCTGCAAGAAGAATGCGCAGCCTTAATGCAAGCCTTCTTTAAAGCGAAACGTTAGCTATTTATTAATAATATTATCTAAGTATTATGAATACTATTTAAGGAAAGCATTGTAATTTTGACATTCAAACATTCACAATAAAAATAAAGCAATATGTCATTTACATTACCTGCATTACCCTATGCACACGAAGCACTAGAACCTCATTTTGATACATTGACCATGCAGATACACCATGGCAAACACCATCAAGCTTATGTGGACAATTTAAATAAAGCAGTTGCAGGCACAGCTAACGAAGGCAAAACAATCGAGGAGTTAGTAGCGGTAGCTGGAAGCATCAGCCCTGCTGTAAGAAACAACGGTGGTGGTCATTGGAACCATACTTTCTTTTGGAATAGCTTAGCACCCAATGCAGGTGGCAACCCAACAGGTGCACTAGCTGCTGCAATTGATGCAAGCTTTGGAAGTTTTGATGCATTCAAAGAAAAATTTGCCAACGCTGGTATGACTCGTTTTGGAAGTGGATGGGCTTGGTTGATCGTAAAAGATGGTCAATTAGAAGTAAGTTCTACACCAAACCAAGACAACCCATTGATGGATGTAGCAGAAGTGAAAGGAACACCAATCTTAGGTGCGGATGTTTGGGAGCACGCCTACTATTTGAAATACCAAAACAGAAGAGCAGACTATTTAGCTGCGTTTTGGAATGTAGTGAATTGGTCTGTGATTGCAGATCGTTTTAATGCTGCGAAATAATTAAATACAAAAAGAAGCATACTCAAAACCGTCTCCAAAAGGGGCGGTTTTTTTATTTGACCCAAGGTTAATTTAAGGAACTGGGTCATACCCATGTCCTCCACCTGGCCTGCATTTACTAAGTCTTTTAATGCCCATAGCAATGCCTTTAAATGGACCATATTTATGGATGGCTTCTGCAGTATATTGAGAACAAGTGGGCGTGAATCGGCATTTGCTTCCACCTAAATAAGGGGATAAAGCGTATTGATAAAATCGGATCAATACGATAAATGGAAAGGCTATGATTTGTTTAAGCTTGTCCATAAATACGTTTTGCCAATTGATCTAATATCAATTTCATTTTTGCGTTGATCTCTATTTGTGGTAACACAGTTGCTTCCATGTATAAAATAAAAATATTCAATCGCATGCCTTGCAGTGGGAGCTGTGCTTTGAAGGCAGGAAGTTCTAAGCGATAGGCTTCTCTCAATAATCTTTTGACACGATTACGTTGAACTGCTTTTTTAAATTGTTTAGTAGGTGCACCTACCCCAGCCTGAATAACAAGTGCTGTTGCACTTGCTTGATTTTCTTCGGTAATATTTTCTAAAGTATAAATTAATCTAAGCGGCGCATTTGACATGGACTTACCTAAGGCAAACAAATTTTGCAATTGCTTCCTGCTTTTTAATTTATCCTTTTGTTGGTATGTGAAAATCTTGGACATTGATGAATGATGCATTAAAAAAGTCCACC
>DBOB01000027.1 GCA_002299885.1 Sediminibacterium sp. UBA657
ATGTGAGTAGCCTGCCACTTTTTTATATTTTTATATAAAAAAGTGGCCTTAATTTTAAACTATAAACCTACCATATGAAATTTTTTATTGACACAGGAAATTTAGCTCAGATTAAAGAAGCAAATGATTTAGGCATCTTAGATGGTGTAACAACCAATCCTTCTTTGATGGCTCAAGTGGGTGTAAAAGGGGAGGAAGCCATTGCAGCACACTATAAAGCAATCTGTGATTTAGTAGAAGGTGATATTAGTGCGGAAGTTTTGTCTACAGACTTTGCAACGATGGTAGAAGAAGGTAAAAAATTAGCTGCTATTCATAAAAATATTGTGGTAAAAGTACCGATGATTAAAGACGGTATCAAAGCCATTAAATGGTTTACTGACAATGGTATCCGTACCAATTGTACTTTGATTTTTTCTGCAGGGCAAGCAATCTTAGCTGCTAAAGCTGGTGCAACTTACGTTTCTCCATTTATTGGAAGAATCGATGATAGTTCTTGGGATGGGATGGAATTAATTAGTCAAATCCGTCATATTTTTGATGTACAAGGTTTCCAAACTCAAATTTTAGCAGCGTCTATTCGTAACGCTTTACATATTGTTAAAGCGGCTGAAGCTGGAGCAGATGTTTGTACTTGTCCATTGGACTCCATCTTAGGATTATTGAAACATCCATTAACGGATATTGGACTTGCTAAGTTTTTGGAAGACGCAAAGAAGATGTAAATTCTTTTAAGTCATTTCATTTACAAAAAATATTTTTTAGAAATATTTCTAAAGAGCGATCAAATGCAAAGTATTTGATCGCTCTTTTTTTTAATTAAAATTTCACACGCTACGAATTATTTCTATGTTATATCATTCATTCATTAATTCTATTATATTTAAGTTAGTAAATAATCTATATTATAAGTAATTAGATTTTTTTTATAATTTAAATAAAAATCAAATGCCATTACATTTTGAAATCTTTAATCAATTTCTTAGGAAATACGTAGAATTTACCGATGCTGAATTACTAGATTTTAATAATAAGTGTTCATGTGTAGAATTCTCAAAAGGCGATTTGGTAATGAAAGCAGGGCAGGTACAAAAGAACATCTATTTTATCAATAAGGGGATTATGAGAACTTTTATTGAATTAGATAATGGTGAAACTAAAATACACAATTTCAGATCGGAGAACATGTCAGTATCTGGTTATGCTTATATTAATTATGAAGACAAATTTAAGGCTTTAGTAAGTGCAGATTGCTTAGAGGATTGCGTTTTAATTCAAGTACCTATAGAATCGATCACTTATGTAATCAATAATGTTAAATTAGGAGACCGATTAGGAAGATATTTAGCAGAAGCGCACATTATACAAATGCTTGAATATGTATTAGAAAGAGATACAAAACCTGTTATAGAAAGACTAGATAAACTAGATCAAAATTTTCAAATATACACCAACGTGTCCCACAGTATATGATTGCTTCTTATTTAGGGATCACTCCTGTTCATTTGTCTAATTTGAAAAAGAAAAGAAAGCTGACCAAGAAGTAATTTCCTTGAACTTAGTTATTGATGTTTAAGCGCTTCACGCTTAGATAAATTTGAAAGTTGAGGGTGTGTTTTGACAAATTGAATCACCCATTTTGCGTCCGTATAGGCATATGCACGTAATGCCCAACCAATTGCTTTACGGATAAAAAAATCTTCTTCAAGTTCGCAATGTTCTATGTATTTAGTGAGCAAGGCCGTATTGGTCTTTTTCTTATAGGTCAGTTGAAAAAGAAGACTCATTCTTTGAAGCCATTTGTTTGAAGATTGATTCCATTTTGAAGTTGTTGATTCAATTTCTTCTGGAAACAGGATAAAAAATTTACTGATCACAAATGAATTTAAACTATCCACAGAATCCCACCAGCTTTGATGAGTGACCGTCCATTCAATCAGTGGAATTGTTTTTTTAGACCAAATTTTATGATGGTGCCCTAAAAGTTCAATGGCAAAATAATGGATTTCTCTTTGAGGCTCAGCAAAGCATTCCTTAATCAAACGACTTAGTTCATTATGATCTTTAATGGGATTAGCTTTGTAAAAATCCTTACATATTTTTCGTCTATTTGGTGTTTTGATTCCGTAGAATTCAAACTGATTCAATAAATATGCTTTTGCCCCTTTTGCAATGGTAGCATGTGCATTTGAAGCATATATTTTTTTAATTTTTGTTAAATAGATATGCGCCATAAAGATTGAATAAGCAATTAAAAAATTTCAAAGGATTATCAAATATAAAATTAGATTTAAACGCCTACGACTCTTTTATTAAATGCACTATTTCTTGCAGCTTCTAATACGCGAATGATATTGGTGCCCTCTTTTGCTGAGGTAGGAACTGGGGCATTGTTTAAAATAGCATTGGCCATTTTTTCATAAAATACACCGTAATTGCCTGGTATACTTGGGATTACTTTATTGGTAATAATACCGTTCATATCTGTATATAGTGTGCCATAATCTTCCGTGGCTTCGGCACCCCAGCCTGGGCTATTTGGTTTTTTACCAGCCATTAAATCTGCTTCTTGTATGTCCGACCTTCTCTTAATGAAGCAACCCTTGGTACCATAAATTTTATAGCCTGGGCTTTCAGTCATAAACAACATGCCGCTCGTTAATGTAATACGATGCGATGGGTAGTAAAGGATCAATGTAAAATAGTCATCAATGATAGATACTTTTCTGGTAATTCGAATGTCTGCAAAAACAGCTAGTGGCATACCTGATAATAAAATGGCTTGATCCACTAAATGCGGTCCAAGATCATACAATAATCCAGCACCCGGAGTCACTGACTCTTTATGTTTTTTGGGACTCAATGTGGTTCTATACCTTTCAAATGAAATTTGCACATCTTGTAATACGCCAATTTCAGCCTCTTGTATCAATTTTTGTATTGTAAGAAAGTCTGCATCATAACGTCTATTTTGGTAAACTGCTAATTTCAGTCCTTTGTTTGTAGCCAGTGCATCCAATTCCTCAGCTTCTTTTGCAGTAACGGTAAATGCTTTTTCTACCACCACATTTTTGCCGGCCAGTAGCGCACTTTTTGCATACACAAAATGGGTGTCATTAGGACTATTTACAACAACTAAATCGATTGAAGCATCCGCAAGTAATTCCTCGTAACTAGCAAATGATTTTGTACCAGGGTAGGCGGCTTCTATATTTTTAGTTGAACGCTCCCAACTCCCAACTAAATTAAAGTTAGGATTGCTTGCTAAAAAAGGAGCGTGAAAAACTTTTCCACTCATTCCAAAGGAGACTAGTGCAGTATTGATCATCCAGCTACTTGCTTTCTAATGATATTCAATGCACCACCTGCTTTAAACCACTCAATTTGTTGTTGGTTATAAGTGTGGTTGGCATGAATGCTATCGGCACTTCCATCCTTATGTGTTAACACTAAAGTCAATGGTGTGCCTGGAGCAAAATTGGTTAAACCAATCACATCTATGCTATCATCTTCCTGAATTTTATCATAGTCTGCTTTGTTAGCAAAAGTCAAAGCCAACATACCTTGTTTTTTCAAGTTTGTTTCGTGGATACGAGCAAATGATTTTGTCAATACCACGCGAACACCTAAATGTCTTGGCTCCATTGCAGCATGCTCACGAGAACTACCTTCTCCGTAGTTTTCATCACCTACAACAATTGTTCCGATACCTGCAGCTTTGTATGCTCTTTGTGTATTAGGAACTGTATCGTAATTGCCATTCAATTGACTTTTTACGTTGTCTGTTTTTTCATTGAAGAAGTTCACAGCACCAATCAATAAGTTATTTGAAATATTATCTAAGTGGCCACGGAACTTTAACCATGGGCCTGCCATTGAGATATGGTCTGTGGTACATTTTCCTTTAGCCTTAATTAATAATCTTAATGATTTTAAATCAGTGCCTTCCCATGCAGTAAAAGGATCTAATAATTGTAAACGCTTAGATGCTGGATCTACTGCTACAACTACTTGTGAACCATCTTCTGCTGGTGCTTGGAAACCTGCATCTTCCACTGCGAATCCTCTTACTGGTAATTCATCACCTGTTGGAGCGTCTAATTTAACTTGTTCGCCTTTATCGTTGGTTAATGTATCAGTTAATGGATTGAAAGTTAAATCACCTGCAATCGCAAGTGCAGTAACTATTTCAGGAGAACCTACAAATGCGTAGGTGTTTGGATTACCATCCGCACGCTTTGCAAAGTTTCTATTGAATGAGTGTACAATTGTATTTTTTTCTTTCTTCTCTGCACCCACACGCTCCCACATACCAATACAAGGTCCACATGCATTTGCAAATACTTTTGCACCAATTTGGCTGAACACGTCTAAGAAACCATCTCTTTCAATGGTGTATCTTACTTGTTCAGAACCTGGTGTGATCATGTATTCTGCTTTTGTAGTCAATCCTTTTTCAGATACTTGTTTTGCTAAACTTACTGCACGACTAATATCTTCGTAAGAAGAGTTCGTACAACTTCCAATTAAACCAACTTCAATTTTTGTTGGCCATCCGTTTGCTAAAGCTACTTCCTTCATTTTAGAAATAGGTGTCGCTAAATCTGGCGTAAATGGTCCGTTTAAGTGTGGTTCTAAAGTATTTAAATCAATTTCAATCACTTCGTCAAAGTACTTTGATGGATCTGCATACACTTCTGGATCTGCAGTTAAGTGTGCTGCAACTGTATCTGCTAAAGCTGCTACGTCTGCACGTCCTGTTGATGATAAATAACGACTCATGCTTGCATCGTAACCAAATGTAGATGTAGTTGCACCAATCTCGGCACCCATATTACAAATAGTTCCTTTACCAGTACAACTCATGCTTGTAGCACCTTCACCAAAATATTCAACAATTGCACCAGTACCACCTTTTACAGTTAAGATACCAGCTACTTTTAAAATCACATCCTTAGGAGCAGTCCATCCATTTAACTTTCCAGTTAATTTGATACCGATTAATTTAGGCCATTTTAATTCCCATGCCAATCCTGCCATTACATCACATGCATCTGCACCGCCCACACCAATTGCCAACATACCCAATCCACCTGCATTCACAGTATGCGAATCGGTTCCAATCATCATACCACCTGGGAAAGCATAGTTCTCTAAAACAACTTGGTGAATGATACCTGCACCTGGTTTCCAGAAACCTAAACCATATTTATTAGACACAGAAGCTAAGAAATCATACACTTCTTTACTTTCTGTTGTCGCAACTTGTAAATCTTGTTTTGCTTCTACTTTCGCAGAGATCAAGTGATCGCAATGCACTGTGCTTGGTACAGCAACTTTAGGACGACCTGCTTGCATAAATTGTAATAAAGCCATTTGAGCTGTGGCATCTTGCATGGCTACACGGTCTGGTGCAAAATCAACATAAGAACCACCTCTTTCGAAGCCTTCTAATTTTTGATCACTATGTAAATGGGAGAATAAAATTTTCTCAGATAAAGTGAGTGGACGACCCAGCATTTTACGAGCCGCTTCTACTTTTGCTGGCATTTCAGCATACAATTTTTTGATCATGTCGATATCAAAAGCCATAGGTATCAATTTTAGGTGTTAAAACTGATGCAAAGGTAAGAGAAAATGACCCTCGGCGCAATCAAAAAATGCACTTTATGTCCACTTTTTTAGCTAGATTTGGTTATCGCTTAAACTATTAAAAATGCAAAAACTGAGAGATTTTCTAGAATTACATGCTTTTGGCGTTTGTTCGGCAATTGGAGAGCGATTGGGTATTGCTAGTTCTAAAATAAGAACCTGGTTCATCTATATCTCCTTTTTAACCTTTGGATCACCAGTTATCATTTACATGGTATTGGCATTCTGGAGAAGCATGAAGCACTATATCCTTTTAGGAAAGCGCAATCCATTAAAGTACTAGATCACTGCTTTTCTTAAGCGTACTAATTTCTCTAATAAAGGTTCCAACAATTCCAATCTTAACATATTTGCGCCGTCACTTTTTGCATTGGCTGGGTTAGGATGTGTTTCAATAAACAATCCGTCCGCTCCAGTTGCAATAGCTGCTTTTGCGATCGTTTCAATTAAACTTGGATTACCTCCTGTGATGCCTGAAGTCTGATTTGGTTGTTGTAAAGAATGCGTACAATCCATAATAACTGGGACATTATTTTCGGCCATAGCAGGGATATTTCTGTAATCTACCACCAAGTCTTGGTAGCCAAATGTATTGCCTCTTTCCGTCAACATCACTTTTTCATTGCCCGCTAATTTAATTTTATCTACTGCAAACTTCATAGAAGCCCCGCTTAGGAATTGCCCCTTTTTTACATTTACAATTTTTCCTGTTTTTGCAGCTGCTACTAACAAATCGGTTTGACGACAAAGGAATGCAGGGATCTGTAAAATGTCTATGAATTCAGCTGCAATGGCTGCTTCTTCATGCGCATGAATATCTGATGTAGTGGGCACATTAAACTTTGCACCTACTTTTTTGATTAATTCCATTCCAGTATCATCCCCAATACCTGTAAAAGAATTCGCACTGGTACGATTAGCTTTTCGGTAGCTTGCCTTAAAAACGTAAGGGATACCTAAATTTTTACAGATAGTGGATACTTTTTCCCCAATCTCCATCACCAATGCTTCATCTTCTACTACACATGGTCCTGCAATTAAGAAAAATTGATTGGGATCGTAAGATTGTGCTTTAAATAAGTCTTGTAAATAGTTAGGTATCATAAGGATAGTTTTGCAGGAACAAAATTAATGTAATTGAATGAAGTATTGGTTACTTAAAAGCGCAAGCCCAAGCTGATGCCTAAGCCTCTAAAGCCTGCCCAAGGGCCTTTCATATCTGCGGTGGCGCCGTTTTGATTTACTTTGGATTTTATTTCGAATGGATTAACCTTGGTATCATCCAATACTTTTTGTAGCGCATCAATTGCTGGAGTTGGTAATTTTTCTGGAGCTATAAAATTCAAACTACCATTGGAGCTTCCAAAGTGTCCACCAATGAACCAAATATCTAGCACCAATTTAGTAAGCAGTTGTTTTTGTAGTCCAATATAGGCCCCATAGCTTGTTGACTTGATCACACCATTTAAATCAGCGGTTTTTGTGATTGGTGTTGGTGCAATAAAGGACCCTTCGGGGGTATATGTATATGCTATAGGAACACCCAAGTCGAAATCGGCAAATCTTAGATAAGGTGCAATGTAAAATCCAGACATTTTTTGTAAGCCCAAATAGAATCTACTTTCAAAAGTTAATGCGTTATTTCCCATTTGGAATAAGTCATAATTTATAGCAGAATTGTCTATGTATTTTTCTACGATGGATTTTATTGGCAGACTCCCTTTTGGCATATAACGATAACTGGCCGAAACAGACATAAAATGATTTAAACTTCGCTCATATGTCAATTGATAATTTTTCAAAGCAAAGCTGGTTAAATTACCCTTGATAATATTATTTCCGCCAATTAGTTTTTGCGCATGTACCTGTAGCGTAACTAATAATGCAAGGAAAAGGCATATTTTTTTCATGGGTGTTTTTTATTTTGTGTACTTCCACTTGAATTGTAAAGATACTCCAGCTTGTTGATACGCATCTGATTTCATTGGAGCCACCTGCATTATTAAATTATTACTCACATCAAATTCTTTTAAGTGACTAGATACAGAAGCATCTACCACATTGATCCCCCAACCTATGATAAACCACATAATAGAAACGTCTCTATTTTTTCTAAATATATTACGGTAACTCTGAAGGGAGCCTGCGCTTAAATTTATTAAAACAGGGTCAATCTTCCTCACATTGGAATTATCTCCATTGGCTTCTTGAATCCTTGCTTCATAGGCAAATTTTGTTTTTGCGTATAAATCGTTATTGTATACATAAGCGACAACAGGTACAGAAAGCACACCGTATACCAAAGGAATTTTCCAATATTGTTTATTATAAGCCTGACCCAATCCAGGTAGAATGGCAGATCTTTTGGTAGCTTTTTTGGGGGAATGTTTTAGGTAATTGATAGTGCTATCCTGCGCCCACAAGGTTTGTTGTAGACACAACAAAAACAATATGGTAAAGAAGCTTTTCATCTAACTAATTGTTACTTGCATTGCTTCAAGGATCTTATTCAAAGCATTTAAATCATTGTAGCTAATCGTAATTTTACCTGATCCATTTTTTTGATGTTGTAATTGCACTTGGGTTCCAAAATGGTCTTTTAATTTATTTTCCAATCTCTGGTAAACAGGTGAGAGTTGATTTGGATGGCTAGTGTTGGATGTATTTTTTGATCCAGCTGCTGGTGTCAAATTTTTTATAAGCGCCTCTGTTTGACGCACTGTCAATCCCTTTTCAATAATTTCTTTTAACAAGAACAATTGCTTATCCACCTCTTTGCCAATCAATAATTTGGCCAAACTCACACTCAAACTTCCGTTTCTAAGTGCTGCTTGAATAGCAGGAGGCAATTCTAATAAACGGATATAGTTGGACACAGTAGAACGGTCTTTCCCCATACGCTCTGCTACTTGTTCTTGTGTATAGTTCAATTCATCCATCATTCTTTGATAACTCAAAGCCACTTCAATCTCGTTTAAGTCTACTCTCTGTAAGTTCTCTAGTAAGGCTAGTTCTAATAATTCTTTATCGTTCCCTAATCTGATATAAGCAGGTACATCTGTTAATCCAGCAATTTTAGCAGCACGGAATCTTCTTTCACCTGCAATCAATTGGAATTTACCATTGGTTAATTGCGCTACTGTAATAGGTTGGATCAAGTCGTGCATTTTCAAAGACTGAGCCAATTCTTGTAAAGCTTTTTCGTCAAAATCTTTTCTTGGATTCTTAGGATTAACAATAATATTTGTCAATGCAATCCTATTGATCGCTATCGCTTTTTCAATGGCAGCAGGTTGAACCTTGCCTGCAGGATTTTTAAAATCTGCATCCATATTCTGCAATAAAGAACGTAGCCCTTTACCAATTAAATCTTTGTTGGGTGTGCTTTTACTCATAGTACTAATCTATTATTCGCTCGGCATTACTCATTTTAGTCATGCCATTTTTCTGTAAAATTTCTTTCGCTAAATTTAAATAGTTCACGGTACCCTTACTATCAGCATCATATAAAATAACTGGCTTACCTACACTTGGCGCTTCACTCAATCTTGTATTACGATGTATAATTGTAGAGAAGACCATTTCATCAAAATGCTTACGCACTTCACTCACCACCTGATTGCTTAATCTAAGTCGACCATCATACATGGTCATCAAAATACCTTCTATCTGTAAATCTGGATTCAGTCTGCTTTGAACTATTTTAATGGTATTCAATAATTTTCCTAAGCCTTCTAATGCAAAGAATTCACATTGTACTGGAACAATTACACTATTGGATGCCACTAGTGCATTCACCGTAATCAATCCTAAAGAAGGTAAACAGTCAATGATGATAAAATCATACTGATCGTCTATAGCTGCTAATAAATTTTTTAAAACGTTTTCTCTATTTGGGAAATTAACCAATTCGATTTCTGCACCTACTAAGTCTATATGAGAAGGGATAAGATCAAGATGTGGAATTTCAGTTTTCAAAACGACATCTGATAATGGCGTTCCATTGATCATTGCATCATAAAGGCTAGTTGTGATATTATGAAGGTCAAAACCTACCCCAGTAGTGCTATTTGCTTGAGGATCAGCATCAATTAACAATGTTCTGTATTCTAAAACAGCCAAACTCGCAGCAATATTGATTGCCGAAGTTGTTTTACCCACACCTCCTTTTTGATTTGCTATTCCAATAATTCTTGCCATATAAAAAGCCTCCTTAATTTGCTCCAAAAATACGGCATAAATAGCAACAATTAGGCTTAATTTTACACCTTAATCCTTACTATGAAGAACCCAGTTTTTGTATTCGTCCTCATTACTTTCTTGATTTTGATCGATTTTTACATCTTCCATGTGATAAAAACTATGCTAAATGGAGCAAGTGTTGGCATAAAAACAGCGGTTAGTTATGGTTATTGGTTTTTATGTATTGCTAGTTTGGGGGCTTTTTTGCTTTTCCCATTTATAGTGAATCCTTACTTTAGACAATATATTTTTTCGATTGGGATTGGGTGGGTGATTGCCCAAATCACCCTGGTCATGTTTTTTCTGGTAGATGATCTAAGAAGAGGCACATTTTGGACTGTTGGGCAGGTGGCTTCAACTGTTGGTGCAAAATTTATGAATACAGAACAAGGTATACCTAGATCAGCATTTTTAAATTGGCTTGGTGTTGGCGTTTCCTCTTCCTTATTTTTATCATTGTTGTATGGTTTTGGTAATAAATACAAATACCAATTGGTGCATAAAAAAGTAGCCATCAAAAATCTTCCTGCTGCTTTCAAGGGCTTTAAAATTATTCATATTAGTGATATCCATAGTGGTAGTTTAAAAGAAAAAGAAGCGGTACAGAAGGGTATTGATTTAATCCAAAAACAAGGCGCAGACCTTATTCTTTTTACAGGTGATTTGGTGAATGATAAGGCGGTAGAAATGCAGGATTGGGCCCCCATATTTGGTCAACTATCTGCATCAAAAGGGGTGTTTAGTACTTTAGGCAACCACGATTATGGAGATTATGTGCAATGGCCTTCCAAAGAAGCTAAAATTGCAAATTTAGAGGCATTGAAAGTAGTCCATGCTTCTATGGGATGGAAATTATTAATGAATGAAAATGTCACCATTGAACAAGGTGGTGCAAAAATAAAATTAGTGGGTATCGAAAACTGGGGTGCAAAAGCGAGGTTCCCAAAATATGGGCAATTGAGTAAAGCCTTGGATGGTGTTGATCCAACGGATGTCATTGTTTTAATGAGTCATGATCCAAGTCATTGGGAGGCGCAAGTGATTCCTGAATTTCCTCAAGTAGACCTGATGTTATCTGGTCATACGCATGGTATGCAGTTTGGTTTAGAAAATCCTTATTTCAAATGGAGTCCTGTGCAATGGGTTTACAAACAATGGGCTGGATTGTATCAACAAGGAGAACAAAAATTATATGTGAACAGGGGTTTTGGATTTTTGGGTTATCCAGGTAGGGTAGGTATCATGCCAGAAATTACGCTACTTGAATTAGTTTAATTATATAAATTTTTAGGCAGAATATGTAACAAATTTTAAACTTACACGTTATAATTTTATACTCTACAACAACAATCTATTTATGAAAAATTTACTCTTATTTGCCTTCTTATCTACTTGTTTTTTCGCAAACGCACAGGAGAAGTTAGGCATAGGCATTAAAGTAGGTCAAAATTTTTCCAGTGTTAATTCTGTAGCAGTTGACAGACATTCAGCATCCTTTCACGGCGGGGTTACTTTTCAGGTTGGAATTAATGATAAAATAAGTTTAGTGCCAGAAGTTTTACTTTCTCAAACTAAATTATCTACCAACCCTAAGATTGCTGATGTACTTAATAATCAAGTATACAATCCCGAAACCTATCATTTGAGTTATTTGATGGTTCCTTTATTGGTTCAAGTTAAACCTTTCTCTAATTTGCTTTTACAAGCCGGGCCTCAGTATGGCATTCTAATAGATCAAAAGAAGGATGGTATTGAAAATGCTCAATTGGCTTTTAAAGATGGAGAGTTTTCTTTTGTTGGGGGTGCAAAAGTCAACCTTGGTGGCTTTTTTGTTTACGGCAGGTACGTAGTTGGTCTACAAGATATCAGTGCATTGCAAGACCAAGCAAAGTGGAAGACAAGACAATGGCAGCTTGGTATTGGGATGAATCTATTTGGCTTTTAATGCTTGCTTAAATTCAACGATGAATTGATTTAATTTTTGTTGCTCCGTATTTTGCTGTTCAATAAAACTATTATCTTTTAAGTCTCCCACAATAACATCCATTTCGGCTTGATTTTCATACACCATTTTCCTAAATGGATTGGTATAATCTTTTTCTCTAGAGCTTTTTATCTTTTGTGTAACCTCTTCTTTAATGGCTTGATAACGGTCTAGCCATTCATTCAATTTTTTATTGCTCAATCCACTAATGGACACACCTTCTATTAATTCTAGACAATAAAGTGCGTGCAGATTCTTTTTGGCTAGGTACTTATCTGTTTGCATTTGATAAAACGCATGCACATCATGCCAGCTATTTAATTTGTCAGATTTTATTTGCTGTAACATGGTTCGAACCGATTTTGTTGGTATCAGTTGTCCGCCAATATTGCTCCATTCTATAGCTACACCAGTTGTTTTGATGGCTTTCACCTTTGCAGGTAAATTTTTCATCCCGTTCTGAGTCAATTTAAGCAATAACTGGTCCATGCCATACATGAATATCATTTTTTCAAACATGGAAAATGCATCATGGCATTTGATGAGCCTGGTTTTACGTTTGCTATTTTCAAATCCTTCTACAAAAACATCTAATTGGTCAATTTCTTTTTTAGTTTTTGTAGTTAATAGTTTGTAGCCTAATTGTATTAATTGTTCTTCGGTAATAGTTGTTGACTTCTTTTCTTTTAACAATTGTGCTTTTGCAACTGCTAATGCAATTACATCTCTGCCTTTCATTAATTCATTGACGCTATCAGGCGCCAAATAGTCGTACTCAAAATATTGGTCTATATTTTTTCTATTATCTCTGTTTTGATATTTCCATGCATTCCTTGCTAGGGCATAAAAATTGTATAAAAACCAATAGCCAGGCATCACCACTAATTCGTCTTTGACATAGTCGTTACTAATCAAAGAAAAAGGAATTGGAATATTCAATTCATAATTATAGTCTCCTTTATTTAGAATGGTAAAGCTTGGGAAAATAGAATTATGCTTAATGCTCACACACAATCCTGGCCAGAAACCTCTACCCATAATCACTTCACCATCTGCCCCACGGCTATTGTGGTTAGATCCTAGTGTTGCACCAGCTGCAATATTACTTTGCCCCATCACGAGTGCAGCACAAAGGAATGAATTGTTATGATGCTGCTCATGTGCAGGATAAATTAATGAGTTTAAAACTTCACAACAAGATATGGTGGCGTTTGGTCCTAAGAAGGAGTTGATCAATCTTGCACCATATTTTAATTGTGAATAATCAGACATAATAAAACGAACTGCTTTAATGCCATAGAATACCCTACAACCATATCCAATAATCCCATTTACCAACTCAGATCCTTCGCCAATTTGTGTTCTGGCAATTTCATTGGAATTAATGGTGATATTCTTTATTTTATTCGCGCCTTTTAAATAAGCATCTGAGCCAATCCAAGTATCTTTAATGATTCTACAATTTTTAATCACAGTTCTGTCTCCAATTTTACCATAATAGCCACGCTTATCATCAAATTGCTTTTCGGTTAATTCGATGAACTTATCTTGTAAAGCTTTGTCATGCCTGTTCCTAGTCCATAAGTAAGCATCTGCAGCCCTCATGCCATTGAAAGGAAGGACTTTTCTGCCTGTGTTTTCGTTGCATAACTCTAACCAAATTCTTACAGACTCCGATTCGCCTTTTTTTAGAATACCATTACCAAATTTTGCATGATTGGTTGTCACCAATTCATTCACGTTATTGATAATAACTTCGTCTCCGATAATATAATGCGATAAATAATTGACACTATGAATG
Source organism: Sediminibacterium sp. UBA657 (assembly GCA_002299885.1). Taxonomy (GTDB): domain Bacteria; phylum Bacteroidota; class Bacteroidia; order Chitinophagales; family Chitinophagaceae; genus Sediminibacterium. The sequence goes on from DBOB01000027.1 coordinate 13,680, forward strand.
GCTACATTATTGCCAAAATCGGAACTTATAATGGTTGAATTGTATAAACCAACAGGCACCGTTAAATCACTAAAGCAAAGACAGGTTGTTTCTAAATTACCAATACGAACCAATCCAAAAAAAGAACAGTTCTTAACCAGTTCGGGATTAAAGGCATTGGATACCAATAATTTTGACCAGTCGTCACTTGAATTTCCATTACGCACCAATATTTCAATCTCTAATGCAGTAAGGGCACGGTATTGAATGCCACTTCTATTTTGTTGATTGCGTAAATAGTATTCGTCTTTACCCTTAGGTAAATCCTTTATGAAACCATAACCTAATTGCTGAATCGCTACTTTCTTAATTTCATTCATCGTATACAATTTATTTGAACATATTAGGATGCATTTCATCCCAACCAGTTGCTTTTTGATACTGGTGTGCAATATTTAAAATGGTGCCTTCGTCAAACAATTTTCCAACAAAGCTAATGCCGGTGGGTAAATTCCATTTTGCGTCAAATCCAGTCGGTACACATACCACAGGATGTCCTGTTAAGTTGGTAATAGCCGATTGATTGCCGCCGCCCCTTGATGGACAAATGATGGCATCATATTGTGAGATCACTTCATTGACTTTTTGCATCAAAATCGTTCTATGTCTTTGTGCATTGATATATTCTACAGCAGGCACAAACCTTGAAGTTCTAAATGAATTTGGCCAGTCATTTTTTGTTTGTCTTGTTAGTGCATCATCTAATCCTGAACGCGTCATATCGTCAAATTGTGCACCGGCTTCAGCACCAATTACAATATCCATGATATTAAATTGATACACGCCACTATCCGGAAAATTAATAGGGATTAATTCAATACCCATTTTTCTAAATTGCTTTAACACTTCAAACTCTGAACGATTGGTGTCTTTAATTTTATCAAAATAGTTTTTTGCGTAAGCAATTTTATATGTTTTTAAATTCGTTTTAGGGGCGTAATTGAATGGCATATCAACAGCAGATCCATCCTTGCCGTCTGTACCATGTAAATAATTAAATACAATGGCAGCATCATTGGCAGAACGTGTAATAGGGCCCACTTTATCTAAACTATAACTTAATGCCATGGCACCGGAGCGGCTAATGCTTCCAAAGGTTGGTCTAAGTCCTGTTGCACCACAGGTTGTTGCAGGAGATACAATGCTTCCCCAAGTTTCAGTACCTATTGCAAATGGAACAAGGCCTGCAACTGTTGCAGAAGCTGAACCTGCAGATGATCCTGAAGAACCAGTAGTTAAATTCCATGGATTTTTTGTTCTACCTCCATACCAATAGTCTCCCATCGCCAATGCGCCTAATGTAAATTTAGCCACCAATACAGCACCTGCGGCTTTCATTTTTTCATACACAAAAGCATCTTCTTGGATGGTTTGATTTTGGTAAGGTGCGGCTCCCCAAGTTGTCTTGGTATTTTTCACAGCAAATAAATCTTTTAAGCCATAAGGGATACCATGTAGTTGACCTTTATATTTTCCAGCAGCAATTTCTACATCTGCTTGTTTTGCTTGTGCAAATGCTACATCTTCCTGAAGACTAATCACACATTGTAAAGTGTCCCCGTACTTTTTAATTCTATCAATAAAGAATTTTGTTAATTCAACCGAGCTAATTTTTTTATTCTTAATTAAAAAAGCCAATTGCTCCACTGTGTAAAAAGCCAATTCATTTTTATTCGCCGGTAAATTAACAGTAGTAGGCGCATCCCAAATAATTGGTTTTTGAACTTTATTCAATTTCATTCCTGGAAGGATAGCTGTATGCCAAAGACTCAAAGGAGTACTATTGTTTAAAGTCAATGCATGCATTGCTTTGTAGTTCGCTAAATTGTCTATTACATCATTGAATAAGGAATCAATTTCCGAATCTGTGAATTGAAGATCAATTAATTTTGCAGTGCTAAGTAAGTCTGATTTTACAATAGGACGTTCTTGTGCAAATAGGGGGGTAGTTGTAAGAGCGATAAGGCATAATAAGCCAGCCAGTATTTTTTTCATAGAAAAACGATTTAGGTACTTATCTCAAAGATAATATTACCTAGTCGGTTTTGAATTGCTAAATCTTCTTTTTTGTCCTCCGTTTTGACCACCATTGGGTCCACCTTCACGTGGCGCCCTGCCTCTAACGTTATTGGGCTTGCCCCATCCTGCGTCTTTTGAGCTTTTATTTGCGTGAAACTGCTGCATTGGGTAGGGATGACTTTCGATCACTGGGATAGATTTGCCAATCAGCTTTTCAATATCTTTTAGGTATGCTTTTTCTTCATAATCACAAAATGAATAGGCTGCGCCAGAAGCACCAGCTCTTCCTGTTCTACCAATTCGGTGCACATAAGTTTCTGGAATATTCGGAATTTCAAAATTAATCACGTGTGCTAATTCATCCACATCAATTCCTCTTGCAGCAATATCAGTCGCAACCAATACTCTAGTAGACTGATCTTTGAAATTACTCAATGCCCTTTGTCTTGCATTTTGAGATTTATTTCCATGGATGGCTTCTGCAGATACATTGTTTTTAACCAATAGATTGACCACTTTATCTGCACCATGTTTTGTTCTTGTAAAGACCAATACATTTTTGATATTTTGATCTTTCAACAATTCCATTAGTAAGGAATTCTTATTGACTTTATCTACAAAATAAACCGATTGATCAATGATTTCGACAGTCGAAGAAACTGGTGTAACTGTGACTGAGCTTGGTTTATTTAAAATAGCATTTGCTAAATTCACAATTTCTGGAGGCATCGTTGCAGAGAAGAATAGCGATTGTCTTTTCTTTGGTAAGACTGCCAATAACTTTTTGATATCATGCACAAATCCCATGTCAAGCATACGATCGGCTTCATCTAAAACAAAATATTCAACATCTCTTAAACTTAGATGACCTTGGTTCATTAAATCCAATAAACGACCTGGTGTAGCAATGACTACATCCACACCATTTCTAAGTGCAGTCACTTGAGGTCCTTGACCTACGCCACCAAAAATAACGGTACAATTAAGTGGTGTATGTCTTCCGTATGCTTCAAAATTTTCTGCAATCTGAATAGCCAATTCTCTTGTTGGAGTTACTATTAATGTTCTAATTTTTTTACGCCTCTCTGCAGGCTTATTTTGTAACAATAACTGGATAATAGGAAGGGTGAAAGCGGCAGTTTTACCTGTGCCGGTTTGTGCACAACCAAGTAAGTCTTTTCCTTCTAGTATAATAGGGATGGACTGCGCTTGAATTGGCGTTGGGGTGGTATAGCCTTCTTCGAAAAGGGCTAATAGGATAGGCTCGATAAGGCCTAATTCTTTAAAATTCGTACTCATAATGGACTGCAAGGTACGACATTTTAAACGGAGCCTTAATTATTAGGCAAAAGGCTGTACTTACGCATCTGTTGATGCATGATTTTGAACCAGATGGGTGGGAATAATGAAAGGATGATCATACCAGGATAACCAGTAGGCATTTGTGGAGCTTCATCCATATTTCTTAAAACTTGGTACTTGCGAGATGCCATATAATGGTGATCACTATGTCTACTCAATTCAAATAGCATCAATCTTCCAATAATATGGTTACTGTTCCAACTATGATGTGGCTGTACTCTTTCAAATGTTGCTGTTGTTCCTTTTTCTCTTTGTAAACCATAATGTTCAATATAGTTGACAGTCTCAAGTAAGATGGCTCCTATAAAAGCAGCAAGTATAAAATAGGCAGCAATTGTGATTCCAAAATTCAAGAAGATGAGTAATACAAATCCTAATTGAATCAATTGAAACAACATCATTTCATTTATAATTACAGGTAAGAAACCCTGCTTCTTTTTTGCATCCTCAATTGCAATATGCCAAGCACTTAAATAAGTGCCAATAAAAGTTTGTACCCAAAATGCATAGACTGTTTGTTTGAATTTAGCAGTACTAGGATCATCTGAAGTTGCTACATGTTTATGGTGTCCTTTATTATGTTCGATAAAGAAGTGCATGTATAAGCTAGATAGCAATAAAGATTTTGCTAAAAATTGTTCAAATTTATTGGTCCTATGTCCTAATTCATGTGCCACATTGATTCCAAATGCGCCACATAATAAACCCATCCCAATGATGCTACCTAGGGTGTCTGAGATCGATTGACTTGAACCAATATGCGTTAAGAAAGTGTATAATAAAAAATATTGAAAAGGCACGGTGCACCATAATACGATATCATACCATTTATTTGCTTTCGCTAATTGCTCTTCGGCCGCATCTAAATTTGCTGGATTAGGCGCAATAAATAATTCAACTAGGGGCACCATTAAAAATACATAGATTAATGGGGTCCAAGCATACAAACCTGATTTTGTAAAACTTAAATAGCCTAGGCCATAAAGCACAAATGGGGTAGCGTATTTGAAAATTTTGATAAAATTTTGCATAGCTAAATATAATAATAAGTTTTTAAATACTTATTAAAGCGCAGCTAAATTTTAGGTACTATGATCGCTGTTAAAGGTTTTGTTTAACAATCTACCCAAATTAAAACCAAACTCAACCCTTCCATACTACTCTACAGTAGTTAATTACCCTACAAACATACTACAAGGTAAAGGATATTCATTACACCTTTCAGTTCGGGTCATATCCTCTAACCTGTGGGTTCCACCATACACAAACTACCAACAGGAGTTATTTGATATTATCTCCAAGTTCCACGAAGTGGATGGATGGGACTTCAAGATGATAAGTGATTGGTTGGTGGAGAATAAATACCTTACCCCAAGAGGAACCATCTTCAATCAACCCAAGTGTTGGTCAATCTACAAGAAAAAGAAACGGAGTGTAATTAGATTTACTCGTTCGTTCAATCACACCATTACAGGTATGAGTATTGATGTAGTTGATTATGTCCCTAACACTATCAATTAAACCCTCCCTTCGTTTCACTTCGGTCGGGTCATCCTGACGGGTATAATCCGACATCCACTCCGTTCCTGTCGGTTCTAATTGATTACGACCTCCCTTCGGTCGGTCTCGTCCCGAATAGTAGGTGGTGATAAGGTAGTCAAGATATAGGGTTAATTCAATTAGAATAACTAATACCTAATCTATCATACCAATCCTTCCTTTTATTTCCTTTATAGAAGAAATCAATACCTAATTTTATATTCTTTGTAAGGATATAGGTTCTATTATCTCTCCATTCCTTATCATTCTTTATCCTAACCTTATTGAATATTTCATCTACCAATTCTTCATCTATACTTATCGGTTGGTGTAGTAGGTTGGATTTAACACCTACACTCTTACCCGTCAGTTTAGTTATCACATCGGACATCACCTTCTGAACGATTGGTAGGTTGGATTGAGTGGTTAGGATACTATCGTGGATGGTATAGAATGGAATGTTGGGGTGTTGTAATTGGAGTTCCTTACAGACATTTAACATTAGGAACACCTCCGACCTTTGGAGTAGATATGAGAACTCTGTGGAGGTGTAGTATTGGTTGAACCTGATTACATAATCACATAGTTCGGGGTATAGTAATTCCATCAACTCACCAAAGGGGTTTCCTTCTCTGTTATATCCATTCCACTCAAACAGGAAGTTCATTATTTGTCCTTTTATGTAATCCCTTCCTTTTAAGAATACCTTGTGTTTATTTATATGGTTGGGATATAACCTTTTACCTTCTTCTAATATAAAAGTGTAGTAATCCGACGTAAAATCAATATTAGTATAATTTCTAATCCCCTCTAACATCATAGAACTAAAAAAAACACCTGTAATAAAGATGTCCCTACCAATTTGATTTGATGGGTTATTCCTTCCAAGATTATCAATACCAATTTTAAGATTAGGGTGGATAGTTGTTAGATTATACCCATTACCTATCCTTTTATAAAATCTTTCATTTAGAATTGTTGAAAGAATATATGATTGTGAAGTCATAATATCTACTTCACCAACACCATTCCCATCTATCAATAAGAATGGTCTATATAGTTTAGGGAATGATGTAAGGTTGGAGTAAAACCTTCTATTACTTTCAGGTATAGAAAAGAAATAATCCTTATC
>DBOB01000028.1 GCA_002299885.1 Sediminibacterium sp. UBA657
CAACTATAGTAATGAGGGAGAGATAGAATATATCATTAGAAAAGAAAAAAATTATAACAAACTCACGAATGGGAGAAAATCCAAACAACAAATTAATATGAAAACAATTAGTAGAAACAACCCATGTCCTTGTAATAGTGGAAAGAAATTTAAAAGGTGTTGTGAAAAAAAGTATTCAGAAATGAATGATTTAAGTTTCAAAAGAAACATAATTGGTGATACCCGAAAAAGAGAATTTGAAGAAAGTAAGGTACCTATCTGGAGAAAGTCTATAAAAAACCTTCCCCAAAGAGTTAAAACCGTTTTGAGAGAATATCTAAATAAAGAACAAATAATAGAATACGGTTGTTACTATAATTCATCTCATTTAACCCTAATTGATTCAGAAATTAAAACTGTTAGAGGGTGGTATGGATTTAAAATAGACGAACAATATATTAAACATATTGTGAGAGGTTCAAATAAAAGGTTTTTCTCTTATTGTGACGATTATGGTATTGAAATAATTGATACAAAAAAACAAATGAAATATAATCCACATAGTTGGAATGAATACAATGGAATTCACTTTGATTTAACTACCGAAAAAAATGAAACTTTTAATCAGTGGATTACATATAGTATATGTGATATTAAAGATTATAAAGAAATAAAATCAGATTCAATAATATCTAATTTTTATATTACGGAATTGAAAAATTATAAAAGAAATATATTAAAAGGTGGAAGAAGAGTACTTAATAAAAAATTGTTAGAATTACTTTAGATTATAAATATATTTTACTTACAACTCCCAACATTACCGTTGGGAGTAATATCTAAAATGAAAAATATTATGAAATAGTTTTAATCATTAATTCCTCATATACCTTCTTTGTAATGAGTTTTCGTTCATAACGGGATTTCAACTCCTCTAACTTCTTATCTATATCTTCAGAGGATAATTCCTTCTTTATCTCTTTACTTTCAATTTTATGAACTGTTTCCTTAACATCCTTTAAATCCTCTTCAATAAAATCAAACATCTTCTCTAACTTATCTTCATCCCTACCTACATACCTACTCGTCATATCCATCCCAGAGTGACCCATTTGTTTACTAATTGAATACGGGTCCACTCCCTGATGTGAACCAATTGTTGAATGGGTTTTTCTTCCCATGTGAAAACTGATATTGGTATATAAAGGAACTTTAGTTTCTGAACTTGTTTCACCACTCATTGTAACTACCTCTACTCTCCTTGTTAATCCTAATATCTTACCTATATTTTTGATGTGTACATTTCCTTTTGTATTATACATCCTTCTGGATTTATCATTCTCACTTGTTGGTAATGGGAATACATACTGATTAGAACTCTTTCCTTTAACATACTTCATCCAAATAAACCTAGATAATTCGTTTTCAATAATCTCTACCCTCCTTTTAGTTTTCAATTGAATTGGAGTAAACTTCCTTGTATCGTAATCATAATTCATACCTCTAATGGTTACTAAATTACTCCACCTCAAACCAGTGGATATACCAAATAGGAACATATCCAATAGAACTTCATAGTTAGTATAATGATTTACTTTTCCAGTAGGTTCATCTCCCTTAATCATACCTTTCTTATCAAATGTTGTTTTCCTTACTTCTTCAGTTATGATATAATCCTTTTCCTTCCAGTTTTTATAATACTCAAGAACTTTGGTGTTTATCTTCCCATTCTTTAAAGTGTAATCAAACCCTCTGAATTTGAAAAGTTTCGTAATCTCATCCTCATTTAATGTGATGATGGTTTTATAGTTGGTTGGTAAAGTAACTTTATAGGAAGTATCACCTCCTTTGGTGTAGTTATTCTTTTTAGACCATCTTACAAATTGACGGAATTGAGAAATGATTTTGGATATGGTAACATTACTCAAATCCTTATTTATTAGATGACTTTGAAGATTCTCATAGAACTCATCCCCAATCTCATAAAAATCAAAATCAGAACCATATTTGATTTTAATCAACTCCTTAATATGGACGAATCTAGATTTAACGGATTTTGAATATGGAGTATCTTCCTTAACCCCTACCTTATACTTACTCTTTGATGTATTCTCAACGTGTAGGAGGTATTTATCAATTACGAATAGGACCAACAAACTGGTTGATTGTGTGGGTATCTTACTTTCAAAATAGTTTTCCTTCTCTTTCTTCTTAAACTGATTTTTAACCATTTCACAAGATGGTTCTACTCCTTCAGTATTTAGGTTGTATATGATTTGGTTAATCCGTTCTTTAAACCCCCTCAGAACCTCATTTTTCCTCAAAAATTCGGTGTCTGTCCGTTTGATAGGGTTTTCACTCTTCCCATCCCCAAAGTCCGATTTTTTAACCTTTAAAGAGGGTGTTAAATCAACCTGTTTACTCCTATACTTATACTTCAATATCACATAACAATCTTTGGTACTTTTATTCTCCTTTATGATGTAGTATAATCTCATTCTATTGAATTTGAATTAAATTTACACCAATACAATGAAAATTACCACCAATCTGGTGGAAAATTTCCCTGTTTTTTTAGTAAATATGCTACAATATATTAATAATCAATTAGTTATAAGCTTAGGTTGGATACAGGTCAGGCAACCAAACAAAAAAGAAGCCGCAACGTAAGTTGCGGTTTTTTTATGCCCGAAGAGATCGATCAAGATTGCTTGATAGGTCCTTCTTTTAGTAAATTACAACACATTTAAATTTAATAACTCAATACACTCTTTTAAAGCATCCTCCCAATGGCGAATATCCACCTCTACATCTTGTTCAATTTTAGAAGTATCTAAAACTGAATAGGCAGGTCTTTTAGCAGGTGTTGGAAAGTCTTTGGTTTCAATAGGGTTCAATATGCAATCTAATCCAGCAATCGCTTTTATTTTGGCTGCAAAATCAAACCAGGTTGTTTCTCCCACATTGGCATAATGATATATCCCATTAATGGTCTTGCCAGCATTCATAGATTCAATCATTTGCATTGTAGCCATCGCTAAATCCTTTGCATAAGTAGGTCTGCCCTTTTGATCTGCTACAATATTTAAATTTGGTCTTTCCTTCATTAAACGCATCATCGTTTTAACAAAATTATTCCCATGACTACTGAAAACCCAAGAGGTTCTAATTATAACTGTATTTTCATTGGCTTCCATCGCCATTGACTCCCCAGCAGCTTTTGTAGACCCATAATAATTCACTGGATTCACTTTTGTTGAACATAAATAAGGTTCAACTGCTTCCCCATTAAATACATAATCTGTTGAGTAAGTGATAAAAGGGATTGCTAACCCTTTGCTTATACGAGCTAATTCTTGAACAGCAGTTGCATTCACAGTGAATGCCAATTCCTTTTCTGTTTCAGATTTATCCACAGCGGTATAAGCAGCAGTATTGATGATACAATCAGGCGCAATAGAATGAATTATTTTTTCAAATGTTTCTGGGAAAGTCAAATCCAATTGACTTCTATCTACAATTACAAATTTAAATGCAGGATATGATTTTGCTAGTTGGCCTAATTCCCATCCCAATTGACCTTTAGCGCCAGTAACTAAAATTGTTTGAATCGCCATATTGAATAACTAAATTGAATGATTAACGCTTTTGATAAATCGTACCAGAATTATTTTGAAATAAACTCTTTAGGCAATTTAGTCCACTCAGATGGTGGTAATGCTTTAAAGTATTCGTATGTTTTTTTCAAGCCTTCTGCACGTTCTACTTTAGGCTCCCATCCTAAAATGGTTCTTGCTTTTGTGATGTCTGGTTGTCTTTGCTTTGGATCATCAATGGGCAAAGGCTTATAAACAATCTTTACCGTATTGCCTGTTAATTTCAATACCTCTTCTGCAAAATCTTTTAAGCTAATTTCATTCGGGTTGCCGATATTCACTGGACTTGAATAGTCGCTTAATAATAATCTATAAATGCCTTCTACTAAATCATCCACATAACAGAAGCTTCTTGTTTGTGAGCCATCTCCAAACACCGTCATATCCTCACCTCTTAAGGCTTGTCCAATAAATGCAGGTAGTGCACGGCCATCATTCAGACGCATTCTAGGGCCATAGGTATTGAAGATGCGGATGATTCTAGTTTCAACGTTATGAAAAGTATGGTAGGCCATGGTGATGCTTTCCATATAACGCTTTGCTTCGTCATACACGCCTCTTGGACCCACTGGATTCACATTGCCCCAGTACTCCTCGGTTTGTGGATGCACTAAAGGATCTCCGTATACTTCGCTTGTACTTGCCACCAATATTCTTGCACCCTTTGCTTTAGCTAGGCCCAAGCAATTATGTGTACCCATCGCTCCTACTTTCAAAGTTTGGATAGGAATTTTTAAATAATCTATTGGACTTGCTGGTGAGGCAAAATGTAAAATATAATCCAGGTCGCCTTTGATGTCAATGAATTTTGTCACATCATGGTGGATGAATTCAAAATTTGGATTCGAATTTAGGTGCTCGATATTCATTAAGTCTCCTGTGATCAAATTATCCATCGCAATCACATAATAGCCTTCTTTGATAAAACGATCACACAAGTGCGATCCTAAAAATCCTGCTGCTCCTGTAATTAATATTCTTTTTTGACTCATAATTTTTGCTTGTGTTTTGAGTCTAATTTATTTTGTTAGAGTCTGCTCTTCCAATACTTTCATAATGATACCCTAAGTCCTTCATCTTGGCTACATCAAATAAGTTCCTACCATCAAAAATGATCTTGTGCTTAATCTCTTTTTCCATACGCTCAAAATCCGGTGTTCTAAACTCACTCCATTCTGTGGCTATAATCAAAGCGGATGCATTTTGCAGTGCTTCATATTGGTTCGCTGCGTATTGTATCTTATCTCCTATCTGTGCTTTTACATTTGGCATAGCTTCTGGATCATAAGCCGTTACAGTAGCGCCTGCGTTTGTTAGTGCATCAATGATACTTAAGGCTGGTGCCTCTCTAATATCGTCTGTATTAGGCTTAAACGCTAAACCCCATAAAGCAAAATGCTTGCCTTGTAAATCGTTCATATAAAACGCCTTGATCTTTTCTACTAAATGTAGTTTTTGATTGGCGTTCACTTTCTCTACTGCTTTTAAAATCTCAAAATCATATTTGACTTCGTCCGATGACATGATCAAGGCTTGTACATCTTTTGGAAAACATGATCCACCATAACCAATGCCTGGGAATAAAAAACGTTTTCCAATTCTGTCATCCGATCCAATCCCTCTTCTTACCATGTCCACGTCCGCACCCATGCGCTCACATAGTTGTGCAATCTCGTTCATGAATGAAATCTTAGTAGCTAAGAATGAATTGGCTGCATACTTCGTTAACTCTGAACTACGCTCGTCCATAAAGATCACTGGATTACCCTGTCTTACAAATGGCGCATATAAATCACTCATTAATTTCTTTGCTCTTTCTGATCTTGTGCCCACCACCACTCTATCTGGCTTCATGAAATCATCCACCGCCACACCCTCTCTTAAAAACTCTGGGTTGCTCACTACATCATATTCACCTGTATAATTTTGTGCAATTGCTGCGCTTACCTTATCTGCAGTACCCACTGGTACCGTGCTCTTATTCACGATAACTTTATAGCCCTTTAATATCTTCCCTAAATGATCCGCTACACCCAATACATATTTTAAATCCGCACTACCGTCCGCTCCTGGAGGTGTTGGTAATGCTAAAAAGATAATCTCCGCATCCTCCACCGCTTCTTCTAACTGTGTGGTGAATCTTAGACGCTCCTCTTTGATATTTCTTAAAAAAATTTTCTCTAGCCCTGGTTCATAAATGGTGATTTGACCTCCGCTTAATTTTTCAACCTTGGCTTTATCAATGTCCACGCAAGTTACTTTGTTACCCGTCTCTGCGAAACAAGTGCCTGTTACTAATCCTACGTATCCTGTGCCTACTACTGCTATTTTCATTGATAATTATTTTAGCACTTTTAATTAAAAAAAGATTGAACCCCTTCTGTAATATATTTTAATTGCGCTTCGTCCATTTCTGTGTGAATTGGTAAAGAACAAACGCATGGCGTTAATTGATCTGTTACTTTTAAATCCCATTGATGATGTTGATCAGATGCAAACATTTTTTGCAAATGACCTGGAACAGGATAATAAATCATACATGGAATTTCTTTAGCAGCTAAATGTGCAATGAATTTTTCTCTATCAACACCTTTCAACTGAATTGTATACTGATGAAACACATGTGTACTATAATTTGCAATAGCTGGTGTTACAATCGCATCAATACCAGCAAAAGCTTGCGTATAATAAGCTGCAACAGCTTGTCTAGCCTTATTGTAAGTATCTAATTTTGCTAGTTTTATATTTAAGATAGCTGCTTGAATAGAATCCAATCTTGAATTACAACCTACTACATCATGATAATAACGTGCAGATTGTCCATGATTGGCGATCATTGCCATTTTATCTGCTAATACTTTATCATTAGAAAAAATAGCACCTCCGTCTCCAAATGCACCTAAGTTTTTACTAGGATAAAAGGAAGTGGCGCCTATATGCCCCATGGTACCTGTTTTTTTAACAGTGCCATCAGAGAAGGTATAGTCTGCTCCTATCGCTTGTGCATTGTCCTCTATCACATACAAATTATGTTGCTTTGCAATTTCCAAAATCGCTTCCATGGGAGCAGCATGTCCATATAAATGCACCGGTACAATCGCTTTTGTTTTTGGTGTGATCGCTTTTTTTAAGCTTTCAATATCCATACAATAAGTCACAGGGTCAACATCTACAAAAACAGGGGTTAACTTTAATAAAGCCACTACTTCGGTAGTAGCGATATAAGTAAATGAAGGCGTGATAACCTCGTCACCTGGTTGCAAGTCCAATGCCATCATCGCAATTTGCAGTGCATCCGTTCCATTAGCACATGGCACCACATATTGTACCCCTAAATATTCACCTAAATTTTTTGAAAAATCTTGTACGGCTTTGCCATTAATATACGCAGCAGAATCCAATACGTTTTGTATGGCCTGGTCTACCTCTTCTTTGATGGCTAGATACTGATTTTTTGTATCTACCATTTGTATTTTTCGCATCCAATGAATTTTGCCAAAATTACAATAAAATGGCCAAAAAGGTGGAAATACCCCCATTGTATCCCATCTTTGCAATAGCCCATTTTTATGATACTATATCGTCTGTTTTTATTGTTTTATCCAATTCTAGCAAAGCTCATTAGTCCATTTAATGAGAAGGCTAAGTATTGGGTGGAGGGACAACAAAAGGTTTGGGATGAAATAAGCGTTTTATCTAGTCAAATTAAGGGGCCCATCATTTGGGTGCACTGCGCCTCATATGGTGAATTTGAACAAGGCTTCCCCATCATAACTGGCATAAAAAAAACCTATCCTACACATCAAATTTGGGTAACCTTTTTTTCACCTTCAGGCTACTTACACCGAAAAAATCACCCCGATGTTGACTTTGTTTCTTATCTGCCGTTAGATAGTCCATCTACTGCGACTAAGTGGATGGAAATGGTGCAGCCAAAATGTATTGTATTTATCAAATATGAATTTTGGTATTATTATTTAAAGCTTGCAGCACTCCATAAAATTCCTACTTTTTTAGCTGCTGCAATTTTTAGACCTAATCAAATATTTTTTAAATTCTACGGCGGATTTTATCGTAGTATGTTGCAATTATTCACTGGTATTTTAGTACAAGATGTCCATTCAAAAAATTTAATCGCACCCCTTTTAAAGGATACACATTTGCATGTGAGTGGCGATACTCGATTTGATCGTGTACTGGATATTGCTTCTTCAAAAAATTCTATTGATTGGTTATCAAAATTAGCAGATGGTAAAATTGTTGTTGCAGGAAGTACCTGGGAAGATGACCATAAAATCATTGGATCTGTTTTGGAGCATTGGAACCAATGCAATTGGATCATTGTACCGCACAATGTAGATGCAGCATCCATTAAAGCATGTCAATCACAATTTAAAAATTCGATTTGTTTGTCTGAATGGTTGACTCAATCAAATTCCATGGAAAAGCCAATGGTATTGATTGTTGACCAAATTGGTTTATTGAGTCAATTGTATCAGTATGCTGATATTGCTTATATAGGTGGAGGTTTTACTAAAGATGGAATCCACAATGTACTTGAAGCTGCAGTATTTGGTAAGCCTGTTGTTTGGGGACCAAATGATTCAAAATACCCTGAAGCCATTGGATTGCGCAACGCAGGTGGAGGGATTCAAATAAAAGATGCTAGCACTTTAAATGGAACAATCCATAAACTGTTAAGCAATGCTAATTTTTATAATGTTACTGGAGACGCTGCTTTAAAATATGTGCAAGAACATGCAGGTGCGACCCAAAAAACAATTGATTGTATTAAGCAAATCTACGTTTAACCAACAAGTCAAAGGCTTTAACAACTTCTTCTGTATCATCCCATTTGTATTGTTCCCTTAAATTAGATTTGATCCAAAATTGTGCCTCTGCATATATTTTAAATCCATTGATGGTTTTAATGGCCTGCTCAAATGCTTTTTCATCACCTCCAAAGAGGGATGCTATAAATTGAAATTTATCATTGGTTCCAATGCCCGCTTTTAAGTCCTTAATAGGGTCTAAAGCTAATTTTTCTTGAAGTTCTGTATTCGTAATGGTGGCATTGATCTCTACTGGTTCTAATTTTGGTAAACTAGGAATTCTAACTTCAGCAACTTCTTCACCTCCTGGAATCATCACAGAAACATTGTTTGGAAGATTATTAAATTGATCCGTTTCTGATAAGGCTGCTAGCAATTGGACGGCCGTCTGTTTTAATTGGCTTTTGTCTGCCTTTTCGGCCAATTGTATGGTTAATTTTTCAACCAAAGCGGCAACTCTTTCCATAGGAATGTCTACTTTTGAAGGAATTAAAGAATAAGGATTTATTTAAGAACGAAAAAGAAATTGCATTATTGTCTATGTTTATTGAACAAAACTTTTCAAAAGAAAAAAGAGGATGGCTTGAGGTCGTTTGTGGCAGCATGTTTAGTGGCAAGACCGAAGAGTTAATTAGAAGACTTAAAAGGGCTCAAATAGCAAATTTAAAGGTAGTCATTTACAAACCAGCGACCGATACCAGGTATGATAAAGAGAAAGTGGTGAGTCATGATTCCAACGCTGTTCCATCAATTCCAATTGACTTCGCAAAAAACATTTTATTACATGTAGCTGACGCTGATGTGGTGGGCATTGACGAAGCACAGTTTTTTGATCCTGAAATTATTGCTGTTTGCGAAACACTCATCATGCAAGGCAAAAGAGTGATTGTTGCTGGCTTAGACATGGATTATTTAGGTAAACCATTTGGCTCAATGCCACAACTTTTAGCCATCGCTGATTTCATTACCAAACTTCATGCTATTTGTGTTCAATGTGGTCATTTGGCAAATGTATCTTACCGAACTAGTGCCGAAGAAGGCACGGTTGTATTGGGTGAAAAAAATAATTACGAGCCTAGATGTAGAATCTGTGCCGCAAAATAAGCCTACCCGCTAAATGAAAGAATCGATAAAAAATATCACCACGCTTCTTAAAAAAGATTTGCTGCTAGAATGGAGACAGCAGTATACTTTTTTTGGCATCTTGATTTATTTAGCATCTACCACTTTTGTTATTTACTTAACCATGGGTCTTCCAGAAGATAAAGTATGGAATGGACTTTATTGGATCACCCTACTCTTTATTTGTATCAATGCTGTGGCAAGAAGTTTCTTACAAGAAGGGAGAGGAAGAATGCTTTATTTTTATTCGATTGTTAGCCCAGTTAATTTTATTTTATCAAAACTAATTTTCAATAGTTTACTCATGTGTATCATGAGTGCTTTGAGTTTGATGCTATTCATGGTGTTACTAGGTAATCCATTAACACATATTGTTTTATTCTTTGGAATAAGTTGCTTGGGTGGAATAAGTTTAAGTTTGGTATTTAGCTTTTTAGCTGCTATCGCCGCAAAAGCACAACAGCCATCCGCCATCATGGCCATTTTAGGTTTTCCGTTAATTATTCCTCAATTATTATTATTGATGAAAATTGCAAATATTGCTTTCTCTGATATTGTGCAAAATGGTTTACCTCAATTGGTTGGATTATTGGTTGGATTTGACATCATGATTGTCGCACTTGCATATATTCTTTTTCCATTCTTGTGGAAAGACTAGTTCAAAAAAGTTCCCATTAATTTAGAATTGCAAATGTCTAACTGTCAAACCGTCGTTGATCAATTGCTTCAATGATTCAATTCCAATAGACAAATGGCGTTCCACAAATTCAGCAGTGACTTTACTATCACTCGCTTCTGTTTTCACACCCTCTGGCACCATAGGAGAATCACTTACTAGTAATAATGCACCGGTTGGAATCTTATTGTAAAATCCTACTGTAAAAATAGTTGCAGTTTCCATATCAATGGCATAAGCCCTTACCTTAGTTAAGTAGGCTTTAAATTCTTCATCATGCTCCCATACTCTTCTGTTGGTGGTGTATACCGTTCCAGTCCAGTAATCAACATTATTATCTCTTATCGTTGTTGAAATTGCTTTTTGTAAAGCAAAGGCAGGTAATGCTGGTACTTCTGGTGGAAAGTAATCATTGGAAGTACCCTCTCCTCTTAATGCAGCAATTGGAAGTATTAAATCACCTACTTTATTTCTTTTCTTTAAGCCTCCGCATTTTCCTAAGAACAAAACAGCTTCGGGTTGTATTGCAGTTAATAAATCCATGATTGTAGCAGCACCAGGACTACCCATCCCAAAATTAATGATCGTGATCCCTTCTGCTGTTGCACATTGCATTGGACGATCTAAGCCTATGATTTCTACCTGATGTCTTTCGGCAAACATCTTCACATAGTTACTGAAATTGGTCAAAAGGATATACTTACCAAATTGATCTAAATTAGCCCCAGTATACCTTGGTAACCAGTTTTCTACAATTTCTTCTTTTGTTTTCATAAGCTTATCTTTGATCTGATACTTTATAAAATTAACTTATTTTTTCTAATTCATGATTTTAGTTGATTTCCCATCATATGACTTTAAAGTCCAATCAATTGGTGGAAAAGACCAAATCTTTGATCCCTGCAGAAAAAAATATGTGGCACTGACCCCAGAAGAATGGGTTAGACAAAATGTATTACAATACCTGATTCAAGTTTGTAAATACCCTATTGAATTGATTGCAATTGAAAAAACAATTCAATTGGGATCACTCAATAAAAGATTTGATATCCTAGTTTATCATGGAACAACACCATGGATGATTATTGAATGTAAGGAAGGAAACACTGACCTCAATGAAAAAACAATTCTTCAATTGTTACAGTACCAACAAGTATTAGACGCTACTTATTTAATTGCATCTAATGGACATCAAACGATTGGTGCAGAAATAAAAATGGGGAACCTGCATATGTTGCAAAAGTTCCCCAATTATATTGACCCAAATCTTTAAAAGATTAAGGGAAAATTCCAAGTTCAGTATATGAATGTGCTACCTTATTAATTGCACAAACATAAGCCGCAGTTCTCATATCTGGAATAGATGGATTTGCATTCCAAATATCCATAATTTCTCTAGTTGCATTGATCATCGTTTCTTCCAATCCACTATGCACTAAGTCAATTTCATCAGGGCCATGGGCAATCACTGCTCTTTCTGTAGGATTAACTTTTTTCCCTGTCAACTCTTCTATTTGATTGATGATATTGATATTGGCATTTTCTGTAAAACGTTTTTCTAAACGGCCATATCTTACGTGGCTTAAGTTTTTTAACCACTCAAAATAAGATACAGTAACACCACCCGCATTCAAGTACATATCTGGAATGACTAAGACTCCTTTCTTTGATAAAATTTCATCCGCTTCTGGTGTTAAAGGTCCGTTAGCTGCTTCACCAATAATCTTAGCTTTAATATTTGGTGCATTATTTTTATCAATCACATTTTCTAAAGCTGCCGGAATTAAAATATCACAATCCATTTCCAATGCATCTGAACTCTTTTCAATATTTGTCGCTCCAGGGTAATTCAAAATGCTTCCTGTTGTTTTTCTATGTTGGAAAACTGCTTCCTCATCTAAACCATCAGCACAATATATTGCTCCTTCAAATTCAGCGATAGCAACCACCTTAGCTCCATGTGTTCTGAAGAACTTTGCAGAAAAATAACCTACATTGCCCAATCCTTGAACAATCACACGCTTATTTTCAATACCAACAGTTAATCCTAATTTTTTCATCACATCTTCCATCAAACATACTTCTCTCACACCGTAAAAAACGCCCAATCCAGTGGCTTCTTTACGTCCTCTCACACCACCCAATGATACTGGCTTTCCAGTAACACAACCAGCTGCATCAATTTCACCTGGTTTTAATGATTGATAAGTATCTACAATCCATGCCATTTCACGCTCGCCTGTTCCGTAATCTGGTGCAGGCACATCGATACCAGGACCGATAAAATTTTTCTTTACTAATTCTGCCGTATACCTTCTTGTGATTTTTTCTAATTCGTATGCACTCAAAGCTCTTGGGTTAATCTTAATGCCTCCTTTACCTCCTCCAAATGGCACATTCACAATAGCACATTTGTAAGTCATCAAAGCGGCCAATGCCATCACTTCGTCTTGATTTACTGCCATGCTAAAACGAATACCCCCTTTACAAGGTGATTTATGCTGAGAGTGTTGTACTCTATATGCTTCAATTACTTCAATTCTGCCATCATCCATTTTTACTGGAAAACGCATACTATAAATACTATTACAAGCTTTAATTTGCTCTAATAGTCCGCTTTCCCAATTAGTATACTTTGATGCTTTGTCGAAACTTTTTTCTACACTCTGAAAAAAACTGTACTCTGATGTTGTTGACATATACTTTTATTTTTCTAGTTGTTTAATTTTTTTATCGATTGAAGTGACATATAAAAAAAGGCCAATAAGCACTATACAAACCACGGACATCACTAAGAATATTTTTCCGTTCTGCAACATAATACTTTGTGATGCTGCTTGTTGTGCTTGTAATAAGGTTAACATATATTTAATAATTGTAGGTTATAAGATGCCTTCTTTTTTTAATTGGATCATTTGGACACGAATTTTTAATGTAGTGATCCAAACGCCTAATAAAGTCCATCCAATCACCGCTGGATAGAATACAGTGCGCATATTCGCAGACATGTCTTTACCATTGATGCCAGGATTCCCATCACTTCCCTGTCCTCCAGGATGTAAGGATTCTGTTAATCTTGGTAAAATCCATAGCGTTGGAAACAACATAAAAAATGAAAAGATATTATATACTGCAGAAAGTCTTGCTTTTTTTTCTGCATCCACTAAACTTCCCCTTAAAACAAAATAAGCAAAGTAAATCAGTAATGCGATTGCAGCACCGTTTTGCTTTGGATCACCTACCCAAGGACTTCCCCACTGATAATTAGCCCATAATGCACCTGTAATGATACCTAAGACCCCAAAAATTAAACCCATCGCTGCATATGCTTGTGCATAGACATCATGCACTAGGCTAGATGATCTTAAATATTTAATAGAATAGACTAAAGAAACAAACAATAAAATCATCATGCCAAACCACATAGGCACATGAAAAAAGAAATTTCGAATGGACTCCTGCATACGGTCATCTAACTTAGGCACTTTCACCAAAAAACCATAGGTACAAGTGTACAAAAGCAAGATAAAAGACAATAGTTTCCACCATTTTTTATGCAGCATAGCTTCTTAATATTTAATCGATTAGCTCTAAAACTAACGGCTGTTTGGCAAAATTACAGCTTTTAAACGAACGGCCTAATTTTTGAGCAAATCTTATATTGGCAAATTTACGGCGATTTTGTACATTTGCGTCCATAATTTTCATGCCGTAACATGAAGCGAACTGCCCCGTAAGGCTGTAGTAAACTTAATGTGGCTATCATTTTAAAATATAGACACAAATGAAACTTTCTCAATTTAGGTATGACCTACCTCTAAACCTGATTGCCCAGTATCCCACAAAAAGAAGAGAAGACAGTAGACTGATGGTGGTGAACCGTAAAAACGGTCACATGGAAAATCGTCATTTCTCTGATTTATTGGAGTACTATGATGACAAGGATGTATTTGTAGTGAATAACACTAAAGTATTCCCTGCTAGAATGTATGGTCGTAAGGAAAAAACAGGTGCAAAAATCGAAGTATTCTTATTAAGAGAATTAAATAAGCCTAACCGTTTATGGGATGTAATTGTTGATCCCGCAAGAAAAATTCGTGTAGGTAACAAATTGTATTTTGGTGAAAACGAAGAACTAGTTGCAGAAGTAATTGACAACACGACTAGCCGTGGTCGTACCATCCGTTTTTTATGGGAAGGTGATGACGAAGGATTTAAAAAAATGTTGGAATTTTTAGGTGAGACACCATTGCCTAAATATATTAAGCGTAAGCCTGATGAAGATGATAAAGAAAGATATCAGACTGTGTATGCAAAACATGAAGGTGCTGTAGCTGCTCCAACTGCAGGTTTACACTTTAGCAAAGAATTAATTAAGCGTTCAGAAATCCTAGGTATCCGTTTTGCAGAAGTCACCTTACACACTGGTTTAAGCACTTTTAGACCAATTGAAGTAGAAGATTTGAGCAAACATAAAATGGACGCCGAGTACTTTAAGATAGACGAAGATGCTTGCAGAATTATTAATACAGCAAAAGAAAATGGACGTCGTGTATGTTCTATTGGAACTACAGCAATGCGTGCTATGGAAAGTAGTGTAACTGCACAACGTTTATTGAAGCCAGCAGAAGGATGGACAAATCATTTTATCCACCCTCCTTATAATTTCAATATTGCGGATAGCTTAGTAACCAATTTCCACTTACCAAAAACAAGTTTGTTGATTATGTCTTGTGCTTTTGCAGGATATGAATTAGCGATGGAAGCTTATAAAAAAGCAATTAAGGATAAGTACCGTTTCTTCTCTTATGGAGATGCGTTATTATTTATATAGTTTTAGAAGAACTAAAAACTATATAAATAATACTCAGTTAGATTTTTTTTACTATTTATATAGTTTTAGTAGAACTAAAAATTAAATAAATAATACTTAGTGTGAATTTTTCTGTTTATTTAATTTCATCAAAACAAAAAATTTAATAAACATATTAAGTAACAATTTTTTAATATTACTAAAGTTTTAAAAAAGGGGACAGATATTTCATCTGTCCCCTTTTTATTTTTCCCGATTTGATAAATTCCTTTCCCGAATTTGTAAATCTTGGTTATGAAGTCGAACTAGCTTTGCGGCATGAAAATAAGGGTACAAAAAAATAGGCTATTCCTTCTACTATTTTTGGGATTCGCGCAATTGACGCAAGCCCAAACAACCCCAAAAATTAAAGTTCAACAAGATAGTTCGCAATGGCACAATTTAAAGGATGTAACCATTGTAGGTAGAAATAGTAAAAGCGATTACCAACAAATACCTGAAATTGTTGGCACCAATATTTATGCAGGGAAAAAGAATGCTTTAATCGTTCTCGAAAATGTTCAAGGTAATATTGCTAATAATACCATGCGTCAAGTATTGGCAAAAGTGCCTGGCATTCATATTTGGGAAAGTGACCCAAGTGGTATTCAAATTGGTATAGCTGCAAGAGGTTTAAGTCCTAACAGAAGTTGGGAATTTAATATTAGACAAAATGGCTATGACATTGCAGCCGATCCTTTTGGATATCCGGAAGCTTATTATAACCCACAACTACAAGCTGTTCAAAGAATTGAAATTGTAAGAGGACAAGGGGCACTTCAATATGGACCACAGTTTGGTGGAATGGTCAACTATATCTTAAAAAATGGAACTGAGATCAACCAACCTTTTGAATTTGAAACGCAACAGACCATTGGTAGCAATGGTTTACTGAATAGCTTTAACGCCATTGGAGGGAAAAAAGGAAAATTAAATTACTACTCTTTTTATGATCAAAGAAATGGTGAAGGATGGAGAGATAATAGTCAATTTTTTTCAAAAGCGGGATTCGGATCTGTTACATATCATCTCACTAAGCAAGTTTCGATCAATTTCGAATTAATGCATTCACATACCAGAAGCCAACAAGCAGGTGGGTTAACAGATTTGCAAATTAAAGAAAATGCAAAGCAAAGTTTTAGATATAGGAATTGGATGGATATCAAATGGACGACACCAGCAATCAATATTCAATATGAAATGAATGACCATAGTCGTTGGAACACAAAAATTTTTGGAACAATAGGTGATCGAAATAGTGTTGGATTTTTACAATCTATCTTAGTAAAAGACAGTATTAATTATGCTACAAATCAATATAACAATCGAATTGTTAATATAGATCAATACAGAAACTATGGACTTGAAAGTAGATTCATTACTGATTACTTTATTGGGCAAATGAAAAATACAATTTCATCTGGGATCAGACTTTATACAGGCAATACCCATCGATTAGCAGATGGCAAAGGCACAAGAGGAACCGACTATGATGTAAGAGTTGAAGGCCTTTATCCAAGGGATATTCAATTTAGATCAAATAATGCTGCTGTATTTATTGAAAATATTTTTAGAGTTACTGAAAAACTATTGATCATTCCTGGTATTCGATATGAATGGCTGGAAGGATCAGCAAGTGGAAGCAATGGATTTAGCACGACTGGCGCTTTAATCAATCTTCAAGAAATTCAAAGAAGAAGGAATTTTGTATTGGTTGGAATTGGATCAGAATTTCATTTAACAAATACTACAGAATTCTATGCCAATTTTTCTCAAGCATACAGACCTATTCAATTTGCAAATTTACAAGCACCCCCAACTACTGATCTAATTGACCAAGATTTGAAAGATGCAAGAGGATATAATTTGGATCTTGGCTACAGAGGGAAAGTGAAAAATTATCTTCAATTTGACCTAAGTGGATTTTATTTACAATACAATAATCGTGTTGGTACCATTACTCCATCTGGCACTAACTACAGACTTGTCACCAATGTGGGAGCAAGCACCAGCAAAGGATTAGAAACATATATTGAATTCAACCCATTAAGGTCTTTTTCAAATAATGCAAATTCAGATATTATTTTATTTAGTTCCTATTCTTATACAAATGCTAGATATAGTGGTAACCATCGAGATGCCAATACCAAAGGAAAAAAAGTAGAAAATGCACCACAAGACATTCTAAGGACTGGTCTAAGTATTGGTTATAAAGGTTTATTATTCACCACTCAATTAAGTCATGTTGGTGGTACATTTAGTGATGCGAACAATACCACTACTCCATCCATGAATGGCAATACAGGATTCATTCCAGCATATACAATTACAGACCTAACTGCATCTTATAAATTTTCAAAAAAAATGAATTTAAAAGCTGGGATAAATAATTTGAACGATACTAGGTATTTTACTAGACGTGCAGGAGGCTATCCAGGACCAGGTGCATTACCAGGGGACGGTCGAAACTTCTTTATTTCAATCGGTGCTAAATTGTAAAAGATAAATTCATCTTTTCTGCTAAAGCCTTTAAATCATTTTGCACTGCACCTACCAAAGGAATGCCTTTTTGCATGCGTTCTTTTTCCATTGCACGTTCTATATCTCCTGCTACATAAACTTGTTCATGTCCTGATGCAGGGGTTGCATTTCTAAAACGATGCAACCATAGATCCATATTTGATTTAAAATCTGCTGCCGGTCTAAATGCATCAATACGCATTGCACCAATAAAATGTCCAAGCCCTTCTCCAGGCATATTTTCTGGCATTGGAACATAAGCAGGAAACGGAGGTGCCCATGGACCAAAACTTGCACCACTTAAAACAGCAGAGAAAATATCAACAATAGAACCTAATGCATATCCTTTATGACTACCCTGCTCTTTCTCCGATCCTAATGGCAAAAGAGCTCCTCCTTTTTTTAAAATATTGGCGTCCTGTGTTGCATTGCCCTCTGCGTCTTGTGCCCAACCCAAAGGAATAGAAATATTATTTCTTTGTGCAATTTCTAATTTACCATTGGCTGCAGTGGTCGTTGCAAAATCAGCTACAAATGGCGCTTCCTCACCTGCTGGAATGGCCACAGCGATTGGATTGGTTCCTAATAATTTTTCTGCTGCATAGGTGGGTGCCACTAATGCGCTTGCATTGGTCATTGCAATACCAATCATCTCCTGTTCCAAAGCCATCATGGCATGGTAACCAGCAATACCAAAATGATTGCTATTTTTAACACTAACCCATCCTGTCCCTACTTGTTTTGCTTTCTCCATTGCAATTTCCATGGCTCTTGGAGCTACTATCAACCCTAAACCTCTGTCGCCGTCAATCACAGCCGTAGAAGGCGTTTCATGAACAACCTTAATATTAGGTGTTGCATTAATCCTCCCAATTTCCCATAATCTAACATAGCCTACCAACCTAGCAATACCATGACTATCAATGCCTCTTAAATCGGCAGATAATAATACTTTAGACGCTAATGCTGCATCTGAATGAGTACAGCCCATTTTTAAAAAAACAGCCTCTGCAAATGCAGCTAATTGTTGGTATGTATAATTATGATTTGATTCCATAGCACAAATTTACAAATAAAAAAGGTGTACTGACAAGTACACCTTTTGAGCTAAAGCTTAAATAATATTAGAATGGCAAATCATCCATTGCTTCATTGCTATCAGCTGCTGTTGGTGCAGGATTATAGCTTTGAGTAGGATTAGATTCACCACCATAGTTGGATTGTTCTCCACCAGAACCACCTGAAGGTTTCGCACCTAATAATTGTACCGATACAATTCTTAAGGTCAATGATGCCCCTTGACGTCCATCTGCAGTGGTATAAGATCTAACATCTGGTGTTCCTTCTACATATACTTGTGTGCCCTTCTTTAAATAAGGTGCTACAGCAGTACGATCTGTCCAATAAGAACAATCTACCCAAGTAGTTCTGTCTTTTTGTACCCCTTGCGCGTCCTTGTATTTTTCTGTATGCGCTACGTTGAAATTGATGACAGACTTGCCATTTACGTTATTCACCACGGCGTCCTTGCCTAAATTCCCGATGACTTGTAACTTTATCATATTGTATATTTTAACTTTCTAAGACAATGAAGGTAGTAATTTTTTATTACTTTTGTGCCAAGCCAACTTTTAACTGGCCACCGAAATATGAGCAAAAAAGGAAAGGTACTTGTCGCAATGAGCGGCGGAATAGATAGCACAGTCGCTGCAATTCTCTTACACAACGAAGGATATGAAGTAGTCGGGATTACCATGAAAACATGGGATTATTCCACCAGTAATGCCAATGGCAAGGAAACAGGCTGTTGCAATATCGATTCATTCAACGACGCTAGAATGGCGGCCGTTAACAATGGATTTCCACATTACATATTAGATATCAGAGAAGAATTTGGTGACTTTGTCATCGAAAATTTTGTAGAAGAATATTTAGCTGGCAGAACCCCCAACCCATGTGTCATGTGCAACACGCATATTAAATGGCGCGCCTTACTTAAAAGAGCAGATGCATTGGGTTGTGAATTTATTGCAACAGGACATTATGCTAAAGTTCGTCAACACGATAATGGACGTTATGTGATTTCAAAAGGATTGGATGAAACCAAGGATCAAAGCTATGTTTTATGGGGTGTGGATCAAGACTTATTAAAGCGTACCATCCTTCCGCTAGGTGGCATGCATAAAAAAGATATCAAACAAATGGCCATTGATATGGGCTATCCAGAACTGGCTAAAAAAAGCGAGAGCTATGAAATATGTTTCGTTCCTGACAATGATTATAGAGGGTTTTTAAAACGCCGTGTGGATGGATTAGAAGAAAAAGTAAATGGCGGATGGTTTGTAGATAATAAAGGAAAAAGATTAGGTAAACATAAAGGCTATCCATTTTATACCATTGGTCAAAGAAAAGGTTTAGAATTAGCAATGGGCCATCCAGTATACGTTACAGCGATTGATCCTGAAAAAAATATTGTGGTGATTGGAGATGAATCAGACTTAGATAAGAACGATATGATGGTTGCAAAAATGAATTGGATCAAATACGATCACCTTCCAACGTCTATGGACTTGATGGCAAAAATCAGGTACCACGATACTGGTGCATTGTGTACCTTATCTCACACCGACATGGGTGTTCAAGCAAGATTTTATGAAAATGTAAAGAGTATTGCACCCGGACAAAGCGCAGTGTTTTATGAAGGCGAGGATGTAGTTGCCGGAGGTATTATACAGAGCGGCGTTTTAGTATAGCACCAAACAAGGTGTCTGCTTGTTTGGAATAGCCAATAAAATATTGTTGCTTTATTAATTCAAATTCACCTTGCGCTAATATTGCATTAACATGCGCTTCATTCTCTGCTGCGTAAACTGAACATGTTGCAAGAAGAAGATGCCCATTTAATTTTACAGTAGGTAAAATATTAGCAATGATTTTTGATTGCAAATTGGTATAGTAATCTAAATCTTTCTTTTTGAAAAAAGCAATCTGTTCTGGTGTCCTACCCCAAGTTCCAGAACCAGAACAAGGTAAGTCTGCAAACACAAAATCAAAAGGCTTCTTGATATCAAATGGTTCGGTTAAATCAATCACTTGAACACTTGCTGGACGAATTCCCGCTTCTTGCAAGCGTTTGTCTGCATTGAATAAAATACTTTCTCTTACATCCGATACATGCATGCGAATATTCTGCATGGTATCAAACATTAAAATAGTTTTACCACCACTTGCAGCGCATGCATCCCAAACCTGAATGGGTGTTTCCATACTAGTTGGAACAAATTGCAATAAATCTGCAATTGCTTGCGAGTTTAAATCCTGAATCACCGCCTCTTTGTTCAATGCCAATACATTTTGCAAAGCAGTCGTATTTGAAAATGCAAAGCAATGCTCATGCACCTGTGTATATTCAATAGACGCAGCAAGCAATGCAGCAATCACTTTTTCTTTTTGCCAAGGTCTAATTCTAATAAATAATAAAGGCTGGATGGTATGGGAATGTATAAATGTAGGGATATCAATTTCCTTTGAAATAGCTTCCTGTAAAGGAAAATTTGCATGCATATCCCTAAAATGCGCATAACAAAAAGCACTGATACTCTTGCGGTCTTTGCTTCCGTGTTTTTTATTGGCAGCAAAATATTTTTTCAAGTAAGCCGCCAAAGGTTCCGGCCCTTGATAAGCAGTAATTAATTTTTGAGCAGTTTCTTGATGTTGATTTTGATGCGTCATGCTATAAAAAAGAAAGTCATGCAAAACATGACTTTCTGATATTCTTTTTTCTTTGAATTATAATTCTAATAAACTTGCTACAGGGTCTTTAGCAATTAATAAAAGTGCAGGATTTTCTAACAACTCTTTTACTCTTACTAAGAAGCCTACACTCTCACGACCATCAATGATTCTGTGATCATAACTTAATGCTAAGTACATCATTGGTAAAATTTTAACTTCACCATTCACCGCCATTGGACGATCTTGAATTTTATGCATACCTAATATAGCAGACTGAGGAATATTAATGATTGGGGTACTCATTAAACTTCCAAATACACCTCCATTGGTGATGGTAAAAGTACCGCCAGTTAATTCTTCTGCAGTTAACTTGCTATCTCTTGCTTTGCCTGCTAATTCAATTACTTTTTTCTCGATACCCGCCATACTTAAGCTTTCAACGTTTCTGATTACAGGAACAGTCAAGCCTCTTGGAGTACTTACTGCAATACTAATGTCTGCATAATCATGGTATAACAATTGATCTCCGTCAATAAATGCATTTACAGAAGGCCACTCCGTCAAAGCAATTGCACAAGCTTTAGCAAAGAAACTCATGAATCCTAAATTCACACCATGTGCTTCTTTAAACTTATCCTTGTATTGTTTTCTGATCTGCATAATGCCAGTCATATCTACTTCATTGAAAGTAGTTAACATGGCAGTGGTATTCTTTGCCTCAACTAAACGACGGCTAATTGTTTTTCTTAGGTTAGACATTTTTTCTGGACGCACATTGCGAGAGAATAAGTCTTGTCCAGCAAACTGTATTTTGCCAGGATTATTTAATGCATCCAATACATCTACTTTTGTAATCTTTCCAGCAAAACCACTCGCTTTAATTTGATTGGTGTCTACTTTTTTGTCTGCGATGATTGCAGCAGCAACAGGTGTTGCTTTTACATTATTTGGAACACTCGTTACAGGAGCTGTTGAAGCTGCAGGTGTTGAAGGAGTAGTTGGAGTCGTTGGAGCTGCAGCAGTTTCAGGCTTTGGCGCTTCACCAGCTGGCTTAGTCGCTTTCTCATCAATGTCTGCTAAGATCGCTCCAATTAAAATACTATCCCCTTCGGTTGCTTTATGATGCAATTTACCCGCTTGTTCAGCGTTCACTTCGAAAGTTGCTTTTTCACTTTCTAACTCAGCAATGACTTCGTCACGGTCTACCCAAGCGCCTTCTGGCTTAGTCCACTTTAACAAAGTTACTTCTGTGATAGATTCTCCTACTGTAGGTACTTTAATGGAAATCATGTTTTAATATTTTAGATAGAAAACGCAGTTGTTATTATTTCATTTTGTTCTTTCGCGTGCACTTTAGCATAACCAGTTGCTGTTGCAGCACTTGCTTGTCTACTAATCACACCATACTTAATTGCCTTTAAATTCATTTGCAAGAAACTAGCAGCGCCCATGTTCAAAGGTTCTTCTTGTACCCAGAACCAAATTGCTTTACCATATTTTTGGTGCAATGCGGTAATCTGTTGAACAGGCAATGGATACAATTGTTCTATACGCACAATTGCGATATCTGTTCTTTGTTCAGTTTTTTGACGCTCTGCCATTTCATAATAAATCTTACCAGAGCAGAACAATACTTTTTTAACATCCTCTACTTTTTGAACAAATGGATCATCAATTACTTCTTTGAATCCGCCTTTTGTTAAATCAGCCATCGGACTAAATGTGGCCGGGCTTCTTAAATTGGCTTTAGGCGAGAAGTTAATCATTGGTTTTCTGAATGACCATGCTAGTTGTCTTCTTAATGCATGGAATAAATTCGCCGCAGTGGTTACATTGGTGATCACCATATTGTGTTCTGCACACAATTGTAAATAACGCTCTAATCTTGCACTACTATGTTCTGGACCTTGGCCTTCGTATCCATGAGGTAATAACATGACCACCCCATTTTGACGTTGCCATTTTTGTTCACCTGCTGCAATAAATTGGTCGATGATTGTTTGCGCACCATTTGAGAAATCTCCAAACTGTGCTTCCCATACTACTAAAGCATCGGCGTTTGCTAATGCATAGCCGTATTCGAATCCAAGAACACCGTACTCGCTCAATAATGAATTATAAATTCTAAAAGGTTCTTGTCCTTCTGCAACCTGATTCAAGCGATTAAATTGTTCATTGGTATTTTCATCTACTATAACAGCATGACGATGACTAAATGTACCACGCTTCACATCCTGTCCACTCATACGAACCGTTTTGCCTTCTGCTAATAAAGAAGCATAAGCCATTAATTCACCGGTCGCCCAATCTATCTTTTGTTCTGTCTCGTATAATTTTACTTTCTCTTGAATTAATTTATCAACTTTTTTTAATGGCGTAAAACTAGCAGGCCATTTCATTAAAGCATCAAATATAGATTTCGCTTTTTCAGCAGTAATTGAAGTATCAGGTGAACTAATAAAATCTTCGTTCGTTGCTTTACGCATTGCCTCCCAGGCCAATTCAGGCGCTTGGTATTTATAAGGCAATGGATGTTGTTTCACCTCATCTAATCTTGCTTGAAGATCGGACCAGAATTTCTTTTCCATTTCCTTGGCTAATTCTTGCGCACTTGCCTCTCCGTTTTGTAAAAGGTATTCAGCATAAGTTTCTCTAGGATTCTTATGTTTTTCAATTAAGCTATATAATTGAGGTTGCGTATATTTTGGATCATCTCCTTCATTGTGTCCATGCTTTCTGTAGCAAACCATGTCAATGAAAATATCGTTCTTGAATAATTGTCTGTAGGTTGTTGCAATTTGCACAGCTTTCACCACTGCCTCCGCATCATCTCCATTCACATGTATTACAGGTGCTTGAACCATTGCAGCAATTGAGGTACAATAGTTCGCACTTCTTGCATCATCAAAATCTGTTGTGAATCCAATTTGATTATTAATTACAAAGTGAATTGTACCACCAGTTTTATAACCATTCAATTGACACATCTGTAATATTTCATACACAATACCCTGACCAGCCACAGATGCATCACCATGAATTAGAATTGGTAAAATTTTAGATACATCCGATTTGTACAAGATATCTGACTTAGCACGCGCAAATCCTAAAACTACCGGATCTACTGCTTCTAAGTGCGATGGGTTAGGCATCAATTTAAGATGCACTTTTTTATTACTGAAAGTGGTTACTTCAGAAGAGAAGCCCATATGGTATTTCACGTCACCGCTACCCATGGTTTGATCTAATACTGCAGTACCTTCAAATTCACTAAAAATTTGTTCATAGGTTTTGCCCATGATATTTGCAAGCACATTCAATCTTCCACGATGCGCCATACCAATCACTACTTCTTCTACTCCGTGCGCTCCAGCAGTGTTTATGATCGCATCTAATGCAGCAATCGTAGACTCCCCGCCTTCTAAAGAGAAACGCTTTTGTCCAATGTATTTAGTATGTAAGAATTTTTCGAAAATAACACCTTGATTTAATTTTTCAAGGATGTGTTTTTTCTGATCTAATGGAATTGGTTGACTGAATTTATTTTCAAATTCATCGGTTAACCAATCTATTACTTTTTGATCAGAAATATATTTAAACTCAATGCCCAAATTATGCGCATAGGTTTTTTGTAAATGACTAAGTATATTTTTTAAAGTCGTTGCACCTAATCCAATGATGGAACCAACCTGAAATGTTTTATCTAAATCCGCCTCGGTCAATTCAAAGCAAGCTAGATCTAAATTAGCCCCTCTATCCTTTCTAGTACGAATAGGATTGGTTGTTGCAATTAAATGTCCTTTATTTCTGTAGCCCAAAATCAAACGGTAAACTTTAATTTCATTCGCCCAATCTGCACTTACATTGGATAATGAGGAGGGTGCAGAAGCGCCTTGTGCAGGTGCTGCTGTGCCGTTTTGCATCGCAAAATCGAAGCCTTCAAAAAATTTAATGATATCTGGGTCTACTGATGCAGGATCAGTTAAAAATTGTTGGTACAAACCTTCTATGAAGGCTGGATGGGAGTTGGTGATGTAGCTGAAATCCTTCATTGTATATCCTTTCGTTTATTTGTAAAACTAGGTACGCAAATATCGGTTTAAATGATTGATTAATAAAGTAAAATGCGCTAAAAATCTAAGTAAGATTTTGATCTTCAGCAGCCCTATTTTTTGTGTTTTCACAGATAATCCCCATTTTATACTCAAATAGTGAAAAAATAGGTTTTTGGTTTCATTTCAACTAATTGAATTTCAATTAGTTATACTGAATTTTTATTTTTTTTCATTTTAATTTTTAATATTTGCACAAGTCCCTTACCTTTGCCCTCCTGAAAATTAATTAGTACATGGCAAATCATTCGGCTACAAAAAAAGATGTAAGACAAGCAACTAAACGTCGCGATAGAAACCGTTATTATGGTAAAACTACCCGTAACGCTATTCGTGATTTAAAGACAATAGAAGAACAAAAAGCTTACGACGAAAAGTTACCAACAATCGTTTCTCAAATCGATAAATTAGCAAAGCGTGGAATCATCCACAAAAACAAAGCTGCTAATTTAAAGAGCAAGTTAGCTAAGCACGTTGCTGTGAAGCAAGTGGTTAAGAAAAAGTAATTGAACACGCTTTATAGCGTCTTTAACCAATATTGAAATCCTGCCCTACGAGGCGGGATTTTTTTTGTCCCCACCCTATGTGAAATACTCCCTTTCCTAGACATCTATTTTCATTGTATCTTCGCCTTATGACTGAGAAAATATTAATCCTCGATTTTGGTAGCCAATACACCCAATTAATTGCAAGAGCAGTTAGAGAAGCCAATGTCTATTGTGAAATTCAGCCCTTTCATAATGCAATTGTCTTTGATGAACATTTAAAAGGTGTGATTTTAAGCGGCTCTCCCGCTAGTGTAAACGAAGACGAGGCACCCAATGTGGATATACAAGCTATTTTAGCCAAACTACCCCTTTTAACCATTTGTTATGGTGCTCAATTGAGTGCTAAGAACTTTGGAGGAAAAGTAGAAAAGTCCAATAAACGCGAATATGGCCGTGCCCAATTGCGTATCAAAAAGGACGATATCATATTTAAGAATATCCCAGACAATAGCCAGGTATGGATGAGCCATAGCGACTCTATTACTGTTTTACCAGAAAATTTTGAACTATTGGCAGATACAGATAGTATCCCAGTAGCTGGATTTAGAAAGATAGCAGATCAAGGCAATAGCTTACATGGATTTCAGTTCCACCCAGAAGTCTACCATTCCTCTGAGGGTAAGACCATGATTCGTAATTTCTTAGTAGAAATATGTGGATGTAAACAAAACTGGACTCCAGCTTCCTTTGTCAATGAGACTGTAGCTCAGTTAAAAGAACAGATCGGAGACGGTCATGTGATTATGGCATTGAGTGGAGGCGTAGATAGTACGGTTGCTGCCACTTTAATTCATAAAGCCATTGGGAATCGCCTTCATGGTATTTTTGTTGACAATGGGGTTCTAAGAAAAGACGAGTTCCAACAGGTACTGGATATGTACCAAAAAATAGGATTGAATGTAAAAGGGATTGATGCTAAAAATATGTTCTATGACGCCCTTGCAGGCAAATCTGATCCCGAAGAAAAGCGAAAAATCATTGGAAAACTATTTATAGATGTATTTCAAATAGAAGCTTCTAACATGTTGGAAGCCAAGTTTTTAGGTCAAGGAACAATTTATCCAGATGTCATTGAAAGTGTGAGCGTTCATGGGCCATCTCAAACTATTAAGTCACACCATAATGTAGGAGGCTTGCCAGACACCCTACATCTTAAATTAGTAGAGCCGCTTCGTAGTTTATTTAAGGACGAGGTTCGAAAAGTAGGTCTTGAATTAGGAATCCCTGCAGATATGATCCAAAGGCATCCTTTCCCTGGTCCAGGATTGGCAATCCGTATCTTGGGTGAGATTACACCTGAAAAAGTAGACCTTTTACAAAGAGCTGATGCGATATATATCAATGGACTAAAAGAATTTGGATTATATGATAAGGTATGGCAAGCCGGAACCATCCTTTTACCTGTAAAAAGCGTTGGCGTAATGGGCGATGAAAGAACCTATGAGTTCACTGTGGCATTAAGAGCAGTCACTTCTGTGGACGGTATGACGGCTGACTGGGCACATCTTCCTTATGAATTCTTAGCACATATGAGCAATTCTATCATCAACCAAGTAAGAGGTATCAATAGAGTTGTGTATGATATTAGCAGTAAACCACCTGCTACAATTGAGTGGGAATAGAAAAAAATTGTATTAAATAACTTCTTATTTAATATCAAACAAAATGGGTTAATTCATTATTTATCAATGAATTAACCCATTTTTTATTTTTAAAATACTATCAAGTCAAATGATTAGCAACAATTGTCTAGTAGGCCTCAAATAAGCTGACACTAGTTCAATTTCTTCTGAATTGAGGTGATTTGGTCCTGTAATGTATTCACCACCCCAGCTAATTGATCCACA
The DNA here is from genome assembly GCA_002299885.1 of Sediminibacterium sp. UBA657. Classification (GTDB taxonomy): domain Bacteria; phylum Bacteroidota; class Bacteroidia; order Chitinophagales; family Chitinophagaceae; genus Sediminibacterium. Next base: position 27,880 of record DBOB01000028.1, read on the forward strand.
TTCCACATTGGCTGTGACCCAGCTTTATGAATAATGTAAACGGCCTTCCAAACCTCCACAATATCTTTGGTATTTACTTGATATGGCTCGTATAACGGATTGTCACTCAATAAAGTAAGCTTCTCTCCAATAGTATCCACCGAACGATCATCATTGGTGATGATACGCTTGTAAACTACACCGTCTGTATTTGAAATAACGATATAGGTATTGCTGCTTTTTACATCTTTAAGACTAGCCACACGCTCACCCACAATCACACTTCCACTAGGGGTTGGCAACATACTATCTCCTACAATCTCAAATGCACGGTATTCACCTGGCGCCAACATAGGCAATGTGAAAGTATTTAACTCATCAATGAATTCAGGGTCTGCATAGCCAGCTAAGTATCCTGCAGCTGCTTTTACAGGCACGAAGGACACAATGGCTGCACTATTTGAGCTATCTATTTTAAGTGAACGACGACGCTCTAAATAAGAGCCTCCCATATTATACCCTTGGTTCAGGTCAAATTCCTCCATTTGAGAGAGATCTTGAAATAAGAATACCTCCAAACTAATATTAAATAAAGCACAAATGGCTTCCTGCACTTCTAACCTTGGTTCTGCTCTGCCTTCTTCGTAGGCACCCACTAGTGAACGCTTAATTTGAAGTTGGTTGGCTAACTCTTCTTGAGTCCAATCACGTTGCTTTCTAATGAATTTTAAATTCTTTCCTGCGTATGACATAACTAATAATTTTAGTGCAATTTACTAATTATTTTAGTTTTTCCAAATTTATTTAGCAATTTATTTTTTTGAGGCCATCCCCCTTCTTGGTAACTTGCAGTATGGCTAAAGTAAAAAAGAATCAACCCGTTATATTAATTACCAACGATGATAGCATCGGTGCTCCCGGTATTCATGCCCTAGTTAAAGCAGTCCAAGGACTAGGTAAAGTGGTGGTGGTAGCCCCAGATAAACCTCAAAGTGGTATGGGACATGCCATTACATTAGGCCAACATTTAAGATTGACTAAAGTGCATTGGGAGGATGATCCTTCTGTAGAAGCATATTCTTGTAGCGGGACGCCTGTAGACTGCGTAAAATTGGCCGTGGACAAGGTGTTGCACCGTAAGCCAACTATTTGTCTTAGCGGCATCAACCATGGAGCCAACCATTCTATCAATGTCATTTATTCTGGGACCATGTCTGCGGCTTTAGAAGCCTCAATTGAAAGTATTCCTAGTATTGGATTTAGTTTATTAGACCTTGGCATTGATGCAGATTTTACAGCAGCTATGCACTATGCTCGAATTATAGTGGAACATGTATTGGCAGATAAAAAATTGGATAAACATTTATGTTTGAATGTGAATATTCCTAAAGTTGCTACTAAAATGATTAAAGGGATTAAAATTTGCAAACAAGCTTATGCAAAATATGACGAGAAATTTGTTGAACGAACCGATCCTCATGGTAAAAAGTATTACTGGCTTACAGGCGAATTCGTAAATTTTGATAAGTCAAAAGACACCGATGTTTGGGCACTTAAAAACAATTATGTAAGCGTAGTGCCTGTTCAATTTGATTTGACCAACCACGTGTTGAAAGCACAATTAAGTAAAAAATGGAAATGGTAAATCAATGCAATTAGAGAAAGATAATTATATCATTGGTGTACTCATTGGTTTAGCACTACCCTATTTAGGTTTTGTTGGATTCTATCAGTGGAAATTTAGCATGGTGCCCGTACAAACTTTTATTGATTTACTAGCTAGTCAGAAATCAATTCTTTCTGCGATGATCAGTGTATCGCTATTATTAAATGCAGCTGCTTTGACTTTCTTTTTTCAGAAGAAAATTGACAAGACTGCGAAAGGCATATTTTTTACAACCTGTATTTATGCAATAGTGGCTATTGCAGCTAAATGGTTTTTATAGATGAAATATTATATCATAGCTGGCGAAGCTAGCGGCGACTTACACGGATCCAATTTGATCAAAGCCATTGTAAAGAATGATCCATCTGCAACGATACAATGTTGGGGTGGAGATTTAATGCAACAGGCCGGAGGACATCTTGTGAAACATTATCGCAGCCTTGCTTTCATGGGCTTTGTAGAAGTTCTAATGAATTTAAGGACCATCTTATCCAATATCGCATTTTGTAAAAAGGACATCACCGAATTTGAACCAGACGTTTTAATTTGTATCGATTATCCTGGCTTTAATTTACGCATTGCAAAATGGGCAAAAGAAAAAGGATTAAAAGTGGTCTATTTTATTGCGCCACAAGTATGGGCATGGAAAGAAAACAGGGTACCTGCTATGCAAGCTTCTATTGATCGTTTATTGTGCATCCTCCCTTTTGAAAAAAAATATTTTAAAGATAGATGGAACTGGGAAGTGGATTATATAGGACATCCTTTAATGGAAGTGATAGATGCACTTGCAATATTAGCACACCCTATTCCTCAATTACAGAACCAAGCCTTGATTGCTTTATTACCTGGAAGTCGCAAACAAGAGATTCAGAAAAAATTGCCCATCATGCTTTCTGTTGCAAAAGATTTTCCTAATGAACATTTTGTTGTTGCACAAGCGCCTGGTATAGATGCTGCTTGGTTCAATACACTCATTCCTAATTTACCAAATGTTCATGTAGTGGCAGCGAATACCTACGCCATTTTGCAACATAGTAAAGCTGCATTAGTTACAAGTGGTACCGCAACATTAGAAACTGCTTTATTAAATGTGCCAGAAATTGTTTGTTATAAAGGCAACCCAATTACATTAGCATTGGCAAAACGTTTTGTCAAAATTAAATTTATCGCCTTGGTTAATTTGATTATGGACAAAGAAGTGGTGAAGGAATTAATTCAAGAAGATTTAACTACAAAGCATTTATCTATTGAATTAAAAAAACTATTGGAAGATCCTGCAAAACAAGCTGCAATCAAAGCAGACTATGCCGCACTAAAACAAGCATTGACTACTGGACATAAAGCCACTGAGGTTGCCGCAAACATTATTCAGGAAACACTGAATAAAAATTAAATGTTAATTGACTTTAATGCCAGTCGCTTTATTTAAAAAGCGGTAGGATAAATACCCTAAATAAAGTAAAAAGAATTGCGAAAATAAAAATTAGCAATGAAATGCGATTCATGCCATGCATGTATTTCATCCATTGTGTCCTAGGTTGATTTGGATCTCTTTTCTTAATAAATAAGTACTCTCCAAATTGTCTTAAAATACCCATAGTAATTTTTTTATTGAATGATAATAGCTTAAAATTAAATTAAACTTTCGAGCCAAGCTTTTAAATGAGTTGTAATTTGTGCAGTTTCAATAATGAATCCATCATGCCCATACATGGAATCAATCGCCACTAAAGAAGCATTTGGCATGTGGGCCTCCATGAATTTTTGTTCGGCCAATGGACATAAAATATCACTATTGATTCCAATAATTAAAGTTGGTGTCTGTATAGATGCTAAAGTGGCCTTTAAGTCTCCCCCACGACCTCGTGCAAGTTGATGACTATCCATGGACTTTGTGAGTAACCAATAACTATGAGCGTTAAATCGATTTACTAATTTATCTCCCTGATAATTGATATAAGACGCAGCTTTTAAATCATCTACTTTTTCCGCATCTGTTTCGGTTTGTTTTTCTTTGAAGATGTCATAGTTACGATAAGTCAACATCCCTATTGCCCTTGCCGCTTTCAATCCTTTTGCACCTGCATTTGGCTTTGCTTCCTTCCATGTATTATCTGCTTCTATCGATAATCTTTGGGCCGTATGAATGGCAATCGCCCAAGCACTTTCAGCAGCGGCAGTCGCAATCAAAAACATTTTCTGAATCACATTTGGCTCCATCAAAGACCATTCTAATGCTTGGTATCCACCCATGCTTCCTCCTAACAAAAGATCGATGGATTCTATCCCTAAATGATGTCTCAATAAAATATGTACACGCACCATATCCCGAATGGTGATCATTGGAAATTGATCCACACTCATTGGCCCTGTAGATCCATAACATGAACCAATAATATTCGCACAAACAATAAAATAATCATTTGGGTTAATCATGGATCCTTCGCCCACTAATCCCTTCCACCAATCGGCCACATCGGAATTCGCGGTAAGCGCATGACATACCCAAGCCACTTTTTTACCTGGTGTATATTCCCCGTAATAATGGTAGGCTATTTTGAGCTTTGGCAAACTGATACCGGATTCAAGGGTAAAAGGTTGATGGTATTGATAGATAACTGGGTCCATTTTATCGCTTTCTTGTGCTAACTAAGTAGCTATTTGAATTACCTTTGTAAAGGTACAATATTTATAATTCCTTTTCAAGACACAAATCAATCAAATGGCAAAGATCATACTTAAGCGCACCGATAACGATTATCAATTTCAAACCTTGGACGAAACAGGTCAGGTGATGACAATGGATATTCCAGCAGACCAAGGCGGTCATGGCAATGGAGTAAGACCAATGCAGGCATTATTAAGTGCATTAGGTGGATGTAGCGGCGTAGATGTTGTGATGATTTTAAATAAACAAAAGGAAACCATCGAGCATTACGAAATGGAAATTAGTGGAGAACGTGCCCTGGGTAAAGAACCAGCTTTATGGGAAACAGTGCATGTTGTTTTTAAGCTAAAAGGATCTATGACAAAAGAAAAAGCAGAAAAAGCTTGTGCTTTGTCTATTGATAAATATTGTTCAGTTGCTGCAACATTAAGAGCTGCTGGTGCGGTGATTACTTGGGAGGTTGTTATTTTATAATTTTTTATTGCGCATTCATGAAACACGATCAGTCTAAATTAATTCGTACACAAATAGAAAGAACTGCAGAGGGCGAACACTCTAGTCCACTATTCTTAACAAGTAGTTTTTGTTTTGATGAAGCAGAGAGCATGCGAGCTGCATTTGCAGATGAATCAGATGATAATATTTATAGTCGTTTCTCTAACCCAAATGTACAAGAATTTGTAGATCGATTGGCAGTGTTGGAGCATGCAGAAGCAGGCTTCGCAACTGCTAGTGGCATGAGTGCTGTGTTTGGATCTTTCATGGCTTTATTAAAAAAAGGAGACCACCTTTTATCTTGTAATGCCATTTTTGGAAGTACACATAATGTAGTTTCTAAATACCTTCCAAAATATGGAATGGAATATAGTTATGTATCGACTGGTGCGACTGCAGCTGAATGGGAAGCAGCAATACAACCTAATACAAAAATGATTTATTTGGAGAGCCCTACGAATCCAGGATTAGAAGTATTAGACATTGCAATGATTAGTGCAATTGCTAAAAAACACAATATCATTTTAAATGTAGACAATTGTTTTGCAACACCAATTGGACAAACACCAATTGATCTTGGTGCAGACCTTGTCGTACATTCTGCCACTAAGTGGATTGATGGACAAGGACGCGTTTTAGGAGGTGCAGTAGTTGGAAGAAAAGATTTGATTCATGAAATTTATTTATTCTGCAGAAACACTGGACCATCCCTATCTCCTTTCAATGCATGGGTATTGAGTAAGAGTTTGGAAACCTTAGAAGTAAGAATGGAAAGACACAGTAAGTCTGCTTTATCAATTGCACAAAAATTAGAAGGCCATCCAAAAATTAATTTTGTAAAGTATCCATTCTTAAAATCTCATCCACAACATGCCATTGCTATCAAACAAATGAAAGACGGTGGCGGTATAGTTTGCTTTGAATTGAAAGGTGGTTTGGAAGCAGGACGACAATTTTTAAACCGTCTTAAAATGCTTTCCTTAACTGCTAACCTTGGAGATACCAGAAGCATTGCTTCGCACCCAGCGAGTACCACCCATTCCAGACTTTCCGAAGACGAAAGACAAGCCGTTGCGATTACCCCAGGATTGATTAGAATTTCTGTAGGCCTAGAACACGAGGAAGATATCTTAAACGATATTTTACAAGCGCTGGAGGCCTAGTTTAAAAGAATATAAAAAGCCCTGTTCATATCCATGAACAGGGCTTTTTTATGTTTAGAGGTGGCGTATAATAATGAATTTTAGCCCCTTCATTGTGTCCTTTTTACAATTTAGTTTGTATATTGAATTCGCTTAAAAATAACCAACGTTTAAAACAAAAAATATGAAATTAAAAACAGGTGTATTATTATCTCTAATGATGTTTCTCCAATATTACATTTGGGGTGCTTGGTATGTTACAATGGGTACCTATATGGGCGAAAAATTAGGTGCATCTGGAGTAGCCATTGGCGCTGCTTATGGTGCTGGTGCGATTGCAACTATCATATCTCCATTCTTTGTTGGTATGATTGCGGATCGATTTTTTGCTGCTCAAAAAATTATGGGTGTTTTGCATCTAGTAGGTGCCGCTTTACTTTTTTACGCAACCAAAGTGGATAATACAAGTTTTTATTGGGTGATCCTTGTCTACTCTTTATTATACATGCCTACCATTGCTTTAAGTAATAGTGTTGCATTTGCGCAAATGACAGATCCAGGAAAGCAATTTCCATGGATTCGCGTTTTTGGAACCCTAGGTTGGATTGCAGCTGGTTTAGTGATTAGTCAATTGGGTATTGAAAAAACTGAGGGCACATTTATTGTTGCAGCAGGTATTTCTGCAGCATTGGGTTTATTGAGTTTTGTTTTACCAAATACACCTCCAAAAGCAGCAGGTACACCATCATCTATGGGTGCTATTTTAGGAAAAGATGCTTTTGTATTATTAAAGAATAAATCATTCTTAATATTCTTTATCTCCGCTATCGCAATTTGTATTCCTTTGTCTTTTTATTATGGATTTGCTAACTCTTTCTTAAATGAAATTGGTTTAGAAAATGCAGCTGGAAAAATGACAATGGGACAGATGTCAGAAGCGATTTTTATTTTAGCGATCCCATTCTTATTCAATAAAATTGGCGTTAAAAATATGTTGATTTTTGGAATTGCTGCATGGGTATTACGTTATGTTTGTTTTGCCTATGGTAATTTGGATGCAAGTTGGATGTTGTATGCTGGTATTATTTTACACGGCATTTGCTATGACTTCTTCTTTGTAACTGGTTATATGTATACAGAAAAGAAAGCAGGTGAAAATATCAAAAATGCAGCACAAGGTTTATTTACATTTGCTACTTATGGTGTGGGTATGTTCATTGGAACCAACTATAGCGGATTTGTAGTAGAACAAAATAAATTAGCAGATGCCACTGGCCACAACTGGACAAGCATCTGGTTAACGCCAGCAGCAATTGCAGGGGCTGTATTGATTGCATTTATCTTATTCTTTAAAGAGAAAAAAGAAGTAGAAGCTGCTTAATATATTTTATAAAGCCTATCCCCTTGGGTAGGCTTTTTTTATACTTTTATTTTTTCATTATTCATTCTTTTAGTTATGAGAATCGCAATGTTAGGTGCAGGGTTTATAGGCCGTTTTTATGCAGATGCATTACAAGGCTACAGAAGTAAAGACAAAGTGGTAAGTATTTATGCCCGCCGTGAAGAATCTGCTAAGAAATTTGCTGCAGATTACAACTGTGCACACTGGACCACCGAAATGGAGGAAGCCATTGCACATCCAGATGTAGATATTGTTTGTATCTCTTTACCCAATAATTTACATGAAGCCGCAGTGATGATGTGTTGCAAACATAAAAAAGCAGTCATGACCACCAAGCCTCTTGGACGCAATAGTGCAGAAGCAAAACGTATGTTGATTGCTGTTGAAGAAGCAGGCATCTTCAATGGTTACTTAGAAGACCTTGTATACACGCCTAAATTTATCAAGGCAAATCAAAGTGTGCAGGAAGGTGCATTGGGTCGTGTATTATGGGCGAAGTCCCGAGAAACGCATCCTGGCCCACATAGTGAGTGGTTCTGGGATATTGAACAAGCAGGTGGTGGATGTATTTTAGATTTAGGATGTCATTGCGTGGAGATATCAAGATCATATATTGGTAAGGATATTAAACCAATTGAAGTAATGTGTTGGGCAGACACGCAAGTAAAACCAATTGAGGCCGAAGACCATGCCATTGGCTTGGTAAAATATGAGAACGGGGCGATTGGTCAATTTGAAGTGAGTTGGACTTTTAGAGGAGGCTTAGATTTAAGAGACGAAGTGATGGGTACAGAAGGTACTATTTGGATAAATAGTTTTTTAAGAACAGGATTCGAGATGTTCACTACCGGAAAAGGTGGAGACTATATTGCAGAAAAAGCAGAGAGCGATAGAGGTTGGCTATTCCCTGTGGGCGATGAATTGAATGAACTTGGATACAATCATATGTTCATGGATATGTTCAACTCTATCGAAAAAGGTGTAGCACCAAAAGAAACATTTTATGATGGCTATGTGGTGAATTGTATTTTAGATGCAGCCTACAAATCGGCTAAATCAAAATTATGGGAACCTGTTCAATTGGATATTTGGAGAGGCAAGACTGGCTTAACTAAGGAGAGTCATTTAGTTGAATACGATGCAGACCATTATTTAGTAAAAGAAGAGATGACCCATTATGGTGCAAAGAAATTAATTCTAAAGCACAAGACAACAGGGAAAATAACGGAACAAACAATCAATTAATAGATTGACGATTGCTAATTTATGGCTAAAAAAAATGCACTCCCCCATCATTTAAAACAGTTACTTGAAAAAGGTGACTTGCAATACCAGTCTGGCATTTCAGTTGATTGTGTCATCTTTGGCTTTCATGAACAGAAGTTAAAAATTCTTCTGTTAAAGATAGATGCAGTAGATAAATGGGCGCTTCCAGGAGGCTTTATCAAGAAATCGGAACCTATTGAAGCAGCAGCTTATAGAGTGCTTAAAGAAAGAACAGGTGTTCAGCATATTTTTTTACAACAGTTTCATGTATTTGGTGATCCTGATCGTTCTGATGCCAGTGTACATCAAAAAAGATACCTTAATTATGGTGTGAAAATTCCTAAAGACAATTGGTTGATACAAAGATTTATCACTATTGGATTTTATGCACTTATTGATTTTTCTGACGGAAATTTAAAAGCAGAAATTTCAGATGAAAATACAGCATGGATTGATATCAATAAGTTAAGCCATTTAATGATGGACCATGAGGCAATTGTTTTAAAAGCCTTAGAAGCACTTAGGTCACAACTAGCCTATTTACCTATTGGCAGGAACCTAATGCCAAAAAAATTCACCATGCCTGAATTGCAAAAACTATATGAGACTATTTTAGATCGCAAATTAGATCGAAGAAATTTTCAACGAAAAATGCTAGGCTTTGATATTTTAAATAAATTAAGTGAGATCCGCAAAGGAGGCGCACATAAAGCACCTTTTCTTTATTCATTTAATGATAAGAAATATCAAAAAGCACTTAAAGATGGTTTATATGGCAGCTGGTAAATAAGTTAAATAATTCCCTTACTTCACCCAATTCACTTTAACAGCCTTTACATCTCTTGAATTTGGACCAACCATGATTTGAAAATCACCTGACTCCCAATCAAATTTTAGATCTGAATTATAAAATTTAAGCAACTCAGTTGTAATTTCAAAGACAACTTCCTTTGTTTCACCTGCTGCTAATTCAATTTTTTCGAAACCTTTTAATTCTTTTACAGGTCTAGTTATCGTACCCACTTCGTCTCGTATGTACAATTGAACCACTTCTTTACCAGTATAATTACCAATGTTCTTAACCGGAACTGTAACAGTTAACTTTTGATTGCCTTTCAATTTAGTTGAAGATAATTTTAAGTCCCCATATTCAAATTGTGTATAGCTTAAACCGTAACCAAATGGATATAAAGGCTCATTGGACACGTCTATATAATTAGATTGGAATTTAGAAAACCATTTTCCAGTCAATGGACGACCTGTGTTTTTATGATTGTAATACAAAGGGATCTGTCCTACATTCTGAGGGAAGCTCATACTTAATTTTCCAGAAGGATTGACTTTGCCCAATAAGGCATCTGCAATTGCATCTCCTGCTTCAGATCCTGCAAACCATACATCTAAAATGGCAGGTACATTTTCATTTTCCCAATTCAATGTCAAAGGACGGCCATTGAATAAAACCAATACAACCGGCTTACCTGTTGCAACCAAGGCCTTTAATAATCGCTTTTGTGCTTCTGGGATGTCAATATTAGATTTAGATGCACTCTCTCCACTACTTTCTGCACCTTCCCCTAAAGCAGCTACAATCACATCTGCATCCGCACTAATAGCTAATGCCTCTTGAATCATAGCATCTGCAGATCGATTATCACGTGCAATATCTTTTTCAAATAATGTTTGGCGTTTTTGCATTTCAAGATCATCTTCTAAATTTGATCCCATTGCATAAACTAGTTTGCCATTATTACCTATCGCATCTGTAAGTCCTTTTAATAGACTAATTGATTTTGAATTATCAGCACCCACACTCCATGTCCCAGTCATATTTTCTTTAGCATTGGCAAGGGGCCCAACTAGGGCTATTTTTTTCCCAGCGGCAATAGGCAAAACATTGTTGTTCTTTAATAATACAAAACTTTGTGATGCAATCCTTCTAGCTTCAGCTCTATTTGAAGCTGTAAAAACTTCTGTTGCTGATCTTTGTTCATTACAATACCTATACGGATCATCAAATAAACCTAATTGATATTTTGAAATCAATATACGCTCACATGCTTTATTAATTTGTGCTAAAGTCACTTTACCTTCTTGTAACGATTTTTTCATGGTATTTAAAAAACCTTCACCTACCATATCCATATCTACTCCGGCATTCATAGACATGGCGTTCACTGTTTGTGCGTCTCCTACACCATGATTCGTCATTTCTGGAATACCAGTATAATCAGAAACTACAAAGCCATTAAATTTCCATTGCTTTCTCAATACATCATCAACAAGCCATTTATTACCAGAAGCAGGAATCCCATCCACTTCGTTGAATGAAACCATTACAGAAGCAACGCCAGCATCCACTGCTGCTTTATATGGAGGAAAGTACTCATTGTACATTCTTACGCGACTCATGTCTGTTGTATTGTAATCTCTTCCACCTTCTGCTGCTCCATATAATGCATAATGCTTTACACAAGATAATATGGTATTAGGTGCAGCTAAATCATCTCCTTGATAGCCATGTATCATCGCTTTTGCAATGGCACTGCTTAAAAATGCATCTTCTCCATTCCCTTCTGAAACTCTACCCCATCTTGGATCTCTGGTCAAATCAACCATTGGAGAAAATGTCCATTGGATACCATCCGCACTTGCTTCGCTCGCTGCAATACTTGCAGAACGTTTTATCAATTCCATATCCCATGTAGCAGACATGCCTAATGGAATAGGAAAAATTGTTTTATATCCATGTATCACATCCATTCCAAATAACAATGGAATATGCAGTCTAGAATTATTGACTGCATATTGCTGTAATTCTTTAATCTTGGTAACAGAACGAATATTAAATACCCCTCCCACTTTGCCTGCTTTTACTTTATCAGCAATATCAGAGCTACTTACAGCACCTGTTACAAAATCACTCGATGCAGGTAAATTTAATTGTCCTAATTTTTCTTCTAATGTCATTTTAGACATCAATGTATTCACAAACTGATGCATTTTAGCATCCTTATTTACTTGAGCAAATCCAAAAAAAACAAATAATATTCCCACTAAAGTTAAGTACACTCTTTTCATATATTCCATTTTATAATTTCAATTAAAGTTTACCAGACAATCGTTGAAGCAGATTTTTCGGGCAGCGTAAAGTTATATTTTTTCTGTTCAAAATCAATTGTAAAAACTGTTTCCTTTCCTGTATTCAAGGCAACCAATACTTTTTTACCATCTGGTCTTTTAAAACCAATGGATTTAATTTGTGCATTAGATGATTTTGTTTGAATACGAGCAGATCCTGCTGGGATAAATGGTGCAACCTGTCCTATGATATAATAACTCACATTGCGCTTTAAATCAGATCCAGCAATGGTTAAAGCACCCAAACATTCAGTACATCCTCCAGGTGTGTGTGGGCCATATGTTGGGTCATTGGCCAAATTCCACTCCAATACCATACTACTCCAATTGGCCATGGTGCCTATGACAATATGCTCCATATGCCACATAAAATCACCAGCAAAACTTCCTTTCGCACCCGTCCATTGTTCGGTAAAATAAATCTTCTTGTCTGGATGTGCTTGATGCAGTTTTGATAAAGCAGATTCATGGCCTAAGTATAAATGAAATGCAGAAGCACTTATAAATGACTTTGTAACTGAATCATTCAAAATTTGAATCGGATAATTTGGATTATCTGCGTTATGATCCCAGATAACAATTTCAGTTTGTAAACCCTGCTTTTTAAACGCTGGACCTAAATGATTTTTTATAAAGGTATTTTGCTCCACTGCAGTCATTAACATACTTGGATTATTACCCCCATGTTCTGGTTCATTTTGAATAGTGACTGCATTAATTTGTAAGCCTTCTGCTCGCATCAATTGAACGTATTTCACAAAATATTGCGCATAGGTTTCATAATATTTTGAAAGCAAGTGTCCCCCTTTAGACTTTCCATTATCTTTCATCCAAACAGGCGAACTCCACGGAGAAGCAATTAATTTTAAATTAGGCTGAATAGACTGAATCTCTTTTAAAATTGGAATTAAAAATTCCTGGTCTTTTGCGATAGTCATCTTAATTAAATCTGGATCTACTTCACCCTCCTGTAAATCGTCATAACTAAATACAGTTGCATCCAAATCGGAAGCCCCAATACTTATTCTTAAATAATTTACATTTAAGTTATTAGGCCCTTGCTCAAAAAGCTCTTTTAAAATAGCCAATCGATTTTGAACTGGCATCTGATGCAATAAATAAGCACTACCTCCAGTTAAAGTATATCCAAAGCCTTCGATTTGTTGAAATTGAATTTGCTCATTAAAATAAACGGTATCTGTAGAAACGATATTTTTAAGTTGCGCTTGCCCTAGCAATGGGGCGTCCATTTTATTGCGTAAAAAACGTCCATCCGAACTGGTTATTGTTTGCATGAACTGACTATGCCCATTGAGTACAATAAGCAATACCAAGCCTAAAATGAATATACCTCTTTTCATAATCAATCATTTATTACAAATAAATATACAATGAATTGTCTTAAAAAATGTAAGTTTAGGAATGCAAAGCCAGCGACCTACATTTCAAATACAATTACTTGGAGACCACGCTATTGTATACAAAATAAATACAGGGCAATTAAAGGATATTGATCCAACTTTATTAGCTTTCACCCAATTTGTAATGAATGAGAAAATCAATGGACTAAAGGATATTATACTTGCATATGATACTTTAACATTGATCTACGATATCATTTATTTTGATTCAAATCCTTATCTATTCGCTCATACTATTTTAGAAGCATTTAATGCATCTAAAAATAATATGGTTAGTATAGAGGAAAGATCGATCATAGAGATTCCTGTTTGTTATGATATGAGTTTAGGTATTGATCTACAAAATGCAGTCAAAGCTTCTAATTGCAGCATAGCTGAACTAGTAAAACAACATAGTGAAAAAATTTATACCGTATATTGTCTGGGTTTTTTACCAGGTTTTGCTTACATGGGAGAGGTCCCTAATGCAATTCAATTGCCAAGACATCCATCACCAAGATCAAAAGTACTTGCAGGTAGTGTGGGTATCGCAGGAAAACAGACTGGTATTTACCCAATGAACTCTCCTGGTGGATGGCAAATTATTGGGCGCACCCCCATCAAAATATTTGATCCTACAAGTGCCTCACTCACCTTATTCAAAGCAGGAGATCAAGTAAAATTTAAGCCAATTGATTTGGAATTATTCCACACCTTAAATGCCCATGAAGATGTCGATTAAAATCATCAAAAAGGGGCTTTCAGATCGCATCATAGATGCAGGTAGGTTTGGATTTCAGCATCTGGGCATCCAACCTAGCGGACCGATGGATTTTTTATCTGCACAATTGGCGAATACAATTTTAGATAATGATTTAAATCACCCGGTTTTTGAATTACATTTTCCTGCTTCTGTTTTTGAATTCGAAGAGGATATGTATATCTGTATTTGTGGAGCGAATTTTGTTCCAGTAATGAATGAAAAAAGTGTTGCACTGAACATTCCAATTAAAGTTTCTCCTAAAGACCAGCTGAGTTTTCTTCAACCAATTGAAGGTCGTTCTTGCTATTTAGCATTTAAAGGCAATTTGGATGAAAGTAAAAAATGGCTCAATAGTTTTAGTAGTTTCCAAACGACTTTAAATAAAGGAGATCATTTTATCATTCACAAGGTTCCAGAAATAGCGATCTCAATCAATCCATTCAAGCAAAATACCATTCAACAGATTCAAAAGAATTTATTTAATGAGCACGAAATAAGATTCATTCCTGGACCAGCATGGAATGATTTAGACCCCGTATCTATTCAAAAAATCATGCAATCATCATTCACGATTCATGCAAAATCCAATCGAATGGGTTTTTTATTCAATGGTCCAGCTATCCATTTATCTGCACCAACAGAATACCTTTCCAGCGCGGTGACGATGGGCACATTACAATTACTTCCAAGTGGCCAAATCATCGTGTTAATGGCTGATCATCAAACCATTGGAGGTTATGCGAATTTGGGTCAAATAATTTTGGTAGATTTACCTAGGCTTGCACAACTAAATAACCAATGTCCATTTAAGTTAAGCATTACAAATGTTCAAACAGCACATCAACTCTACCGATCAATTCAGTCATGGTTTATGCATTGACATCAATTGTGATATGGGAGAAGGCATGCTTAATGATGCTTCATTGATGCCATTCATTAGTAGCGCCAATATTGCTTGTGGATACCACGCTGGAAATGAGGATATCATAAAAAGAACCATCGAATTAGCATTAGAAAATAATGTCGCAATAGGAGCACATCCTAGCTACAATGACAGAGAAAATTTTGGGCGACTATCTCAATCTATTGCATTAGTTGAACTCGCTGAATTAATTAGTGATCAAATTAGTTTATTTGAGAAGATAACAAACCAAATGGGCTGTAAGATCCATCATGTTAAATTACATGGTGCCTTATACAATGATTGTGCAAAAGATGCTTTATTAAGTAAGATTGTAGCACAAACAATACAAGCAATTGATCCTTCCATTATGTTATATGGCTTGAGTGGAAGTCATACAATTAAAGAAGCTAGAGCAATCGGTTTAAGGTCTGTGCAAGAAGTTTTTGCAGACAGGACATATCAAGCAAATGGACAGTTAACACCTAGATATTTAGACCATGCATTAATTACAGACCCAATTGAATCGGCAAAGCAAGTATTGTCCATGGTGCTAGATCAAGAGCTTAAAGCAGATGATGGCACCATGATTACAGTAAATGCAGAAACCGTTTGTATTCATGGAGATCATGAAGCAGCGGTTGAAATTGCAAAGAATCTATTCAATACATTACAACAATACAAGATTGAAATCAAACAACCCTAATTCAAAAGCGACAGTTCCATCATTCACCGGAATAAGTTTAGGTGCCGCTTTTTTGATGGCCAATTCATCTATTGGACCGGGTTTTCTAACTCAAACTTCCTTTTATACAGAACAACTACTCACTAGTTTTGGATTTGTAATTTTAGTTTCTATCTTACTTGATTTTGGTGCTCAAATTAATATTTGGAGAGCCATTACATTAAGTGGAATGCGGGCCCAAGAAATTGCGAATCTATTGCTTCCAGGACTTGGGTATCTTTTATCCTTATCCATTGTAGTTGGTGGATTTGCATTTAATATTGGCAATATTGCTGGTTGTGGACTTGCACTCAATTTATTAACAGGAATCAGTTTTGCAAAAGGAGCCATCTTAAGTGGTGTGATTGCCATTGTTATTTTTTGGGTAGATGAGATTGGAAAAATGTTAGATCGCCTCACCAAAATTTTAGGCATCGTAAAAATAAGTTTGACTTTATTAATTGTATATGCAGCAAACCCTCCGATACTTGATGCAGTGCAACATAGTTTTGTGCCAGAACAAATTTCATTACTGGCCATTGTCACCATAGTGGGTGGCACTGTGGGTGGTTATATCACCTTCTCTGGAGCACATCGATTGGTTGACGCTGGTATGGTTGGGCCTGAACATATAGGCTTTGTCACCAAAAGTGCGAGCAGGGGTATTATGATCTCTTCTTTCATGCGTTTTATTTTGTTCTTAGCTGTTGTGGGTGTGGTGTCACAAGGCGTGCATTTGGATAAAAATAATCCAGCGGCTACTGTATTTGAAACTGCAGGAGGCAGATGGGGTTTATTTGTGTTTGGTATTGTTTTATGGAGTGCCGCTATCTCATCTGTGATAGGTGCATCCTTTACCTCCTATTCATTTATTAAAAAATTAGATATCCCATTTTTAAACCATGAACGATTAGCTATAAGTGGGTTTATCTTAATCTCTACATGCATATTTATCTGGATAGGGAAACCAAAAGAATTGTTACTTTTTGCAGGCTTAATAAATGGTTTTATACTACCATTTGCATTAGCCATCATGTTAATAGCTAGCAGAAAAATTCCTGTATTGAAACAATACAAATATCCATTATGGATTGAAATAGCGGGCTGGCTTGTGGTTGCATTGATGGGTTCGATGAGTATTTATGCATTAATTGAAGCTATAAGTAAATAATCGACTATTTTAATTAGTTGACTTTCACATCAGCATCCAACATATCCAACTTTTGTTCCTTTGGCTTTACCCCAAAATTGTATCGAATATTGATCCCGAATCTTCTTGTATCATTCTCTCTAAATCCTACGGCATAAATGCTCCCTTGTCTTAGCGTAAAAGTATTCTTATTGGTAAAGAAGATATCGTTCATGGATAAGGTCACCGTTAATTTTTTATTCAAAAATTGTCTATTCAATGAACTATTCAATTGACCAAAATTATCCAATTCATAAAATTGTTGTTGGCCATTGGTTCTCCAAAATCCATTGATCGTAAATGTGGATAGTTTATCTAATTTCAATGATTGGAAAGTAAAGAAAGTCCAAGTGGCTTTGTCAAAAACAATTGGTTTTTCTTCATAAATACCATTGTATACATTATGGTTTAATTGGGCACCTACTACAGCAAAATAAGCTTTACCTGGAGGAATCACAGCGATACCCCTAAAATAAGTCTCTCTACTTTTACCAAGATTGTCATAAGTACGATAAGCTACTTGATTATTGGTTGGGGATTGGTAGAGCACATTAGTGAAAATATCTTTGGTCTCATTTACACCAAAAGCAAATATGGGTTTGTCGTCCACGCTTATATTCGCCTCATAGTTAGATGTGAATTGTGGCTTTAAACTCGGATTACCAGATTCGTATAAAAAAGGATCGATGTATCTTGGAAAAGGATTTAAGAATTCATAACTAGGCCTGCTAATGGTTTTGCGATACACTAAATAACCCCTCATTTCATAGCCAGAAATTTTAAATAATTTACGACTTAAAAACACATAAGGGAAAGCATCAGTTCTGTTCAGTGAAAAAGAAGTATCAGAAGGAATTCTTTGATTACCCTGCATGATGGTTTGCTCTACCCTAGTTCCAAATTTAAGCACCACTGCACCCCAGGTTTTTGAACCTTGTAAATAGCCTGCATTGATCTGTTCTTTAAAAGTATAGGCACTTGTTCTAAAAGCATCTTTTACGATAATGCCATTTAAATCTTTTTGATAATTGGCATTGTTTCTGAAAGTTAAAATGCTGGATTTTAAACCGGCTTCGAAAGTGATACCAAATCGCTTCTTTTTATAATCTGTCTGATAGGTTAGAAAATCTCTATCATTTGTAAAATTACCAGATCCTTTGGATGCAAGTCCACCTGCAAAAAATGTATTATTATAGGTTTGATCTGTATTGGATTGAATAAAATTATAGGAAAAATCTATTGTCCATTCACCACCTAAAGAATCTAATTTAAGTTTTGACCTTACTGATTGGTTGAAATTAAAATTTGAACCGTCATTTTCTACCAAGGAGGCAATCGCACTTAAATTTTTCTTTGCAGAAATTTTTTCTAATATAGACTCATTATTTGTAGAATTGATAAATGATTGTCCACTCACCCTGGCATCATAGTTTAATTCAAAACGATCTGTCCAATTTCTACCTACACCAAATCCAATGTAAGCAGATCTATTTGGGCTCAAAGTTTTTGCAGTTTGTTTTAACACGGTGTCTAGGGATAAAAATCGGTCTGTATTTACAATACTATACCCGTCATTTTGATTGTACTGTGTATTCAAATATGAATTGTACTTATCTGTAGTATTGTTTAATGTAAGTCCAAGGAATTGATTGCCATAAACCCCTTGATTCATTCCAGTATTCACTGAACCATTCAAGCCAATCTTGATTCCTTTTTTTAAAACAATATTGACTACCCCACCCCCACCAGATGCGTCGTATTTTGCAGAAGGCGTCCTTACTAATTCAATTTTTTGAATGGAACTTGGTGGTAAACTTTTTAACAATGTAGCCATATCAGATGCGCTCATTCTCAATTCTCTGCCGTTGATTTGAATGCCTGCTGGAGACAATCCATTCAAATAAATATTGCCGTCCTGGTCGATGAAAATACCTGGAATTTTTTCCATAGTCTCATAGGCATTGGTAGACGCAGCTGCTAAAGGCTCTGGATCCACGACCGATTTATCATCCTCTTGTCTTATCAAAGGTTTTGTTGAGGTCACCACCACCTCTTTCAACTGACCATTCGATTCTTTAAGTTGAATCTTTAAATTATTTAATTTTTCAAATTTGATTGTTCTATTATCAATTTGATACCCAACTGCACTTGTTGTAAACTTGTACAATTTGCCTGGCTGTAACATCACATTTACTTGGCCATTGCTATCTGCTACTTGATTTATGGAGTTAGCACTATCAATCATTTGAATGGATATATTGGCAAAAGCAATGGATTGATTTTTACCATCCACTACCGTTAACTTCAATGGTGTCATTTGAGCATACCCAATCTTATGCATCAAAACAATGAGTAAAAACCCAATTACTCTAAAATGAAATTTTTTAAACCAAATCATGAATCAAAAATAATATTTGTGGAGAATAGCGGGTTCGAACCGCTGACCTCTTGCATGCCATGCAAGCGCTCTACCAACTGAGCTAATTCCCCTATTTTAAAATGTTCCTACAATAAAAAGAGCAACGAAAAATCGTTGCTCTTTTTAAATACAAGATTTTATTTAAATTAAATTTTCTCCTACGCCGTCGATCCAATCCTTTACAGCTGCAGTCGTAACAGATTTTGGACGCTCTAATGGGAAGCCTAACGCACGATCCCATGTCAAACTTGCCAATACACCTAAAGCACGACTTACTGCAAATAAAACGGTATAGAATTCATATTCCACAATGCCATAATGCACTAACAATGCACCACTATGTGCATCCACATTCGGCCATGGATTTTTTACTTTTCCTAATGACTCTAAAATTGGTGGTACAGTTTCATAAATATTCCAAACCGTATTCACTAATTTATCATTTGGTAAATGTTTTTTACCAAATTCCATTTGTGCTGTGAAACGAGGATCAGTTTTTCTTAATACTGCGTGACCATATCCTGGCACCACCTTACCTGCACCCAATGTCTTTTGAACATAGTCAACAATCTGCTCTTTAGAAGGACTATCAGTTCCAATTGCTTCTTGCATTTCAAAAATCCATTTGATTACTTCTTGATTTGCTAATCCATGTAAAGGACCAGCTAAACCATTCATACCTGCAGCGTAACTTAAATAAGGATCACTCAATGCAGATCCTACTAAATGCGTTGTATGCGCAGACACGTTACCACCTTCATGGTCTGCATGTATCGTCATATATAAACGCATCAATTCTTTTGTACTCTCATCTTCATAACCCATCATATAGGCAAGGTTACCTGCCCAATCCAATAAACCATTTGGATGAATATGTTCGTTGTTCTTATATTTTCTTCTGTAGATATACGCAGCAATTCTTGGCAATCTTGCAATCAAGTCCATTGAATCGTCATAAGTATATTGCCAGTAATCTTTCTTATTCATGCCCTTCGCATACTCTTGCGCAAACTTACTTTGAGTTTGTAATGCCATCACTGCTGCAACATACATTGTCATTGGGTGTGCACTTAAAGGAAATGCATCTATCACATCAAATACATGAGAAGGCACATGGCTTCTTCTTTGCCAGTTACTAGTAATTTTTTTAACATCTCTGTCAGTTGGTAATTCCCCAATCATCATTAGGTAAAATAACCCTTCTGGTAATGGCTCATCCCCACCTTCTACTTTTGGTAATTTTGCTTGTAATTCTGGAATGGAAAATCCACGGAAACGGATACCTTCTTGGGCATCTAATAAACTTGTCTCAGTTACAAGACCAGTCATGCCTCTCATACCTTGGTATACCTGCGCTAAAGTGATGTCTCCAATCTTTTTTTCACCATGCACTTTAAGCATTTCTTTGATCTCATTAGCAGCTACTGTTGCTTTCTCACCAAACCTGTCTTTGATCTCTTCCATATATCCAATGATTATAGTTAATAAATCGATTTAAAATTGGACACAAAGTTAACTAAGAAATGCTTATTTAGGGGCTTTTTTGTATAAATAATAGACCACGAATACAAAAATAATGTTGGGTATCCAAGCCGCTATGAATGGAGGTAAATTACCCTTTGTTGAGAAGATGGTAGAGAACCTATCAGTGATGATGAACAAGGCCGCAATGGTAAAACCCATCGCCAAATGTGCCCCACTTCCACCCCTTACTTTTCGGCCAGCAATAATAGCACCAATCATGGTTAAAAGCAAGACTGTAATAGGGGTTGCATCACGTCTATAACGTTCTATTTTCAACTCATTCAATCCCTCTGAACCCCTTAAAGCCTCCACCCTAATCTGTTTGATAAGTTGTGGGGTAGTTAATTTGTCTTTGGCATATTTATCTTTCTCTAAGTCCACTGGTTTGAAAGGATATTTTTTATGGACATTAGGCAGATACGACACCAGTTCCTTTTTGTCTGTTACTTTTCGCTCCAACACTTCGGACAATTCCCAATCCTTCTTTGCTGTATCCCAAATAATTGCTTCCGCTCGAATATTATATACTACTTGATCCCCCTTGACAGTGTAAGCAAAAAAGTTACTTCCTCTTTTGTAAGCAGTATCGTACCCATAAATTCCTGCGTATGTAAAGGAATCAATTCTAAAATAATAGTCGTTAGAGCCTCTTAATAAGGCATTGTAAGATGAGTTCGCATCAATATAAGTGGCTTCAAAATCGCCGCGAATATTATTTGCTTTTGGCACAATCCATTGGTTGGATATCCATAAAACCAATCCTAAAAATAAACCTCCTATCCAATAAGGTCTTAACCATCTGTTGTAAGAAGTACCACTCGCTAAAATTGGAACAATCTCTGTTTGTCCTGCCATTTTAGAAGTAAAAAAGATGACCGCAATAAAAACAAACAATGGAAATAACAGTGCAATAATATGGGGTATAAATCCAACATAATAATTATTTATGATCTCGGAACTCGTCAAACCAGAACGTACAAAATCATCCGTTTTTTCACTCACATCAATCACCACTGCAATGACTGCAAAGAAAAAAATGGCAAAGAAAAACACAGCCAAGAATTTTTTTAATATGTACCAATCCAGTTTTTTCAATGCTTATAATCTTTTACTGATTTGAGGAATCATGGCCGTTTTCCATGCTTTATAATCCCCGGCAATAATATGTATTCTTGCTTGTTCAACCAACCACAGATAAAAAGAGAGGTTTTGAATACTTGCAAGTTGCAACCCTAGTATTTCATCTGCTACAAATAAATGTCTGATATACCCTTTGGTATAATACTGACTCATTTCATTTGGAATGCCCGGGTCTATTGGACTAAAGTCTTTATACCATTTTTTGTTTTTAATATTGATGACCCCTTGAGAAGTGAATATCATCCCATTTCTCCCATTTCTGGTAGGCATAACACAATCAAACATATCTACCCCAAGGTCAATGGCCTCTAAAAGATTCCATGGCGTGCCTACACCCATTAAATAACGTGGTTTATCCTTTGGTAAGTTTTCACAACATAAGGCAGTGAATTCATAAAGTTCTTCCTCCGTCTCCCCTACACTCAATCCACCAATGGCATTACCCACTGCATTTTTTGAAGCAATGTATTCACAAGAAGCTTTCCTTAAATCCTTGTATAATCCTCCCTGAACAATTGGAAATAAATTCTGCGTATGTCCATATAAGTCGGGCGTTTCTGCCAATCTATTAAAGCATCTGTCCAACCAAGTATGTGTCAAGTCCATGCTTTTACGCACGTATTCGTAGGTACTTGGTATTGGCGGACATTCATCAAATGCCATTATAATATCTGCACCAATACTTCTTTGAATATCCATCACATTCTCCGGTGTAAACAAATGCTTGCTACCATCTATATGCGATTGAAACACCACACCTTCGGGCTTGATTTTTCTGTTATTGGCCAAGGAAAATACTTGGTAGCCGCCACTATCGGTTAAAATAGGACGATCCCACCCCATAAACTTATGTAAACCACCTGCTGCTTCTAAAACTTCAGTGCCTGGTCTTAAATATAAATGATAGGTATTCCCAAGGATAATTTTTGCGTTGATATCCTGCTTTAATTGTTGTTGTGTAACCGCTTTTACAGAACCAATGGTCCCCACAGGCATGAATATAGGGGTCTGGATAACGCCATGATCGGTCGTGATGGTACCTGCTCTCGAAGCACCTAGTTGACTCTCTGCTGCTAATTCAAATTGTAATGCCGCCATGGGACAAAGGTAAGGTCAAAAATCTTTACTTTTGCGCTATGACGATCAACTTACCCTTTTCAACAGCAGTTCTAAATGAACTACTTATTGGCTTTTTTGCAGCAGTTATTGCCATTCAGGTTTTTTACTACCTCTTCTTTTTTTTAAGATTAGCAATTTATAAGAAACCAACAAAAACAGTCCATGTAGAGCACCCTATTTCTGTGGTGATTTGCGCGCGTGACGAAGCACATAATTTAGCCAATACTTTACCAGGTGTTTTGGTGCAGGAATATAGCACCACACATGAAGTTGTTTTAGTGAATGACAATTCAGAAGATGAAACCAAATATTTATTAGATGAATTTAAAAAGTCATTTAAAAATTTAAATCCAGTCTTGTTGACACAGGAAGCAAAAATGATTGCAGGAAAAAAATTCCCGCTTTCTATGGGAATCAAGTCGGCTAAAAATGAAACCTTATTATTAACCGATGCAGATTGTTTACCAGCAAGTGAGCATTGGATGCGTTTGATGCAGGATGGATATGATGAAGGAAAAGAAATAGTATTAGGATATGGCGCTTATAAAAAGAAGCCAGGCTTACTCAATAAGCTCATTCGCTTTGAGACCTTTCAAACTGCTTTACAATATTTATCCTATGCCCTAGCAGGATTACCTTATATGGGTGTTGGTCGAAACCTTTCTTATAAGCGTGAATTATTTATTAAGAATAAAGGCTTCTCTTCCATCAATCAAATCCCAAGTGGTGACGATGATTTATTTATCAATCAAGTGGCGAATAGACGCAATACAGCGATTGTAGTGGATCATGATGCTCATACACTCAGCGAACCTAAGACTACATTTAAAGAATGGATGAGCCAAAAATACCGCCATTACACTACGAGTAAATTTTATAAAAAGAAGCACGTTTTTTTATTAGGCTTATATTCAATGAGTCAATTTTTAGTCTATCCGGCTTTGATTGTAGCGCTTGTGTTTACAAAAGAATATGTAATCATTTTAAGTATTTGGGGATTTAGAGCAATTCTACAAGGACTTATTTTGCGCGGTGCAATGAAAAAATTAAATGAGCTTGACTTATGGCCTTGGTTTATTTTATTTGATATATGGTCGATATTCTATTATTTGATTACCTTGCCTAGCGTATGGAAAGCTCCACAGAAAAATTGGAATTAATCACTAGATACTTTGATGATTTTACACCTATACAATTAGCACAATTGTCTGGGTTAGAAGCTGCATACCAGGAATGGAATGCAAAGATCAATGTAGTATCAAGAAAAGATATTGACCAGATATACTTACACCATGTGTTGCACTCGCTTAGTATTGCTGCCATTGCAGAATGGACTCCAGGCACACAAGTGATTGATATTGGCTGTGGTGGTGGTTTCCCTACTGTTCCATTGGCTATTTTTTTTCCAGAGGTACAATTTTATGCAGTCGATAGTATTGCTAAAAAATTAAAAGTGGTGGATGCGGTTTGTGAAATGGTAGGCATTAAAAATATTGAGACAAAGCATACCCGTGTAGAAGATATCAAAAATAAAAAGTTCGATTACGCAGTGAGTAGAGCCGTGGCGCCACTTAAAGATTTATGGAGATGGGCGAACCCTGTGCTCGTTAAAAAAGCAAATCAACCCAATAGTTTAATTTGTTTGAAGGGCGGCGACTTACACCAAGAGATTTTTGAAAGTGGCACTCGTCCTAAGATGATGCCGATCTACGATATCTTTAAAGAGGATTATTTTAAAGAAAAGTTTATCATTCAAGTTAAGAAATAAATAAGGCGTTCAATTGAACGCCTTATTTTATAATTTTAAAATTCTGAAACAACACCTATACCTCGCTCGATCACAGCATTGTTTCAAAACTTCTCTCTCTTAAATATCGATACTAATTAATTCGGAATCTCTATTTTGTTATTACTTCTATTAATATCTGGCATTCTTTGACTTGGATCAATCTCGATAGATTTAATCGCACTTAATGGCTGTGTTGTTTCAAAAGTATAAGTTGGTTGCGCCCACTTCCATTCAGGGTGATTGATTTGTTTTATAGCACCCTCTTGTTGTTTTCCTCCTAACATTAAGTCCAATGGCATATAATGTAATTCACTGGTACCGTCTTTGTAAGTAATAACAACTTCTACTGGCATTGGGAACTTCCCTACCCTTTGAATACTAATTAAAGCTGCATTGCCACTTACTTGAATATCGTTCAAACCATAATCAATGGTTTTAGTACTATTTACCCAATATTCTTTTAACCATTGCAATTGTAAGCCACTTGTTTTTTCTGCAACACGTATAAAATCATTTGCATTTGGATGTTTAAATTTCCAAGTGTTATAATAGTTCAACATCAATTGATCACGCTTAGCTTCTCCCATTACATAACCAAGCAATCCTAAGAAAGTGCCACCTTTTGTATAAGCTGCACTGCTGTATGCATAGTTGGTATTAAAATGATCGGCATGTGTTGACATAGGCTCTTCGAATCCACTTTTAGCCAACGCTAAATAACCATTATAATTACCAAACTGCACAGCAGGTAGCATGTTCGCTTGTCTTTCTAAATTTGCAACAATTTGTTTTTTTGCAGCTTCACTTATATGCGGAGATTGTGTTGCAAAATTTTTCTCATAATGATGGGTCACATCATCTTCGCCATAACTCGTGAATCCTTCATCCATCCATGCGAATAAGCTTTCATTAGAGCCTAATATATGCTGGTACCAGCTGTGTATCCACTCATGAAAAACTGTACCTAATCCAGGGCCTTTTAATAAAGTAGCCATCGCATATTCCATACCACCGTCACCACCCTGAATGAAAGAGTATTGAGGATAAGGATAGGCCCCCATTTTCTTTTCCATATAAGGCAATGCTTTTTCAGCAGCCCATAAAACATTGGCCCAAGCACTATCTGCTTTTGCATCTTTTGCTTTATAGTAAACATGAATGGTTAAGCCTTTACGAACTTCTTTGGACAAATGCTTAAAATTATTATCTGCAAACCATACAAAGTCATGAATGTTATTGCCTTTGAAATTCCATACCTTATGACCGTCTTTATCTAAAGGGGCAGTTGGATTTTGTAATACACCTGTTCCACCAATCATGTAAGATTTATCCGTTCTTAAAGTCACATCAAAATTACCCCAAACACCATAAAATTCTCTAGCAATATAAGGATTGGTATTCCATCCTTGGTAATCGTACTCTACCATTTTAGGATACCATTGACTCATTGAATAACGCACACCTTCTGCATTGTCTCTGCCTGATCTTCTTACTTGAACTGGCACTTGTGCTTCAAATTGCACATTCATTTTTACCACTGATTTTGGTAATATAGGTTGCGTTAAAACCACTTCTAAAATGGTTTCATGCTCAATTAATTGTTGTGCCTTACCATTGATAGTAATGGTATTCACTTTTTGAATCCCATACTCTTCTGGCTTTAAATTTTGGATGCGATCACGCACACGCATATCCCAATCTTTGATATCTTCTCCTCTTCTGTTCCCTAAAATTGTTTTACCCAATTCACGACTTCTTACATCCATATTTGAATTAGGCTGAAAAGCATTCCAATACATATGGAAGTATACTTTACGTAAAGTATCTGTTGAATTGTTGGTGTACAAAATTTCCTCCGTACCCTTGATGGTATTTTTTTGTACGTCTAAACTAGCATCAATTTTATAATTGATCTGTTGTTGCCAACGCTCTGGTTGGGCAAATAATTGCACACTTAATAACACAATCAGAAGTGCAAAAAAGGTAAACTTCTTTAACATAGGATTTATTTATAGGGTCAATTTAAAGAAAAAAAGGCTGGATTCCAAAGTGGAATGATAAAAGGAATGGAAGAAAATTACTCCTTCCCCGCAACTACAATCACAATCTCCCCTTTCACTTGCTTAGCAGTAAAATGGAGGATTAAATTATCGAGGGTATCTGTGATATTTTCTTCAAACATTTTTGTGAGCTCTCTACTAACAGCTGCTTTACGTTCTGGACCAAATGTAGCTTTAAATAGTTCGAGGGTTTTAACAAGGCGCATTGGACTTTCATAAAAAATCATGGTACGCTCCTCATTGGCTAATGCATCCATTAAAGTTTTTTTACCTTTTTTTAATGGGATAAAGCCCTCAAAAATAAAGCTGTTGGTAGGCAATCCACTATTGACCAAAGCGGGCACAAATGCGGTGGCACCGGGTAAACTAGTCACTGGCACACCTGCTGCTTTACAGGCACGCACTAATAAAAATGCAGGATCGGATATACCTGGCGTACCTGCGTCTGTGATGAGTGCAATATTTTTTCCTGCCATCAATTGTTGCACTAAATGCTCCACAATTTTATGTTCATTGTGCTGATGAAAAGGCGTGAGTGGCTTCTGAATTTGATAGTGCTGTAATAACTTGGAGGAGGTTCTTGTATCCTCACATAAAATAAAATCCACAGCTTGTAAAATCTCTACTGCTCTAAAAGTAAAATCTTTTAAATTTCCAATGGGTGTAGGGACTAAATATAACATGGTTGTAAATGAATGAAGTCGTTTATAAAACCACTACTTCAAAATATTCCATCACAGCATTCGCTAATAATTGCTTGCTAGCCTCAGTTGCCATTGCGACTGCAGCAGCTTCGTCGGCAGCTTCAACTTGTAAGTTGATATTTTTTCCAACGCGAACGTCTTGAATTCCTGATAAACCTAAATTATGTAATCCGCCTAATACTGCTTTTCCTTGTGGATCTAATAAATCCTTTAACGGCATTACTTTAATTTGTACTTGATAGATCATACTTTGTTATTGAGTGATTGTTTTTGGATACATCAAAGATACTATGCAATAGCCAATAAAGCCAAATGGAATCGCGTACCATTTAAAAAATATAGCCGAAACCACGATTTCTATTGCAACAATACCTAATGGAAGGATTAGTTTTTTCTTATTGGATAAGCTTTTTAGCGCCAACATAGGCCTTGTCATGACCATCAAATAACTTACTACCAAAATGTAAACATACCAGAATAAAGGACTTAATAAAAGCTTTGAAATAATGCCATTAGAAGGCTGCCAATAAATCAATGGAAATACTGCAGTTAAAATCCCAATCATTGGAATAGGCACCCCTTTAAAATAGGTGGATTGGGTTTGATCCAAATTGAACCTAGCCAATCTGTAGGCGCCAGCCATTGGAATTAAGAATGCAGGTGCAAATAACCAACTACTTGTAGCCAGTGCATTCACATCATTGGCCAATGCCAATCTTAAAAATTGATACACAATACATGCAGGTGCTACACCAAAACTTACCACATCTGCCAATGAATCTAACTGCTTTCCCATTTCAGAAGGCACATTCATTAATCTAGCAACATATCCATCCAAAAAATCTACTACTGCGGCTAGTCCAATGAATAAACTTGCCATATATAATTTTTCAGGAATCTCTATTAACATATCTCCGGTTTCAGAGATAGAAGCCACCGTCCCAAATTGAAAGCAACTTACAATGGCCATGCATCCTAAAAATAAATTTAGAAGCGTAATAATATTGGGAATTTGTTGGCGCATCTTTTAATTGAATTATTTTTTTCTTTTCATTAAAGCTTCAATCTCTTCGGCCTTGATTGGAATATTTTTGAATAAATCTTGATTGCCTTTTGCCGTAATCCAAACATTATTTTCGATACGTACACCCATGCCCTCTTCTTTGATATAAATACCAGGTTCTACAGTAAATACCATGCCTGCTTGTATTGGCGCAGTTCTTGTGCCCAAATCATGCACATCTATTCCTAAATGATGCGAGATGCCATGGTATAAATATTTTCGGTATGCTCTATTCTCAGCATCTTCATTTTTAATATCCGCTTTAGAAATCAAACCAATTTTTAGGAATTGTTTTGTCGCTTCTTCCCCCACTTTATCGGTATAATTTAAAATTGAAATGCCTGGCTTTAAAATTGATTTTGCATAATCATGTAAATGCAAACATGCATTGTATACTTCCTTTTGTCTTTTTGTAAACTTGCCGTTTACAGGAACCGTTCTTGTTAAATCTGCATTGTATCCACCATAAGCAGCGCCAAAATCCATCAAAATCAATTCACCATCTTTACATACATTATTATTGCTTGTATAGTGCAAGGTTCTTGCATTATCACCACTCGCTATAATACTATGGTATGCAACACCTGTAGCTTTTTTGCTTAAAAATTCATGGTAAATTTCTGCTTCAATTTCATATTCGTGTACACCTGGGCGAATAAATTGCAATAACCTTCTAAACGCAGACTCAGTAATGTCAATGGCTTTTTGGATCACCACTACTTCTTGCTTTGTTTTAATCGCTCTTAAAGCTTTCATGATTTTAGCAGCGCGCAAGTATTGATGCAATGGATAGCGAGATTGCATCTCGTCTATGAATCGGTATTCATTTGTTCTAACTAAATTATTTTTTCGATCGTTCTCGTTGGAGTCTAAATAAATGGCATCGGCTAAATGAATCCAGGTTTGTAACATTGCGTCAATACTATCCACCCAAACAATGGTTTTCATGCCAGAAATAGCAGTGGCTTCATGCGCTCTTAATCTTTTGCCATCCCAAATTTCTTTCAATTCCTGTGGACGAACCAAGACCAATACTTCTCTATACTTAGGATCTGGATTATCTGGGAAAAGCACCACCATCGTGCCCTCTTGCTCGATCCCTGTTAACCAAAATAAATCTGAATTTTGTACAAAGCCGTGCAAGGCGTCTCCATTGCTAGGAAACTCGTCGTTGCTAACAAAAACAGCGATGCTATTTTTTTGCATTTGACTTACAAAACGCTTTCTGTTTTGTACGAAAATGGTTGGATCTAATGGGTCGTATTTCATAAAAAAATTTGAATTGATATTAATGTCATAGTCATACCGCCGTTTACTGGCTTCTTGGAAGCAAGATACTTAAAATTGATGGGCTTAGGCAATCTTACCCCACCCAATTTTGGTTTTTTGAGTCAGTAAAAAGCTTCGAATGGCCAAGTGTTCTGGCATAGTCAAATTAGGATCTTTTTCACAAATCGCTGCAGCTGCTTCTTTGGCGATTTCCATGGTAGGTCGGTCATTGATCAAACTAGCCAATTTAAAATTCAATGCACCGCTTTGTCTTGTGCCATCTATATCTCCAGGCCCTCTAATTTCTAAATCTTTTTCTGCTATGACAAAACCATCTGTGGTATTGCACATGATTTTTAATCTTTCTCTTGCCTCCCTGCTTGCCTTTACGCTGCTTAATAAAATACAATAACTCTGCTCAGAACCTCTACCTACCCTGCCCCTTAATTGATGCAATTGTGACAAACCAAATTTTTCTGCACTCTCAATCACCATCACCGATGCGTTGGGTATATTCACGCCCACTTCAATTACTGTGGTGCCTACTAAAATTTGTGTATCCCCTGATTTAAATCTGTTCATGTTCTCGGACTTTAAATCATTGTGCATCTTTCCATGGACCATACTAATTTTGTAAGTAGGCTCTGGAAAAAAACTTTTTACTTGTTCGTAGCCCTGCATCAAATCCTCGTAACTTAACTTTTCACTTTCCTCAATTAAAGGATACACATAATAAGCTTGACGTCCTTTTTGTATTTCTGATTTTACAAAATCCATCACACTTGCGCGCGATGTTTCGTATCGATGTACAGTTTTGATAGGCTGTCTTCCTGGAGGTAATTCATCCATAATACTATAATCCAAATCGCCATAAGCGGTCATGGCTAAGGTTCTTGGAATAGGCGTTGCTGTCATCACTAATACATGTGGTGGTATAGATGCTTTTTTCCAAAGCTTTGATCTTTGCTCCACACCAAATCTGTGCTGCTCGTCAATGACTGCCAATCCTAATCTTTTAAATTGTACTGGATCTTCAATCAATGCATGCGTGCCTACCACAAAATGAATCGTATCATCAGCCAATCCTTTTAATATTCTTCTGCGCTCCGCTGCTTTGGTGCTTCCAGTTAAGATGGCCACTTCTACAGGCATTTCTTTTAATAGCTCGGTTAAACTACTATAATGTTGTTGTGCTAAAATTTCGGTAGGCGCCATCAAACAACTCTGAAATCCGTTGTCTGCAGCAATGAGCATCGCCATCAATGCAATCATCGTTTTTCCACTGCCCACATCGCCTTGCAGCAATCGGTTCATCTGAAACCCTTTTGCAACGTCTTGTCTAATTTCTTTAATCACCCTTTTTTGCGCACCGGTTAATTCAAAGGGTAAATAATTGTTGTAAAAAGTATTAAAGTAGTCTCCAACTTTTTCAAACACCTGACCTTTACTATTCTTATGTCGATCAATCTTGATTAAATTCAATCTGATTTGTGCGATGAATAATTCTTCAAAAATCAATCTTGACAATGCCTGCTTATATTTTGCCTGACTGGATGGAAAATGGATTTGTCTAAATGCTTCCCATCTTCCCATTCTATCTACTAATAAATGCGCAGGCAAATTTTCTGGCAAATCCCGCTCACTTATTTGTTGAAACAATACTTGGGTTAGTTTGCCTAATTGTTTTCCGTTCAATCCCCTAGACTTTAATTTCTCGGTAGAACCATATACCGGTTCCAGTAATGATTTTTGAGACATGGTTTGCACCTCAAATGGCTCGATTTCTGGATGAACTATTTGTGGTTTTCCATTAAAAAAGCCTAGTCTACCAAAAACCAAATAGGTCTGCCCCTCCACTAAATTCTTTTGAACATACTGAATCCCCTGAAACCAGGCCAATTCCAAATAACCAGATTCATCCTTTAATTGGGCAACCATCCTTTTTGAGCGCTTCTCTCCAATTGAATGTAGACCCAATAAGACTCCTTTTACTTGAACAAAGTCCATTTCGGGGGTCAACGCGGCGATTGGCGTCACCTTGGTCTTGTCTACATGCCTATTTGGGAAATGTTGTAATAAGTCGCCGAAAGTATAGATACTAAGCTCTTTTTTAAGCAATTCCGCCCTCAAAGGGCCTACACCCTTTAGGTATTCGATGGGACTGGATAAAAGAGATGCTAGGCTCAAGCGATTTTTTTTAGATTCATAGCAAATATCCCAAAAAGATGGCAAAAAATGGGATTGCGATTCATTATCTTCGCACAGCTATGGAAAAGGAAATCGTATTGAGTGGAATTAGGCCTACTGGCTTCTTACATTTAGGAAATTATTTTGGTGCAATGCGCAATTATGTCCGCATGCAAGATGAATACAATTGCTATTTTTTTGTAGCCAATTGGCATAGCTTAACGACCCATCCTGATACAAAAACTTTACAAGAAAGTGTGTTGCGTGTAGTCGCAGAAAATATTGCTTGTGGATTAGATCCAGAGAAAGTGTCTTTATATGTTCAAAGTGATGTGCCAGAAATTGCAGAATTGTATTTGTATTTAAATATGTTAGCTTATAAAGGTGAACTAGAAAAGACCACCACATTTAAGGATAAGGTAAGGATGCAACCAGAAAATGTCAATGCTGGTTTATTAACTTATCCTGTATTACAAGCTGCTGATATCTTGATTCATCGTGCGGTCAAAGTGCCTGTTGGAAAAGATCAAGAACAAAACTTAGAAATGGCGAGAAATTTTGCAGAAAGATTCAATCACCGTTACGGAGAGACGTTCCCACTACCTTATGCTTTTAATTATAACAGCGAATTGGTGAAGATTATGGGCCTAGATGGTAATGGCAAAATGAGTAAGAGTGAAAATCAGATGACTACTTTATTTTTAGCGGATGAAGATGACTTGATTCGTAAAAAAGTGATGAAAGCAAAAACGGATCAAGGGCCTTTAACTCCGAATTCAGTAAAACCCGACTATATCCAAAACTTATTTACGCTAATGGGTTTAGTGAGCACCGCTGATACTGTAAAAAAATTCGAGGACGACTTTAACAATAGTTCAGAAGGCAATTGCATTATTCGTTATGGCGATATGAAAAAACAATTGGCAGAGGACATGGTTCAGTTTATCAATCCAATTAGAACCAAAGCAACAGACTTACAAAACAATAAAGATTTACTTTTAAAAATCATCCATCAAGGTGCTGACAAAGCAAGAGCAAGTGCTTCAGCTACTTTGACCACTGTTAGAAAAGCAGTTGGTATGGAATACCTATAAAATCAACCTGAATCATTCAACTACACGCATAAGATTATGGCAAAAGCAGCAACTAAAAAACCAAAACACGTAGCAATCGCAGGCAATATTGGCGTTGGTAAAACAACACTGACCGAGTTGTTGAGTAAACACTACCGTTGGATCCCCCAATTTGAAGATGTGGACCATAACCCTTATTTAATGGACTTTTATGACGATATGCCAAGATGGAGCTTCAACTTGCAGATTTACTTTTTGCATGGCAGATTGAATCAAATTTTAGAAATACAAAAAGGGACCGAAACCATTATTCAAGATAGAACCATCTATGAAGATGCCAATATATTTGCTCCCAATTTACATGAAATGGGTTTGATGAGTAAGCGTGATTTTGATAACTATTTTGGCTTTTTTAATACC
The DNA here is from genome assembly GCA_002299885.1 of Sediminibacterium sp. UBA657. Lineage (GTDB taxonomy): Bacteria > Bacteroidota > Bacteroidia > Chitinophagales > Chitinophagaceae > Sediminibacterium. The sequence goes on from DBOB01000028.1 coordinate 61,386, forward strand.
ATTAAATCCATGGTTCAACCTCCAGATTTATTAATCTATTTAAAAGCGTCTGTACCAACCTTGGTTTCTCAAATTCAAAAAAGAGGGAGAGAATACGAAGAGAATATTCGTTTAGATTATTTAAAAAGATTGAATGATTACTACAATAAGTGGACTGAGAATTATTCAGAAGGCCCATTGCTAATCATTGATTGTGATAAAATAAAATTTGGTGAATCTGAAGAAGATTTAGGCCATATCATTAGTAAAGTAGATAGTACTTTGTACGGATTATTTTAATTTTTTATAGATGCAACAAATCACAACGGAAATACTAGCGCAAATTAAATCCATTGTTGGTGCGGAATATGTATTCACTGACGAAGAGAGCTTTGAGAAATATGGCAGGGACGAGACAGAAAAATTACATTACAGTCCGGCGGTCGTAGTCAAACCAAGAACACCACAAGAGATTGCTGCATTAATGCAATTAGCAAATAAGCACTTGATTCCAGTGACACCAAGAGGTGCAGGCACTGGTTTAACAGGAGGTGCCCTACCTCATTTAGGAGGATTGGTGATTGCTATGGAGAGATTCAATAGCATCTTGGACATTGATGAAAGAAATTTACAAGTGACCACTGAACCAGGTGTGATCACTGAAGTTTTACAAAATGCAGTAAAGGAAAAAGGGTTGTTTTACCCTCCGGATCCTGCAAGTAAAGGATCTTGTTTTATTGGAGGTAATATTTCCGAAAACTCAGGCGGACCTAAAGCAGTAAAGTATGGCGTAGTAAAAGACTATGTTTTAAATTTAGAAATCGTTTTACCTACGGGTGAGATTATATGGACGGGTTCGAATGTGTTAAAAAATGCAACAGGTTATAATTTAACCCAACTAATTGTTGGAAGCGAGGGGACATTAGGCATTGTAACTAAAATTGTTTTAAGGTTAATCCCGCATCCGAAATTTGATTTATTAATGCTTGCGCCATTTGATAGTTTAGAGAAAGCGAGTGAAGCAGTGAGCGCTATTTTTAGAGCAGGTATTACACCAAGTGCAATGGAACTCATGGAAATTGAATCTATTAAATTAGCTAGTAAATTATGTGAGAGCACTGCAATTACTATTACAGATAACTTGGCTGCCCATTTAATTATTGAAGTAGATGGCAATGATAAAGATGTATTGATGAAGGATATGGAGGCCATTGCGGATGTTTTGACCAATTTTGAAGTGGGTGAATTGTATTTTGCAGATGATGCCCAACAAAAAACAGAACTTTGGAAAATACGCAGAAAAGCCAATGAGGCCTCTGTAGCTGCAGGATATACAATTGAAGAAGACACTGTGGTACCTAGAGCTGAATTGCCTAAATTAATAAAAGGTGTTAAAGCATTGGCCGCAGAAAATGGATTTAAAGTAGTTTCTTATGGACATGCGGGTGATGGTAATTTACATGTAAGAATCAACCACCCACTTTACAAAAAGAGCTATGAAAATGAAGTGATACAAGATATCCTTTTTAAAATATTTGAATTAGTGAAATCCCTTGGTGGTACTATTAGCGGAGAGCATGGCATTGGGCTTATTCAAAAATCTTTTATGCCAGTAATGTTTGATCCTATCACTATGGAATTAATGAAGGGCATTAAAAAAGTATTTGATCCAAATCATATTTTAAACGCTGGTAAAATTTTTGATTCTAAATAATGAAAAGGAAATTTGTATACCCAATCTTATTTGCATTATGCAATAGTATTACAGTTAATGCACAAGAAGTTGTAGAGACTATGCCATCTTTGAATGTAAACCCAATTTTTATTGGAGGTAATTTAGTGATTGGTGGTGGCGCCGGTTCATTTCAACTAGGACTGAACCCCGAAGTATATAAGCGTGTCAATGATTTTGTGGATTTGGGTGCTGCAACAAATTTGTTCTTTCAATCTTTTAATCCAAATATGAGCAATGGGTTACAAGGGGTATCATCCAGAAGCTTCCAACTTGGTGTGGGAGGATTTACAAGAATCTGGCCACTTGAAAAGTTTTTTATACAGGTTCAACCAGAATACAATTATACCTGGAGTAGGTTCAAAGACAGAAGTACTTTAGATATCAATTCGGGCGCATCAAGAAGTATTGGTTTTGGTGCAGAGAGCCTGTTGGCAGGAATTGGATATGGTACTAGATCAGAAAATGGGATGACCTATTTTAGTGTCATGATTGATTTATTAAAAAACCCAAACTCCCCTTACAGAGATGGGTTCAACAGAGCAGACCCAATTATTAGAGCGGGTTTTGCATTCCCTATTCTGCGCTCCAAGCGTGAATAGTCTGCATCACAGCTTCCGCATCTTTCGTAACTGTGATTCTTTCTCTCCAATCATCATACATGAAGCCTTCATTGTGCATGTGTTCCATCATGGCAATCAACGGCGAATAATATCCTTCCCAATTCAATACGATTACTTTTTTTTGATGGATATTTAAATTGTTCCAAGTAAGCATCTCAAATAATTCATCCATAGTGCCCATCCCGCCAGGTAAGATAATTGCTACATCTGCTTTTTCGAATAATATTTTTTTTCTATCATGCATTGTTTCCGTAACAATCAACTCCGTTAATCCTTGGTGTTGCGCCTCCCACTCTAATAAAAGCTGAGGCATGATTCCTACAACCTTTCCATTTTTTTCTAAAACAGCATCCGCAATAGCACCCATAATGCCTTTACCACCTCCTCCATAGACCAATTGAATCCCATTTTCACCCAATGCATTGCCTAATTCAATTGCTTGATTTGTAAATCCGGATTGATTCCCAGATTTAGAGCCGCAAAAGACGGTTACAGATTGTATTTTCATAGATTAGAATTAGTTAAGATCTGACACAAAATAATCAAAAAAGTCAAAGATTCTCTTTACTTTGCCATATCAAAAATGACAAATAATCAACTATGAGTGCAACTACCCTCTTTATATTCGTAATCCTTTACTTTTTAGTGTTGTTAGGAGTAGCTAAAATCACTGGCAAGAACAGCAATAACATGTCTTTTTTTATTGGCAATAAAAATAGTAATTGGATGTTGGTTGCATTTGGTATGATAGGCACTTCTTTAAGTGGCGTTACATTTGTGAGTGTTCCAGGTGCTGTAGGGAAGGATGCATTTCATTATTTACAAATTACACTGGGATATTTAATTGGTTATTTAGCAATCGCTTATGTGTTACTACCCATTTATTATAAATTAAACTTGACTTCTATTTATAATTTTCTAGAAGGCAGATTAGGGTTTAGCGCATACAAAACAGGGGCCTCCTTTTTTATACTATCTAGAACATTAGGGGCAACTGCTAGATTGTACTTAGTTGTCAAAATTTTACAATACTTTATTCTTGACAATATGCATGTGCCATTTTGGGCTACTACAGTAGTCATTTTAGTCATGATCTTATTGTACACTTATGAAGGTGGTGTTAAAACAATTGTTTGGACTGATACATTGCAAACATCAGGTATGTTAATGGGTTTGATTATCTGTAGCATCTATATCTTATCAAAACTTGATTTAAATGTATTTGAAGGATTGACTGCTATGCAAAACCAAGCTTTGGCCGGAAACCCATCTATGCACTTAGCCGATGTATTTAGCATGGACGTGAATAGTAAATCCTTTTTCTTAAAACAAATTATTGGTGGTGCATTTGTCACCTTAACCATGACTGGGCTGGATCAAGAAATGATGCAAAAAAACATCTCAGTCAAAAATCTTAAGGATGCACAAAAGAATATGGTCACTATAGGGTTCACCATGTTAATTGCAATTAGCTTATTCCTATACTTAGGTGGCTTATTACATTTATATGCTGCTCAAAATAATATCACTGCTACTGGCGATGATTTATTTCCAACTTTGGCTTTAAACCACATGCCTCCTTATTTATCCATTATTTTTATTCTTGCTTTAATTTCTGCCCTATTCCCAAGTGCAGATGGTGCAATCACCGCTTTAACTTCTAGTTTCTGTATTGATATATTAGGAATACAAAGAAATAAAAACTTGACAGAGGCAGAACAAAAAAAGATTAGACAAAGAACTCATTTAACTTTTGCTTTGATTTTTTTAATCATGGTCATGGTTTTCAAATGGATAGACAATAAGAGTACGATTGATTTATTATTGAAAATCGCCTCTTATACCTATGGTCCTCTTCTAGGTCTTTTTGCGTTTGGAATCTTAACAAAAAGGAGCTTGAACAACACCCTTGTGCCAGTCATTTGTGTTTTGGCGCCAATCCTTTGTTTAGTACTTGACTATTACCAAGCACAATTATTTGGAGATTTCAGAATTGGTCAAGAACTATTGATCATCAATGGAGGAATAACTTTTATAGGATTATGGCTCATTTCAAGGGCTAATAGCGAAAAAAATTAGACATTTGCAGCATGGATTTTATTCAACAAGCTGCCAACGACTATGTAACGCAATATAGTGATGCCACACCAGCCTATTTAAGGCCTATGTATGAGCATACTCTACTAAGTCATCCTCATGCGCATTTACAAAGCAATTGGAACCAAGGGGGCTTTTTAAGCTTTTTTAGTAAGCTATTATCACCAGCAGCTATTTTAGAAATAGGCACATTTACTGGCTTTAGCACTTTATGCTTGGCTGAAGGATTAAATTACACTGGTACGATAGATACCATTGAACTTAGAGCAGAGGATGCCAATGCAGCAAGAGTACATTTTGATGCAAGCCCAAAAGCACATCAAATCGTATCACATATTGGAGACGCCAAAGCAATCATCCCTACCCTTCATAAACAATGGGATTTAGTGTTTATTGACGCAGACAAGACTGGTTATATTGAATACTTTAATTTAGTACTTCCTATGCTTTCGGATAAAGGGGTGATTATTGCAGATAATGTATTGTTTCACGGGCAAGTATTTGATGAAAATATAACAGGAAAGAATGCTATAGCAATTCATGCATTCAACGAATTTATTTTAGCACATGAAGGCATTGAAAAAGTTATGTTGACCGTTAGAGACGGATTAACCTTAATGAGAAAAAAATAATATGAAGCATACCCTACTCCTCACATTGGCTGTTTGGATAACTATCCAATCAGGTTGGGCACAAAACAATGCAACAACCATTGCTTATATCGCGCAGTATAAAGCTATTGCGATGAAGGAAATGAAACGCACTGGGGTACCCGCTTCCATCACCCTTGCTCAAGCAATTCTTGAATCCAATAGCGGTGAAAGCAATTTGGCAAAGAACCATAATAACCACTTTGGTATCAAATGCAAATCCGATTGGACTGGTGCTAAAGCCTATCAAGATGATGATGCAAAACAAGAATGTTTTAGAGCCTATGATAACGCTGAGGTGTCTTTTAAAGACCATTCTAATTTTTTAAAAAATAGACCAAACTACGTGGATTTGTTTTTACTGGATCCGGTAGATGATACTGCATGGGCCTATGGTCTTAAGAAAGCTGGATATGCTACTGCTAGTGACTATCCTAAAAAATTATTGAAGATCATTGACGATTATGAGTTAGCGCAATACAATTTCCCAGAACTTGAAAATGAAGTGGAAGTGGAAGAAGTGGAAGAAGCGCCAGTAAAAAAGATGACTGCTGACACCGTGGTAAAGAAGGTAATGATTGATACTCCAATGAATAAAGTAATTACCGATACTCCTACAAAAAGCTTAAATAAGCCTACAGGTATTGCTCAAATAAATACAACAAATAATTTGGCTCCATTACCTACACAAACATTACCTGTTCAAACATTACCTGCACCACAAAAAGACACTCTTAAAAAAGATACGATAAAAAAGGAAGTCATTACAGTTGTTCAAACAACAAAAATAGAAAAAGTAAAAATAGATACGACTAAAGCAGCTACTATCACTCAATCTGTTTTACCTAAACAGCCTATATATAATTATCCCGAAGGACAATTTAGAATCAATCAAGTACCAGTTATACTTGGGAAGGAAAAAATGTCTTTTATAGAGATCGCACTTAAATACAAAGTGCCATTGTATAAATTATTTGAATACAATGATATAAAGGCTTCGAATCTTTTGGAGAGAGACCAGTTAATTTTCCTTGCTCCAAAAAAGAAAACAGGTGCTGCCTCATTCCATATTGTAAAATACAATTCTAGTTTGCAAGAAATTAGTCAACTAGAAGGTGTTCAATTGAGTCTGTTGAAATTATATAACCCTGATTTAGTGGAACCTTTAAAAGAAGGCACACAAGTAATATTATTTAATAAAAAGAAATAGCATGTCTACCATTCAAGTTCTAGATAAAACATTTGAGCCTTATTTAAAGGAAGCAGCCATTCAAGAAAAAATTACCGAGCTAGCTGGACAATTAAATAAAGACTATGAAGGAAAGCGCCCTCTATTTTTATCCATTCTAAATGGCTCCTTCTTGTTTACCGCAGACCTATTCAAACAAATAACAATAGAGGCAGAGGTAAGTTTTATTAAATTAGCCTCCTATAAAGGCACTAGTTCAACAGGCAATGTGATAACAGCAATAGGATTAGATACCAATGTAAAAGATAGACATATTGTTATTTTAGAAGACATTATTGACACAGGTAAAACCTTACACCACTACCTTCCACAATTGGATAGCATGCAACCTGCTTCTGTTAAAATTGCAGTATTGCTCAATAAAAAAGAAGCTTTACAATATCCTGTTAAAGTCGATTATGCTTGTTTTGATATTCCTAATAAATTTGTAGTGGGTTATGGATTGGACTATGATGGATTAGGCAGAAACAGTAAAGACATCTATCAATTAAAAGCATAAATAAAAAAGGGACAATTTTAATTGTCCCTTTTTTATGTTCTAATATTATCTTACTTAAAAGCTTCTTTTACTTTATCATAGAAACTTTTATCCCCTTTGACAGGTTTTGGTTTAAAGTTTTCACTTTCTTGCATTTTATTCAATGCAATTTTTTCTTCCTCACTTACTTCTTGCGGTGTCCAAATATTCACATGAATCAATTGATCCCCCTTAGCATATCCTTGCACTTCTGGAAATCCTTTTCCTTTTAATCTAAATATTTTACCGCTTTGTGTACCTGCTGGAATTTTAATTTTTGCACGACCATCAATGGTTGGCACTTCTACGTTTGTACCAAAAATGGCGTCTGGTATAGTAATGTATAAATCAAAAGATACATTCAATCCATCTCTATGTAAGAACTCATGTGGCTCTTCCTCAATCATGATGATTAAATCTCCTGAAGCCCCACCACGTTCTCCCGCATTACCCTTGCCTGACATGCTTAATTGCATACCATCTTGCACACCAGCAGGAATATCAATTGAAATCGTTTCCTCACCATACACTCTACCCTCCCCTTTACATGCCGTACATTTTGCAGTCACGGTACTTCCTTCTCCGTTACATGTTGGACAGGTATTCACAGTTTGCATCTGCCCTAAGAAAGTATTGGTCACTTTTCTTACTTGACCAGAACCTTTACAAGTGCCACAGGTTTGTATACTAGAACTATCTTTAGCGCCATTACCACTACAAGTTGTACAAAGCACATGCTTCTTTACTTTAACTTGTTTGTTCACACCATTCGCTATCTCTTCGTAATTCAATTTTAATTTGATCCTTAAGTTACTTCCTCTTTGACCTCTTGCTTTTGCACCACCTCTTGATCGGCTTTGTCCACCACCAAAAAATCCACCAAACATATCATCACCAAACACATCACCAAACTGGCTAAAGATATCGTTCATGTCCATACCGCCACCGCCGTATCCACCACCACCGCCTGTTCCAGGTCCAAATGCTTGATGTCCAAAACGATCGTATTTTGCTTTCTTATCTGTATCACTTAAAATTTCGTAGGCTTCGGCTGCTTCTTTAAATTTTTCCTCGGCTGCCTTATCACCAGGATTTCTATCCGGATGAAATTGCATCGCAACTTTGCGGTAAGCTTTTTTTATTTCATCTGCAGAAGCAGATTTGCTTACCCCTAATATTTCGTAAAAATCTCTTTTTGACATACTGCTTTGTTTATTTGCCTACCACTACTTTTGCAAAACGAATAATTTTATCGTTCAAATAATATCCCTTAGTTACCTCGTCAATCACCTTCCCTTTTTTTGAAGCATCCGGCACAGGCACTTCTGTAATCGCTTCATGCAATTCAACATCAAATGTTTGATCAATACTTTCCATTGCCTTTAAGCCTTTTGCATGAAGGGTTGTTCTGATTTTATTAAATACCAATTGGATACCTTCTTTTTGAACAGCGATATCGTCTGATTCATTCAATTGCTTTTCTGCACGATCACAGTCGTCCATTACGTCCAAAAGAGAAACAATCACATCCTTACCTGCGGTTTGGATCAAGTCCACTCTTTCCTTAGCAGTTCTCCTTTTGAAGTTTTCAAATTCTGCCATTAAACGCAAATATTTATCCTTTTGGTCTGCCAAATCTGCCTTCAACTGATCTAACTCACTCAATGGGGTTTCCTCGGTTTCTGGGGCAGTTTGTGCTCCATTTTCAGTATCTACGATTGGTTCTTGACTTAATTGCTCTTTATCTTCCATAATTGACTATTTGTACTCTAGTGGACGCAAATATATTGCCAAAGCAATAAAAGAGCAAAATTGACATAAAAGGGGCTTAAAATGAACAAGTTGTCACTTAATCTGTCCCTATCTTTGACAAATGACAAAGGTTTACCTAAATAAGCGCATTACCCCAAGAATTGCCATGGGGCACCCATGGATTTATAACAACGAAGTAGACCGTATCGCTGGCACAGTTGCCCCAGGGGATATTGTGGAAGTCTATTACTTTGATGGCCAATTAGCAGGCCGAGGCTATATCAACCCAGGATCTCAAATCATCATCCGATTATTGACAAGAAAAAGAGACACTATTGATGCAGCATTTTTCCATCAAAAAATCAGTGAAGCTTGGGCCTATCGAAAACAATTGGGCTACACCGAAAATTGTAGATTGGTATTTGGAGAAGCAGATGGATTACCCGCATTGATCATAGATAAGTTCAATGATTATTTTGTTTTACAAACTTTATCATTGGGAATAGAACAATGGAAAACTGCCATTGTGGATGCGATCAATACCATCTTTAAACCAAAGGGAATTTATGAAAGGAATGATGTGCCTGTTAGAGAACTAGAAGGATTAGAACAGAAGAAGGATTTTTTATCCGATCCCTTCCCAACAGAAATCATCATTCAAGAAAATGGTTTACAGTTTTATGTAGATATTGAGCACGGACAAAAAACTGGTTATTTTTTAGACCAACAAGATAACCGTCGTGCTATTCAACACATAGTGAAAGGCGCAGATGTATTAGGCGCATTTACTTATACGGGTACATTTGAAATACATGCAGCACATTATGGTGCAAAATCTGTTCTAGGTATTGATATTTCCGAAAATGCTGTTGCGCAAGCGAACAGAAATGCTGCGCTGAATAAATTAGATCATATTGTAAAATTTGAAGCCATGAATGCTTTTGATGTCTTAAAAAACTGGGGCAAAGAAGGCAGGAAATATGATGTGGTGATGCTGGATCCACCTGCATTCACAAAAAGTAGAAGTAGTATTGAAAAAGCAGTTACAGGGTATAAAGAAATTAATTTAAGAGGGATGAAGATGATCAATAATGGAGGCTTTTTAGTGACTTCAAGTTGTACCAACCTAGTAAGTCCAGAACTTTTCTTAGATACGATCTATATGGCCGCAAAAGATGCCAAGAAAAGGATTAGACAAGTCACTTATCAGTCACAGTCAAGCGACCATCCTATTATATGGGGCATGGAGAATACGCATTATTTAAAATTCTTGATTGTTGAAGTTTGTGATAAATAAAAATATTTTTTAAATAACTAGCAAGAACCAAAAAGGGTCCCGATAAATCGGGACCCTTTTTTAAATAATTAATGACCTTCTTGCGTTTTTTATATTCTATAAAAACCTAGCAAGATTTGACGTTTCAGTTCAATGAATTCAATGTAGTTTGAATTGCTTCGAAATTAGGCAAGTCGCCTGGCGTAGGACAAATTTCTGCGTATTGTACCACTCCATTAGCATCTAATACAAATGCTGCACGCTTGCTTACACCTTGCATTTCAAATGCAGGGAATGTTTCATATAATACATCAAAAGCTGTCGCTGCTGCTTTATTAAAATCGCTTAATAAAGGGAAGTTTAATTTTTGTTCTTCTTTGAACTTGCCTAATGCAAATAAAGAATCAACAGAGATACCATATACTTGTGCATTGGTAGAATTGTATGCAGCAATATTGTCTCTTACATTACAAAGTTCAGTTGTACAAACACCTGTAAAAGCAAGTGGAAAAAATAAAAGTACTACATTCTTCCCTTTAGCATCTGCTAAATGAACGAGATTTTTATCTGTATCAAATAATGAGAAATCAGGGGCATTTTGTCCGATTGAGATTGGCATAATTGTATAATTTATTAGTTTAAGAAATCAAAAATAAAAGTGTTTGATGAGACCTCCATTTATTTACATAAAATTAATGTGCAATAAGGGTTAATTTTTCCCTTTTCGATAACGCTTCCACCGAGTCCATTAATACTTTCATTTCCACTGGATGCTTATCCAGATAATCCATTGTAGTATAAAATTGTACCCGATCTACTTTATTTATATTAAATACCTGTTGGTAATATTGAGCCTTCTTAAGGGATGGTTGTATGGTTGTATCAGTCTGAATTTGTCTTGTAAGGTATTCATCTACTTGCATTAACTGCCATACAGTTTGTTGCATGGTTTTGATTGGCAGAAGCTTTCCAGTCTTAGTTTCTTTGGAAGCACATGCTGCAAGAAATAGTATGCCTATCATGATTGTTTTTCTCATTCAAAATATGCTTTATACTTATTGATATTGGTAATGTCTATCGCAGACAAAGTGGTCATCAATTGCTTTTTAGTGGCCCTATCGGCATCCGAAAATAAACCAATCAATTCTGTCACCCTGCCTTGCATAAAGATAGAGATAGCCATAGAATTCACATTGTCGTCATTTAATTCTTGTAAACTCATAAGTGCATTGAGGATGGCCACTTTAGCTTGCTCTGGCTTTTCTGCCAATTGATCTATCCCTTTTCTATAATAGTTAAACGTAATTTCATGTAATTTTTCAAATCCAGATTTAGTTAGGTTATCAATTAAAACAAATCGGTTACGTTGTCCGTCATAAGATTTCCATCCATTGATACCAGATCCATCTGGGGCATTGTATACAATATTTAATGCTTTACTAAAATAAGGCGCACCTCCATTTTTAGAGAATGAATCATAATCTAAGCCAAGAATAATATACACATAGTAAGCAAGTGTGGCTGTTAGATTCGCTTCTAATGCATCTGTTCTGGCTACATTGTTTTCGTTGAATTCAATAGGCTGACCCAATTGATATTTAAACGTAAAATTAGCATCCTGCATGTTCAACAATGGTGTGGTATAATTGGCGCGATACACTGGTCTATTTGCAACAATACTTAACTTAGCATTGAAGACGCCAGGAGAGACTAATGATTCAATGGTAATATAAAAACTACAATCAATTTTCTCCTCTTGCGTAAAAATATCTGAAGTCCATTTACGCTGGTTGATAAAATCTTTTAACTGTGTTTGAAGTTGCGTAAAAAATTTAGGATCCACTAGATTATCCACTTTATTGGTTTGCAGGCTTACAACAGCAGCAAGCTCCTGCCCTTTCAATTGCTGAAAAGTAAAAAAGCACAATAATAAAATCGATATTTTCCTAAAAAACATACCTGGTTGTTTTATACCCTAAAATACAAAAACGTCCCGAATCTTCGGGACGTTTTATATAAATACCTTAAGAAGTCTAACGGAATAAATCCGCTTCCTCGTTTTTACGATGATAAATCTTGTCATCAATGAATTCAGCAGTTGCCAAAATAGCTGGATTTGGCATACGCTCATAAGCTTTAGAGATTTCGATTTGCTCTTTATTCTCATGAATTTCTTCCAAGCTATCTGTATGACTTGCAAACTCCTCTAATTTAGAATGTAATTCTTCTCTAATAGAGATATTGATTTGATTCGCTCTTTTTGCAATGATAGAAATTGATTCATACAAATTTCCAGTCTTTGATTTCAAAGCTTTCAAACTCTTTGTTTCTACAACAGCAGGTGTGTTAGCACCCATATGTCTTCTTAATTTACTCATTTTATACTATTTAAATATTGATCAGTTTGTGTCTTTATTTTTTTGGCTTCAGTCAATAATGGACTATCGCTATATCTATCTACAAAATCATTGTATTCTGCAATCACTTTTTCAAAACGCTCTTTTTGTTTATCAATGAAGCTATTTTCTGCAAACTTAAAATAGGATTTCAATGTTAATAATTTATACTTATCAGCTTGTTTTGAGTCTGGAAAATAATCTGATAATAAACCATAGGAAATCGCAGATGCTCTGTACAAAGCAAGATCATAGTACAATGTAGCAGTTTTATAATCTTTTAATTCTAGCTTTTCTCTACATGCATCAATTACTTCAGACGCTTCCTTCACTCTTGTACTAGTTGGATGTGCATCAATAAAAGCTTGCATTAATTGCATTGCTCTATTGGTAGTGGTTTGATCTAATTCAGCTTTTGGAGAACGCTTATAATAAGTATATGCCCTCATGAATTCTACTTCTTCTACTTTTGGAGAATTAGGGAAATACTCAACAAAAGTTTTGTATATATTTTCTGCATTCTCATAATCCTTATCAAAATAATAAGAATTAGCATACATCAAATATAATTCCTCGTAACGTGGTGTTCCTTTTACGAACTGAATTACTGATTCAAAGAGCTGTTGTGCATTAATGTATTTCTTTTCAGCAAAATATTTTTCTGCCATTTTAACTTTATAGTCTGTATCCTTGTTCTTCAACACTTTTTGGAACTTTGAAGTACAAGCACTCAAACTAAAAACCAAGCAAACTAATAAGATGATTCTATTCATACAGGGTGGCAAAATTAACTAATAATCCCCAATTTAGGACGAAAAAGATTGCGAATAAAGGCTTTGACGTTAAGAAATAGCTAAAACCCTCCTGATAGTCAATAAATTACCAAAAAGCCCCTGCGGGGCTTCAAATCATTAGCGTGTTTTTTTGAGCCTTTACATTTCTATAAAAGGCGATAAAAAAACAAAAAGCCCCGCAATTGCGGGGCTTTTATATAGCTTATTCAAGGAGGAACTATCCTTCTTTGTTTTCGTCTAATTTAGCTTTGATTTCTGCTAAAGCACCTAAATCACCTAATGTAGATTTCTCTACTTTAGCTTGAACTGCTTTAACTGCTTTCTTAGTGTTTTCACTTTCAGCTTTTGCTTCTTTCTTAGCTACTTCTTTTTCTTCCTGGATGTTTTGCTCCCAAATTCTTGCATGAGAAACTACAATACGCTTTTCATTACGATCAAATTCGATCACCATGAATTGTGCTGTTTCTTCTGCTTGTACTTGCTTGCCATCTTCTTTAGCTAAGTGACGGTTAGGTGCGAAACCTTCTAAACCATAAGGCATTTGAACAATAGCACCTTTATCATCCTTGCGAACGATGGTACCATCATGAATAGATCCGATTGCAAAAGTTACTTCTAACGCATTCCAAGGATCTTCTTCTAATTGCTTATGTCCTAATTGAAGTTTTCTATTTTCTTTGTCGATATTCAAGATTTTGATATCGATTGACTCACCAACTTTCACATACTCAGAAGGGTGATTGAAACGCTTCAACCAGCTTAAATCACTGATGTGAATCATACCACCAATGCCAGACTCTAATTCAACAAACACACCGTAAGGAGTGATGTTTTTAACTAGACCTTTGTGCATGCTGTTTTCAGGGAATTTATTGTCGATAGCGTTCCAAGGATCTTGAGACATTTGTTTAATACTCAAGCTCATCTTGCGAGCGTCTTTATCTAATGTAACTACTTTCGCTTCGTGCTCATCTCCTAATTTGAAGAATTCTTTAGCGTTGATAGGTGTGTTCGCCCAAGTGATTTCAGAAACGTGTACAAGACCTTCAACACCTGGTTGAATTT
>DBOB01000001.1 GCA_002299885.1 Sediminibacterium sp. UBA657
AATAGTTTATATACTGTAGTTGAATTTGGAGAAAATAAAACTGCTCGTGCAGCAGCTAAAATCTGGGCTAAATTAAAAGGTGTAGACAACAAACGCTCTATTGAAAAAACATGGAATAGCGGTGAAACCGTTTACCCAGTGCGTGTTGAGAAAAAAACATTTCAGTTCTTATATAAGGATGATAGCGGTTACAACTTAATGAACAATGAAACATTTGAGCAAATTGTAATGGCAGAGGAGATGATCGATGCCCCTCAGTACTTGATTGAAGGCGCAGAAGTTTTTGTATTTATGAATACAGAAACCGAATTACCAATTGGCGCTGAATTGCCAGAAAAATTAGATGTCTTAATCACTTATTGTGAGAACGGCGTTAAAGGGGATACTGCAACACGTGCTTTAAAAGCAGCTACCTTAGAATCTGGAGCGACTGTGATGGTGCCTTTGTTTGTAAACGAAGGGGAGAAGATCAAGATCAACACCAAGAATGGTGAGTACGTAGAACGCGTAAAATAGATTTTTGAGGCCTATTTTTAATTTAGGCATAGATATAAATTTGTCAAAAAAGGGTCATTTTTAATAAAAAATGGCCCTTTTTTTGTGCTTTTTGGCAAAAAAAGTCCATTTTTGTTCAAATTAACCAAATATGGACTTAAAACAAATTCACGATTTAATTAAGGTAGTTAACAAAAGCAATATTGGAGAAATCAGCATCGAAGATAAAGATGGCAAAGTAACCATAAAGCAAAAAGAAGATAAAATCACAGTGACTTCTGCGCCTGCTCAAACAGTATACGCTTCTGCACCAGCAGCTGCTCCAACTGCTGCCGCACCAGTTGCATCTGCTCCTGCTGCTGCTCCAGCTGCCGACAACTTAATCACTATTAAGAGTCCAATGATTGGTACTTTCTACAGAAGAGCTTCTCCTGATAAGCCATTATTGGCAGAAGAGGGTACTGAAGTTAGCGCTGGTAAAGTTGTTTGTATCATTGAGGCAATGAAATTGTTCAATGAAATTGAATCAGAAGTAAAAGGGACAATTGTAAAAGTATTGGTTGAAGATGCAAGCCCAGTAGAGTTTGATCAACCATTGTTTTTAGTACAACCTGCATAAGGGTTTACAAAAGACTTCCCATTCTGTCTAACTTAAATTTAAAAGATGTTTAAAAAAATATTGATTGCCAACCGAGGCGAGATTGCTTTGCGTATCATTAGAACCTGTAGAGAGATGGGTATCAAAACGGTTGCAGTATATTCTACCGCAGATAAAGATAGCTTGCATGTAAAATTTGCAGATGAAGCGGTTTGTATTGGTGGTCCAAAGAGTGCAGAATCTTATTTGAATATCCCACACATTATGGCGGCTTGTGAAATCACGAATGCGGATGCAGTGCATCCAGGTTATGGTTTCTTAGCAGAGAATGCCAAGTTTGCTCAAATCTGTGCAGACCACGGTATTAAATTTATTGGCCCAACCCCAGACATGATTAATAAAATGGGGGACAAGATCACTGCAAAAGAAACAATGATCAAAGCAGGTGTTCCAGTAGTTCCAGGTGGAGAAGGTTTATTAGAGAGTGTGGATGCTGCAAAAAAATTAGCTAAAGAAATTGTATATCCAGTCATCATCAAAGCAACTGCTGGTGGTGGTGGAAAAGGAATGCGTGTCGTATGGAACGAAACAGAGATTGAAAAAGCATTCAACGATGCAAAGATGGAAGCTGCTGCAAGTTTCAAGAATGATGGTTTATACATGGAGAAATTTGTGGAAGAGCCAAGACATATCGAGATTCAAGTAGCAGGTGATCAATTTGGTAATGTGTGTCACTTGAGTGAGCGTGATTGTTCTATTCAAAGAAGACACCAAAAGTTAGTAGAAGAATCTCCTTCACCATTTATGACACCAGAACTGCGTCAAAGAATGGGAGAAGCGGCAATCAAAGCTGCATCTGCAATCAATTATGAAAGCGTAGGTACCATCGAATTCTTAGTAGATAAGCATCGTAATTTCTACTTCATGGAAATGAACACGCGTATTCAAGTTGAACATTGCGTAACAGAAGAAGTAGTGAGCTATGATTTAATTAAAGAGCAAATTAAAATTGCTGCAGGCGAAAAAATATCTGGAAAAAATTACGAACCACAATTACATGCGATTGAATGTCGTATCAATGCGGAAGATCCTTATAACGATTTTAGACCTTCACCAGGAAAAATCACTGTATTGCATACCCCAGGTGGACATGGTGTTCGTGTAGATAGCCATGTATACGCAGGTTATGTGATCCCTCCTTATTATGATTCAATGATTGGTAAATTAATCACTGTGGCACAAACACGTGAGGAAGCAATCAATACTATGTATCGTGCATTAAGCGAGTATGTAATTGAGGGTGTGAAAACAACGATACCTTTTCACTTACAATTGATGCAGAACGAAGATTTTAGAAAAGGAAACTTCACAACTAAATTCCTTGAAACATTTACAATGAAGTAATTTTTTCATCGCTTTTTCTTTAAATATAAAAGCTCGAAAAAAGGCTCCAATTTCTTGGAGCCTTTTTATTTGGGGGTTCACCTTTGGGGATCATCCTTGATATTTACTTTCTCAATTATCTCAAGAACAACAATTCTCTGTATTTAGGTAAGGTCCATAATTCGTCATCCACCAATTCTTCTAATTTGTCTACGTGGTAACGAATCTTGTCAAAGTATTGCGCTTTTACTTGGGCTTCATAAGCAATGGCTTTTGCTCTTGTGTCCTCAATGTTATTTGCCACTTTTCTTGCTTCTACCATTTCATGCACATTATCATATACTTCTTGAATATGTGTACTTACTTCTTTTAACAAAGTCATTTGTCCTTTGTATAAATTTTCTGGTAAAGAAGCTTCGCGTAATAAGCTTACATTTTGTAACAATACATTTTGATACTTAATAGAAGCAGGAATGATATGGTTGGTTGCTAAATCGCCCATTAAACGCGCTTCAATCTGTACCTTCTTAATGTACTTCTCTAATTCAATTTCATGTCTTGCTTCCAATTCACCGTGTGTGTAAATTCCATTCTCGCTGAATAAGTTTTTTGCTTTATCGGATACCATCGCATCTAATGCTACAGGTGTTGTCTTGAAATTAGATAAGCCTCTTTTTTCTGCTTCTTGATGCCATGCTTCGCTATAACCATCGCCTTCAAATAAAATCTTCTTACTTGATACAATGTATTTTTGAATCACTTGCATGATTGCGATTTCTTTCTTCTCACCTTTTGCAATTAATGCATCTACCTCTGCAGCAAATTTTGTTAAGGTATCAGCCACAATCGTATTCAACACTGTCATTGGATGTCCACAGTTCGCTGTAGATCCTACCGCACGGAATTCAAACTTATTTCCAGTAAATGCAAATGGAGAAGTTCTGTTTCTGTCGGTGTTGTCGATCATCAATTCAGGGATGCTTCTGTGTAAATCTAATTTCAAGATCGCTTCGTCTTGCTCGTCAAACTTATTGCCAACGCGTGTTTCAACGTCGTTCAATACTTTTGTTAAATAATCACCAATGAATACCGAGATGATTGCTGGAGGTGCTTCGTTCGCGCCTAAACGGAAATCGTTGGATGCAGAAGCGATAGATGCTCTTAAGATATCTGCATAATCATGCACCGCCTTAATAGTGTTTACAAAGAAAGTCAAGAACATTAAGTTGGTCTTAGGCGTTTTACCTGGAGCCAATAAATTAATGCCTGTATCTGTTGCTAAACTCCAGTTATTGTGTTTACCACTACCATTAATTCCTGCAAATGGTTTCTCATGTAACAACACCACTAAGCGGTGTCTCTTTGCAACACGTGTCATCACATCCATCAATAAAATATTATGATCCACTGCAATATTCACTTCTTCAAAAATTGGTGCACACTCAAACTGAGCTGGTGCTACTTCATTATGTCTTGTTCTTAAAGGAATACCTAACTTATAAGATTCATTTTCAAAATCACGCATGAACGCGTACACTCTTTCTGGAATAGATCCAAAGTAATGGTCTTCTAATTGTTGTCCTTTTGCAGGTGTGAAACCAAATACGGTTCTTCCGCATTGTAATAAATCTGGTCTTGCATTCACCAACGCTTCGTCAATTACAAAATATTCTTGCTCCCATCCTAATGTAGGGATTACTTTATTTACGTTCTTGTCAAAATAGTTACAAACAGTTACTGATGCTTTGTTGACTGCATCCACTGCTTTCATCAATGGTGCTTTGTAGTCTAAAGATTCTCCGGTGTATGCAATGAAAATGGTAGGGATACATAATGTTTTTCCGTTGCCAATTTCAATAATGAATGGGGGAGAAGAAGGATCCCAAGCAGTATAACCTCTTGCTTCAAATGTTGCTCTCAATCCACCGTTAGGGAAAGAAGATGCATCTGGTTCTTGTTGTATTAAAGTAGCGCCATCAAATTCTTCGATTGCTGTACCATCACCTTTTAAAGTAAAGAAAGAGTCATGCTTTTCGGCAGTGGCACCTGTCAAAGGTTGGAACCAGTGTGTAAAGTGTGTTACACCTTTTGTTTCAGCCCAAGCGCGCATACCAGAAGCAATTTGACCCGCCACAGTACGATCAATTTTTTTACCACCCTTGATACTTGTGATTAAACTTTTGTAAGCTTCGTCACTTAGGTATTCTCTAGCTGTTTTAGTAGTGAATACACTTTCTCCAAATACACCTGTGATTTTAGCACTCTTAATATCTGGTGATTCAGGCTTAAAATGACTTACATGGTTGACTGCATCGGTTCTTAATGACATATATTATTAATTTTAAATATAAATAATTAAGTCAAAGATATCCTCTTTTCTTATATTTTTTGACAAAACGACTCCAAAAAAATGCAAAATGTGCATAAAATATTAATATTATAATTATTATAAATATGATAATATATTACAAACTATTGATAATCATACGAATTCAATTTTTAACTACTAACAACAAGGTTTATGAATGTTGGTAAATCCATGGTGGGTTAAGTGTGTCGTTTTGTAACTTCGCCAAATCAAATTAAGCATAAGCCACTATCATGGAAATTACTGTCAAAACAGCCCAACAATTAAGACTTACAGAACAAGAGTTTGAACTTATTAAAGAAAAACTGGGTCGTACCCCAAATTTCACAGAGCTATGTGCTTTTAGTGGCATGTGGTCCGAACATTGTAGTTACAAAAATTCCATCAAGTGGTTAAAAACTTTACCTCGTGATGGCGGAAGAATGCTGGTAGCAGCTGGTGAAGAAAATGCGGGCTTGATGGATATTGGAAATGATTACGGAGTTGTATTTAAAATAGAATCTCATAATCACCCAAGTGCGTTGGAACCTTTTCAAGGTGCGGCTACAGGAGTAGGTGGAATTCAAAGAGATATTTTTACCATGGGCGCGCGTCCTATTGCCTCATTGAATAGTTTACGTTTTGGAAAATTAGAAGATAAAAAAACGCAACGTTTATTAGCAGGTGTGGTTCATGGTATTGGACATTATGGTAACTGTTTTGGTGTGCCAACAGTGGGAGGTGAATTGTATTTTGAAGAATGTTATCATACCAATCCTTTAGTGAACGCAATGAGTGTGGGTATTGTTAAAGCTGGAAAAACAGTGAGCGCGATTGCATTAGGAAAAGGTAATCCTGTATTTTTTGTAGGAAGTGCCACAGGAAAAGATGGTATTGGTGGTGCAAGTTTTGCTTCTGCAGAAATTACTGCCGATAGCGTAGAAGAATTACCAGCAGTGCAAGTGGGTGATCCTTTCCAAGAGAAAAAATTATTAGAAGCTTGTTTAGAAGTAATAGAAACCGGTGGTGTAGTGGGTATGCAAGACATGGGTGCAGCAGGTATTATTTGTTCTACTGCAGAGATGAGTGCGAAAGGTCAAGTAGGTATGCGCATTGATTTAGATAAAGTACCAACCCGTCAACAAAACATGAAGGCTTGGGAATTATTATTAAGTGAGAGCCAAGAAAGAATGTTGATGGTGGTGGAGAAAGGTAAAGAAGAACAAGTATTAGCAGTGTTTGAAAAATGGGATTTATCTTGTTCTAATATTGGTGAAGTAACGGATGATGGCTTGTTAAATTTTTATATGCATGGTGAACTCGAAGCATCTTTACCTGCGTATGAATTAGTATTAGGCGGAGGTGCTCCTCAATACACTCGTGAATACAAAGAACCTGCATACCTAGCAAAAGTGAATGCATTTGATATGAGTTCAGTGGCAGACACAAATAACTTACAAGAGTCTGTAAAGCAATTAGTGCAAATTCCAAATATTGCATCTAAGCGTTGGATATACACACAATATGATAGTATGGTTGGTGCTGCAAATACTTCTACCAATGCACCAAGTGATGCATCCGTAGTAATTGCAAAAGGCACAGGCAAGGCCTTGGCCATGACGGTTGATTGTAATAGTAAATATGTTTATGCGAATCCAGAAGTGGGCGCCATGATTGCAGTTTCAGAAGCGGCAAGAAATATTGTTTGTTCTGGTGGCGAGCCTATCGGCGTGACCAACTGTTTGAACTTTGGTAACCCTTATGATCCAGAAGTGTATTATCAGTTTGTAAAATCGGTAGAAGGGATGGGTGCTGCTTGTAGAAAATTCAATACACCAGTGACTGGTGGTAACGTGAGCTTTTACAATCAAAATCCGGATGGTCCTGTTTTCCCTACACCAACCATTGGTATGGTGGGTATTGTAGAAGATATGAAAAACAGAATGACTTTAGATTTTAAAAATAATGGCGATACAATTGTTTTATTAGGCACACAAAGAAACGATTTAGGATCTTCAGAGTATTTAAATAAATTAAAAGGTGTAACGCATTCTCAGGCACCGCATTTTAACTTAGAAGAAGAATTTGCATTACAACAATTAGTTGCTTCATTAATTAAAGACCATGCGATTTTAAGTGCCCACGATATTAGTGAGGGGGGATTAATTGTTACCTTATTAGAGTCTGCATTTTATAATCATAAAGGTTTTGAAGTTAATTCGAATGGAAGTAGTTTAAGAAAAGATGCTTATTGGATGGGAGAGGCGCAGTCTAGAGTAGTGGTTTCTTGTTCAAGTGTGCAATTGGCTTCAATTGAAACAGTTGCTAAGCAATTTAATATTGATTGTACGGTGTTGGGTAAAGTAACTGATGGTTCAATCACTGTAGATGGTGAAAACTGGGGAACCATTGCTAGTTGGAAAAATAGTTATGATACTGCTATTGAAAATAAATTAGCTTCAAAATAAATGACTAAACAACCCACTATAGTTGTAACCGGCACAGCAGGCTTTATAGGCTCTGTGATGGTGCAATATTTAAATGAAAATGGGTTGACTGATTTATTATTGGTTGATGATTTTGGGGTGGAAGCAAAAAGAAAAAACTGGGAGCAAAAATCATATACAAAGGTCATAGAGCGTCAGGCTTTTTTAGATAAATTAATGCATGATGAATATGAGATTGATATCATTATTCATTTAGGTGCAAGAACCGATACCACTGAATTTGATTATGCCATTCACGAGGAATTGAATCTGGAATATTCAAAATCGCTATGGCAATATGCGACTGCAAAACAAATTCCATTCATCTATGCATCATCAGCTGCAACTTATGGTAGTGGTGAACATGGATATGAGGATAGCCATACAATCTTAGATTTACTTGAGCCACTCAATCCATACGGTATTAGTAAGAATGAATTTGATAAATGGGCGATTGCACAAACTGAACATCCTCCTTTATGGACAGGCCTGAAATTCTTTAATGTATATGGTCCTAATGAAGGGCATAAGGCCAGAATGGCCAGTGTGATATTTCATGCCTTTAATCAAATTAAAGCAACAGGTGTTGTTAAACTTTTTAAAAGTCACCGCCCCGATTTTAAAGACGGAGAACAATTGCGTGATTTTATTTATGTGAAGGATTTAGTAGCAGTGATCAATTGGTTGATGCACCAAATGTTATCCAACGAATGGGGGGCATCCAAAAATGGATTGTATAATTTAGGTACCGGAAAAGCCAGAAGCTTTTATGATTTAGCAGCCAATACTTTTATTGCACAAGGTTTACAACCCAATATTGAATACATTGATATGCCTATAGATATTAGAGACAAGTATCAATACTTTACAGAAGCGAATATGAATAAGCTTCGCGCTGCAGGATACGACAAACCTTTTTCAACGCTTGAGGAAGGAGTTCAAGACTACGTTGCCAATTACTTATTGCCTGCGAAAGGATATTAGTGTGATTTTAAGAAAGCAATTGCTTTAGCATAGGAGTCTGCTTTAGCAGCTGCATTGTAAGAAGGATTACTTGGATTCGCAAATCCATGACCTGCTTCGTATTTATAAGTAGTTAAATTTTTCCCAGCTAATTTCATATTGTCTTCAAAAGTATTTACCATCGCTGGAGATGGAGATTGATCTAAATTTCCAAAGAAGCCAATGATATCACATTGGATTGTTTTTAATTTTTCCATATTGGATTCTGGACGACCATAATACATCACAGATCCTTTTGCTTGTGGTCCAGCAATGATAGCAGTTTGCAAACTCCACATCCCTCCAAAGCACCAACCTACACTATATATTGAAGCTTTTGATCCAGCATGTTTTACTGCACCTTGAATCAATGCCACCATACGGTTCATATCTGCCCCACGCATTAATTTCATAGCGCTATCTGGTGTAGCTGCTACTTTGCCATCATACATATCTACTGCCATCACGTTCACATCCCCTAAGTCTTTGAAATATTGGTCTGCTTCCATTTTGATATTATCGTTTAATCCCCACCATTCTTGAATGACGATTAACCACTTATCTGATTTCTTTTTTGCAGGAATAAAATAGGCTTGTCCTGGCTTTCCATCAGCTGCATTAAATGGAACAATGGTACCTAATAAATCCGCAGGATTCACTTTCATAGGTGCTATATGCATATTCGCAAATTTTGCCTGACTTGCCTCTAGTTGATAAGCTTGTTGGGTCTCCATATTCAGGCATTCAATGACCTCACCTTTATCCAGGGTTGGATGCTGTGTTTTTTCCCATTGCCAGCTAATTAAACTTGCGGTTAAAAGCAGCGCAAACAAGGTATAAAGGGTCTTTTTCATAGAATTAGTTTTATTTTGATTTAAGATGTTCACTTTTAGATAACAGTTATAAACATTTATTGTTTAGGGTGTTTTATTCATTTTGCAGCCGGTGTTTTTTAGCTTATTTTTGTATGACCTCTAGTAAATTTTCCAAAAAATAAGACGGTCACATTAAAAACCATTTGAATGGGTGCTCCTCAATAGTCAACTATTGCAGGAATTCCTTTTTCAATATTAGATGAATTTAAAGTTATGGCAAAGTATATTTTCGTTACTGGGGGTGTTACAAGTAGTTTAGGAAAGGGCATTATTGCTGCTTCTCTAGCTAAATTATTACAGGCGCGTGGCATTACTGCAACGATCCAAAAGTTTGACCCTTACATTAACGTAGATCCAGGTACTTTAAATCCTTATGAGCACGGTGAGTGCTATGTGACTGAAGATGGTGCCGAAACCGATCTAGATCTTGGCCACTATGAGCGTTTTTTAAGTACCCCAACTTCCCAAGCCAACAATGTTACTACAGGACGTATCTACCAAACGGTGATCAATAAAGAGAGAGCCGGAGAATTCCTTGGAAAAACAGTGCAGGTGGTGCCGCATATCACAGACGAAATCAAGCATCGCATGTTACTATTAGGAAAAGAAGGTAAATACGATGTGGTGATTACCGAAATTGGTGGAACCGTGGGTGATATTGAGAGTTTACCATTTGTTGAAACTGTTAGACAAATCCAATGGGAATTACCAGAGGAAGATGTGATGGTGGTTCATTTAACATTGGTGCCATATTTAAAAGCAGCAAAAGAATTAAAGACAAAACCTACACAACATAGCGTTCGTATGTTGAGTGAGGCTGGAGTGCATCCAGATGTGATTGTTTGTAGAGCAGAAGAACCTTTGAATGACGAAATAAAAAGAAAAATTGCATTGTTCTGTAATGTAAGAGCAGGGAGAGTGATAGAAGCAGCAGATGCATCTACCATTTATGAAGTGCCATTAAAAATGTTGGAAGAAAAATTAGATTTAATTGTACTTGATAAATTAAAGATTACAAAATTCAATGAACCAGATTTAACCAAGTGGAATATATTTTTAGAAAAACTAAAAAATCCAAAGTCCACGGTGAATATTGGTTTAATTGGTAAATACATTGAGTTGCAAGATGCTTATAAATCTATCTTGGAAGGCTTTATCCATGCAGGCGCAATGAACGATGTAAAAGTGAATGTGGTGAATGTGCATAGTGAAGATATTACCCAAGAAAATGTAAAGGAATTAGTTGGCAGCTTGGATGGATTGTTGGTAGCTCCTGGTTTTGGAAATAGAGGGATTGAAGGAAAGATAGTTGCTGTTCAATATGCTAGAGAAAACAATTTACCGTTTTTTGGTATTTGTTTAGGTATGCAAATGGCGGTGATTGAATTTGCAAGAAATGTGATTGGCTTAAATGGCGCACATTCTACAGAGATGGATCCGAATAGCCCAGAACCAGTGATCAATATGATGGAGGAACAAAAAGCCATTACCATGATGGGTGGTACAATGCGTTTAGGATCTTACCCTTGTACCATTACTGAAAATACTTTAGCCCATAAAATATATGGCACTACATCTATCAACGAACGCCATCGCCATCGTTATGAATTTAACAATGCCTACTTGAGTGACTTCCACCAAAAAGGTATGGTTACTAGTGGAGTTAATCCTGCCACTGGTTTAGTGGAAATTGTAGAATTACCTAATCATCCATTTTTTATTGGGGTACAATACCATCCTGAATTAAAGAGCACTGTTGAATCTCCAGCACCTTTATTTGTGCATTTTATTGCTGCTGCAAAAGCATACGCAAAAAAGTAAATTTTCACTTTGCTATACCGCTAACATATGTTAGTTTTGTGGTATGCAAAAAATAAGAATTTTAACTTCAACTAGTTTGTTTGATGGCCATGATGCCTCTATTAATATCATGCGCCGTGTGTTGCAAGAACAGGGTGCAGAAGTGATCCATATGGGGCATAATCGTTCCGCTCAAGAAATTGTAGAAGCAGCGATCGAAGAAGATGTGCAATTGATTGCGATCACATCTTATCAAGGTGGTCATATTGAATTTTTTACTTACCTCAGAAAATTATTAGATGAAGCGGGCTACCAACATATTAAAATAGTTGGTGGAGGTGGTGGTACGATTTTACCATCAGAAGCTGCTATCATTCATGCAAAAGGTATTTCAAAAATATATTTACCTAAGGATGGTCTTGCCATGGGGATCGAGGGCATGATTAAAGAAGTAATTGCATTTGCGAATTTCCCATTAAAATCAAATCAATCTACAAAGTATCCAAAACTACCATTTGATAAAAAGACTGATCCAAGAAAATTAGCAAGGGATATTACACTTTTGCAAAATGGTACTTTGAAAATTAAGAAAGATAAAAAAGTTGTTCAAAAAAATATTCCAGTCATAGGATTAACTGGAACGGGTGGTGCAGGTAAGTCTACCGTATGTGATCGCTTGGTACATTATTTTATACAGACCAATCCTTACTTAAGCATTGCAGTCGTGTCTGTAGATCCAACTAAGAAAAAAACAGGTGGTGCATTATTGGGTGATAGAATAAGAATGAACGCCATTCATCATCCTAATGTATTTATGCGTTCACTCGCAACAAGGTCCGACCATCAATCTATCTCTGCATCCTTAGACCAAGTGATTTATTTATGTAAAGCTGCAGGCTATGATGCCATTATTGTTGAGACAGCAGGTGTTGGTCAAAATGATGCATCGATTGTAGATTATGTAACACTGCCTATGTATATCATGACACCAGAATTTGGTACAGCGAGTCAATTGGAGAAAATAAATATGATTGACTTTGCGCAAATTATTGGTATCAATAAATTTGATAGAGCAGGAGGATTAGATGCTATCAGAGATGTCAAAAAGCAATACGCAAGATCTCGTCATTTATTTGATGCAGATCATTCAAAGCTTCCGGTTTATGGAACCATTGCGTCTAAGTTCAATGACCCGGGCATGCAGCATCTATTCAATCATATGATTGATTTATTGAATCAGCAACATCAATTAAAATGGAACACAATTGTAAAACTACTGGCCTACAATACCAGTCAGGTTTCCACGCCAACAATTCCGCTGAATCGTTTTAACTATTTAAATGAAATTGTAGAAACAATACAAAAAAATAGAGTTTGGATATCGGAACAAAAGCAGTTAGCTTCTCAATGGTATAGTTATGAGCAAGTGATGCAAAATCCTAAGCTTAAAAAATTACCGCTTTTAAAAGAGGAAGCAGATAAAGTAGCTGGCGCGATCGATCCAGAAGTGAAAAAATCTATTCAGACTTGGGAAGCAACAAAAACGAAGTACCAACAAGATGCATTGGTCTATGAAATTAGAGGCAAAAAAATACACCAACCTTTAAGCTTTAAAACAGAATCTGGGTTGACATTACAAAAAGTGTATTTACCCAATTTCAAAGACTGGGGAGATATTGCTGAGTGGCAATTAAAGGAAAATGTACCAGGGCATTATCCATATACTGCAGGCGTATTTGATTTGAAGCGCACAGGAGAGGATCCAACAAGAATGTTTGCTGGTGAGGGTGGTCCAGAAAAAACCAATCAACGTTTTCATTTTTTAGCTAAGGGTCAACCTGCTACAAGATTGTCTACCGCTTTTGATAGTGTGACTTTATATGGCCAAGATCCTTCCAATAGAATGGATGTCTTTGGAAAAATTGGTAATGCTGGTGTGAATATTGCATCGGTGGATGACATTAAGAAATTATATTCTGGTATTAATTTAAATGATCCAACAAGTTCTGTGAGCATGACCATCAATGGTCCTGCAGCAATTATACTAGCGATGTTTTTTAACGCTGCGATTGATCAAGCTTGTGAGCAATACATTACAGAACAAAAAATGTGGCCAGCTGTCAATAAAAAATTGAATCAATTATTTAAAAACACAGCTAGGCCAGTCTACCATGACTTTGATGGATTGAAAAAACAATCCATTCAGCACAATGGTTTAGGCTTAAAATTATTGGGCGTGAGCGGGGATCAAGTGCTTGATTCAAAAGTGTATGATACAATCAAGAAGCAAGTTTTACAAAATGTACGTGGGACATTACAAGCAGATATTTTAAAAGAAGATCAAGCACAGAACACATGTATCTTCTCGATTGATTTTGCATTAAAATTAATGGGCGATGTACAAGCTTATTTTGTAGACCAAAAAGTAAAGAATTTTTATAGTATTTCTATTTCAGGATACCATATTGCAGAAGCAGGGGCAAATCCAATTACACAGTTGGCATTTACACTAGCCAATGGTTTTACTTACATTGAATATTTCTTGAACAGAGGGTTAGAGATAGATGACTTTATTCCAAATTTCAGTTTCTTTTTTAGCAATGGAATGGATCCAGAATATGCTGTGATTGGAAGAGTCGCAAGAAGAATCTGGGCACAAACAATGAAGCTTAAATACAAGGCGAATTCAAGGTCTCAGAAATTAAAATACCATATTCAAACAAGTGGTAGAAGTTTACACGCGCAAGAAATTGATTTCAATGATATCAGGACCACTTTGCAGGCTTTATATGCCATTTATGACCAATGTAATAGTTTACACACCAATGCCTATGACGAAGCCATTACTACTCCAACAAAAGAGAGTGTAAGAAGGGCGCTTGCTATACAGTTAATCATCAACAAAGAATTAGGTACTGCTAAAGTGGAGAATGCACAACAAGGCAGTTTTTTAATGAATGAATTAACAGACTTGGTAGAAGAAGCGGTGTTGCAAGAATTGGAAAGAATCAATGCAAGAGGTGGTGTATTAGGTGCGATGGAAAGAATGTATCAGCGATCTAAGATTCAAGAAGAGAGTATGCTGTATGAAACCAGAAAGCATCATGGGGAGATCCCTATTATTGGGGTGAATACTTTTATAGACGAATCAGACCAAAACAGCAATGATCGTCGACCTGTATTTAGATCCTCTGCTGCCGAAAAGAAATTACAAATCTCTAATCTCGGTCAATTTAAAAATAGAAATAAGGAGCAAGCAGACCATTATTTAAAATTGTTACATCATGCAGCGGTTCAAAATGAAAACATTTTTGAGCTCTTGATGGAGGCGGTTAAGTATTGTAGTTTAGGAGATATTACGAACTTGCTTTACCACACAGGGGGTAAATACAGCAGGAATTTATAATAAAGCCTTAAAATAGCCCTAAAATGATTCCAATTTAGGGTGTACCTGGTGCTAAATACATCTTAAAAACATACCTTTGCCGCATCTATTTAGATTAATTGAAAAAGCATGAAAACGGACAAAAATACGGTCATTGGGTTTGTATTATTAGCAGTTTTATTCTTTGTTTACTTCTGGTACACCAGTAAGCAACAAAATGAAATAGCAGCCTATAAAAAAAGATTTGATGATTCTGTTGCGATGGTGAAAGCCAATGCCGAAAAGGCAGCAGCATTGAATATAGTTGCATTGATCGATTCAACTAAAAAAGATGCAAACGGCAATGGAGTTGTTGCGGATACTTTAAAGGAGCAAATTGCCATTCTAGAGAACGATTTAATTAAAGTTGAATTGACCAATAAAGGAGGTCAAGTTGCACGTGTTACTTTGAAGAAGTACACGAACTCAAAAAAGGAATTGGTTCAATTAGGTGATAGTAGTTCCTTGTCTTATGCAGTGAATGCAGGCAACAATCAAACAGTACAAATTAATCAAGTTATATTTCCTGTATCGAATGTATCCACCGATCAAAACGGCGTACAAAAAATTGAATATGCTTGGACTGCACCAAATGGTAAGACCATCAAACACCAATTTACTTTAGCAAAAGGTAAATACAATGTGGATTGGAATATCATTATGGATGGAGCAGATCAATTGTTGACCAATAATCAATTGAACGTTTTATGGGATGTACATTCTTATGGCCAAGAAAAAACGACTACCTACGAGCGTCAAATGTCTAACATTTGTTTTTCAGAAGGGAATGAGTTCGATTATATTTCTAGCAATACCAATAAGGTTTTCGAAAAACCAGTTCAATGGGTAGGACTAGTACAACAATTTTTTACAACGACAGTGCTTTATAAGGATGGATTCAATTCGGGTAAAATTGATTGGCAGCGTAAGACAGATAGCAGCAACGGCTTAGCCACTTTGCAAGCGCAGTTCCAAACTAAATTAACTGGTGCAAATGCGACCATGCCATTGTCACTTTATTATGGTCCAAATGATTTTGAAATCTTGAAATCACAGGCCCCAGAGATGGAGCAAATTGTGAATTTAGGAAGAGACTTATATTCATTTGTTCGTCCTATCAACAAATACATCATCATGCCAGTGTTTGATTTCTTCGCTGGCTTTGTTCAAAATTACGGATGGGTTGTATTCTTATTGACCATCTTTATTCGCTTAGTTACTTCTCCTTTGACTTATTCAAGTTTCTTGAGTACTGCTAAGATGAAAGTATTGAAGCCTGAATTAGATGAGCTTAAGAAAAAGACAGGGGACGATCAACAAGCTTTTGCAATGGAGCAGATGAAGTTATTTAGAGAAGCAGGTGTGAATCCTTTGGGAGGTTGTATTCCAGCTTTATTACAAATCCCGATCTTCTTTGCTTTATATAGTTTCTTTAATTCCAATATCGCATTAAGAGGGCAGTCCTTCTTATGGAGCCAAGACTTGTCTAGCTATGACTCTATCTATACCCTTCCTTTTTCTATTCCATTAGGATTTGGAAGCCATATTAGTTTGTTTACTTTGACTGCAGTATTGACGACATTTATTTCGTCTATTTATAATATGTCAATGACACCTACGCAAGACAATCCTGCGTTAAAGTACATGCCATATATTTTCCCATTCATGCTACTATTTATCTTCAATAGCTTGCCGTCTGCATTAACATGGTATTATACTGTATCTAATATTGTGACTTTATTATTACAATTATTGATTCAGAAAGTCATTATAGATCATGATAAAATTTTAGCTACAATAGAAGTTAAAAGAAAAACGCCAAAGAAGAAAAGTAACTGGCAGGAGAAGTATGAACAAATGATGGAGGCGCAAAAAAAAGTACAAGCCTTAAAAGATAAAACTAAAAAATAAAATCATCTAAAGAGACCTTAATAAAATTGGGTCTCTTTTTATAATCATATTGATTCAATATGCTACGATTACCCCCCATAATTGTTTGCTTTCTTAGTTGTGCTGTATTTCAATTACAAGCTCAAACAAAAGTTGTTGGAGAGTGTGCCATCACCTATGATATCCATCAAATTTCAATGAAGGGGGATACAAGCTTGGTAGGTCAAAAGCAAATCTTTATTAAAGGGAATAGTTGTAAAACTATTTTAAAGACTCCAGCATTCACTCAGACACTTATATTCAATACCCAGCAAGACACCGTCATCATTTTGAAAGAAATTGGCATGAATAAATTCTTGCAATATATTTTATATGCATCCATGCAGCCTGTCAACTTAGTTGCATCCAAAAAAAATGCGAATACAATTACGCTTTTAGATTATCCATGTGAAACTATCACCTTATCTTGGGCAGACGGCAATTCGATGGAAGTAACTTATACAAATTTGATTATTCCTACTGTGACAGTTTACGAGCAAGCATTTAAGGAAATACCTGGGCTTGTTATGCGTTATCAGTTGACAAGTAAAGAGGGTAATAAAATTTTATACAACGCAAATAAAATTGACTTAAGTCCAATTACATTAAAAGTATTTGAAGTCAATAAATCGAACTACCAACAAATAAATTAGGGATGCTGAGGGCTTGGTGCCTTAAATCTAGGTAAAATTACTTTGTGTCGGTAAGGAATGACATAAGTGATATTACCCTTATTGTATTTAAGATAATTTGTTTGAGCTTGTCCACCATTTAAAGAAGATGATACGGTAAGGCCTTTGTATAGCAATCTAGATTTTAGATCATGAAACGTGCTTACTTTATGACTTAAGCTGCTTAAGTTTTTTAAACTGTATTTCTCGGTTACTTTTTTTGATTCGCTCGTACCAGATACAATGCTAGACGCATGTACAGTAGAGGATGTAACTGTAATGAATACAAAAGAGGTTAATATGGTCCTAAGGGTACACACGGTTATTACGAAGTTAAAACATTATGACAATCCTACATAAATTTTTTTTTAACGAACAATTACATGGACTGTGAACAATAAATTGGTTCAAATTAAGCCTGAACCCGTACATTTAATAAAGTAATGAAAGCCAAATAAAAAGATTTATTGCATTGATTTTCAACACTTTATTTAACAAATGTAAATAGTTGCCATGTTCAATAATGAATTTGAAGACGAAAATGGGGATATCCAAGACCTGCTTTTACGTTACCAGAACCTAAAAACTGGGAAAGCACCTTCTTATATCGAAGAGGATGATTTTGAAAAGATCATTGCCCACTTAGATGAAAAAGACGCCATTGTTGAAGCCATCGAAGCAGCAGATATCGCTTTGTCTCAATTTCCATCTTCCGCACTCCTAATGATTAAAAAAGCGGATTTATTATTAGCCACCAGAAAGTATACGGAGGCATTAGTACTATTAAATACAGCCGCTTTATATGATCACAAGGACATGAATTTATTCATTCTAAAGACAGATGCATTTTTAGCATTGGATCAACCAGAAGAAGCGATCGTTTTGTTGCAAGAGGCCTTGCATTTATTTGAAGGAGCAGAAAGAACAGAATTGCTTTTTGAATTAGCAGATGTCTATGATGACCATGAAGCATTTGACAAAGTATTTGATTGTTTACAATTGATTTTAGAAGAAGAGCCAACCAATGAGGAGGCCTTATATAAGATTTGTTTTTGGACAGATTTTACTGGACGCAATGAGGAGAGTATTGTACTGCATCAAAAAATGATTGATGAGCAACCCTATAATGCACTCGCATGGTTTAACCTGGCTGCTGCGTATCAAGGGATCAAACTTTTTGAAAAAGCAATTGATGCCTACCAATTTGCAATTGTCATTGATGAGAAGTTTGATTATGCTTATCGCAATATGGGGGATGCTTATTTAAGAATAAGAAAATACAAAGAAGCGATTGATGCATTAGAGAAAGTGCTAGAACTAGCTAGGCCAGAAGACGTGATTTATGAAGCCATTGGACATTGTTATCATCGATTAAAAAATTATGCGCAGGCAAGGTTTCATTATAAAAAAGCAGCGCACTTAAATCCAGACGATAGCCGACTTTATCAAAAAATTGCTTCTACCTATATGTTAGAATCAAAATGGCAGATGGCAATTAAACAAATTGAACATGCTATTAGAATCAATAAGCATATCAATGAGTACTATATCATGATGGGGGAATGTTATATGTACTTAGACCAATACAAAGAAGCTGCAACTTATTTTGGTATTGTTGTAAAACATAAGCCTAAGCAAATAGCAGGTTGGGAAAGTTTTATAAAATGTCTGATTGCCAATGAGCAATACGATGCTGCTTTAGAGCAAACAGAACTAGCTTATATGTCCACACAGGGTAAAGTCATTTTTGTATACTACCGTAGCGCTATCTTATTTATGATGCAAAAGCGTAAGGAAGGCTTATTGCAATTAGAGATGGCATTATCTAAATCGGGAAAGTGGTTGAATAAGCTCATAAAATTTTATCCAGAGTTGATTCAAGATCCTAAAGTGGTGGAATTGATCAGTCAATATAAGAAGCCTAGATAAACTAATTATTTTAAATTATCTTTGCAAAAATAACAACACGATGAATTTCAATTTAACACAAATACCAGAGCGAACAAAACAGCCAAGACAACACGGATTAACAATGGTCATGGATAAAGGCCTTAGTTTAAGAGATGCTGAAAGTTTTATAAGTGTTGGCGCACCGCATACAGATATCGTTAAATTAGGTTTTGGTACATCATTTGTTACACCAAATTTGAGAGCAAAAATTGAGTTATACCAACAGCATAATATCCCTGTTTATTTTGGCGGGACATTGTTTGAAGCATTTGTGATCAGAAATCAGTTCGATGATTATATAGCAATGTGTAAGGATTATAATATTAATGTGATTGAAGTGAGTGATGGTTCAATTGAAATTCCACATACCGAGAAATGCGGTTACATTGAAAAGATTTCAAAATTTGCAAAAGTATTTAGCGAAGTTGGAAGTAAAGATGCAGCACATATTATCCCTCCATACAAATGGATTGAATTAATGAGTGCCGAATTAAGTGCAGGTGCATCTTATGTGATTGCAGAAGCAAGAGAGGCCGGAAACGTAGGTATATATAGAGGTTCAGGAGAGGTGAGAGAAGGCCTTGTTCAAGAAATTTTGACTAAAATCCCTGCAGAAAAAATTCTTTGGGAAGCACCACAAAAAGCACAACAATTGTATTTCCTTGAATTAATTGGTTGCAATGTGAACCTTGGTAATATCGCACCATCAGAAATTATTCCTTTAGAAGCAATGCGTATTGGACTTCGCGGAGATACTTTTGATTTATATTTAAATAAATAAATGTGCGCCAGTTTGGATTAATCGGATTTCCATTATCGCATTCTTTTTCAAAAGGATACTTTGCCAATCGGTTTTTGACAGAAAATATATTGGATGCGCAGTATGAAAATTATCCAATTGAATCTATCGATTTATTTAAAAGCTTATGGGAGAACAATCCATCTTTACAGGGATTGAATGTGACCATCCCTTATAAAAAATTAGTCATTCCTTTTTTACAGCATCCTTCATCGGTGGTACAATCCATTCAAGCTTGTAATTGTATCAAACTACACCAAGAAGCGCTGTATGGATACAATACAGATGTCATAGGGTTTGAACAGTCTTTATTGCCCTACTTGCAATCGCATCATCAAAAAGCACTCATATTTGGAACAGGTGGCGCTGCGGCTGCAGTAGAATGGGTGCTTCAAAAATTAGGTATTGGGTATCAAATGGTTTCAAGAACTGCATCAGAAGGTTGTATCTCCTACGAATCACTCACACATGATGTCATTGCATCGCATACCTTATTGATTCATACTAGCCCAGTGGGCATGTTCCCAAATGTAGATGAAGCACCTAATCTGCCTTATGAAGCGATTACATCAAAACATCATTTGTATGATTTGGTGTACAATCCTGCAGTCACCAAATTTTTAGAAAAGGGTGCAGCGCAAGGTGCTACTACTCAGAATGGTTTAGAAATGTTACACTTACAAGCCGACGCGAGTTGGGAGATCTGGAATAGCGAGACACCATTCATTCAGTAATATTTTAGTAAGTTTTATAGTTATACCGTACCTAGAAAGTCAAACAATTGCGTTACTGCTTTTTTACGATGACTGTATGTATTCTTTTCCTCCATCGTCATATTGGCAAAGCTTTTAGATGCACCATCAGGCACAAATATTGGATCATAACCAAATCCATTTTCACCTTGCATATTGTTTAAAATTTGTCCTTTACAGATACCTTCGAAATAGTAGGTTTGATTTTTCCAAATAAGACAAATGACTGTTCTAAATTGTGCAGTCCTATTTTCAACTCCTGTCATTTTACTTAAAACCAGGTCGATATTGGCTTGAGGATTGCTATTTTCACCTGCATATCTTGCACTTTTTACGCCAGGTGCACCATCTAAGCCTTCAATTTCTAATCCAGTATCCTCACTAAAACAGGCTTGATTGGTCATTTTAAAAATAGTCATAGCCTTTTCTAATGCGTTGGCTTCTAGTTGATCATGCGGTTCTGGAATATCAATATCAATGCCAGCTTCTTTGAGTGGAATAATCGTAAAATTAGGTCCAACTAAGGTTTGAATTTCGGCAACTTTATTGCGATTATTTGTAGCAAAAATGAGTGTGTGCATTGTAATAAAAAATTCAGTTTATAATTTGAAAATTATTTTTAATGCAGTCCATAATTTTGTTTTTTCAATTTTAGAATTTTGGTCTAAACCTTGCATTGTTGATAAATTATTACTAAATAAAATTTGAGTTTCCCCAAGTAAAATTGGGGTGTACAATTTAGTAGGTAATTTTATTTTTAATTGCGTTGGATTGATATCAAAAACCAACACAAAATCAGAAGGCACTTGTGTTAAAATTTGATGCAATGAAAAGTTTTTATTTGCATTATTAATTAAAGCAATATCAGCAATAGTTAATTTACAAGCATTCAAAATAGAAGTTAATAAATCAAAAGCTCTTTCGTTTAAATGCACTGCATCCGGATCTTGCACTAAAACAAGGATCTTTTTTTGATGTTCCCCAAGAAATTTAATGGGTACAGTAAGGGGCTCTTCTGTGGCTATTGCTGCATTTTTCTCCTCAACAGGCGAGGATGCCGGTGCTTTTTTATCCACATTTGCCGGAGTAACTCCTAGTACTAAACTTTCTTTATACAGGTTCACTAATACGCTATTTGGCAAATTGTTTTTCACTTCTTTCATGGGATTTGGATACCGAAAATTAACTGAATTGATTGGTTTGAAAAAATAACAATTGTTCGTATTTATTTTTTAGTGTTTCTTTGTGTTTGAATTAGTATAAAAAACGAATTATAATGAGCGCAGGAAATATCCCATTTATTGAAATGCCAAAGGAACAATTAAGGCATTTAGATCCTCAAAATTTTTATTTTGGGAAAAGCTTTACCAACTATATGTTGGAAGCAGAATATAAAGATGGTGCATGGACAAATGCGGTCATCAAAAAATACGAACCATTACAAATAGATCCCTCTACTGCAGTATTGCATTATGGTCAATCAATTTTTGAAGGCATCAAAGCATATAAAACTGTAAATGATGAAGTAGTTATTTTTAGACCAGAAGAAAATTACAAGCGTTTTAATACCTCTGCTGAAAGAATGCAAATGCCAACGGTTCCTGAGTGGTTATTCATGGATGGCATGAAGCAATTGATCAAAATTGAAAAAGATTGGATTCCAAAATTAGAGGACCATTCATTGTACATTCGTCCATTCATGATTGCAACAGATCCTTTCATTGGAGTGCGTCCATCGGCATTGTATAAGTTCATGATTATTTTAGGACCATCTGGTCCGTATAATTCAGAACCAATGAAGATTTTAATTGAAAAAGATTTTACTAGAGCGACGCCAGGTGGAGTAGGTTTTGCAAAAAATGGCGGTAACTATGGTGCAAGTTTGTATCCTGTTGTGTTAGCGCAAAAAAAAGGATACGACCAAGTATTATGGACAGACGCTTTGGAACATAAATATGTAGAAGAGGTCGGGATGATGAATGTCATGTTTGTAATTGATGGAAAAGTGATTACCCCAAGTTTGGAAAGAGGCACCGTTTTGAAAGGGGTGACAAGAGCCAGTGCAATTATTTTATTAAGGGAAATGGGGTATACTGTTGAAGAGCGAAACCTTTCAATAGAAGAAATTGTTACTGCACATAAATCTGGTAAACTAGAAGAAGTATTTGGGGTGGGAACAGCTGCGGTTGTTTCATTTGTTTCCAGATTAGCAGAAGGGGATTATGTGATGGATTTTGATTTAACGAAGTCCGTTGTGGCACCAAAGCTAAAAAAGAAGCTAAACGACATTCGTACAGGTCTTGAAGAAGATAAACATGGCTGGCTGGTGAAAATATAGTTAAATAACTGGTAATCAGTATTTTAACTATCAAAAACAAAGACAATCGTTCAGTAAATGGGTCTAATTGCTTTATTTTTTAAAAAATAGCAAATAACATTTTGGTAATTCGTTAACAGACATTACCTTTGCCGTCC
Source organism: Sediminibacterium sp. UBA657 (assembly GCA_002299885.1). Taxonomy (GTDB): domain Bacteria; phylum Bacteroidota; class Bacteroidia; order Chitinophagales; family Chitinophagaceae; genus Sediminibacterium. The sequence continues at coordinate 22,987 of DBOB01000001.1, forward strand.
GAATTTTTTATAAACCAAAATTGAACTAAACAGCATAATTAATGCCTACTATTCAACAATTAGTGAGAAAAGGCCGTGAGATCATCAGGGCTAAAAGTAAATCAAGAGCTTTGGATGCATGTCCTCAGCGTCGTGGTGTTTGCACAAGAGTATATACAACAACTCCTAAAAAGCCGAACTCTGCTTTACGTAAAGTAGCAAAAGTACGTTTGACTAATAAGATTGAAGTCATTGCCTATATCCCAGGTGAAGGCCATAACTTACAAGAGCACAGTATCGTATTAATCCGTGGTGGTCGTGTAAAAGACTTACCGGGTGTACGTTACCATATTGTTCGTGGTAGTTTGGATACTGCAGGTGTTAAAGACCGTAAGCAGTCTCGTTCTAAGTATGGTACTAAGAAAGAAAAAGCGAAGAAATAAATAATTATCAAGTAACAACTAATTAATATTCGACATGCGTAAAGCACAACCTAAAAAGATTCCATTAGCTCCAGATCCTCGTTTCAGCGATGTAGCTGTAACTCGTTTTATCAACAACATCATGTTGGATGGTAAAAAGACAACTGCCTACAAAATATTTTACGATGCTTTAGACAAAGTAACTAAAATGACTAGCGAAGATGGTTATGAAATGTGGAAGAAAGCTGTTGCAAATGTAACTCCAGCGGTTGAAGTTCGTAGCCGTCGTATTGGTGGTGCAACTTTCCAAATCCCAGCTGAAGTTCGTGCGGACAGAAAGATCTCTTTAAGCATGAAGTGGTTGGTGCGTTTTAGCCGTGAGCGTAACGGTAAAACAATGGCCGACAAATTAGCAAATGAAATCGTTGCAGCTACAAAAGGCGAAGGCGGTGCATTTAAGAAGAAAGAAGATACACACCGTATGGCTGAGGCGAACAAAGCGTTCTCTCACTTTAAAGTGTAATCTCCTCAAAAGGAATCATTTACCTTATTATATCAAAACCTCTACAGCAATGTGGAGGTTTTTTATTGAAAAAAAGGGGGCGGATTCTGTTGTTCAATCACTTATATGATTAACTTTGCGCCTCGGAAAATTGGATAAATAAAATTAAACAACCCTAATATGGCGGACTTAAAACTTCAAAGAAACTTTGGTATTGCTGCGCACATTGATGCGGGTAAGACTACAACCACTGAGCGTATCTTGCGTTACACTGGTATGATTCACAAAATTGGTGAAGTACATGATGGTGGAGCTACCACTGACTGGATGGAGCAAGAAAAAGAAAGAGGTATCACTATTACTTCTGCAGCGGTAAGTTGTCAATGGCAATTTCCAACTACATTAGGTAAGAAAGATGCAAACACAAAAGACTATTATTTCAATATCATTGATACTCCGGGTCACGTTGACTTTACTGTAGAGGTAGAGCGTTCTATGCGTGTATTGGATGGTTTGATTGCATTGTTCTCTGCTGTAGATGGTGTTGAGCCACAATCAGAAACTGTATGGCGTCAAGCAAATCGTTATAAAGTTCCACGTATTGGTTTCGTAAATAAAATGGACCGTGCTGGTGCAGACTTCTTAATGGTGGTAACACAAGTAAGAGAAATGCTAGGTGCGAAAGCCGTGCCATTGCAATTACCAATTGGTGCTGAAGATGGTTTCAAAGGGGTAGTGGATTTGATTAAAATGAAAGGTATTATCTGGGATGATGCTACAGAAGGTATGACTTACTCTGAGATCCCTGTACCAGATGATATGAAAGAAGATGTAGATTATTGGAGAGCGCAATTAATTGAAGCAGTTGCTGAATATGATGATAAGTTAATGGAGAAATTCTTTGAGAACCCAGATTCAATTTCTGAAGATGAGGTGCACGAAGCTATCCGTAAAGCTTGTATCGATTTAAGTATCGTTCCAATGATGTGTGGATCTTCATTCAAAAATAAAGGTGTACAAACTGCATTAGATGCGGTATGTCGTTATTTGCCTTCTCCAGTAGATGTGGATGATACAGAAGGAACAGATCCTGACACAGGAGAAAAAGTTTACCGTAAGCCAAATGCAAAAGAACCATTTGC
>DBOB01000026.1 GCA_002299885.1 Sediminibacterium sp. UBA657
GCAACCAAAGTTGCTCCTAATTAATTATATTCTATTGAAAATCAGCGTATTACTGATTCCTTGCCTTCAATTGTGAATGCACAAATAGGCTGGTAATGCTCTTATTTTCATAGGCATTGCGTATCGCAATAGCAAATAAGTCCGCAACCGTCAAGGCCTTTATTTTACTTGATTCCTGTCTTAAAGGAATAGTATCGCATACCACTAATTCTTCCAATACGGAGTTTTCGATATTCTCGTAGGCTTTGCCACTTAAAACTGGATGGGTGATTAAAGCTCGAACCGATTTAGCCCCTTTTTCTTTTAAAAGTGCAGCAGCTTTAACTAAAGTACCTCCGGTGTCGCAGATATCATCTACAATCACAATGTCTTTTCCAGTTACATCTCCAATCACCACCATGCTTGCAATCTCATTGGCGCGTTTTCTGTGCTTATCACAGATCACCATTTCTGCATTGAAATAGTTGGCCACTTCACGCACACGGTTGGTACTTCCTACGTCTGGTGCAGCAAATGCCAAGTTTTGTAAATTAAGTGACTCTATATAAGGGATGAAAATAGCTGAACTGTCTAAGTGGTCTACTGGTACATCAAAGAAGCCTTGAATTTGAGCAGCGTGTAAGTCCATCGTGATGACCCTGTTCGCGCCTGCTGCTTCCAATAATGTAGCAATTAATTTTGCCCCTATCGCTACACGTGGCTTGTCTTTACGATCTTGTCTAGCAAAACCATAGTAAGGGATAACTGCAATGATTTTATAAGCACTTGCTCTTTTAGCTGCATCTATCATCATCAATAATTCCATTAAATTATCGGTGGGTGCATAGGTGCTTTGCACTAAAAAAACATAGTCCCCTCTGATACTCTCTAAAAAGATAGGCTGGAATTCACCATCACTAAATTTTTGAATATTGATTTTACCAATGGGGGCGCCAAAACGTTGAGCAATTTTTTCGGCTAGTGCCTGCGAGCCGTTGCCCGCGAAAATTTTAACTGAAGGATTCATAAGGGTAAAATGTGCTTCAAAGGTATTGATATCGTGCACATGTTTTTGGCTATTCTGAAGTAAATTTTCAACAAAAAGTCAAGTTATGCACAACTGCTTGTATCAAGCCGGTATTTGTACGCAGAAATAGGAGCTCTTTAAAAAATATATTTGGGCAAAATTGTTTATGCAAACAAGTAGCATCCGATTCTGGGCAGAGCAGGACCAACCCATCTATAAATTTAGCACCAAGGGTGCGGACCATTTAAGTGATGTTGAATTACTAGCCATATTAATACAACATGGCACTGCGCAGCAGAATGCGATTGAATTAGCCAGGAGCTTGCTTGCTACCACAGACAATAGCCTGAAAAAATTTGCTAATTACAGTGTGCGGGATATCGTGAATTTAAAAATCAAAGGCATTGGAAGGATCAAGGCAGTGCGCATCTTAGCCGCTATAGAACTGGGTTCCAGAAGAATTGATTTAATGGATAAGCAAGCTACTATTCATCATAGCCGAGATGTAGCCATGCATTTAAAAAATAAATTACAGCATGAACAGCGGGAAGTATTTATGTTGCTTTTATTAAATCAAGCAAATAAAATCATCCATGAAGCGGTATTAAGTGAGGGCGGAATTACAGGCACGGTGGCGGATCCTAGAATAGTTTTTAAACTGGTGATTAGTCACGGTGCCACAGGGTTTATCATCTGCCACAATCATCCAAGTGGGCAATTAAAACCTAGTAGGATGGATGATACCCTGACAGAAAAAATAAAAAAAGGGGCTGCGCTTTTTGACATTAAATTAATAGATCATTTAATCGTCAGCTCAGAGGGTTATTATAGCTATGCCGAACAGCATCCCAATTGGTAGACGCTAGGCTTGTGCAGTTGGTCCGCCAAAGTTCATTGGGATCTCAATTTGCTCCATGTCTCCTATTGGACCATGTGCGGCTTCGTATCTTTCAATATTTTCGACCATGGCTTTCATAAAACGCTTGGCATGCATGGGTGTTAAAATCACACGAGACTTCACCTTGCTCTTGGGCGTGCCTGGCATCACATTTACAAAATCAATTACAAATTCTGCATTGCTATGCGTAATAATAGCCAAGTTGGCATAAGTACCTTCTGCAATCTCTTCAGAGATTTCGATATTTAAAGGTTGGTTCGGGTTTTGTTCCATAAACTAAATTAAGAGTCCAAAGATACGAGGGAACGAATCTTAAAAAGAACTAAATTTGCGCCATGTTAGTATTAGACGGAAAAATTGCCTCAGCGGCAGTCAAAGCAAGCCTATTAGAGCAGACCAATGCGTTAAAGGCTGCGGGAAAAAGAACACCTCATTTGGCGGCCATTTTAGTGGGCAATAATGGTGCTAGTGAAACTTATGTGGCAAGTAAAGTGAAAAACTGTGAGGAGACTGGATTTGGTTCTTCTCTTTTCCGTTTCGACGAAAATGTCACTGAGGCAGAATTATTAGCACAGATTGAAGCATTGAATAAAAATGAAAATGTAGATGGTATATTAGTACAACTACCCCTTCCTAAACATATTGATGACGCAAAAGTCATTGAAGCAATTGACCCTAAAAAAGATGTGGACGGATTTCATCCTTCCAATGTAGGCAGGTTGGTACAAGGACTCAATACATTTATTCCTGCAACCCCATATGGCGTGCTGTTAATGTTAGCGCATTTTAATATTGAGACAAAAGGGAAACGTGCTGTGGTAATTGGTCGCAGTAATATTGTAGGAAGACCAATGAGTATTTTATTAAGCTCAGATCATCCTCAAGGAAATTGTACTGTTACTTGTTGTCATAGATATACACCAAAAGAAGACCTTATTGACCTCTGTTCCAAAGCAGATATACTTGTTGTAGCAGTGGGCATGCCTGATTTTATAGATGCAAGTATGATCAAGCCAGGTGCAGTGATTATTGACGTAGGTATCACTAGGGTAACAGATGTAACTGCAGCAAAAGGTTTTAGAATTAAAGGAGATGTTAATTATGCATCTGCAATTACAGTTGCTTCGGCAGTCACTCCTGTGCCAGGTGGGGTTGGTTTAATGACCATTGCAGGCTTATTAAAAAACACGATGAAGGCCTACCAAGGTTTATAAATCATTTAAATAAAACGCATTGAGCAACGCTTCCTCTTATCCAGTAATGGAACTATTTTATTCTTTACAAGGTGAAGGCTATCACCAGGGTAAAGCTGCGTTTTTTATTCGCTTAGCAGGATGTGATGTGGGTTGTGTTTGGTGTGATGTAAAAGACAGTTGGGATGCGAGTAAGCACCCAGTATTATCAGTGGAAGAAATTGTAGCTGCTGCAGCTGCGCATCCAAGTCGCATTGCCATTGTAACAGGTGGCGAACCTTTATTGCACCAATTGGATCCATTAACGACTGCTTTAAGAGCGGCAGGATTTCAAACACATATTGAAACATCTGGATCTAGCCCTATGAGTGGATCTTGGGATTGGGTTTGTTTGTCACCAAAAAAATTTAAAGCCCCTTTAGCTGAATCAGTAAAAGCTGCGGACGAATTAAAAGTGGTTGTGTTTAATAAATCTGATTTTGATTGGGCCAATTCTTTTGTAAACGACCTTGCTGTTGATTGTAAAAAATACTTACAGCCAGAATGGGAGAAGTCAGATGCTATGACACCACTTGTAATTGAATACATCAAGCAGAATCCAAGCTGGGAATTGAGCGCTCAATTACATAAGTATATCCAAGTTCCTTAATTCATTTAAGGACTTATCCTACCTTTATGGTAGATGCATTTTCTATTACGATATCCAAAAGGTTTTACCCTTTTATTATGTTGCTTAATTTTTAGCACCAATATTGTATTGGGACAGAACAAACAAGCTGCACAAAATTACGAAGCTGGGATTAGTGCCTTAAATAACAATGATACAAAAAAAGCTATTGAGCTATTTACACTTGCTTTTTCAAAAGACAGTCAATATCTAGATCCTGCAATTGCTTTGTTTCAATTATACCATGATCAAAAAAACTTTCAATCAGCCGTTCTATATTTTAATCAAATAAAAAAAATAGATACTGCTGCTAGTATTCCATTTTTAGTCAAACAAGGCGTTGCACTCGCTAGTCTTGGACAATACAATGCTGCATATAAATTACTAAAGCCTTATTTTAGTAATAACAGTCTACCTACTTATTTAAAGGAAAAAGCAAATGCATTGTACGCGGTTTGTGAATTTGCTATGCAACAAAAGATGGCACCCGAAATTAGCATCCACAATATGGGAGACAGTATTAACTCCCCTTTGTCCGAGTATTTTCCAACTATAAGCATTCAAGACAGTTTGTTTTTATTTATGCGCAGACTGAATTTAAGTCGAGAAGATTTTTACACTAGCAGTATGGGTGTTGATGGATTTTCTGCAGCCGTTCCATTATCTGATACTTTAAATTTTGCAGCAAAAAAAGGAAGCATGAGTTTGAGTGCCGACCTGCAAACTTTATACTATGCTGCAGATTATGCAGAACAAGGCTATGGCCGATATGATATTTATAAAGTACAACGCAGTCCATGGGGATGGTCAAAGCCAAAAAATTTAGGTCAAAGAATCAATAGTGATTTTTGGGATAGCGCACCAAGTATTGCCCCCGATGGCAACTCCATTTACTTTGCTAGTAATCGCCCTGAGGGCTATGGTGGCATTGATATTTATGTATCGTTTAAAAATGAAAAAGGTTATTGGGAAGATGCCATCAACCTTGGTCCAACGATTAATACAAAAGGAGATGACCAAACGCCATTCATTCATGCCGACAATCAGAGTTTATATTTTTCGAGCAATGGTCGCGCTGGATTCGGCGGATCGGATATCTATGTGTCAAGAAAAAAGATTGATGGCAATTGGACTACACCAGTTAATCTTGGTTATCCTATTAATACTTATGACAATGAAGGAAGTATTGCAGTAGCAAGTAATGGCGCCAATGCATATATTGCTAGTGATAGATCAGATAGCAGAGGCGAATTAGATATTTATAAAATTACTTTAGCCGAAAATACAAGGGCTTATAAAACTTGGTACATCAAGGGGCAAATTGTAGATGCGAAATCAAAAAAAGCACTTGCTGCCGAATTGCAAATTGTTGATCCAGCTTCTGGTTATCCAATGATGGAAATGCAAATTGATAGTATGGGTCAATTTTTATTAGCGCTCCCTTATTTTGATAGTTTAGGACTAAAAATAAATAGTGCTGGTCATGATTATTTGAGCAGCATACTTCCAATAGATAGTGTAAAGGCCATGGCCGGAAAAACTTTTGATTTTGCATTGACGCCAATTGAAAAAATATTTACAAAAACATTTAGCCAAGTGTACTTTGAAACTAATTCTGCTGTTTTACAAGCTATTTCTAGCGTAGAGTTGGATGCGTTGGCGCGCTATTTAAAAACGACATTGAATGCGCAGATTTTAATTGAAGGACATACAGATAATACAGGTACTGCGGCACAAAATAATTTACTTTCATTACAAAGAGCCAATGCCATTGGCGATTACTTGCAACAAAAAGGCATTGCGCCTAATCGTATACAGCGCAAGGGCTTGGGCGCTACTATGCCAATCGCTGATAACAAAACAGCAGAGGGTAGAGCTAAAAACAGAAGGACTAGTTTTACGATTACGCTGAAGTAAAAATCATGCTCACATATGCTTATCCATAAAGCGAATTGAATTTAAAATAAAAGCTTTTTTGAATTTAAATTGCGTATTTATACTTGAAATCATATTTGATTTTATTCGGATTTTCAAGCAATGAATAATCCCCTATTATATTCAATTGCTTTTTCACAAATACATGGCATCAATTTATATGAACGAAAAAAATTAATGAATGTATTTGGATCTGCTTTATACATTTACAATGCCTGCCAGCAGGGAGCAGAAGCATTTGTCGATCTTGAAATAAAATCTATTGCAAGTATCCTTTCTCCTTGGCCTTTAAAAGCTGCCGCCGAAGAACTTGCTACCATGAAACTTCTAAATATAGATACCTGTTGCATTGATGATGCAACTTATCCAAATAGATTGTTTCAATGTGAAGACGCGCCAACCATACTTTTTTATAAAGGAATCAAAAAATGGAACCTACCTTATTTAATAAGTATTGTAGGCACACGCAATCACACCCTTTATGCCGACAAAGTGATTCAAGAATTACTTGAAGGTATTCAGCATTTGAATCTTGGGGTGGTCAGTGGCTTGGCACTTGGTATTGATGGCATGGTACATCAAAGAGCTTGTCAATTAAATATTCCAAACTGGGGTGTCATTGCAACAGGCTTAGACGACATCTACCCTGCACAACATCAACGCTTAGCCAATAAAATGATGGATACTGGTGGAATCCTTACAGAAAACACCAGCAATACCCAACCTCTGGCTTTTCAATTTCCAAAACGCAATCGCATTGTCGCTGGCATGTCCGATGCCACGATCGTAATTGAATCGCAAGTGAAAGGCGGAAGTATGATTACCGCTGGACTAGCAAGAGGTTATAATAGAGAGGTTTTCGCTGTACCGGGGAAGCTTACGGACCAAAAAAGTTCAGGTTGCCTAGCACTCATTCGGTCCAATACGGCTCAATTGTACCAAAGCCCTACCCAATTATTAGAAAGCCTGGGTTGGGCCGCTCAGGAGGATAAAACCTCCAGCCAAAAGCCCCATCCCTTTGAACTTAGCCCTATTTGTCAAGAAATTTTAGGGGTCATTAGCAAGCAAAGTCCCATCCACCGAGACCAACTCTCCAATCTGTTCAATCTCCATATAGGCCTGCTTTCCACGCATTTGCTCACCCTCGAACTAAACGGGCTTATCCTGCCGCATGGAGGGGCATTTTATAGTATCCGCTAAAAAAAGGATTTTGCCTAAATATGGGCTTGCCCTATCTTTGCCTATGGCAACAAGAAATTCTACCTCCCGCATTTTTGGACAAGGCTTGACATTTGATGATGTACTACTTATGCCTGCCTATTCCGAAGTCCTCCCTTCCGAAGTAAATATCCACGCACAATTAACGAAGCATATCAAATTGCATGTGCCAGTTTTATCTGCTGCTATGGATACAGTGACCGAAGCCCAATTGGCAATCGCACTTGCAAGAGAAGGTGGCATTGGTATCTTACACAAAAACATGTCTATCGAACGCCAAGCAGAACAAGTGCGTAAAGTAAAGCGAAGCGAGAGTGGCATGATTGTAGACCCAATTACATTAGAAGTAACAGCGACCATTGGCGATGCATTGAACTTGATGCGCGACAATAAAATTGGCGGTATTCCTATTGTTGACAAAAACCACAAATTAGTTGGTATCCTTACTAATCGCGACTTACGCTTTGAAACAGATCGAAAAAGAAAAATAAGCGAGGTAATGACGAAGGAAAATTTAATCATTGCGCCTGAAGGAACAGATTTAAAAAAGGCAGAAAAAATATTACGCCAATATAAAATTGAAAAATTACCTGTTGTAAACAAACAAGGAAAATTAATTGGCTTAATTACTTACAGAGATATTTTACAAGTCACTGCATTCCCGAATGCAGCAAAAGATAGCATTGGTCGTTTACTTGTTGGTGCCGCATTAGGTATTACAAAAGATGTATTGGATCGTGCAGCTGCTTTACAAAGTGTTGGAGTTGATATCGTTTCATTGGATAGTGCACATGGTCATAGCAAAGGCGTGATTGAAGCTTTAAAATTGATTAAGAAAAATTTTAAAAATTTACCTGTCATTGCAGGCAATATTGCAACCGGACAAGGTGCTTTAGCTTTAGCAGCAGCTGGTGCAGATGCAGTGAAAGTGGGTATTGGACCAGGTTCTATTTGTACAACCAGAATTGTAGCAGGTGCAGGTGTACCTCAGTTAACAGCAATTATGGAAGCAGCCAAAGCACTCAAAGGAAAAAATATTCCAGTGATCGCAGATGGTGGTATTCGTTATACAGGTGACATGGTGAAAGCTTTAGCAGCTGGTGCCAATTGTGTGATGATGGGCAGTATTTTTGCTGGTACCGAAGAAAGTCCAGGCGAAACAATTATTTACGAAGGCAGAAAATTCAAAGGATACCGTGGCATGGGTAGCATTGGCGCCATGTCTCAAGGCAGTGGAGATCGTTATTTTCAAGATGGTGCAGACGCAAAGAAATTTGTACCAGAAGGGATTGAAGGTCGTGTTGCATACAAAGGCACATTAGGTGAAATCGTTTATCAATTTGTAGGCGGACTAAAAGCAGGTATGGGCTACTGTGGTGCAAAAACTGTAAAGGATTTACAAAATGCTACATTCGTTCAAATCACCAACGCTGGTATGAGAGAAAGCCATGCACATGATATTGATATCACTAAAGAGTCGCCAAACTATAGCAGAAAGTAAGTCTACACGAATAAATTAACACAATGCGTAAACTTTGTTTACTTCAACTATTGTTATTGTTCGGATTATTTACATCCAGTCATTTAATTGCACAGGATAGTAGCAAGGCTGCATTACAAATTAGTATTTTAACTTGCGCACCTGGCAAAGATGTCTACACAGCATGGGGGCACACTGCCCTTAGAATTATTGATTCATCTAAGCAAACAGATATTGTTTATAATTTTGGGACTTTCGACTTTGATACTCCAAACTTTTTACTTGAATTTATAAAAGGTAATTTGAATTATTTTTTGTCTGCAGATAACTTTCAAAATTTTATTTTAGAATACCAATACTATGGTCGAAGCATCAAAGAACAAGTATTGGTTTTATCTGATGTCGAAAAAATAAATTGGCAAAATGCCTTACTTAAAAATTTAGAAGGCAATAATCGTTATTACTTATATAATTTCATTACAGATAATTGTACCACTCGAGTAAAACATGGCTTTTATCAATTTGCAAATACCCAAGTCCCTCCATCCAATATCAAAAGATTTAGAACCCATGTGGTAGAAGCGCCTTACCAACAAGGCATTCCTTGGATTGGATTAGGCATTGATGTATTATTAGGATCGGTATCAGACCAAGCACCAACTGCTTTGCAGGCAGGCTTCTTACCAGATTTATTTTTTGAGCAACTAGCAGCTCAAGCAAGCTATATTGAATCAACTCAAAATTATGATTTCACAAAGACGGTTCCAGTACAACCAACAGATCCGGTCTATTATATTATTGGATTGATAATGGTGTATTTATTTGTTGGCAAATGGAATGCTAGATGGACCGTGATTGCTGCTAAAATTATTGACGTTTCATTATTATTTATTTTTGGACTAGGTGGATTGTTATTGGTATATATGAGTGTGTTTTCAAAACACACAGCATGCCATAACAATTTTAATATTTCATGGATTCATCCATTCTATTTTATTGCTTTAATATTTTATTTTATTAAACCAATTTGGGCAGGTTATCTTGGTCGACTATTTATGACTGCTACTATTGGACTTATTTTAATCAGCTATTGGCTTCCACAATCTTTTTCTAGTTCAGTCTATCTTTTAATGGGGCTTGCATTAGTATTGAATTACCGTTTAATGAAAAGAGGTATAGATGCAAAATTCAATTAATCTAACCCCACATCTTTACAATTACGGGATAGACGAGCTTGCTTATTATGACCAAGGCAAAGGCGAGCAAACCATCATACTGATTCATGGATTTGGCGAAGACCATGCCATCTGGAAAAATCAAATTGAATTTTTATCTACTCATTATAGAGTCATCGCACCAAATTTACCAGGCGTGCATTGCAAGCCATTGGCATTGCATCATAGCCAAGCACCCAATATCAGAATGTATGTGGAGGTGCTCCATGAATTAATGCACCATTTAAATATCGAACAGTATTATATCGTAGGACATAGCATGGGCGGCTATATTGGCTTATCCTTTGCAGATTACTATGTGAACCATGTTCAAGGTTTGTTATTGTTCCACTCTACTACTTATGAGGATAACGAAGCAAAAAAAACAAGCAGGATGAAAGTGGCAGAATTTATCCAAGAATGGGGTGTCTCTAAATACCTTGAAACTGCTACCCCAAATTTATTTGGTGATTCATTTAAAAAAACAAACCCTGGAGTCATTCAAAATATCATTGAAAGCGGATTGGGTATTAGCCAAGAAGCGATGATCCAATTTGTATTTGCCATGCGTAATCGAAAAGCAATGACCCACCTGCTTCAACAACATACAATACCTGTATGGATGATTGCTGGCGATGCAGACCTTGCCGTGCCAATCCAGGACAGTTTGGAACAAATTAAATTGCTAACTTCATCTAACAGTTTGGTACTAAATAATGTGGGCCATATGGGCATGTTTGAAGCAACCGATCAAGTGAACGAATTTATTTATCAATGTATTCAATCTGCTTAACGAAAATTGTTAAGCCAAAAAATATAGATTATGTCAAAAATTATTTTAGTTACTGGAGCAAGTTCAGGATTCGGAAAAGCAATTGCTACAAAATTTGCGGCAGGTGGTTGGAACGTTATTATTACTGGACGCAGAAAAGAAAAATTAGACGAATTAGCAAAAGCACTCGAAGCAAATTATGGCATCAAAACATTGAGCTTAGTATTTGATGTTCAAGATAAAAAAGCAGTTTTTGACAATCTGCAAAACTTACCTACCGAATGGCAAGCCATCAATATATTGGTGAACAATGCAGGTCTTGCTTTAGGTAGAGACTCTTTTGAAAACGCCAATTTAGAAGATTGGGAGACTATGATTGATACCAATGTAAAGGGTTTATTGTATGCTTCTAAAGCTGTCTTACCAATGCTCATCAAAGAAAAAGGGCATATCATTAATATTGGAAGCACTGCTGGTAAAGAAGTATATAAAGACGGGAACGTTTACTGTGCATCCAAGCATGCAGTGGATGCCATAAGTAAAGCACAAAGAATCGACTTACTACAATATCAAATAAAAGTAACCGCCATCCATCCAGGCGCAGCAGATACAGAATTTTCTGTAGTTCGATTTAAAGGAGATGCAGAAAAAGCGAAGGCGGTTTACACTGGATATACGCCATTGATGGCAGAAGATATTGCAGACACGGTTTGGTATGTGGCGAATACCCCAGCACATGTATGTATCAATGACTTGGTGATTACTTGTACAGCACAAGCAAATTCAATGTACCTGCAGAAATGATTTGAATTATGCTAATTTCAATAGATTTATCCAAAATCTATTTCAGTATTGTCGCCAATATTTAATGTACGGCTCATACCCTTTACTGCAGCATCACTTCCAATTAGTGAATTATCCAATACCACTTCATCCAATGCAGTATAGGAACCAATGATGCTATCTTTCACAATTGAACTTCTGATAGTGGTGTTATTACCTATTGTAACATGAGGTCCGATGATTGAATTCTCTATGATACATCCATCTGCAATACTCACTGGTGCAATGATAATGCTATTGGTATATAATTCGGGATTAATCGCATATCCACCTGACTTCTTAAGCAACATGGCATTGGTTTCTAGTAAAGTTTCTTTTTTACCACAGTCAAACCAGTTCTTTACTTTAAAGGATTTAAAAGCCACGCCTTTTTTGATCATACAATCCAATGCATCCGTTAAATTATATTCACCATTGGATTTAATATTGTCATTCACCAATTGCTGGAAGCATTCAAATAAAATAGTAGATTCTTTAATTTTATACAATCCAACCAATGCATGATTGCTTTTTGGAATAGATGGTTTTTCTACCACATGCTCAATCATACCATCCTCATTCATTTCTGCTACACCAAATTGTCTGGGGTCATCTACTTTTTGTACACCCAACATGCTCGTTGGGCTTTCAAGCACTTCTTTAATATCGTATTCGCAAATGGTATCTCCTAAAGCAATAAATACCTCATCCCCTCCAACTATATCTTGCGCTAATTGAATGGCATGTGCCGTCCCTTGACGGTCGTTCTGATACACAAAATGGGTAGTCAAATTAGGATAGGTTTGCTCCACATAATCTTGGATTTTCTCTCCCAAATAGCCAACTACAAAAATGAACTCATTGATCCCTTCGGCTTTTAATTGATCTACAATAAAACTCAAAATAGTTTTACCTGCTATAGGAATCAACGCCTTAGGCTGTGTATAGGTATGTGGTCTTAGTTTAGCTCCTGCGCCTGCAACCGGTATAATCGCCTTCATTTAATTTTTGTTTAGGGGTAGCTAAAAATAGTAAAAAACGCCTATTTTATGCCTTTTGATCGCGTCAAAGATAGTATTATTATAAAACACTAAACAAATGTGGATATTCAGCCTAAAACTCTTTCTATAAAGCTTTGGAGCAACTTAATAATAAATTAATTTTGCACCTTATAAACACCGCCTTATGAAAAGAGATACCCTTGTTTTTGATATCATCAACCAAGAATTAGCACGTCAAAGACGTGGTATAGAACTAATTGCTTCTGAGAACTTTACAAGTTTACAAGTGATGCAAGCAATGGGTAGCGTGATGACCAATAAATATGCAGAAGGCTATCCTGGAAAAAGGTATTATGGCGGATGCGAGATCGTAGATAAAACCGAACAATTAGCAATAGATCGTTTAAAAGAAATATTTGGATTAGAATATGCCAATGTGCAGCCACATAGTGGTGCGCAAGCCAATGCCGCATTGATGTTGGCAATTTTACAACCAGGGGATGCCATTCTTGGTTTAGACTTAAGCATGGGTGGTCACTTAACACATGGTAGTGCAGTGAACTTTTCTGGTAAAACATATACCCCGCATTTTTACGGTGTAGTGAAAGAAACTGGATTGATTGATTATGAGATGTTAGAAAGTCAAGCAAGAACGCATAAGCCTAAATTAATTATTTGTGGCGCGAGTGCTTACAGTAGAGATATTGACTACGCGCGCATTCGTAAAGTAGCAGACGAAGTTGGTGCATTTGTATTAGCAGATATTGCACATCCTGCAGGATTGATTGCAAAAGGATTATTAAGTTCACCATTCAACCATTGTCATTTTGTAACTTCTACCACACACAAGACATTGCGCGGACCAAGAGGCGGTGTGATTATGATGGCGAAGGATGGTGAGAATACTTTAGGATTAAAAGATGTAAAAGGGAATTTAAGATTGTGGTCCAATGTGATTGATATGGCTGTATTCCCAGGTACACAAGGTGGGCCATTAGAGCATGTGATTGCAGCTAAAGCAATTGCATTTGGAGAAATATTATCCGATGAATTTATGGTGTATCAAAAGCAAGTTCAAACAAATGCAAAAGCTATGGCAGCTGCCTTTGTAGCAAAAGGATATGAAATCATCAGCGGTGGCACAGACAACCACTTAATGTTGATTGATTTAAGAAATAAAAATATCAGTGGTAAAAAAGCAGAACAAGTTTTAGGAATGGCTGATATCACTGCGAATAAAAATATGGTACCTTACGATGATAAGTCTGCCTTTGTGACTTCAGGTATCCGTTTTGGAGTAGCAGCAATCACAACAAGAGGCATGAACGAAGGTCATATCCCATTTGTTGTTGATGCAATTGATACCGTTTTAATGAATGCAGACAATGAAACCTTACTAGCTAATACCAAGAAAGAAGTGAACAAGTTCATGGAGCAATTTGTATTGTATCCTGAATTAGGCTAATTATACGCTAACTTTAAGCTATGATTCAAAGAATACAAACAATATGGTTATTGATTGCTAGCGCTGCTGCATTCTTTATACTAAAATTTCCGTTTTATTATACGCCTCAGCCCAATGCTTTGGAAATTAATGGCGCAGCTCAATACAGCACTTTAATTAGCTTGGCTTTTAGTGCTTGTTTGTCTTTTATCAGTATTTTTTTATACGGCAATCGTATGCTGCAATTAAAAGTAACCTTGGTTAATTTTTTACTTTCTGGATTGATCGGTTATTTTATTTACACCATCATTAAAGCAAATCCAGGCGGTGGCTTCACACTTGCCTCTGCTAGTTTATTTTTAATTCCAGTGTTGCAATTGATTGCATGCTATAAAATTTACCAGGACGAAAAAATAGTAAAGAGCGCAGACAGAATTAGATAAATTATCTAATTAGTTGAAGAAAAAGTTTGACTAGTCAATGCGTTTATTTTTAAGTTGTTGTAGAAGCAATTCCAAATCCTCAATTGATATTTGTTTTTTATCTACCAAAAAGGACACCACATTGGCATAAGAACCTTCAAAATAATTTTCGGTTAAACCTTCAATTCTTTTACCTGAATAAGCAGATTTACTCACCAAGGGATGGTAAAAATTATTCCTATTTGGATTTTGAATTCCAACAAACTCCTTTTCAACTAAAATTTTAAGTAAGGTTGCCACTGTATTGTGATGTGGCTTAGGCGCATCCAATGCTTCCAAAATATCTTTGATATAGCCACCTTGATCCAAGGACCAAAGCGCTTGCATGATTTGTTCTTCGGCTTGTGTCAATTTTTTCATATGGTTCATTTTTGGCTTTATAACTAATTTCTTAGTCAATATTATAACTAATTTATTAGTTAGCCAAAAAAACCATCTATTTAACTAAGTATCCTTTCAGTCACAATTAATGGCCTTTTGAAATGTTGAATTAGCCTAAGTACCTACCAGTCTGAGAAGCCTTGCATTTAGCCAATCCTGACGGAACACCTGCATATACCACATTACCGCCATTGACACCTGCTTCTGGTCCCATGTCTATGACCCAGTCTGCCGACTTTATAATATCGGTATTGTGTTCCACTACAATCAAAGAATGTCCTTGATCGATTAAAGCATTAAAAGCTTTTAATAATTTATGGATATCATGAAAATGCAAGCCTGTGGTAGGCTCATCAAATATGAATAACATTTTACTACTGGCTTTACCCTTGCCTAAGAAACTTGCCAATTTAACTCTCTGCGCTTCTCCACCACTTAGTGTGCTACTGCTTTGTCCTAGTTTCACATAACCCAATCCTACTTCTTGTAATGGACTAATGGCTAGTACAATATTTTTTTCTTCACTAAAAAATGCAATGGCTTCATCCACGCTCATCTCTAACACATCGTGTATACTTTTTCCTTTATACTGTACTTCTAAAACTGCTTCTTTAAATCTTTTTCCACCACAGTCCTCGCAGACTAAATGCACGTCTGCCAAGAATTGCATCTCTACTAATTGCTCTCCTTCTCCTTTACAAGTATCACATCTTCCACCATCCACATTGAATGAAAAATGTTTTGGCAAGAAGCCCCTTATTTTTGACAGAGCTTGTTTTGAATATACATCTCTAATTGCATCATATGCTTTGATATAGGTCACAGGATTGCTTCTTGACGATTTACCAATTGGATTTTGATCCACCATTTCTATTTGATCAAACAAATGCAAGTCGCCTTTGATGGCACTGAATCCGCCCTTCATTTCGGTAGGCAATTGTTTTGCATCTAATAGTGCGTTATACAAAACCTGCTTCACCAAAGTTGTTTTGCCACTTCCACTCACGCCAGACACCACGGTCAAACATTGCAATGGAAATTGCACATCTATATTTTTTAAATTGTGTAAGAAGGCACCTTCTAATTGTATGGTATGTTTTGCCGATCTGGTTTTTGCAGGAACTGGAATAGACAATGTGCCATTCAAATATTTACCAGTTAAACTATTTTTATCCTTCATCAACTTAGTTGCATTGCCTACTGCAACTACTTCTCCACCTAAATGCGCCGCCAAAGGACCCATGTCAATAATATAATCTGCTTCACGCATGATTTGTTCATCGTGCTCTACCACCACTACTGTATTTCCAAGGTCTCTTAGGTTTTGTAAAACCTTTATCAATCGCTCCGTATCTCTTGAATGCAAGCCAATAGATGGCTCGTCTAAAATATATAAAGAGTTGGTTAAATTACTACCCAAACATCTTGTTAATTGTATACGCTGACTCTCTCCTCCACTCAAACTATTCGCTAAACGACTTAAAGTTAAATAGCCTAAGCCCACATCCATTAATGTTTGGATGCGTTGTTCAATCTCCATCAACACACGCTTTGCAATCACTGTATCTGTTGTGCTTAATTTTAATTGTTTAAACCAAACTTGTAAGTCCTGCACCGGCATAGCGCACAATTGTCCAATATGTTGATCTGCAATTTTTACATACAATGCTTCCTTGCGCAATCTGTATCCCTGACAATCTGGACAATCTGTTCGGCCGCGATATCTACTTAATAAAACACGAAACTGTACTTTATATAAATGCGCTTCTACATCTTTAAAGAAATCATCTATACCATATGCTTTGCCAACACCTTTCCAAAGTTGTTGTAATTGCGCCTTTGTTAATTTTAAAATGGGTTGATGTATTGGAAATCCTTCCTTGCCCGCTTCCTTCACAAATTGATCCTTCCACCAAGAAAGTTTTTCGCCCTTCCATGGCGCCACAGCACCATCATACACAGATAAATGTGGGTTTGGGATCACCAAGTTGGCATCGATCCCCAACACTTGACTATAGCCTTCGCAAGTAGGACAAGCACCATATGGATTGTTAAATGAAAATAAATTAGGACTTGGTTCATCAAACTCAATACCGTCTAAAGTAAACTTATTATTAAAGCTGACTAATTTTGTTTCATTTTGTTCTACCCAAACAATGCCCTCTCCTTCGTAAAATGCAGTGCCTATGGAGTCTGTTAATCGATGGATATCGTCCTCCTCAAAAGTTTTCACCACCACACGATCAATTAAAATATAAATTTCTTTGTCTTTGGTATTTTGTTGCAGTTCCTTTTTGGACCAGTTCAATGCGTCTTCTATTCTTACAATATCTGGAGCAGTTTTAGGGGCTCTTAAATAAATACGTGCAAAGCCTTTTTGCATGAGGATATTCAATTCTTCTTGCATGGCTCTTTTAGCATGCTGCTTGAACAAAACCAATAAGACCATTTTATCGCCCTGCTTCCCTTTTTCAATAAAGGATAGCACATCTTGTACATCTTGTTTTTTGACCTCTTGACCGCTAATTGGGGAATAGGTTTTACCGATCCTAGCAAATAAGACCCTTAGGTACTCATAAATTTCGGTCATACTACCCACAGTACTTCTTGGGGTTCGGGTAGTGACTTTTTGCTCAATGGCAATAGCAGGACACAATCCCTTGATATAATCCACATCTGGCTTGCCCATTCTTGACATGAACTGTCTGGCGTAAGAGGATAAACTTTCGGCGTAACGTCTTTGTCCCTCTGCAAATAGGGTGTCAATGGTCAAGGAAGACTTTCCGCTTCCAGAAACCCCTGTCACCACAATCAATTGGTTTCTTGGAAATTCAACGGATACATTTTTAAGGTTATGCACCCTCGCACCCACCACTTCGATATTGTTTCGCTCCGTTTTGTCTAGTCCTTTCTTAGTTACAGCCATAGTACAAAAATAACACCATCATGCCCTATTTGGTTCTGTTCTACCTTAATATTATTGTAAATAATAGAATGTGGATATCCTCGAAGCAAAATTCTTGTTTCCCACATCTACGATTCGAGCACAATAAGCTAGTAATTTCCATAAACAATCCAGAGGTAGCACCTACTACCCGACCAAGAACAACCTATAAAAAAACAAACATGAACAAAGTAGTTGAACTAACAGACAACGAATTGATCCAATCTTTCCAAGGTGGCAATACCCGTGCTTTCGATGCCTTGATAGATCGTTATCAAGAAAAAATCTTCAACACCATTTTATTTATGGTAAAAGACAGCTATTTAGCCGAAGATTTAATTCAAGAAATTTTTATTAAAATCATTGACAACTTAAAGCAAAGAAAATATGCGGAAGAAGGCAAGTTCCTTCCTTGGGCTTTAAGAATTTCACATAATTTTTGTGTAGACCATTTTAGAAAAGTAAAACGCACACCAGTAATTAAAACTAGTGATGACCAAGATATTTTTGAAGTCATTAAGCACACCGATCATTCTGCCGATTATAAAATGACTCGAGCTCAAACGCATAAAAATATTCAAGAATTAGTAGACTTATTGCCAGAAGAACAAAGAGAAATTATTGTCTTAAGACACTATGCTAATTTTAGTTTTAAAGAAATTGCCACTATGACCAATTGCAGTATCAATACCGCTTTGGGAAGAATGCGTTATGGCTTGATCAACTTAAGAAAGATGATGAACGAGCGTGGTATGACAATGTAGTTATTTTTTCTTTGCGCTACATTGTAGCCATTCTAAGTATTGTTGAATGTCTGGTGTGTAACCAATTGGATTGGATTGCAATACTTGGTCTGGACTCAATACCACATATAAAGGCTGTGATGATTGATTGAAATTCTCGGTCTCAAAAGTTGCCCACAAATCTGCTACGGTATTAATTTGCTTTTGTTGTCCACCTTGCGTTGTGTATACAAAACGTTCTGCCACCGGTAAATTTGCTCGGTCGTCTACGTATAAAGAAAGTAAAATAAAATTTTCTTGAATGAACTTTTGTACCGCAGGATCTGTCCATACTTGCTCTTCCATTTTTCTACAATTCACACAAGCCCAACCTGTAAAGTCAATTAAGATTGGTTTTTGTTGTGCCTTGGCCATTGCCAATGCCTTGGTATAATCATTGACTACATTTGCTTTAAGTCCATGACTTGAACTATCATTTGCAAATAGACTATAATGTGTTGGCGGAGGGAATCCACTTAATAATTTTAAATTATTAGCATTTTGCGGCATCAATCCTGCACCTAAATACAATGCAAAAATGAATGATAACCCACCTAGTAATTTTCGGCCTAAGGCAATCTTTTGTCCTTTAACATCATGTGGTAATAATAAGAAGCCAAAAAGATAAGCAGTCAGTCCAAGGCTAATTAAAATCCAAATTCCAATAAAGACTTCTCTTTTTAATAACCCCCAATGTTGCACTAAGTCTGCATTGGATAAAAATTTAAATGCCAATGCCAATTCAACAAAGGCCAATACTTTTTTTACAGTATCCAACCAGCCACCAGATTTTGGTAAGCTCTGAAGCCATTGTGGGAAGATGGCAAATAAAGTAAATGGTAAAGCCAAAGCTAATCCAAAGCCTGCCATCCCTTGTGTTAATGCCCAGGCGCCACCTTGTAAGGAACCCACTAATAAGGTACCTAAGATTGGACCTGTACAAGAGAAGGATACAATGGCTAAAGTAATGGCCATAAAAAAGATGCCACCTAAACTACCCAATCCACTTTTAGCGTCTGCTTTATTGGCGATACCCGAAGGCAAACTAATTTCAAAATATCCAAAGAAAGAGATTGAAAAGAAAATGAAAATTGCAAAGAAGGCGATGTTCAACCACGCGTTGGTAGAAATGCTATTGAAAATTTCTGGTTGTACATTTCCTACAATATGAAAGGGCACACTCGCCAAAACATAAATTAAAAAAATACTTAATCCATAAATCAATCCATTTTGTATGCCTTGTTTTCTGGTCTTAGATCTTTTAGTGAAAAAAGAAACTGTAACAGGTATCATCGGAAATACACATGGTGTAACGAGCGCAATCAATCCGCCTAAAAATCCTAAGAAGAATACCCCCCATGCTCCACTATCCGCATTTGTACTAGTAGTTGTTTCACCACATGCATTTTCAGGTGCATTACGTGCCGATTCTGGAAGTAAGATATTGAACTGAGTTCCTTTTTGTCCATTGGCCAATGGCATTGTAATAGGTAATTCAATCACATAAAAGGACGACTCCTTACCAACACTCATCACTACTACTCCTTTTAAACTATCTGGCTGAAAACCATGGATAATAAATTCTTCTTTGATATCAAAGTTGCCAGAGAATGATTTTGCATTACCAAACAATGCGTCTTTTTGTAATTCTGGGGCTTTAGAATAAGTTGGTTTGTTCACAGCTACTGCTGTTTCTAAAGTATATTTTAAACTAGGCGCTTCTACCCCTTCTGCATTCGCGTCATAGACTTTCCATCCAGCTTGAACATTTACGCTTACTTGAATCGCATAGGTAGAATCATTTTTAGCAGAGATTTGAACAGTTGCTTTTGCAATACTATCTGCTTGTGCTTGCAACTGCGAGAAAGTCAAAAAAAACGCTGTAAATGTTAAAAGTAAATTACGCATGAATAAGGTTGGCTTGTTATTGAATATCTACTTCAAAACTTTGTTTAGTTGGAGGTAAACATCTTTCCTCATTGCAAACCATATACTCAATGGTTCCTGTCAATTTAGTTTTTGTATTTACTTTCAGAGTCACCGCTTGTATAAATTGTACTTTACCACCGAAAGAGCCAATAACAGCATCAAAATTTTTATCGAACTTCTTTTCTAAATTACCTACTTCCTTTGTTGTACCATTTATTAAAACCAACGGATTTTTAGCAAACTGAACGGTAGTGGGTACTGGTCCTTTTTTTACAAATTGAGAGTAGATATGCCATGGCGCATCTACGTTTGCAGTAATAATGATATTATATTTTTTGTCTCCTGTCTTCACTGCTTGATAAGCCCATTTTACTGGAGCTAATTTTTGTGATTGACTTTGAAAAGCAAAAGCCAATAACCATAAACCAAGAAATATTTTTTTCATCTAAATGATTTTTAAATTGAATATATCTAAAACTAGCACCGTCCCTTACTTATAAAACTATAAAGCAGCGGCTGTTTTCAATAACCCTAATAATTCAAACACCTTAACGCCATCTGTATTGTTCAAAGCTGGATTGCTTGCTCTTTCTGGATGTGGCATCATACCAAATACATTTCTGCCAGTATTGCAAATGCCAGCAATATCTTTAATCGCACCATTTGGATTGGCATCACCACCAATTTTGCCGTCTTTGTCGCAGTAACGGAAAATGATTTGGTTGTTTTTTTCTAAACTAGCCAATGTCGCATCGTCTGCAAAGTACCTGCCTTCGCCATGTGCAATTGGAATTTGCAATGGACCGCTATTATCAGATTTAATAAAAACATTTTTACAAATAAACTGCTGATTGGCATTTTGTAATAAAGCACCTGGCAATAAGCCCGACTCACATAAAATTTGAAAGCCATTACATACCCCTAAAACCTTGCCACCTTTATTAGCAAATTCAATCACAGATTGCATCATTGGACTAAATTTTGCAATTGCACCACAACGTAAATAGTCTCCGTAAGAAAATCCACCTGGTAAAACAATACAATCCTCCGTATTAAAATGGGACAAATCACTATCCTTATGCCATAACATTTGCACTTCAAGACCAAGGTCTTTTTCTAATGCATCTTGCATGTCTCTATCACAGTTTGAACCAGGGAAAACCAATACGCCAAATTTCATAGTATTTCGCTTAAAAGTTGAGTAAAATTGAGCTACAAAGGTACTTAAAAAGGCTTTCCTAAAAAGGGCTAATTCTGCACCTAAAAAAGGTGGTTATACACAATCAAACCTGCTGAAATCCAAAAAAAGAGATTGGGGATCATTAACTGTTTTGGGCCGGCATAACAAAAGCTAATAAAACTAGCTAAAGGGGCAATCACAATGGCAGAAGCGTATAAGGCCTGTGAAGAGAAGATGATTGGTTGAAAAAAGGTAACAACTAAAGTCAATAGCATCACGCCCCAGTATTTTCTTACCTGAATAATAAAGCGATTTTGTTGATCCTGCCAAAAGTAGAGTCCAATTAATAATTGAAGGCCCATAAAGGATAAAGCAATAATCGATTTAGCATCCAATGCAGCCAAAGGATTTTCCCAATCTAATTTGGGTAAAAAAGCAGTAAACGCTGCTGCTGAATCTATTAAAAAAACATAGGTGAAAACAAAATAAAATGGAATTAAAATACCCATCATCAATACCAACCATTCTGTCAATCTAAATGGTCTTATAATGACTAATGCAAAGATGACCACCGGTATCAAAATCGCGATTGGCTCGTACAATAAAATGGAAACCCCTACGATCATCCCAATATTAAATTCTAATGTTTTGGGCTGCGTCTGATCATACAATCTATTTAGTTTGACTAAGATCCAAATAATAAAAGCATTCGCAATTAAACCCGAACTTATGGCATCCCAAAAAGGAAATAAAGCCGTTAATACAATAAAAGTAAAAGCAGGTAAATAGCTCACCTGTTGAAACATTTTAAAACGACTCACTAAAATATTTAACCTCAATGCCTGCACAATCACAATCAAATGAAATAGTACAATTAGCGCTAAGGGTGGTAAGGGTTTTACATAGTGAAATAAAAGATAAGCCAGTAAACCATCTGTTGGATTTGCAATCACAATAGGTGGTTCCAAATAAAAATGAAAATGTACTGCAACACTTAATAGTACTAAAAAAAGCACATTGATATCGGACCTATCTCTAAATAAAAAAACCATGCTTACTGAATCGTGATTTTAGCAAATCCTAATTTCCCTTTTGATTGATAAGGAAGGATGGCTTCTTTTTCACCAACTTGTTTTAATGACCTTGGCATCCACTCCACTTGTTTTTCATTTAAAAGAATTACATCACCTTTCACGATAGCTCCTGAAGGAGTCAATTGCTGATGTATCAATTGTCTAACCCCTTTTGATTTTTGATAATACACAAAATTGGTACCAGCAGCATTGTTGATTTGACCATAACCAATGAACTGATCAACATTCATATCCGATTGTTGTTTATCGATTGTTTTTACAGATTGAATATTTGCTTTTGCATCAAAATTTAAGATGGCTACTTTTCCTGCACTATAGGTTACAGAAGGATATCCAAATCCACCAAATCCACCACCCCATCCCCAAGGGCCCATCATACCCCATCCACCCCATGGTCCCAACATACCCCAACCCCATCCCCAACCAAGTCCCCATCCTGGACCCCATCCACCCCATCCCCAAGGGCCGCCCATCATGCCCCAACCAAATCTTGCCCATGGATAAAATCCAAATGGACGATTCCAAAAATTAAATATAAATGGGTTGTAAAATGGACCTCCCCAAAAAAAGTCCCATCTTGAAAATGCATTTATATTGGAGCTTGTCGTAGCAGCTTCTGCAATAATCGTAAAACTTCCATCTGCATTTGGTTGTACTTGATCAAAATAATAATGATCAAAAGCAGTTTTCAAATTTCTTTTATCTGATACTGCATCCCTCAATGCATCTGTAAATCGACTTGCATTGGTTAAACTATTTTGTCTTGTAGCAATATCCCAGATAAAAGTATACATCCCTTCGATATTACCTTTCTTCTCTGCTGCATAAAACGAATTCACGATCACAGTTCCGTTTGTATTATTAATTTTCAAACGGATATCATCTAAGACTAAGCTATTGTTCACTACGGGTGTTTCAATCACTTCTGAACCGTCTGCAGCCATATACAATAAACTTACAACTGGCGCTGCATTTGACTGTTCTACGTTTCTTAAACAAAATAAATTGCCTTTATTATCTATTGCAAAATCTGAAAGACTACTTTTTTTGTTTTGTGCATTGATGCTGATTGCAGCTTCATTTAACAATTTAAATGGCGTGGCTAATGCCATTGTTTTAATTTTAATAGAAGCTGGATTGGTTGTATTCACACTAAAGTAGAGCAACTTTGATCTATCCTCACTTTCAATTAAATTAAAAACTTTAGTACCAGAGCCCGGTCTAATTTTTTCTGCTGTATCAATGATTGTTGGCGTTCCAACCAATTGTCCTTTTTCATCTAATTCTGCTACCATTGCATACACCGTTGTAGCTGCTTGAAATTGATAAAAGGCGAACACCCTATTTGATTTTGTAATAAACTCAAGTGCATTTAATTTTTTTGGTAAAAAAACTAAATCGTTTTGTTGCACTAATTGCATTTGATCATTGTATTGTGCAATGGTAGAGATGCCTTGGTTATTTTTATAAATCCAATAACGGCCATCTACTTTTCCTAAAACCTCATATTGCATCTGGTCTTTATCTGTCTTTTCGATACCAGACATCACATAAGATTGTGCAGCAACGCCTTGAAGGCCTGCCAAAATAAAAGCGATAAAAGATAAAAATGATTTTAGCATGAGATACAATTTTAGAATACAAATTTAATGTATTAATGTATCGAAGGCTTTAGATTTTTGTTAAAAGAGAAGCTTCATCGGTTACAGATAACTGATAGGCAGCCCCCAGCTGAACCGGCATATTGTTTAGTTCGTGGCTGATTGGGAAATCAAAGCAAATAGGATACTGAGCTCCCTTGGTGATTCTTAGAATCATATCTATTACTGTTTCTCCAAATTCTGCTGCTTCGTCTTTCATTTCTGTAAAACCCCCAACCACAAGACCCGCTAATCCATCCAACAAACCTGCGTTTTTGCACTGTATTAGCATGCGATCCACATTATAATGATACTCCCCAACGTCCTCGATGCATAAAATTTTGCCTTTCGTGTCCAATTGGTTTTTGCTGCCAATTAAATGGGTCATCAAACATAAATTGCCCCCAACTAATATCCCTTCCGAATGGCCTAAGCGATTAGCTGAATGGGCTTTTGCATTTATCGGCGCTGCCGCTCCCTCCAACATTTGTTTTAAAGCCATGATATAAGGAAGGCCAACTTCACCCTTACCAAATGCTGCAGACATTGGCCCATGGATACTTTGGATCCCCTGGTTTTGCAAAGCAGCGTGTAAAACGGTAATATCGCTAAATCCAATCACCCATTTAGGATGGGCCTTGATTTTTGTAAAGTCCAATTCTGAAACAATTCTACTCAATCCATACCCCCCACGTGCACATAAAATGGCTTGTATTTCGGGGTCATCCATCATGGACTGTAATTCATTTTGTCGATCCAAATCGGATGCAGCAAAATGTCCAAATTTAGTGCCTACCGTATTTCCAATACGCACCTGATAACCCCATGACTCAAGGACTTGCGCACAAATAGTCACTTTTTCTAATGGAATGGCGCCAGCTGGACAAAGAATGCCAATAGTGTTGCCAGTAGTCAGTGTAGACGGTTGAATCATACCACAATATTAAGTACTTTTGCTGCAATGAACACGCCAAAAAGATATTTGATTACAGCAGCGCTTCCTTATGCAAATGGTTTAAAGCATATTGGCCATTTAGCGGGCGCTTATTTACCAGCCGACATTTATGTTCGTTATTTAAAAGCGCAACAAAGAGACGTTGTTTTTGTATGTGGAAGCGACGAGCATGGAACAGCTATTCCTATACAGGCAACCAAAGAAGGTACCACTGCCCAAGCAATCATAGACAAATACCATCCCATCATTGAACAAAATTTTAAGGACCTGGGTATCGCCTTTGATATTTACCATAGAACTAGTGATCCATTGCACCATGCAACTGCTTCTGAATTTTTCAAAAACTTAGAATCAAAAGGAGATTTAGAAATAAAAAGCTCGGAACAATATTTTGATGAAGCCACTAATACTTTTTTAGCAGATCGATATATCAAGGGCACCTGTCCTAGTTGTGGTCATAAAGAAGCTTATGGAGATCAATGTGAAAAATGTGGAAAGACTTTAAGTCCCGAAGAATTGATCAATCCAGTGAGTACATTAAGTGGTCAAGCACCTATTAAAAAAGAAACATCGCATTGGTACTTACCATTAAATAGACATGAGGATTTTTTACGCGATTGGATCTTAAAAGAGCACGCAAATGATTGGCGACCTGCAGTAGTGGGTCAGTGTAAAAGCTGGATTGACGGCGGTTTGCAAGCAAGAGCAGTCACACGTGATTTAGATTGGGGCATTAAAGTGCCTGTTCCGGGAGGCGAAGGAAAAGTATTGTACGTATGGTTTGACGCACCTATTGGATATATCAGTGCTACCAAACAATGGGCACTTAATAATAATAAAGATTGGACGCCTTATTGGAATGATAAGGATACAAAATTGGTGCACTTTATTGGTAAAGACAATATTGTATTCCATTGCATCATCTTTCCTGTGATGTTGAAATTGAATGGGAATATTTTACCTGAGAATGTGCCAGCCAACGAATTCATGAATTTAGAAGGTGATAAGATGAGTACTTCTAGAGGATGGAGTATCGAGATGGATGATTACATTAACAAGTGGATTAAGAAAGATAATGGTGGAGATGGACTTGCAGATAGTTTACGTTTTTACTTAACTTCTATTGCACCTGAATCTAAGGATAGTGAATTTACATGGAAAGGTTTTCAAGAGTCTGTGAATGGGGAATTGGTAAGCATCTTTGCGAATTTTGTAAATAGAACTTGGGTATTGATGCATAAACTATGTAATGGAAAAGTGCCTCCTTTTCATACCGATTTATTTGCAGCAGAAGCAGCAAGTGATAATACTACAGATAGCTTCAAAGGCATGATGGAAGCTGTAAAAATATCCAAAGAAAAGATCACCAATTTATTAGAGCAATATAAATTTAGAGAAGCTCAATTTGAATTGATTGACCTTGCTAGAAAAGGCAACCAATACATGCAAAAGCAAGAGCCATGGATTGTGGCTAAGACATTGGATCAAAATCCTGATGCACAAAAAATCATCGATAACACAATGCATTGTTGTTTACAATTATGCGCGAATCTTGCCATACTTGCACAACCTTTCATTCCATTTACTGCAAAGAAAATGTGTTATATGATGAAAGTGGTAGACAAAATGTTAGAATGGGAAAATGCAGGAAAATTTGATTTATTAAAAGTAGGCTACTCCTTACGTGCGCCTGAATTACTTTTTAGAAAAATAGAGAACGAAGAAATTGATGCAGAGTTAGCTCAGTTACAAGCCAATGTAGCTGCTAAAAAAACAAATATGGAAAATACAAACACCGAACCTGCAAAAGACAATAGCTTAAAACCAGAAATCGCTTTTGATGATTTTGGTAAAATTGATTTACGTGTAGGTACGATCATAGAAGCCAAGAAAGTAGAAAAAGCAGATAAATTATTGGAGCTATTGGTAGATCTTGGGTTTGAACAAAGAACCATCCTATCAGGTATTGCAATGCATTTTAAACCAGAAGAGATTCTGGGTAAGCAGGTAACAATTGTGGCCAATTTAGCGCCAAGAAAAATGCGCGGAATAGAAAGCAAGGGCATGATCTTAATGGCCGAAGATGCATCAGGTAAATTATACTTTGTGAGTCCAAGCGAAGCCATCGCTGCAGGAAGTACAATTGCTTAAATACACTCTTTTAATTCCTTCTCAGTATAAGCCAATCCATGTTGTTTTAGAACATCATCAGGCACACCCTGCCATTGATTCGGCACATTCCCCATATAACCAAGGTCTTTTATGCCAATCTCTGAAGTATAATATCCTGTAGTCACTAAATCTCTCATTTTATTAAAGAAGCTTACACCCTGAGCTACTTCTGGCTTTGCTTTTTTAGGATAAGCAATTTCATCTACGATACCTATTTGTTCTGCACTTGTGCAGCTTACAAAAGACTTGCCATGTTTATTGAAACTATGTAAGTCTAACCATCTTAGGCCACCTCTAACAGGCACTTGATGTTCTGGCATGTCTTTTACAATGAATTCAATGAACTCTGGCACTTTCGCTTCGGAAGCAGAACCACTTGTTTCGTCTTTTGGCATGATGATATCTCCTAAAACAGTGATGGTCGCCATTTCGTGCTCATCAAAGAATTTTGGTTCAGCATTTAGTTTCACCAAATAATCTTTTTCTTCCTGCATTCTATCATCCAAATTATATTCAGCAACAGTTGTCTTCTCACTTTTACAAGCTTGTATTACAACGCCTGCAGAGACTGTTCCTAGTATTAATGCTTTAATGGATTTTCTTCTGTCCATGGTATTTTGAATTAAAAAATTAAAGATTTTGTTTTTGTAACTGATCCAAAATGTATTCCGATGTGCGCATTGACAATGCCAAGATAGTCCAAGTTATATTTTTGTCTGCTTGAGACGTAAATACAGAACCATCTACACAAAATAAATTCTTACAATCATGTGCTTGTCCCCATGCATTCAATGGTGCCGTTTTTTTATCCGAACCCATACGCACTGTTCCAGCTTCATGAATGATATTTCCAGGATTAGATAAACCATAATTGTTGGAGGCATCATCCTGATCTCCCCATGTAATTACCGCACCCATTTCGTGCATGATTTCACGGAATGTTTCTTTCATGTGTTTTGCTTGCTTGATTTCATATTCAGAATTCTTACAATCAAAATTTAAAACTGGAATACCGTATTTATCTACCACATTTGGGTCAATTTTACAATGATTTTCAAAACGTGGAACTGCTTCTCCACGACCACCCATACCTACACTCGCACCATAAAAGAAACGTACATCTTCTTTTAATGAGCTTCCATATCCGCCTTCCTCTTTTGTTTTTCCATTCACTTTGAATTTCCCATTCAATCCTTGCGTGCCCATACCAAAGCCATATCCTGGTTGGCTCATACCACCCCAATATTCAATATGGTAACCACGTGGGAAATCTAATTTTTTATTGTCTAACCACCATGGCGTATACACGTGCATGCCACCCACACCATCTTCGTTATAACGCTTACGACCCATTAAATTAGGAATCACACCACCCAATGCTGCCCCGGTTGAATCATGTAAATAATGACCTACAACGCCAGAACTATTCGCCAATCCGTTTGGATGTTTTTGTGATTTTGAATTCAATAATAAACGTGCGGTCTCACAAGTACTTGCACCAAGGATCACCACTTTTGCATTGATCTGGTATTCTTGCTTATCCATTTTGTTCACGTAAGAAATACCTTTTGCTTTTCCTTTATTGTCTGTCAACACTTCACGCGCCATTGCTCCAGTAATCATATCTACATTCCCGGTCATCACTGCTGGTTTTACCAAGACAGATGAGGAAGAAAAATCACCATAAACTTTACAAGAACGATTACATTGACCACAATAAAAACAAGCGCCACGTTCGTCGTTAATTTTTTTAGTTAAAATAGATAAACGAGAAGGAATCACTGGGATGTTAATGCCAGTAGCTGCTTTCTTGAACATCAATTCATGTAAACGAGGTTTTGGAGGTGGTAAGAAAATACCATCTGGATCATTCTCTAAACCTTCATTCGTTCCGTACACACCAATCAACTTATCTATTTTATCATAGTAAGGTTTTACATCTTCGTATCCTATCGGCCAATCATCTCCTAATCCGTCAATGCTTTTTCTTTTAAAATCTTTTGGACCAAATCTTAATGAAATACGTCCCCAGTGATTGGTTCTTCCGCCCACCATTCTTGCTCTCCACCAATCAAAATGATCGGCGCCTTTTGTTTGTGTATAAGGCTCGCCATCAATTTCCCAGCCCCAAAAAGAAGCATCGAAATCACCGAATGGTCTCATTTTAGTACTTGCCCCACGACGTGGCGATTCCCATGGATTCTTCATCTGAGAAGAATGCTTTGCAGGATCAAAATCTGGACCTGCTTCTAATAAGCATACTTTCAAACCTGCTTTTGCTAAAACATAAGCAGCCATTCCACCTCCAGCACCAGAACCAACTATGACTGCGTCATATGTTTTCGGTGCTACTTTAACTTGAAAATCAGACATAAGAAAATTATTTTTCTAGTGATAATTTGAACTATGAATTTACTTGATTTTATCTATTGTTGTAAATTTTTTATTTGAATGTTTTTCGGGTTAGGAAACAAAAATCCCCACCAGAAATGGTGGGGATTAAAAAATCATAAAAGGATGTTTTTTGACCTAACTACATCCCATGCTTGTTCCGCAGTTCAAGCATTTGTAACAAGTACCGCTACGGATAGTGATATGTCCACAAGTGCTACAAGCAGGCGCATCGCTTTGCATACTCTTTGCTGCTGCAGTAATATTGTCCATTGAACCACCTTCATTAACAGCTGCTACTACATTTGCTTTTGCAGCAGTTGCTTGAGTAGCTGGTGCAGTTACGCGAATGCTACTCAATTCAGGCTTTCCCACAAGGGTAATATCTCCCTCCTCTCCTAAGTTTTCCACTGTAGGCTTATCTAATACATGAACTAAATCTGTTCTGCCTAAGTATTCATATGCTAAGGCACGGAAGATAAAGTCCACAATAGATGTGGTTGTTTTAATATTTGGATGATCCACCATACCTGATGGTTCAAATTTTGTGAATACAAACTTGTCAACAAACTCTTCTAATGGCACACCATATTGTAAGCCAACAGAAATAGAGATGGCGAAGCAGTTCATTAAGCTACGAAGTGTTGAACCTTCTTTTGCTAAGTCAATGAATAATTCACCAACTGTTCCGTCATTGTATTCTCCTGTTCTCAAGAACAATACTTGACCACCAATGCGTGCTTTTTGTGTAAAGCCACGACGCTTAGCTGGTAAGGATTTGCGCTCAACAATACGAGATAACTGACGCTTCAATACCGTATCGGTTGATGTGGTCATTCTCTTTTGTACTTCTTCCAATAATTCGTCAACTGTTAAGTTGCTCAAGTCCACCATTTGAGAAGTTGTTGCTTCTTCAACTGCTGCTTCAGCGCTATCTGTTTTCGTTTTCTTATCAGATTTTGTAGACAATGGTTGGCTTAATTTAGATCCATCACGATAGATCGCATTTGCTTTCAAACCTAATTTCCAGCTCATTAAATAACTATCTGCAATTTCTTCCACTGTAGCTTCGTGTGGAAGATTAATTGTTTTAGAAATCGCACCAGATAAGAATGGTTGACAAGCAGCCATCATTCTAATGTGACCGTGCGCATGAATGTATCTAACACCTTTTTTACCATTTTTATTTGCACAATCAAAAATAGACAAATGCTCATCTTTCAATAATGGCGCACCTTCTACGGTCATTGTACCACAAACATAATCGTTGGCAGCATCAATTTGATCTTCTGTAAATCCTAAAGCTTCTAGTAAACTAAAGCTCCAGTCTGCAAATACTTCTTCCTTGAATCCTAATCTTGTTAAACAAGCGTCGCCTAAAGTGAAACGGTTGAAGATGAATCCAATTTCAAATGCAGATTTAGCTGCACCATTTAATTTATCAATTTCTTCTTGTGTGAACCCTTTCGCCAATAAGCTTTTGTTATTGATATAAGGTGCATTTTCGAAGCTTGCATGACCCACCGCAAAGTTTACGATCGCATCATTTTCTGCTTGTGAATAACCTAAGTTCTTTAACGCTTGTGGTACAGATTGGTTGATGATTTTGAAATAACCACCACCAGATAATTTCTTGAATTTAACCAATGCGAAATCTGGTTCAACACCTGTTGTATCGCAATCCATTACTAAACCAATGGTTCCTGTTGGCGCGATAACCGTTGTTTGAGCATTTCTGTAACCATATTTTTCTCCTAATTTAACTGCATCATCCCAAGCTTTTGTTGCTGCTTTCAATAAATAATCAGGAGTGAATTGTGCTTTAATACCTTGAGGCTTAATTTCAATACCTACATATGCATCTTCTGCATCATAAGCAGCTGCACGGTGGTTACGCATTACACGTAACATATCTTCCTTATTCTCTTGGTATCTGTCAAATGCGCCAAGGAATGAAGCCATCTCAGCAGATGTCTTGTAAGCCACACCAGTCATGATTGCAGTGATTGCACCAGCAATACCACGCGCCTCTTCACTATCATAAGCAATACCACTAACCATCAACATAGAACCTAAGTTCGCAAAACCTAAACCAGTTGTTCTGTAATCATAAGATAATTGTGCAACTTCTTTAGAAGGGAACTGCGCCATTAAAATAGATACTTCTAAAACAGTCTGCCATAATCTTGTGGTATATTCAAAACCTTCAACATCAAATGAATTATCTGATTCGTTGAAGAACTTTCTTAAGTTGATAGAAGCCAAGTTACAAGCAGTGTTGTCTAAGAACATGTATTCAGAACATGGGTTAGATGCATTGATACGGCCGCCCTTAGGACAAGTATGCCATTCGTTGATGGTAGTATCATATTGAGTACCTGGATCCGCACAACGCCATGCAGCGTTTGCAATTTGCTCCCATACTTCTCTTGCTGGAACAGATTTCATTACACGACCATCGGTACGTGCTTTTAATTCCCAGTTACCATCTTCTGATAATGCTTTGAAAAAGCTATTTGGAATACGTACTGAATTATTTGAATTTTGACCAGAAACAGTTGCATAAGCTTCTCCTTCGTATCCATTGTCATAACCTGCAGCAATCAAGGCAGCTACTTTATCTTCTTCTTGTACTTTCCAGTTAATGAATTCTAAAACTTCTGGGTGATCTAAATCTAAACATACCATTTTAGCAGCACGACGAGTTGTACCACCAGACTTGATCGCACCAGCAGCACGGTCTCCAATTTTCAAGAAGCTCATTAAGCCGCTTGAAGAACCACCGCCAGATAATTTTTCGTTTGCTCCTCTAATTTGAGAGAAGTTCGTTCCTACACCAGAACCATATTTAAAAATTCTTGCTTCTCTTGTCCATAAGTCCATGATACCACCCTCGTTCACTAAATCATCACTCACACTCAAGATAAAACATGCATGTGGTTGAGGACGCTCATAAGCGCTTGTTGAACGCTTTAATTGCTTATCGGTTGGGTCTACATAATAGTGTCCTTGTGCACCACCTGTAATACCATAGCTTTCGTGTAATCCTGTATTAAACCATTGTGGTGAATTTGGCACACATGCTTGGTTTAAAATACTATAAACTAACTCTTCGTAAAAAATTTGTGCATCGTTTGTTGTGGTGAAATAGCCATAACGCTCTCCCCATACTCTCCAACAATTAGCCATACGATGTGCCACTTGTTTGACAGTTGTTTCTCTACCCAAAGAACCATCGGCTTGTGGTACACCCGCTTTTCTGAAATATTTTTGTGCAAGGATATCCGTTGCAATTTGGCTCCATTGTTTTGGCACTTCAACATTCGTCATTTCGAATACTTTCTCACCGTTCGGATTTTTGATTACACTATCTCTGTAATCATACTCGAACTGATCGAATGGGCTCACGCCTTCGATAGTGAATTTGCGCTTAAACTCTAAGCCTTTTTTTGTTTTTGTGTTAGCCATGGTCAGGTCAGTTTTTTGATAGTAATTAGGATTCCCTCACATAGGTTTTAAAAACCTTAGCGGGTAGACGAAAATATACCGGTCCGTTGAGACTTTAGCAACTGAAATATCAACAGATGTGGAAAATCGATGTGAACAATTCCGAATTGGCTATCCCTGTTGATTTGCATGATTTATCCCCACAAAATGTTAGTTTCTTAAGAAAAAAAACCTCGATTTATCGTTTTTTTTTGTAATAGGTAAGTAAGTGAAGGATTGTATAGTTAAAATGGATAATTTTGTGGCAGATGAGCAACCCAGTATATCAAAATATCCTAGATAAAAAAACAAATCAACAAAAGGCATTTGCAGTCTTAATAGACCCAGATAAGCTTGGCGGTGTTGATTTACAGAAGACAATTGATCTGGCTGTACAATTTAAAATAGACTTTATTTTTGTAGGAGGTAGCTTGGTTGTGACAGATACTTTAGACCAAGTAGTTGCTCAAATCAAAAAAGCCTGCAGCATACCTGTTGTGCTTTTCCCAGGATCCCCAGACCAGATCACTCCAAGAGCCGACGCACTACTATACCTTTCTTTGATTTCTGGAAGAAACCCAGAATTATTGATTGGCCAACATGTGATTAGTGCCCCTTTTGTAAAACAAAGTGGTTTGGAGATTATACCTGTCGGTTATATGTTGATTGATGGAGGTTCTCCTACCACAGTCTCTTATATTTCCAATACCAACCCTATTCCTGCTAATAAAAATGATATCGCAGCATGTACCGCTATGGCAGGTGAGATGCTAGGCTTGAAAGTAATTTATATGGATGCAGGCAGTGGTGCAAAAAACGCCATTCCTAGCAGCATGATTCAACAAGTCGCAAAGCATGTAAAAGCACCTATCATTGTTGGTGGTGGTATCACAACTCCTGAAAAAGCAATTGAAAACTGCAAAGCAGGCGCGGATATCATTGTAGTTGGAAATGCGATTGAAAAAGACCCCCTCTTAATTCAAATGATTGCAGATGCGATTCATGGTTTGAATTAAATCCAGCATTGATCCTTTCTAAAAACTCATCATCTCTTTGAATTTCACAGTTTGGCGTCTGCTGATCTCGATTTTTTCTCCTCCTTTTAATTCTACCAATAGACCTCCATTAAAGTAAGGTTCAATTTTTTCGATCCAATGTAGATTGATGATATGTTTGCGGTTGGCTCTAAAAAATACACGATCGTCCAGTCGTTCTTCTAATGCGTTTAAAGACTTTAAGATAAGTGGCTTGTTGGTAGAGAAATATACTTTCGCGTAATTACCTACACTTTCAAACAATCTAATTTCTGCTAATTTTACAAACCAGCAACGCTCTCCGTCTTTCACAAAAACCTGATCCACTTCCGTTAATGGACCTCTACTCACACCCATTAAACTTGCTTGTTCTAATGCAATTTCAGATTGTAATTTTTGAATCGCATCGGCTAATCTTTTAGGGTCGATTGGTTTTAATAAATAGTCCAAAGCATTCACCTCAAAGGCTTTCAAAGCAAACTCATCATAGGCTGTGGTAAAAATAACACGTGGTGATTTTTCAATTTCAGCCAATAAATCAAAACCTGTTTTACCTGGCATTTGTATATCTAAAAAAATAAGATCTGGTCTTGATAAATCAATTTTCTCTACTGCTTCATCTACATTACTTGCTTCGTCAATGATTGAAATATCTGGATATTGCTCCAGTAATTTTTTTAACTCATTACGTGCTAGTCTTTCGTCGTCAATTATAATTGCTTTGATGGGCATGGGGTACAATTTTACTATGAGGCAATTGGAATGATTAATTTAGCGGTTACTTGAGATGGTTGGCTTTGATAGATTTCAAATGCAGCGTTTCCACGATAAAGAATATTCAGTCTATTCTTTGTGCTCTGTAAACCAAATCCATCACGACCTACTTCCTGGTCTAATACACCGGTATTTTGAACCATCAATAAATGTTTGTTATCCTCAATGGTTGAAATAATTTTAATCAAACAATTGCCAGGCTGCTTACCTAAGCCATGTTTAATCGCATTCTCCACTAAGGTTTGTAACATCATCGGTGGCATTTGATTGGAGAGTGTATTGTCATCAATAGCATATTCCACAATCAATCTATCAGCAAATCTGATATATTCCAAGGCTAGGTAATCCTTGACAATATTTAATTCTTTTTCTAAGCTTGTGACCTCTGATTGGTCTGCTTGTATACTGCTTCTTAAAATATTACTCAGCTCTGTGATGGCTTGTCTTGCACGTTGTGGATCCTCATCTACCAATGCTCTAATACTGTTTAGTGCATTGAAAATAAAATGCGGATTCATTTGAGACTTAATGGTCTTAAGTTGTAATTCCTTGATTAAACTTTCAAGTTTGACTTTTTGGATTGCTTCGGAATTAGTGAACTCAATATAATGCCATAAAATATAAATAGATACCCAAACAAAAATAATGGGTGTATCAATCACCAAACTAATTAAAAAGCGTCTTTCCAAACTTACTTTCCTAGTAGCATCATATAACTTTAAAATTTCGACTGCATAACTTGTCAAAAAGCTATACACACTTGCAAAGGTCAATAATAAAGCAAGTAGCTGTCCCCATTTAAATGTGGGCATGGGAGGATGTAGTGATAAAGCAAGCAATGCTTTTCTAAACAAATGCGTTACGATGATGCCTAATAAAACATTGGCAATTAAACGTGGATAAAAAACAGTGCTTAGCTGTTTCTCGAGCATATAGGAGAAAAAGATAATGGTCAAACCATAAGTCATCCAACCTCCTATCTGACAGATCCAATAAATTGATTGATGTTTTTTCACCTTTCAAATTTAAACCCTATAACACGATATTGGGTTAATTTATTGGATTAATGGTCAAAATGATGTTTCGTCGGCAATCTCAAATAAGATGCAACTTTTGGCTTAAATTTATGTTATTAACTTACTTTTACAAGACTAAAAACGGAGCATTTTGATTGAGGCAGGACCATTATTGAAGCATATTGACACCCCAGATGACCTAAAAAAGGTTTCCAGGGAGAAGTTACACCAGGTATGCGATGAATTACGTCAGTATATTATTGACATCGTGAGTGTACATGGAGGTCATTTTGCGGCCAGCCTTGGCGTGGTAGAATTGAGCGTAGCATTACATTATGTGTACAATACACCCTATGATCAATTGGTTTGGGACGTAGGCCATCAAGCATATGGTCATAAAATTTTAACCGGTCGCCGTGATGCATTTGTGACCAACAGAAAATACAAGGGCTTAAGTGGCTTCCCTAAACGAAGCGAAAGTCCATACGATACATTTGGCGTGGGACACTCCTCTACTTCTATATCTGCAGCATTAGGCATGTCCATGGCTGCTAAATACAAAGGCGAGGACAGGAAATCAGTTGCGATTATTGGAGATGGCTCAATGACAGCAGGTATGGCTTTTGAAGCGATGAACCATGCTGGTGTGGCAGATAGTGATGTGTTGATTATTTTGAATGATAACTGTATGAGCATCGACCCAAATGTGGGCGCGCTAAAAGAATATTTAACAGATATTAGTACCTCACCTACTTATAATAAGTTTAGAGACGAGTTATGGGAATTGATGGGGAAATTGCCGATTGGAAAAACATTTACAAGAGAGATGGCTTCCAAAGTAGAAGCTGGCTTGAAAGGCATGGTCTCTAAAAGCAGTAACTTATTTGAAGCATTACAACTGCGCTATTTCGGACCAATTGACGGTCACAATATCACTAACCTTGTGGACACTTTAAGAGATTTAAGAGAAATTCCAGGACCTAAAATATTGCATATTCTAACTGTTAAAGGGAAGGGGTATGAACTCGCAGAAAAAGACCAAACCAAATGGCATGCGCCAGGCTTGTTTGATAAATTGACTGGAGAAATTATTAAGAAAAAAATTGAGA
The DNA here is from genome assembly GCA_002299885.1 of Sediminibacterium sp. UBA657. Classification (GTDB taxonomy): domain Bacteria; phylum Bacteroidota; class Bacteroidia; order Chitinophagales; family Chitinophagaceae; genus Sediminibacterium. The sequence continues at coordinate 37,020 of DBOB01000026.1, forward strand.
CGCCTCAGCCACCAAAATACCAAGACGTATTTGGATTGACATTAGTTGAATTGGCAGAAATGAATCCAATGATCATGGGCGTAACCCCTGCGATGCCAAGTGGATCATCTATGAAATTCATGATGGAAGCCATGCCAGATCGTGCATTTGATGTAGGTATTTGCGAACAACATGCAGTGACATTGAGTGCTGGTCTTGCTACACAAGGTGTAAAAGCTTTTTGTAATATTTATTCTTCATTTATGCAACGCGCATATGATCAAGTGATACATGATGTGGCATTGCAAAAATTACCTGTTATATTTTGTTTAGACCGTGCGGGACTGGTTGGAGAAGATGGACCAACGCACCATGGTTGTTACGATATTGCTTTCTTTAGATGTATTCCTAATTTAATCATTGCTGCACCTATGAATGAGCAAGAATTAAGGAACATGATGTATACTGCTCAATTACCTTCCACTGATTTACCATTTGTGATTCGTTATCCAAGAGGCGAAGGTGTGATGGTAGATTGGAAAAAGCCATTCGAACAATTAGCTATTGGACAAGGACGCAGATTGAAAGAAGGTAAAGAGGTGGCTATTCTTACTTTTGGACACCCAGGTAATAACGCGCAGACTGCCATTCGTAATTTAAGATTAGAAGGCATTGATCCTGCCCATTATGATATGCGTTTTGTAAAACCACTTGATGAAGCATTATTGCATGAGGTATTCCAAAACTATGCACTTGTTGTGACTGTAGAAGATGCAACAGTTGTTGGTGGATTAGGTTCTGCTGTATTGGAATTCATGAATGCACATAATTACCATAGTCAAGTGCGCATTTTAGGCATACCTGATACGATTGTTGAACATGGTTCTGTAAAAGAATTGCAACAAGAATGTCATTACGATGCTATGGCGATTGCCAATGCTGTAAAAAATCTTTTAGGAAAATCGGTGTTAGTAGAAGGATAATTAATTCAAGCTAGGATCAAAATCACCTTCATCTTCTGGTGCATCTGCAAATGTACTATGATCAAACTTTGTTTCGTAAGAATCGGTTTGTTCAATGTATCCAGGTTCTAAATCATCCTCCCTGTTTTCATTCCATTCAAGTATGAAATTATTGCGTCCTTCGCCCACCATTAATTTCATGTATTTCTGTTGCGCTAATTCTAAAATAGATAAGAACAAGAATAAAGCGTGTACACGGTCTTCACAAATATCAAATACTTTTTCGAAAGCAACTGTCTTTCCCTCTTGCACCAATGTAAGCAAATAAGTACGGCTGCCTTCCATCGTATAATTGTATCGTACAACTGTATGAACAGGTTTGTTTTGACGTTCGTGCACGCGGGTCATGACTTTCTCAAAAGCTTTCATCAACTTAAACAAAGTCACTGTCTGTAACTCTGTGCCTTCGGCCGCTTCTTCTCCAACCAATGACATTTCTTGTTGAATATTACCACGCTTCAGCATCAACATTCTCATGGCTTCTAAGTCGGCCATTTGAACTGCTGCTTCTTTGTACTTTTTATACTCTAAAATTTTATCAATTAATTCTTGTCTTGGGTCTATCTCATTTCCTAATGCATCGATCTCTTTTCTTGGCAATAACATTTTAGCCTTAATACGCATTAAGGTAGAAACGAATAAAATAAATTCACTACTTAATTCAATATTAAGCTTGTCTTGTGCATGGATAAAATCTAAAAAATCCTGTATGATTTTAGTGATCTGGATATTGTAAATGTCCATCTCATCACGCTCAATAAAGAACAATAAAAGGTCAAAAGGACCTTCAAATTGGTCCACTTTAATCGAATAATTAGTATGCTGGCTCATCCTTGCAAAGAAAGTGATATTTATTCATTTTTTAGCCAAAATGAGGCATCTTTGTTCAAAACCAAGAAGGATGCATCAGAAGTGGACCAACTGGCTTGTATTTGCTTTATTATCAATCGTATGGGGTAGCTCCTTTATCTTAATGAAAGAGGGTCTAAAGGCATTTACTCCTTACCAAGTCGCTTCGCTTAGAATGCTTTTTGCAGGACTGGTTTTATTGCCGTTCGCAATCAAGGCATTCCGAAAAATACCGAAAGATAAAATGGGCATCGTGATTGTTTCTGGTTTGATTGGTAATTTTATTCCGGCCTATCTTTTTTGCATTGCAGAAACCAGGATTGACAGTGCTTTGGCAGGTATTTTAAATTCCCTTACCCCCTTATTTACCATCCTGGTTGGAGTTGTATTCTATAAAACCCAAACCACCACTATTAAATTTTTAGGTATCCTAATTGGATTTGTTGGATTGACTTTTTTACTATTATCAGGAAAGGATATGCACTTTGAAAATCTTTCTTATGCGAGCCTTGTCCTTTTAGCTACTATGATGTATGGCGTAAATGTGCATACCGTTGGGAGAAATTTAAAAGAGATTGGCTCCATTCAAATAGCTTCGGTTGCATTTTCATTCTTAATACTTCCAAGCGCTGCCGTCTTATTTTTCACAGGTTTTTTTGACTATAATTTTAAGGATCCAATCGTCCTTCATAGTGTTTTGATGAGTGCTATTTTAGGCATGGTGGGCACTTCAATGGCGTCTATTTTATTTTATTATTTAGTAAAAAAGGCTGGTATTCTTTTTGGCTCAATGGTCACTTATGGTATTCCAATCGTGGCTGTGGTATGGGGTTTGATCTATGGAGAATCTTTGGAGCCTTTGCAAGTGGTTTGTCTAGGTGTAATTTTATTGGGCGTGTATATAGTGAATAGAGGGAACTTAAATTTCCTTCCATTTATAAAACAAAAAAGCCCCCAATCATAAATTGAGGGCTCAATAAGGCATAAAAAACTAGACGACTAAACGGTCATAATTTCTTTTTCTTTTGCTTCTAAATGTTTTTCAACAAGCGCGATATGCTTATCGGTTAATCCTTGAATGGTATCTTCTGCTCCCTTGCAGATATCTTCACTCATCCCGTCTTTTTGCAATTTCTTTACTTGTTCAATATGGTCTCTTCTGATATTACGAATTGCTACTTTGCTTTGCTCTCCTTCTCCGCCCGCCTTCTTGACCATTTCCTTTCTGCGCTCCTCTGTTAAAGGCGGCATGAATAATCGAATATTTACACCGTCATTTTGTGGGGTGATGCCAATATTGGCGCCCATGATTGCTCTTTCAATTAAAGGCAACATGTTTTTTTCCCAAGGCTGAATGCTAATTGTTCTTGCATCCAATACCTGTACGTTGGCAATCTGACTGATTGGTGTTGGAGTGCCATAATAATCTACGTTGACACCTTCTAAAATGGAAGGTGAAGCTTTACCAGCTCGTATTTTAGACAATTCTATTTCTAAGTGATTGATGGCTTTTTTCATGCCATTTTCGGCATCTGTACTAATTTTCTTTAATTCCTCTGACATAATTCAATGTTTTCAAAGGCAAAGCTAATAAATCCTTGGTATTCTGCCCTTACCTTTTTTTATGGCCGTAATTTTTCTATCTTTGTACGAACGTTAAAATAAGATTATGTCAACAGTAGAATTAAAAAGAACAGCTTCTCAAGTAAGAAGAGATATCGTTAGAATGGTGCATGCACAACAAAGTGGTCATCCAGGAGGTTCTTTAGGTTGTACAGATTTTTTAACGGCACTCTACTTTAAAGTATTAAAGCATGATCCAGCCTTTAATATGGATGGAAAGGGCGAAGATCTTTTCTTCTTATCTAATGGACATATCTCTCCTGTATTCTATTCTGTATTAGCTAGATCAGGTTATTTTGATATCAAAGAATTAGCCACATTTAGAATGATCAATTCTCGTTTACAAGGTCATCCTACTACTCACGAGCATTTACCTGGAATTCGTATTGCGAGTGGTTCTTTGGGACAAGGCATGAGTGTAGCAATAGGCGCTGCTTTATCTAAAAAATACAATAGCGACGATCGTATCGTTTATTCTTTACATGGAGATGGTGAATTACAAGAAGGTCAAAACTGGGAAGCCATTATGTTTGCGGCTCATAATAAAGTAGACAACTATATTGCTACCATCGACGTGAACGGACAACAAATTGACGGACCGTTAAACAAGGTATTGAATTTAGATAGCTTGGAAGATAAGTTCAAGGCATTTCATTGGACCGTATTGCATATGGATGGGCACAATATGGATGAGATTGTAGCTACTTTAGAACATGCCAAAACATTGACTGGACAAGGCAAGCCGATTGTTATATTGATGAAAACAGTCATGGGCAAGGGAGTTGACTTTATGGAAACTGGTCATGAATGGCATGGTATCGCACCTAACGACGCACAATTAGAAAATGCTTTAGGACAATTAGAAATGACTTTAGGAGATTTTTAATAAATCAAACTACTTATAAAAAAAAGGGAAGCATGCTTCCCTTTTTTTTATTCCAACTTGTTCCTATTAACCTATTTTTTCAAAAATACGTCCAGCAGCTTTTTTTGCTGGTACCCAGCCTGCTACAATTGCAATCAAAACAACCAACCCAATGACTGCAATATAGTCTGTCCAGATTGCTTTGACCGGATAGTAGTCAATCACAAAACTCACTCCTTGTAATTGGATGAAATGAAATTGTCCTTGTAAAAAAATCAAACAAGAAGCAATCAATCCACCAATCAACGCACCGGTCAATGACATCACAATGGATAAGCTAAGAAATATTTTTTGAATGGTACCTGCAGTGGCCCCCATGGCATGCAATACATGAATGTCTTTTTGTTTTTCTAAGACCAACATTGTTAATGCACCCACTAAATTAAAGGAGGCAATCACCATGATGAGTGCAAGGATAGCAAAGATGATCCACTTTTCAATTTGCATAATCTTATACAAGTCTGCGTTCTGTTGGTATTTATTCTGTACTAAAAAAATAGGGCCTAAAATATTTTGTATTGATGTAACAATACTTTTTTCTTTATTTAAATCGATAGATAATTCTATACCTGAATATTGATTGGTGTCTAAGTCAAATAAATATTGTGCAAATTGATTCGACGTAAATACATATTGTACATCAAATTCTTGTTGTACCGAAAATGCGCCAGACTGCACTGCTACCAAGTGGTTCAGCTGATCAATAGATTTCAAAGACTTCCCTGATCGGCCCACTGCAATCAACTCCATGGATGCACCCAAGTCTGTATTAAACAATAATAAATTTTCTTCCACCCCAACGCCTAGTACTAATTTAGGACTATCCAAACTACCCACTTCAAAAACACCTCGTTTTAAATATTGATTGACTTTATTAATATGTATATAATTGGAGTCAACCCCTTTTACAAAAACCACCGTTTGATTTTCGTTGTGCACAAGGATTGCTTTATTTTCTACAATGCCTGTCGCATAATGTACCCCAGGAATTTGTCTTACAGCATTCAATTGATTTTGTGATAATTGGACAAATTTTGAAGTTTTAGGAACCACACGTAAGTCGGCATAAAAATCCGAATATAGTCCGTTTACAATTTCAGAAAAGCCATTGGAGACACTTAAAATAGTGAGTAAGGCTGCTGTGCCAATCGCAATAGCAAAGACACTTACCCATGCAATGAATTGTATTGCCTGAAAGGAGTATTTACCTCTAAAATAACGCCAAGCAAATAAAAAATGCAACTTATAGTTTTTTTAAAATCTCTTCCATTTTAAATACATAATCCAGTGTGTCATCTAAATAAAAATGCAATACTGGGATACGTCTTAATTGATGTTTCATAGCCTCCTGAAGATGCTTTTTTATATCCCAAGCCTGGGCCTGGATCTTCTTAAAGCAGGTCTCCTGATCGGCCACCTGAAATAAACTTAAATAGATTCTAGCTTCCAATAAATCTGGGGTCACTTTTACTGAGGAGATGGAAATCATCCCGCCTTGTAAATGGTTCAAGCCCAATTTTAAAAAGATATCATTCATGGTGCTTTGAATCGCACCAGCCACTTGTTTCTGTCTTTTTCCCTCTTCCATAATCAAAGTCGTTGATTCGCTGTAAAATTAGTTACTTTGCTGATTATTCTGAGGGAATAGTTTTAATTATGAAGAAATTTTTTCGCATAGTAAGTTATATCAGAGAATACAAGACCTATATGGGCTGGTACGGTCTATTTATCTTGTTATCCATCATTTTTAGCTTGTTCTCGTTAGGGATGCTCACCCCATTTCTTGACCTTATTTTTGGGAACAATGCTTTTGCAAGTTTGGCGCCTGTATCTGTAACAGATAGTGCAAACCTTAAAGACCTTATTTACCAATTTTTACAAGACATCATCAAAACAAGTGGTAAAGAATATGCATTAGGATGGATTTGCCTTTTCATTATTGTTTCTATCTTTTTCAAGAATTTATTTTTATACCTCGCATTTTATTTTTTAGCACCTATTCGTAATATGGTGACAAAGAAATATTCAAAGCTCTTATATGATAAGATTTTGCAATTGCCTGTAGGCTTTTTTACAGAGAAAAGAAAAGGAGATATTTTAAGTAGAGCTTCTAATGATATTGCAGAATTGGAAAGCTCTGTAATTAGTGCATTAGAGGGTTTAATCAAAGAACCATTGACCATTATTGGTATTTTAATTTTCTTATTCTTAATCAGTGCTAAGCTCACATTATTTGTTTTTATTTTATTACCATTAGCTGGATTTATAGTAGGCCGTATAGGTCGCAGTTTAAAAAAACATACCAATAAAGCACAAGTTAAATGGGGTGAGATATTAAGTCAGATGGAAGAAACTTTATCTGGATTAAGAATCATCAAAGCATTTAACGCAGAAGGAAAAGTTAAAGGACAGTTTTATGGATTGGTAGAAGACATTTTTACTTTAAAGAATCGAATTTTATACCGACGTGATTTAGCCTCTCCTGTTTCAGAATTTTTAGGGGTGACTATTTTAAGTGGCGTGCTTTGGTTTGGGGGTAAGCTTGTTTTAAATGGCGATATTTTATCTCCAGGCTCATTCATTACTTATGTGGCGTTGTTTTCGCAAATCATTAACCCAGCAAAAGCCTTGTCCCAAGCAGTTTACAACGTGAACAGAGGTACGGCTACTCTAGATAGATTGAATGAAATATTAGAAGCTCCAAATACGGTAGAAGAAGTAGCAAATCCAATTTTGATTGCAGGATTTGAAGATAGTATCCATTTTGATAATGTAGGATTTGCTTACCAGGATGCAAGCATTTTGAATGGCATCAATTTAAATATCAAAAAAGGAACATCAGTTGCTTTGGTGGGTTCATCTGGTGCAGGAAAAAGCACACTCGCAGATTTAGTACCAAGATTCCATGATGTGTCTTCTGGCAATTTATACATTGACGGAAAAAATATCAAGGACTATAGCCTTCATAGCTTAAGACAATTGATTAGCATTGTTACGCAGGAGCCAATATTATTCAATGATACTATTGCAGCGAATATTGCATTGGGGAAGCCAGAAGCAACGATGGAAGAAATTATTGCAGCAGCAAAAATTGCCAATGCTTATGATTTTATTATAAAAAAGGATGGCGGTTTTGAATCTATCATTGGAGACAGAGGTAGTAAACTAAGTGGTGGTGAGCGTCAACGTTTAACCATTGCAAGAGCAGTGCTTAAAAATCCTCCTATTTTAATTTTAGACGAAGCCACATCGGCTTTAGATACAGAGAGTGAAAGATTGGTGCAAGACGCAATAAATAATATGATGCAAAACAGAACTTCTATTGTGATTGCACATAGATTATCAACTATCCGCCACGCAGACGAAATCATCGTCTTACAAAAAGGGGAAATCGTAGAACGCGGCAACCACGAAACCTTACTGGCACAAGGCGGTTACTACAAGAAATTAATTGAGATGCAGGAAGTGAAATAAAAAACCCGATCGATGATCGGGTTTTTTAATAGGTCTATTTAAGTTCAAACTATTTGCTTGAAATATTATTGATCGCTGCTATTTTTTACGTAACCTAGTTTTGCTTCTAAGCTTAAAGTAGCATGAGGCACCGCACGTAAACGCGCTTTGTCAATCAAGCGACCTGTTACTCTACAAATACCATAAGTTTTATTTTCGATACGCATTAACGCTTTCTCTAAATGGTCAATGAATGTGATCTGACGGCTAGCCATTTGACCCATTTGCTCTCTTTCCATGCTAACACTTCCATCTTCCATAGTCATGTATCTTGCATCATCATTGTCACCACCCATTTCGTCTTTACGTGTGATCAATCCTTGTAAATAAACAAGTTCTTTTTTTGCAGCTTCTAATTTCTTTGAAATTAAATCTCTGAACTCAGCTAATTCTGCATCTGAATATTTTACTAAAGTCTCTGTAGATCTTTCTACTTCTTTTCTTTTTTCCATTGGAACATAACCTGGTTGATAAGGAACACTACTCTTTGCATTGATCTTTGGAACTTTAATGTCCTTGATTGGTTCTGCTGCTTTACGCACTGGCTTTACCGGTGGTGTAGGAATAACAGGAACTGGTTTTGCAGGAGGTACATATTTCTCAACTGGCTTTGCAGCCACCACTGGTTTAACTGGTGCTTTTGATACCGGCTTCGCTAGTGCTTTTGCAGGTGCCGCTTTTTTAGCTGGTACTGCTTTTACAGGAGCAACTTTTTTTGCAGGTACTGCCTTTTTTACAGGAACCGCTTTTTTAGCTGGAACCACTTTCTTAGCTGGCGCAACTTTTTTAGCAGGTGCTGCTTTTTTAGCTGGTGCAGCCTTTTTTACAGGAACCACTTTTTTAGCAGGTGCAGCCTTTTTTGCAGGAGCCGCTTTTTTAGCTGGTGCTGCTTTTTTAGCTGGAACTACTTTTTTTACCGGTGCAGCCTTTTTTGCAGGAGCCGCTTTTTTTACTGGCGCTGCTTTTTTAGCTGGCGCTGCCTTTTTTGCAGGAGCCGCTTTTTTTGCAGGCACTGCTTTTTTAGCTGGAGCCGCTTTTTTAGGTGCTGGTTTTTTTGTAGCCATAATTATCCTTTTTGTCTAACTAAAATCTTTAGTTTTTGGTCATTTATTTCGATATCGACGCCTTCTTCAAGGCTAGACACCCAATCAATTTGGGTCGCTAATATTTCGCGGCAAATATACTCTGAAAATTCATTAATAGACTCTTTCAAGTTCTGGTTATCCACAATTTGGAGTAAAATCTTGTCTGTGAGCTCAAAATTGGCCTCTTTTCGGATGTTTTGGACCCTATTTACCAATTCTCGAGCATGTCCTTCCTTTAAAAGGGCTTCAGAAAGGCTAATGTCCAATGCTACGGTTAAATTGCCCTTAACAGCCACACTCCAACCCGGAATATCCTCTGCAATAATGTCTAATTCATTGATTAACAACATAATAGGAGAATCTTCCACCAATATGGTAAGGGTTCCGGTGCGCTCCAACTCAGAAATTTCGTTTTGGCTTAAAGCTGCGATGACTGCCGAAGCTTGTTTCATCTTTGTGCCCAATTTCGCACCCAATAATTTAAAATTAGGTTTAAGCTTCTTGCTTATCACCCCCTCCGTCTCTGTGATATAATTGATCTCCTTCACATTCACCTCGGCAAGAATCAATTCTTCCATTTGTTCAATGGCCAATTTCATAGCAGGGTCTAAAACTGGTATCAATATTTTTTGTAATGGCTGACGAACTTTGATATTCACTTTTTTACGAATAGATAAAACCAAAGAACAAATATCTTGTGCCAACTGCATTCTTGTTTCTAAAGCTGCGTCCATTTTAGATGGATCTGCTTTTGGAAAATCAATATGATGAATGGATGTTGCGTCGAATCTTTTTGTAAGGCCATTTAAATTTCTGAACAATTGATCACAGAAGAATGGTGCAATTGGCGCCATTAATCTTGCAATGGTTTCGATACATTCATACAATGTTTGGTAAGCAGCAATTTTATCTTCACTATATGTGCCTTTCCAGAATCTTCTTCTACATAAACGCACATACCAGTTACTCAAATGCTCGTCCACAAATGTCTCAATGGCACGTCCAGCAATGGTTGGCTCAAAGTCATCCATCGCCACAGTCACAGTTTGCACTAAACTATTCAAAGAAGAAATTACCCAACGGTCAATCTCTGGACGATCTTTTACAGGGATATAAGCCTGTTCAAATTTGAATCCATCCACATTGGCATACAATATAAAAAACTGATAGGTATTGTACAATGTGCCAAAGAATTTTCTTTGTACTTCTTGAATACCAGATAAATCAAATTTTAAATTATCCCAAGGAGAGGCGTTGGTGACCAAATACCATCTTGTCGCATCTGCACCGTAAGTCTCTAAGGTCTCAAATGGATTCACCACATTTCCTAAACGCTTACTCATTTTGTTGCCATTCTTATCCAAAACCAAGCCATTACTCACCACAGCTTTATATGCCACCTTATCAAAAAGCAATACACCCAATGCATGTAATGTATAGAACCAACCTCTAGTTTGGTCTACTCCTTCCGCAATAAAATCTGCAGGGAATGCCAATCCTTTTTCTACTAAGTCTTTGTTCTCAAATGGGTAATGCCACTGTGC
>DBOB01000011.1 GCA_002299885.1 Sediminibacterium sp. UBA657
TGAGCCAGGATCAAACTCTCCATTGCAAATGTCGTTTGATCATGACTATCAATCTCAAATAAATCCGAAATTAACGGTCTGATATAATTCTGTTGATGCTATAACCTTTACCTGATTTTTTCAATTAATCAGTTACTATTGTTTCCAAACTTTCAAAGATCTTAGTGTTTTTTTTGCGCGCCATTATTCATAGCGGGGTGCAAAGGTAGACACAATATTTTTATTAGCCAAACTTTATTTAATAATTATTTAAAATAGAATTAAAAATAATCAACAAAATAAGGCCGATAAGATTTCAAGAACTAACCCCTTTTTGAAGAGGGAGGGCAAAGATAGAGCCTCATTTCTAAGCCACCAAAATTTTGATGGATTAATTTTAAAGTTTTTTTGAACTTTTATGCTGCTTTATATTGCTTCAGAGAACTCCTGTTATTGATATTTCATCGCTAACGGGCGGCAAAGATAGGGAGTATATTATCCCAGCCAAATATATTGTATACTATTTTTAATTTTTTTTCGTTCAAGCCCTTCATAATCTATCAGTTATACGCTCAAACGCAATAGGACAAAGGATTCTAGTTACCCAATTTTTTTTAAGAAATCTGGGTAGATAATCTGAGATAAATAAAGGCCACAAGCTGGAGTGGAAAAATCGACCCTTTGTTCGTCCTTTGAAGCCACAATTTCATGCCATTCTTGGATGCTAATTTGACCCCTTCCAACCTGCACCATGGTGCCCACTAAACCACGGATCATCCCTCTTAAGAAGCGGTTGGAGTGGATTTCGAACTTAATATTAGACCCAGACATAGTCCAATTGGCCTTGGTAATGGCACATTGAAAGCTGTTGACCTGGGTGTTTTTCTTAGAGAAACTCTCAAAATCGGTATAGTTCAATAAGGAATCGGCAGCAGTTTGCATTAGACTTAGGTCAAGGGGAAAGGGATAAAACCAAGATCTTCCCTCTGAAAATGGGTCCTTACTTTGATGAAGCTTGTATATATATCCTCTTTTAATGGCATCGAAACGACTATGCGCCTCGTTTGGAACAGCATAAATGCCCTTCACCACCACTGAATTGGGTAAAATTGCGTTTAAATTATAGACATGCTTTGGAAGGACTTCTAATTCGGTGTCAAAATGCAAGAAATTTTGATACGCATGCACCCCTGCATCGGTTCTTGAAGCACCTGTTAATGAAATGGGTGCTCTAAATAAGGTTTCCATGGCGTTTTCTAGCGCTCCTTGCACAGTGCCTACATTTTGTTGAATCTGAAATCCACCAAATGAAGCCCCGTCATAACTAAGTTCTATAAAATACCTTGCCATGAATCATTTAATTAAGCCACTAAGCTACAATTTTTTTGATTCCACACTATTTAGCGCATCAAAACAAAATCGATTCCTAACTTAGTAACTTAATTATAAGCCTTTCGTTATATAAATTCAATCCACTTTCAAATGAAAAAAATAGCCTTATTCGCATCTCTTTTTTTGGCATTTACTTTAAATGCACAAACTAAAACAGAGCAAGTAGATAGTAGCTGGAAACAAAACTATCGTGCAGTCGCAACAAAGACCAACAACCTTAAGCACACTAAATTAGTTGCGAGTTTTAACTATGAAAAATCGCAAATGAATGGCGAAGTATGGTTGAAATTTCAACCACATTTTTATCCAACAAAAAATTTGGTATTGGACGCGAAAGCGATGGATATTAAAGAAGTTGCTTTGATGAATGGTACTGCAAAAACAAAACTATCTTATACTTATGATAGTCTTCAACTGCATATCGACTTGGATAAAACCTATACTGCAAAAGAGTCTTACACTATCTATATCAAATACATCGCACGTCCGAATGAGTATAAAGGAAAAGGTAGCGAAGCCATAAGAGATGCGAAGGGCTTGTACTTTATCAATCCATTAGGTACAGACAAAGATAAGCCAACACAAATTTGGACCCAAGGAGAAACGGAAGCAAGCTCTGTTTGGATTCCAACCATTGATAAAACAAATCAAAAAACAACACAGGAATTTTATTTAACGGTACCAAGTAAATACGTTAGTTTATCCAATGGTTTATTGGTAAAACAAACAGATTTAAAAAACGGATTCAGAGAAGATGTTTGGAAGATGGACCTTCCGCACTCCCCTTATTTATTTTTTATTGGCATTGGTGATTACGCCGTAATTAAAGATAGTTACAAGGGAAAGGAAGTAAGCTACTATATTGAAAGAGCTTATGAAAAAGTGGCAAGAAAAATTTACGGCAACACGCCGCAGATGATTGCTTATTTTGAAAGTAAATTAGGCGTTGCTTATCCTTGGAGTAAGTATGCCCAAATTAGTGGTAGAGACTATGTGAGTGGCGCCATGGAAAATACCACGGCTACTTTGCATAGCGACGCTGTACAGCAAGATGCAAGAGAATTGATTGACGGTAATAATTGGGAGAGCACCATTGCACATGAATTATTTCATCAGTGGTTTGGAGATTTAGTGACTGCAGAAAGTTGGAGCAATATCACTGTGAATGAAAGCTTTGCCGACTATAGCCAAACACTTTGGTTTGAACATAGTCAAGGTAAAGATGCTGGTGCATTTGAAAACTTTACTGGACTTCGCAACTACCTAAGCAGTCCTTCGGATGCTGAAAAGAATTTAGTGCGCTTTTTTTACCAAAATCAAGAAGATGTATTTGACCTAGTGAGTTACCAAAAAGGTGGACGCATATTAAATATGTTAAGACACTTGGTGGGTGATGATGCCTTCTTTGCTTCTTTGAATAAATATTTAACGGATAATAAATTCTCAAACGGTTCTGCTATCAAACTTAAATTGGCTTTTGAAGCAGTGACTGGTAAGGATTTAAATTGGTTCTTTAATCAATGGTATTTTGGAAGTGGTCATCCTTATGTGCGCATCCAGCAAAAATACATGGCAGACCAACAAAAGGTATTGGTGACGATTCAACAAACGCAAACTCAAAATAAATTATTCACGCTGCCTGTGGGGATTGACGTTTATGTGAATGGTAATCGCAACCATTATGAGGTATGGAGTAAAAACAAAGTGGATAGCTTTTATTTCCCAGCGGCTGTGGCACCAGACAATGTGAATGTAGACAATGATAAAATATTATTGTGGGCAAAAGACGAGTCCAAGCCAATAGAACAATACGCTTATCAATTTAAGCATGCACGTAATTTTATGGATCGTTTTGAAGCAGCGAACGAAGCAGCGACTAACTTAAAGAATCCTGCAGCTAAAGCCATCATAGAAGCTGCAATTAAAGATACTTTCCATGTGATTCGTTCCATTGCTTTAACTAGCTATAATCCAACTGCGATTGATGCGACTATGGAAGCAAAAATTTTAGAGCTTGCTGCAAAAGATAAAGTGAGTTCTGTGAGAGAAGATGCGATTAATGTATTGAGCAAAATCAACAAACCTAGTTTCACACCATTGTACGAAAAATGGGTGAACGACTCCTCTTACACAGTGGCAGGTGCTGCATTAGCTGCATTAGAAATAGTAGATAGTGCAAAAGCGATTGACATTGCTAAGGCATTCTCTAAACAGACATTGAAGAAAAGATTGAATACGGTAGTGACCACTATTCTTACTAAATATGGGGACGAGCAAATGTTTGACTTCGTTGCAAGCACCTATGGCAAATTGAATATTCAGTCATCAGAGAAATTTGAAATGACAATGCCATTTGCACAGCTATTAATTAAAACAACAGACCCTGTCAAGTTTAAGAAAGGGATTGACTTGATTGTTGAATTTAGAGAAGCCATTCCTCAAGGATACCGTGCACAGACAGATCCGTATTTTAATTTTAAAATACTAGGCGATATTATTAAAGCTAAAAAGCAAAAAGGTGAAACTGAGCTGGTTGCTATGGTGACTGCAGTGTTACCGAAGATGTAATTAATAAAAGAGCCTCCAATTGGAGGCTCTTTTTATATTGATATGTTCTTATAGTTTATTTTCCAAAATCTTACCAGGATCCACCTGCGCCACCACCACCAGAGCTTCCGCCGCCAAATCCGCCGAATCCTCCACCGCCGCCATCACCCCATCCGCCGCCGCCGTGTCTACCACCACCGCCTAGTAAAGAACCTAGTAACATGCCTGTGGCTACATCACTAAATCCGCTACGACCAATATTGGATCCACCGCCGCCTCGGCCATTTCTTAACACCGCTAAAATGATGATTAAGATGATCAAAAATAATCCTCCGCTTCCTTTAGATTTTGATCTTGATTTTTTTGGCCTAGCTTCTTTGTATTCTCCTATTGCAGCTTTTGCGATATTGTCTGTTGCTTGGTCAATGCCTTCGTAATAATTACCCGCTTTAAATGCAGGCTTAATATCATTGTCAATAATATTTAATGCAGTGATATCTGGGATGGCCCCTTCTAATCCATAACCTACTTCGATTCTGATTTGACGATCGTTGATGGCGATTAATAAGAGCACCCCATTATTCGTTTTTTTATTGCCTATGCCCCATTCTCTAAATAATTTTGTTGCGTATTCTTCCTTTGGATATCCGTCTAAACTTGGAATAATCACAACAGCAATCTGATTGGAACTACTATCGTCAATAGCCACCAATTTATTTTCTAAGGCTTGCTTTTGTTCTGGCGTCAATACACCAGCCATATCTGTCACAAGGGTTGCTGGATTAGGCTTCGCAATGATAGTTTGCGCAATTGTATTGTTTGCAAAAAGCAATGCCTGTAAAAAGAAAACGATTGTTAAAACAAAAGGCGATATGCCAAATAATTTTATCTTTCTCATTTGCCCATCATGATTTCGTCAGATAATTCATTTTCATCCGTTACGCGATCATATGGAAAATGATCTTTCAATGCATGACCCACCGCATCTATCACAGCAACCATGCCATCTACATAATTGGCTTGTTTAAAATGACCCGTCATTTCTTGCACTTGTTGGTACCAAAACTCCACACCCACTTTTTCATGAATTTGTTGATCGCCATAAATAGCTAATTTCTTGTCCGATACGGCGACGTATACCAGTACACCATTACGGTCCTTGGTTTCGTTCATCTTGTTCTTGAAAAATATTTCAGTAGCACGTTGTAATGCATCCTGCTTTTTAGGAATACTTGTTTCTACAAAAACACGGATCTCGCCGCTTGTATTTTGTTCAGCAGCTTGAATCGCCTGGACAAGCTGTTGCTTGTCCGAGGCACTCAATAAGTTATCTGTGTTGGATTTAAATAGATTCAGTGGATTCCACATAGTGTTGTTGGTTTGGGGATTAAAACAGGATTAGAATTTTACTTCTGGCGCTTTAGAAGCACCTTCGTCTGCTTTAAATCCTTCTTTGGTTTTGAAACCAAACATACCAGCTACTAAGTTCAAAGGAAATGATCTTGCTCTTTTATTGTAATCAGCGATTGCAGCGTTAAAGTCGTTTCTTGAAACTTTAATTCTGTTTTCAGTTCCTTCTAATTGAGCTTGTAAGCCACGGAAGGCATCATTTGCTCTTAAATTAGGATAGTTCTCTGAAACCACTAATAAACGACCCAAAGCCTGAGACAATTGTCCTTGATTTGCTTGGAACTGTTGTAATTTTTCTGGTGTCAAATCTTTTGCATCCACTTTCATTTGTGTAGCGCTTGCACGAGCAGCAATTACATTTTCTAAAGTAGATTTTTCAAAATTTGCTTCTCCTTTAACTGTATTTACCAAGTTCGGGATTAAATCCGCACGTCTTTGGTAATCACTTTGCACGTTATTCCATGCTTGATTTACATTCTCGTCTTGATTCACTAAGCCATTATAGCCGTTGCAACCATAGCCTATTAAAATTACGAGTACTCCTAAAAAAATGAATAGTCCTAAATTTTTACGTAACATAGTTTTTGTATTTGTTTATAAAGATAGCGCAAAGCTAGTACCAAACTCGTTTTATGACGGAAAGTCCTGACAAAAAGAACCCCTCCCGAAGCTGGGAAGGGTTATAATTAACAAGTTCTTATAAAATTATAAGATAAAATTTACTTTTTTCATCAGTCGCTTACGCGCCTTCTCCTTTAATAGCTGCGATACCTGGCAGAATTTTGCCTTCAAAATATTCTAATAAAGCGCCACCGCCTGTACTTACATAACTTACTTTGTCATTGAAACCAAATTGATTCACGGCTGACACACTGTCGCCACCTCCTACTAAACTAAAAGCACCTTTTTCGGTTGCTTCTGCCACAGCCTCGGCGATTGCTTTTGTTCCAGCTTGATAATTAGACATTTCAAACACCCCCATTGGACCATTCCACAAAATAGTTTTACTAGCCAAAATCACTTCTTTAAACTTCACTCTAGATTGTTCACCAATATCCAAGCCCATCCAACCGTCTGGAATTGACATGCTTTCGCAATTTTTTCTTTCTGTGTCATTGGAGAAAGCAGTGGTGATGATATTATCTACTGGTAAATGAATATTGACGCCTTTTGCTTTCGCTTTTTCTAAAATTTCTAAAGCAAGTGGCATACGATCGTCTTCGCAAATAGATGTTCCAATGTGACCACCTTGTGCTTTGAAAAAAGTATACGCCATCCCACCACCAATAATGATATCGGTAGCGCGCTCCAATAAATTTTCAATGATTAAAATTTTATCCGACACTTTCGCGCCACCAATAATAGCCGTGAAAGGTTTTTGTGCTTCGTGCAAAACTTTTTCTGCACTCACTACTTCTGCTTCCATCAAGAAACCAAAGGTTCTATTTTCTTTAGCAAAATATTGTGCAATGATAGCTGTAGAAGCGTGTGCTCTATGCGCTGTACCAAATGCATCGTTCACATATACATCCCCTAGCTTTGCTAATTTTTCGGCAAATGCTGGGTCGCCTTTTTCTTCTTCCTTATAAAATCTTAGGTTCTCTAATAACAATACCTGGCCTGCCTGTAAAGCTGCTGCTTTATTTACGGCGTCTGCACCAATGCAATCATCGGCAAACTGTACCTCCTTGCCGCCCAATAATTCAGACAAATGTGCCACTACATGTTTTAAAGAATATTTATTGGTAGGACCATCCTTTGGTCTACCCAAATGACTCATTAAAATAACACTACCACCGTCTTGTAAAATTTTGTTGATTGTTTTTACAGTGGCACGCATACGAGTGTCATCTGTTATTTGAAATTGCTCATTTAAGGGCACATTAAAATCGACACGAACAAGGGCTTTTTTACCCGCGAAAGAAAATGATTGAAAACTGCTCATATTGTATGTTTAAATTCTTTTATAATTTTTGTGGCTACTTGGAAACTGAATAAAAATGCCCCCGGATTTCGGAGGCATTGTATATGTTTAATTTACTTATTTAATTTTGCTTGCAAAGTATTTAACAGTGCGCACTAATTGGCTTACATAGCTCATTTCGTTATCGTACCAAGCTACTGTTTTAACCAACTGTACATCGCCTTGTGTCATTACTTTAGTTTGTGTTGCATCAAATAAAGAACCATAAGAAATACCAATGATATCAGAACTTACAATCTCATCTTCAGTGTAACCAAAAGATTCATTTGCTGCTGCTTTCATAGCTGCGTTTACTTCCTCGGCAGTTACTTTCTTAGTTAAGATGGTTGTTAATTCAGTTAAAGAACCAGTGATGGTTGGAACACGTTGTGCTGATCCATCTAATTTACCTTTTAAACTAGGTAATACTAAACCGATTGCTTTTGCGGCACCGGTTGTGTTAGGAACAATATTCGCAGCAGCTGCTCTAGCTCTTCTTAAATCATTTTTTGGATGCGGTCCGTCCAAAGTATTTTGGTCATTGGTATAGGCATGCACGGTTAACATTAAACCAGTCACGATACCAAATTGCTCTTCTAAAACTTTCGCCATTGGCGCTAAACAGTTCGTAGTACAAGATGCACCAGAAATCACTGTTTCAGTACCATCAATAATTTCATGGTTGGTATTGAACACCACAGTCTTCATTTCGCCAGTTGCTGGAGCAGAAATCACCACTCTTTTTGCACCTGCTTTAATATGTAATTCTGCTTTTTCTTTATCTGTAAAGAATCCAGTAGACTCAATCACTACATCTACATCATGCGCGCCCCAAGGAATTTGAGCTGGATCTCTTTGTGCATATATTTTAACAGCATGGCCATTTACCACTACTGCATCTTCTGTAGATTTTACTTCGGCATCAAAACGACCTTGAGCACTATCATACTTTAATAAGTGCGCTAAAGCAGCTGGAGAAGTAAGGTCATTGATTGCCACGACTTCGATCCCTGGTGTATTGTAAATTTGACGGAAAACTAAACGTCCGATACGGCCAAAACCGTTGATTGCCACTTTTACTGAACTCATTGTATTCGATTTATTTATTAATAGAGATGCGAAGATACAATCCTTTTAAAAATAAAATCCTAAATCCGGATTAAATAACGAACAAGACTCAATAAAAACAAGCTTTAAGACAATCAGCAGGATATTTCATTAAACACAAACCTTTGCAGTAGCCATATTCTTGAAATAGCTAATTTCTCAAAATCAGGAAAAAAAGGCCAAATTGTTTGGCAGTAAAGCCTATGAATCCTATTTTTGCGACCCAATTGACCCAAAAGGTCATACAGTTGGCCGGTTCGTCTATC
>DBOB01000014.1 GCA_002299885.1 Sediminibacterium sp. UBA657
AAGAAAGCTGCTCCTAGAAGGCTGCTAAAAAGAAATAATTATCTTCGGATAATATTGAAAGACCCTCGATATTATCGGGGGTTTTTTTTTAGCCCCTACCTCTCCCTCCTCTACATGGTCAACTTAGTTTTATTTATATTTGCCCATGCACAATTACGAAATTGCCGAGTATTTTAATCTCCTAGCTAAACTCATGGACATACATGGAGAAAATGCTTTCAAAATAAAGTCCTACAGTAACGCAGCATATACCCTAGACCGGCTCAATGACCCTTTGGTAGATATGACACCGGCTCAAATTGCTTCCATAAGAGGTATTGGAGATGCAATAGCACAAAAAATTGTGGATTTATTGGCCACAAAGAAGCTGCAAATCCTAGAAGACTACATAGAAAAAACCCCGTCTGGCATTTTAGAAATGTTAAAAATCAAAGGGTTAGGTCCTAAAAAGATCATCACCATATGGAAAGAATTAGGGATTGAAAGTATTGGTGAACTTTTATATGCCTGTGAAGAAAATCGATTGATCAATTATAAAGGCTTTGGCGCTAAGACCCAACAAAGTATTCAGGATGCCCTCAATTATTATTTACAAAACCAAGGCAGTTTTTTATACCAACAGGTACAAGACAATGTAGCGCAAATTCAAAATGCCTTATCACTTCAGTTTCCAAAAGACAAGCATCAGGTATCTGGTAATTTTAAAAGGCAGATGGAAACCTTGGATTTTTTAGACATTGTAACCACCACAAATAATAAAACACTACTAGCTTGGTTAGAAGAAAAGGGCTTTATATGTGTCAGTTCGAATGATTATTTAAGTTGCAAGGGGCCAGATCAGTTTGAATTAAGATGGCATATTGTTGCTGAAGCCCATTTTTTTATTCAGGATTTTAGTCTTTCCTGCAGCCCTGAATTTTGGTTGGCATGGCAAGCACTTCCAAATTTTGATGCAACAAAAGCATTTGAATCGGAATTAGCAATTTTTGAACAAGTACAAATTCCGTTCATTCCAGCAGCTCAAAGGGAGGATCCTTCCATTATACAACAAGCAAAAACAAAAGGAATAAATAGGCCAATACAAAGCAGCGATATTAAAGGCATCATCCATTCCCATAGTACTTGGAGTGACGGATTACATACCATTGAACAAATGGCCCTTGCTGCAAAAGAAAAAGGTTTTGAATATTTAGTGATTAGTGACCACTCAAAATCTGCCTTTTATGCAAACGGCTTACAAGAAGATCGCATTCGAGCACAGCATAAAGAGATAGATGCTTTAAATAAAAAATTAGCGCCTTTTGTAATTTTTAAAAGCATAGAATCAGATATTTTAAATGATGGCAGTCTCGACTATCCCGATGATATTTTAGCATTATTTGATATCGTGATTGCATCTGTGCATTCAAATTTAAAAATGACGGAGGAAAAAGCGATGATGCGTTTGATGAATGCAATTGAAAATCCTTATACAAGTATTTTAGGGCACCCTACTGGCCGTTTATTGTTAAGCCGAAAAGGATATCCAATTAACCACGAAGCCATTATCATGGCTTGCGCAGCGAATAATGTTGTCATTGAATTAAATGCACATCCAAGAAGATTGGATATGGACTGGCGCTATATTCATCAAGCCATGCAAGAAGATGTGTTGATTTCTATTAATCCAGATGCGCATGCGATTGATGGATTTGAAGATTGCGCTTATGGTGTTTTAGTTGCACAAAAAGCAGGACTCACTGCGGCACAAAATTTAAGCAGTTTTAGTTTAGCCGAAATGATGGAGTTTATTAGCTACCAGCAGGCTAAACGTGGCTAGATTTAAATTATTAAATGGTTTCTTTCAGGTACACAATATATTCTCCAGGCATCAATTCAAAATGGCAATCACCGTTGAATTCAAAACTAAGCCCCGAAAATAAATTCGTAAACCTTCCAGAAAAAGCTTCATGTGCCACATGCAGGTGCTGCCTATCTGCAGAAAAGTTTAAGACCACCAAGGCTGTTTGTCCTTGATCTTGTTTTAGGTAAGCCATTACAGCACCCTCTGTTGGCAAGTTAAATACATTACTTGATTGTAATACAGGAAATGCTTTTCTTGCAGTCAACAATGTTTTATAAAAATCATGTAGCAATGGCGTTGAAGTGGTCCATTGAATTGGATCCTTATCAAAAAAAGCAAGTCTTTTTTGATTGGGTAATTCCTGACCACTATACATTAATGGTTGTCCATTCCAAGTTTGTGTAAACACTGCCCATGCCTTTGCAGCAATACCATATTTTTCATATTCTGTGCCATTCCAACTATTCTCATCATGGTTAGAGGTGAAAAATAATTTATATGCCCCTTTTGGATATTGAGCGTATTGATGTAACACATTGTATACTTCCTGCATACCATCCAGTTCCTTCCCTACTTTTTTGGACGCATGCATCCAAGCCCATGCATAGCTTGTATCAAAAACTTGATGGTAAGCTATGTCTTCAGTCTCTGCTAGCCAATACAAAATTTTTATTTTTTCTAAATTGGTTCTGGCTTCTATCCAAAAATCCAATGGCACTAAATGTGCCATATCACATCTAAACCCATCTATATTAAATTGATTGACCCAAAATTCCATTGCATCGATGAGTGCAATGCGCATCAAAGGATTGTCAAAATTTAAGTCCACTACATCATCCCATCCATTGCGTTCAGTAAAATTACCAGCTGCATCTTGTGTAAACCAACTTGGATTTGCTTGCATCCATTCATGTTGACTACCCGTATGATTCGCTACCCAATCAATAATTACTTTCATCCCCAAGGCATGCGCCGCATTTACCAAGTCTTTAAAATCATTTACGGAGCCAAATTCAGGACTAATTTTTGTATAACTACTGCATGCATAATAACTTCCTAGACTTCCTTTTTTATTGACTTGACTGATTGGTGTTATGGGCATCAACCAAATAATATCAATGCCCATCTCTTTAATTCTAGGGAGATGCTTTTCAAATGCTTTAAATGTGCCCTCTGCAGTATATTGTCGAATATTGACTTCATAAATTGAAGCAGTATTGGCCCAGCTGACTTGCTTAAATGAATCAATCATATTTTTAGCCTTTTTTTATTATCTTGTTCTTAAGATGAATCCTAAATTAGATCGCAAATTAAGTCTTTTACATGCAACTGCCATCAATATGATTGATATGGTAGGCATCGGCCCCTTTGTCGTATTGAGTGT
>DBOB01000008.1 GCA_002299885.1 Sediminibacterium sp. UBA657
TTGGATTTAAACCTAAGTATTTCATTGATTCTGTCTTCGGCAGCAATTAACATGCCGACTCTCCACCCTGCCATGTTTTGGCTTTTACTCAGAGAGTTCAATTCGATCACCACCTCTTTTGCACCTTCTATAGACAATAAACTTTCGGGTTGATTGTTTAAAATAAATGCATAAGGATTGTCATGACAAATCAATATTTGATGCTTCTTCCCAAAGGCAACCAATTGCTCAAAAAGCGCTTTGGTTGGACTTTGTCCTGTTGGCATATGTGGATAGTTCACCCACATCAACTTGACTTTTGATAAATCTGATTTTTCTAAATTTTCAAAGTCAGGTGCCCAACTGTTTTCGGCAGTTAGCTCATAATAAAGCGGAGTGCCACCCGCTAATTTAACTGCACTTGTATAAGTAGGATAACCAGGATTAGGGATTAACACCTGATCTCCTTCATTTAAATAGGTCATGCAGATATGCATGATCCCTTCTTTACTTCCTAATAGTGGTAATATTTCTGTAGCTGGATTGATCCCTTCTACTTTGAAATATTTTTGATACCATGCTGCGATTACTTCTCTTAAAACCGGAACGCCTTTATATGATTGGTAAGCATGTTGATTGTCTTTGCTTGCTTCTTCTTGCAATGTTTTAACCACATCTGGATGCGGTGGCAAATCAGGACTACCAATACCTAAATTTATAATTTGCTTGCCTGCTTTGTTGAGTTCGTCAACTTCGCGCAATTTGGTTGAAAAATAATATTCACCAATCCCATCCAATCTTTTTGATACAGTCCAATTCATACTTATCCTTTTACAACTTTACCTTTTTTGTACAATCCAAATAATTTAAAATGATTGGTCATGGTTTTTAATTCCACCAATAATTTATCTAATTGTTTTTTTTGCTCAAACTCAATGTCTGCATAAAAACCATATTTGAAAGTACTGCCTGGTATTGGCATACTTTGTAGCTTGCTTAAATTAGCACCACCCTGCGCTATCTTAGCCAACACCTTGGATAAAATGCCTTTTGAGTGGTCTGTTTGAAAATAGATAGAGGCTTTATCAGCATCCGCTATTTCTACTTTTTGTTTTACAGGCACCATGATTAAAAAACGGGTGATATTGTTTTTTAATGTATGGATATCTGGCGTCATCACATCTAAGTCAAATAATTGTGCAGACAACTTACTTGCGATTGCTGCAATGTGTTTGCTTTTATGTTGACGCAGTTGTTTTGCACTCAAAGCAGTATCTTCTGTCTCCACCAACTTCCATTGATGATTTTCCAAATAATCCAAACACTGAAGGATCGCCATTGGATGACTATGCACTTCTTTGATGTCTTCTAGTTTTACTCCAGGATACACCAATAGGTTTTGACTAACAGACAAGTAAACTTCCCCAATCACTTGTAATTTGCTTTTTTGTAACAAATTATAATTGGGAAGGATACTTCCTGCAATGGAGTTTTCCATCGCCATGACTGCCCCGTCCGATGCTTTTGCATCTTCCCCAATTCGAACCACCTCTCTAAAAGTGGCACATGGAATCACGTCTACGTCTTTACCAAAAAACTGCCTTGCAGCCACTTGGTGAAAACTACCCTCGTACCCCTGTATTGTCACTTTCTTATGCATCCTTTCAGTCTATTCTTATGATTGATCCTAGTTATTTAATAAAAAATCCCGGCTTTTTGAGCCGGGATGGTATATTTAGTTATTTCGTTTATGCTTTTACAAATACTACCCGGCTACTTTGGTTAAAGTAGAAATAAAAGAAAAAGTAAAACCAGTTGCTATTTGCTTTCATCGTGGTACAAAGATAGGCTAAAAGTCCCTAAAATAGCCTGAAACAACAAAGTTTTTTACATTTTACTAACAAGTATTCGTACTATTCTTAAGCAAATACCCATTGACCCTGAAATACAAAAAAGGCACTATGTTGAACAAAGTGCCTTTATGATTGATCTCCATTGAATGGAGGACAATAGTTAGATTTTGTTGATCTACTACTTAGTAGCAGCAGAATCAGTAGCAGTTGAATCAGTTGCAACAGCAGCAGAATCAACAGCAACTACAGCTGTATCAACAGTTGCAGCAGCAGAATCAGTTGTAGCTTCAGTAGAAGCACCACCACATGCAGTTAAAGCAGCGATAGCGAAGATTGCGAATACTTTTTTCATTAGAATGAGTTTTAATGTTTAAATGATACTCTTAATACCCTATTCGATAAAAGGTAACCTTGATTTTGTAAAAAATTTAAAAACAAGGCATTTTTACCCTAGTTGGGTTACTTTTGTACCCTAATCGTATTAATCTCTTGAAAGCTGAACTCAACGAACAAGCCCTTTTAAAAGGGTTAGCAGAAAATGACTCCAAGGCGGTGGAAGCCCTCTATAAAAGTCATTTTAGTATGATTCAGCACTTTGTTACCAATAACAATGGCTCTTTTGATGATGCAAGGGATATTTTTCAGGAGGCGATGATTGCATTGTACGAGAAAGTACAATTAGAACATTTTACCCTTTCCTGTCAAATTAAAACCTATTTATTCTCTATCTGTAAAAACCTTTGGTTAAAAAGGCTACAACAAATGGGAAAATATAGTACCCCTCTAAGTGCTCAAGAAGAATCGATCTCGGTAGAAGAAGACCTAGATCAATTTGAGAAAAAAGATGCTGCTTTTGCAATTATGGATCGAGCCTTGAATAGTCTTGGCGAACCATGTAAGAGTTTGTTAGAAGGGTATTATTTAAATAAAAAAGGAATGCAGGAACTAGCAAGTCAGTTTGGATATACCAATGCAGACAATGCTAAGAACCAAAAATATAAATGTTTAATGCGCCTAAAGAAACTCTTTTTTGCGCAATATAATATAGGAGAATAACCATATGGACGATATTCAATTACAGGAAACGATAGAACGATATTTAACAGGCGATATGTCTGTTGAAGAACGTACTCAATTTGAGGCTATCCGTAAAGCTACGCCTGAGATTGATCAGATGGTGATTGAGCATGCCATGTTCTTAAGAGAAATGGATATCTATGTAAATCGTAAAAATTTCTCTAAATTAAATAAACAAGTATTCAATCAATTACTAGATGCTGGTACATGGGCACCTGAAGCAGAACAATCAACTTCATCTAGAGTGATTCAACTTTGGAGCAAGTATAAGAAAGTCACTGCCATTGCAGCTTCTGTAGGTGGATTTATTGCATTATTTACTTCGGCTATGATGCTTTTCTTTTTTCCTAGTATCAATGGAAATCAAATTTTAGAGTTGAGCAAGGCTGTTGAGAAAATTGAACAAAATCAAAAAGTACAAGGCCATTTATTGAACGAGGTAAAAACAAAGGTTCCAGAGAATGCAAAATTAGTGAGCGGCGGTTCTGGCTTTTTAATTGACACCAAAGGTTTTGTGATTACCAATGCGCATGTCTTAAAAGGAGAAGGTGCGATTGTAGTGAATAGTTTAGGACAAGAATTTAAAGCAACCATTGTATATAGCGACAAGAATTCAGATTTAGCGCTTTTAAAAATCGAAGACGAAGACTATAAACAAGCAAAAGCTTTACCATTCACCATTCGTAAAAAGTCAAGTGATTTAGGAGAAGATATTTTTACTTTAGGCTTCCCAAGAAATGACAATGACATTGTATACGGTAAAGGATATTTAAGTGCTCAAACTGGATTCAATGGAGATAGCAATACCTATCAAATTCAGATTAGCGCTAACCCTGGCTATTCTGGCGCACCTGTTTTCAATGAAAAGAACGAACTGATTGGAATCATGAGCAGTAGACAAAAACTTGCCGAAGGCGTTGCCTTTGCTATTAAGTCTGATAAATTATTTGATTTGGTAGAAACATTAGAGGAGAATGAATTAACCAAGGACCTCAATGTTAAATTGAATAAGCAAAAAGTAAAAGGTTCCAAGAACCGCAAAGCACAAATCAACAGCTTTAAGAATTACATCTACAGCGTTCGTGCTTTCAACTAAGTCAAATTAGTCTTACAAAATACAAGAAAGTTTTACAAGCAATTATTGTAAGTATTATAAGGAAGTAATTATGAATTACTCCAAAGATTCGTAGGATATACTTTCGCATCCACCAATGCATCAATACTCGCTTTCACGCCTGGTGCATCTTCTTTATAAGTTACACCAAACCATTTTGCATTCGTAGGGATTACTTTCACAGCACCTAAATCCAATGCTTTGAATCTGCCTGCTACGAAAGGAATATAAAATTCAGATTTTAAAGCCTGTCCTTCTCTTTCTAAGAATAGTTTGAATTCAGCTGCACATAAATCAATAAAGCCTGGCGCAAAACACATAAAGTTCATACTCACTCTTGTGTCTTCTTGTAGCGGTGTTTCAATGCCATCTTCTTCAAAAACAATACCAGCACCTTCTTTTCTATAAATTTTAGTACGCTCATTGATTGTAGTTAAATAACCGGCTGCGTCTAAACTACATACACCCCTACTCACCGTTCCGTTTTCACTTAATGTATTCGATAGTTCGTAACCCAGTATGCAATATTCTTTTTCAGAACATGTTGTAGTTAAAAAAGTATACGCTTCTACAAATGCTTCTTGTCCATAATAATCATCTGCATTGATCACAGCAAATGGTTCATTCACTACTCCCTTGGTACATAACAATGCATGTGCAGTGCCCCAAGGCTTGGTTCTTTCTTGTGGTATGGTAAAGCCTTCTGTATATTGATCTAAGGACTGAAATACATAAGCGATCTCAATCTTACCTTTAAGTTTTGGTTCCAATACTGCTTTAAAAGCTTCAGCAAAGTCTGCTCTAATGATGAATACCACTTTACCAAATCCAGCTCTTATGGCATCATAAATCGAATATTCCATAATGGTTTCGCCACTTGGACCAAACCCCTCTGTTTGTTTCATGCTGCCATATCTACTTGCCATTCCAGCTGCTAATATCACTAATGTCGGTGCACTCATTTTTCTTTATTTAATTGTATTTTCACAATCCATTAAGGTCGTCAAAATTAGTTGATTTATCTTAAATATAAAATTTTGCATATAAAGCCTCCAATACAATCCATCTTATCCTTGAGTCAACCACAAAAGGTGGATCTATTAAGACTGGACCTCTTACATCCGGTTGTAAGTGGGAACAAATTCTATAAGCTTAGATATTATATTGAATTAGCAATCGAAAATGGGACTTCCACAATAGCTAGTTTTGGTGGACCATATTCTAATCATATTGTAGCTTTAGCTTATACAGCAAAGGAAGCAGGGCTAAAGAGCATTGGCTATATCCGAACAAATGAAGATGAACCAATCACGCCTAGTTTAAAAGAAGCAAAGGCATATGGGATGGAATTAGTCTACTTAGGCAGGATGGAATTCCAATCCAAAAAAGATGCTATTCTAAACTCAAGCGATACCAATACTGATTGTTTTTTTATAGACGAAGGCGGTTATGGAGCCATTGGAGCAAAAGGGGCTGCAACTATTTTAACTGAGCACAATACAACTCATTATAATTATATTATTTGCGCAGTTGGCACAGGGACCATGCTTGCTGGAATAATCAATGCTGCAGATACCCATCAAAAAATAATTGGTATCCCGGTTTTAAAAAACGAAGGCAGTATTGAATCTGAAATAAATGCATTGTTAGTTGATAAAAATAGCACCTATACTTTATTGCATCAATTTCATCAAGGGGGTTATGCAAAAACCAATCCAACTATGGTTGCGTTTATGAACAAGTTTTGGGACACAGAAAAAATACCAACTGATATTGTGTATACCAGTAAATTATTATTTGGTGTGACACAATTGCTTCAAGAAAATTATTTTGAAAAAGATGCATCCATTTTAGTCATACACAGTGGAGGTTTGCAGGGGAATCGATCTTTGCCAGTAGGTACTTTGAAATTCTGTTAAACTAATTCGCAATCAAAGATGGCTTCAAAATGGAATTTGATTTTTTGTTTTACTTCTTCGTAATCTATTTTCTTCCCTAATTCTTTTTCTAAAGAAGTCACTGTCTTTCCTTGAATGCCACAGGGAACAATGAATTCAAAATGAGACAAGTCTGTATTCACATTCAAAGCGAATCCATGCATGGTAATCCAGCGACTACATTTAATCCCCATAGCACAAATCTTTCTTGCTACAAATGGATCCTGCGGATCTAACCAAACGCCTGTTTCACCAGCGCTTCTTTCGCCCTTTAGTCCATATTCTGCAAGTACTTGAATTATCACTTCCTCCAAACTTCTCAAATACCAACCCAAGTCTGGTTTGAATTTATCTAAGTCAACAATCGGATAACCCACCACTTGTTGTAAACCATGGTAAGTGATATCTCCCCCTCTATTTATATGAAAATACTCAATGCCCAATACTTTTAATTGTTCATCGGACACCAACACATTGGACCTGTTGCCATTTTTACCCAAAGTGAAAACGGGTGGATGTTCTACCAAAATGAATCGATGTTGAGTGGCCGCCTCAGAAGCTTCCTTATTTTGTGTCCTCGCTTCGGTCTTTAGCGCAACAGCCTCTTTTAAAAGCTGTTCTTGGTAATCCCAAGTTGGCTGGTAAGATTGTATTCCTAAATCTTCGAAAATTACTTGTTGGCGCATAGAACAAAGTTACAAACTAAGCGGCAATAACTTACTTTTGCATCATGTCAACTGAAGAGCTACAAATTGAGAACGAAGATGTCTATGAAAAACTGACCTATATCGTAGATAAGGGTCAAGAACCTATGCGTATAGATAAATGGGTTCAAATGAGAATTGTGGGGTTAACAAGAAGCAAATTACAGAATGGGATTGAGGGTGGATTCTTAACGGTGAATGGAAAAGTAGTTAAAAGTAATTACCGCACCCGTCCAGGAGATGAAGTAGTGTATATGAGCTATGTCAATCCGGATTATACCGAATTGAAACCAGAGGAAATGGCTTTGGATATTGTATATGAAGATGACGCCATCATGGTCATTAATAAGCCATCCAATATGGTGGTACATCCGGGCATTGGGAATTACACTGGCACTTTACTCAATGGTGTAGCATTTCATTTATTACAACAGAACCCAAATTTGAATGAGGAAATTCTTCCAAGATTTGGCTTGGTGCATCGTATAGATAAAAACACCACTGGTTTAATTGTACTTGCAAAAACACCAGAAGCTGCTAGTCATTTAGCAAAACAGTTTTTTAATCATACGGTTGAACGAAAATATGTTGCATTGGTTTGGGGGAATATGGAGGAAGATGAAGGCACAGTGAATGCGCACATCGCTAGACATAAAACTTTCCGTAAAATGTTTGACGCCTACCCTGAAGGTGAAGTTGGTAAGCATGCCATCACCCATTATAAAGTGATAGAGCGTTATAATTATACCACCCTTGTATCATGTGTATTGGAAACTGGGAGAACGCATCAGATCCGTGTGCACATGAAACATATTGGACATACTTTATTCAATGACCAAGAATACGGAGGAGATAGAATTTTAAAGGGTACTATTTATACCAAGTACAAACAATTCGTAGACAATTGTTTTGATGCTTGTCCTAGATGCGCTTTACACGCGGCTACACTAGGTTTTATTCATCCAACCACCGAGGAGATGATGCGCTTTGACAGTCCATTACCTTCAGATATGGAAGCAGCCATTACTAAGTGGAAGAACTATAAAGCCGCAGCACATACTTAGTTAAAAATATCTCACATAAAAAAGCCGCTTCAAATTTGAAGCGGCTTTTTACTTTGAAATGAATTCAAATTATTTTTTGTTTTGACTTGCAGCCATTGGAGACAATCCAATTGATTGACCTCTCGTAAATCCTTTAGACTTGAATAAAGCAAACTTACTTGGCGCAGCTACATTTGGCCATTTGTTATTGCTCTCATCAATGTCAGCAGTTTCACGCATTGGATCTAATTGAATAGATACCGCTTTCTTACTTGTCAAGAACACTTTAGTTACTTTGTTCTCGTTCTTTCTCCAGATTTGTGCTGGTAAACGTTGTGTTTCTTTAGTACCATCTTCAAAAGTAAATTCAAGAATGATTGGCATCACCAATCCACCTTTGTTTATGAAACTTACTTCATACAAATTAGCACTTGCATACTTTGCTTTCTCAGCATCTGTTAAACCTTCAGCTGCAGGCATAGCCAATGCTGGTTGCTTAGTCACAGAATCATAAGGCTCTAAACCTCTATCATATCTCCAATAGAAATCGCGTAAGGTGGTATCTACATCTGTTAAGAATACAATTGATTTATCATTTCTATTTCTGATTTTTGAAATGTCTTCGAAGCTATTTACTTCAGGTTTTGATAAACCTCTTGGTCCCATTGTTCTAGCTGCAGGCACTGCTATAGATGCATCATATACGGCATGCTTCACAGTATCAATTGCAATATCTACTGGATCGATGCTGTAGAACCAACCTCTCCAGAACCAATCTAAATCTTCGGCACTTGCATCTTCGATTGTTCTAAATAAATCCGCAGGTGTTGGGTGTTTGAATGCCCATCTTCTTGAATATTCTTTAAATGCATAATCAAATAAGTCACGACCCATAATTGTTTCACGTAAGATATTCAAACCAGTTGCAGGCTTCGCATATGCGTTTGGCCCAAACTGAATGATGTTTTCACTATTCGTCATGATTGGCTCTAATTGATCCTTTGGCAATTTCATGTAATCAGCAATTGCAAAAGCAGGACCACGACGACTTGGGAATTTATTATCATATAATTCTTCTGTCAAGTATTCAACATAAGTATTTAAACCTTCGTCCATCCAAGACCATTGACGCTCATCGCTATTCACAATCATTGGGAAGAAGTTATGTCCTACTTCGTGGATGATTACACCCAACATACCATTCTTAGTTGCTTCTGTGTATGAACCATCTTTTTCTGTACGGCCATAGTTGAAACAAATCATCGGGTATTCCATACCGTTAGATGCTTCAATACTTTGTGCCACAGGATATGGATAAGGAATTGTGAACTTAGAATAGGTCTTAATAGTGTGAGCTACTGCTTTAGAAGAGAAAGGACGGTATAAACCATAAGCCTCTTTTCCATAAGCACTCATACACATTACTTTCTTACCTTCTACATTTGCAGCTAAGGCATCCCAGATAAATTTACGGCTTGATCCAAAAGCAAAGTCACGCACATTTTCTGCATTGAATACCCAAGTTTTTTGAGTTGTTGCTTTTGTTTGTTCAGCTTTCTTGGCTTCTTCTAAAGTCACCACCTCAACTGGTTCAGTCGAAGTTTGCGCCTTATTCCATCTTGCCAATTGAGCTGGGCTCAATACAGCAGGATAGTTTTGACAAGCACCTGTTGCCATTACTACGTGGTCACTAGGAACAGTGATAGCCACTTTATAATTACCAAAAGTCAAAGCAAACTCACCTCTTCCAGTAAACTGGTGGTGTTGCCAACCTTGAAAATCAGAATATACTGCAAGACGAGGATACCATTGTGCCATTGTAAATAAGTGGTTGCCGTCTTCTGGGAAGAACTCAAATCCACCTCTACCGCCTACAGTCATTCTGTCTGTGATTTTATAATTCCAATCTACTTTAAAAGCAAATTTTTGACCAGGCTTTAATGCAGTTGGCAATTCCACACGCATCATAGTTTTGTTCACGGTGTATTTTAATTTAGCACCTAATAGGTCAGTGATTTTTAAAATATTCACACCTAAACCATTGTCGGTTTTTGCTTCTTCTAAATTATCAATCATTGCAGGACTCATGCCTCTGCCTAATGAACTACCGTCTGGGTAACCCGCATTTTTAGTTGTGCTATGCTCATTCTCATCCAATTGCAACCAGATATAGGTTAATACATCAGGTGAATTGTTGAAATAAGTGATGGTCTCGGCACCATGCAACATTAAATTCTTTTCATCTAAAGTTGCTTTAATGTCGTAGTCCGCTCTTTGTTGCCAATACTTTGGACCTGGAGCACCACTCGCCGTTCTGTATTCATTTGGCGTTGGTAAAATGGTACCCAATTGTTCAAACTTGTTTCCATGGTTAGAACCTGGGTTGTTGCGGATATCTTGCGCTATAACTGTCAATACAGTCAAGAACATGATACCAAATGACAATAATTTCTTCATTGTTGTTTCTTTTTCGAGGTTTAAAGAGATCCGATTCGATCTATGATCATACGTAAAGATAAGCATATCGCTAGGATAGATCCATACCGCATATATATTTTTCTAGGAATTTTAAGCTGTGTTGTCAATCCATAAGACAAGGCTAAAATCACCAGCACAATCAAGATTTGACCTATTTCAAGGCCTAAATTGAAGGAAAACAAGGGCCCAAGCAATGAATCCTCCTTCCCCAAGAGGCTTTTTAGATAATTACTGAATCCTAAACCATGGATTAAGCCAAAAAATAGGGCCAACCCATAATGGGCCGAAAAGCGCTGTTTAAATTCAAAATCATGTACCCAAAAATTGGAAACTGCAGTAATCAAGATGGTCACAGGAATTAAGAATTCAATCCAATTAACGGGAATATCTAACAAAGAAAGAGTGCTTAAGGCAAGTGTTAAGGAGTGGCCAATCGTGAAAGCAGTCACCAGAATCAAAATCTTTTTCCAATCTGTCCAAACATAACGCAGGGTCAATGCCAGCACAAACAATATATGGTCTACCCCACCTAAATCAATAATATGCTTGAAGCCAAGTCTTAAATATAAAAATAACTCGTCCATAAATGAATTTTTCTGGTGTTAAATTAATGAAGACCTTTGTAACCACAAAATAAACTACTATGGCTTGGATTGGTTTAAAACATTGGATGGTATGGATGCTGACTGCAATGCACCCCTTTTATATTTCGGTAGTTGAAATTGAGCACAATGCAAAAGATACAACTATTGAAATTAGTGCAAGAACTTATACAGATGATTTAGAGAAAATGATTCAAAAAGAATTCAATGTAAAATTGGATTTAAGCCAAGCAAATCAAAAAGAGCAGGCCAATAAGTATATCAACTTATACATGCAGAAAAAATTAGCCCTGCAATCAGGCGGTGTAAAATATAAAATGGATTTTGTTGGCTTTGAAATTCAGAAAGAAAGTACTTGGAGCTATTTTGAAATCAAAGAGGTGAAACAGGTAAAACAATTAAATGTTTTTTGTGAAATCTTGTTTGGGATAGATCCAAATCAAATTAATATTCTACATACTACAGTTGGTGGTGTAAGAAAAAGTTTTGAATTGACAACTCCTAAAAATTCAACCCATTTTAATTTTTAAATACCCTATTTTTTTAACTCCATTAATACATAAGGCGTTAATTCCTTAGATCTTGTTGCTGGATTTAAAAATTCCAGGGTCAATAAAGTGACATGAAATCTGTTACCATGGTATAAGATGGTAGAGTTCGGGAAATCTAGTAACAACGCTTGCGCGGGTATGCTATCTGCCACCACCCATTGTCCTTCTTTAAGCAAAGTACTGTCCTTAATAATAGGGAATATATGCTGTCCATAAAAATGAAAAGCATTGCTATTAGGTATTCTATACAAAGCAGTTTTTTTGATGTCCCAATTATTTTCCTTAGCCTGCTGAACCAATTTATTCCCCCACTGGTATTGTAATAGATGAGGATAAAAGAAACTATTTAAAATTAAATTCAATCCTGTCATCAAAACCAAACTCATAGCAATCCACTTTTGGATAAGATTTTGGTGACTGAACCCGATTTTGATCATGATAATGAAAGTGCCAAACAATATCAAACTGCCTAGTAAACCCATTTTCCCAAAAGGTATATTTGAGATCAATCCCATTGCAATCAATAAAATGAGAAAAATAAATACATGAAATCCAAAAAACCATTTAATCCATTTATGTAGACGATCCGCTTGTTCTAATATAGCTGCAAAATGCGCAGCAGTCAATACCGCAGCCAATGGGAACACTACAAAAATATAATGTGGCAATTGTGCCTGGCTTCTGGACAAGACCAAATAAGTCAAAAAGAAACCAAAAAAACTAATTCTTTCTGTTTGCACATCAAATAGTCCTTCATTAAACATTTTAATAAACTTGGCAATAAAAGCCCAAATAAAAATAAAAATCCAAGGTAGAAAACTCCAAAGCATATTTTCTAAAAGGAAAGTTGGATAGCTCATCTCATGGTAATAGTTTTCACCTGTATACCTGCCAAAACTTTGTGTCCAATAATAAAATCTTAGACCTGATTGTATGGGTATATTGTTGATTAATTTACCTGGTTGTAAATCAAATTGCTGGTACAAGCCCCAACTCATAGGGATCAATAAAATTCCAATAATTATAATACCTACTAAATAAATTGGCTTGAAAAAATAAGCCCATTTTTTTTCAAAAAACCATTGTGGTGCAAAAGCCAATACTGGCACTACTAGTGCAATTGGCCCCTTGGTCATCATACCCCCAGCTATCGCTACCATGGCCAAAGCAAAGTCTTGCCAAGCTTTAGAGGATTCCCATTTTGCAATCAACCAAATAGTCAATGCCACCCAGCCCATCAACATGGTATCCGTTCTTACATCATGCGCAATTAAGAAAAAGGCTTGACAGCTTGCTAAGATTAATACTGCTAAATACGCGACAGTTTGATTGTACTTTAATTGTGCAAATTTAAATGTAGCATACAAGGCAAGTATCAAAAAAATAAAAGAAGGTAACCTGTAGGCCCAATCAGAGATACCAAAAATTTTCATGGATAATGCAGACAACCAAAAAAGCATTGGCGGCTTGTCTAAGTAATCTTTTCCAAGATCATATATTTGAAGAAAGCTTTTTCGTTCTAGCATCTCTCTACTAATAGATGCATATTGTGATGCGTCAATATCCATTAACGGAATACTAAATACTCCAATTAAATGAACGCCTAAAATTGCAGTGAGTAAAAGCCAGAATGTATTTTTATTCATTTATATAAATTAGAGTAATAGAGCCAATTATTTTTATTAGATTTTTACTTCAATTCCATTGGGCCTGCCCATTTTAAATATGCTTTTGCCATTGTAAATCCTGAAATCAATCCAATAATAGTACCACCAACAATATCCAATGGATAATGTACGCCAACATAAATTTGTGCGAAAGCAATGATGCCCGCCCAAACAAAAAAGAATCTAGTGTATTTTTTTTGTGTGACTCCCCATGTCATAAAAATAAACATAGCAATTCCAAAATGATTGGCAGCATGAGAAGATGTAAAACTAAAGCCTCCAGCACATTGCTCTAATAAAAGTCTGGTTTTACCAAACAATGCTGGATCCTTACAAGGTCTTAAACGATGAAAGAAAGGCTTAAAAACACTACTGCTTATTTGATCTGTCAAGCCTACATTTATCAATGCAAACAAAAGCCATTTCAATGTTTTCCAGCCAACTTGGTAGATCAACCATCCTAATAGTCCAATATATAAGGGGATCCAATTATTGGAATGCCTGGTCCAAGGCAGGACAGCATCTAGTATAGGATGATGCCATACCCCATTGATTTGGTAAAACAATGCATGGTCGATGTCCTTAATTTGTTGAAAAATACTTAGCCCCATGCGGTAAAGATACAAGGAAGTGGAAAAAATTAAAGTAAATTTGCATACCGATTTATTTTAATATTTAGATATGTCATTAATTAAGAGCATTTCAGGTTTTAGAGGCACCATTGGTGGTCGCCCAAACGATAACCTCACGCCAATCGATATTGTAAAATTTGCATCTGCATATGGAACCTGGTTGATCAGAAAATCAGCTGGGAAAAAGAAAGTAATTGTTGGTCGTGATGGAAGAATGAGTGGACTCATGGTAGAAGCTTTAGTAGAACAAAGTTTGTTAGCCCTTGGGATCGATGTGGTGCATTTAGGATTAAGCACGACGCCAACCGTAGAAATGGCCGTGGTATTTGAGGGAGCAGATGGTGGTATTATACTCACAGCTAGTCATAATCCAAAAGAATGGAATGCCTTAAAATTATTAAATGAGAAAGGCGAATTTGTAAGTGGTGAAGAAGGCAAAACTATTTTAGCTTTAGCAGAACAAGAAGATTTTGTATACGCCCCTGTAGATGCAATGGGAGCATTGATTGGCGATGATAATAGTTTGTCTAAACATATACAAGCCATATTGGAGTATCCCTTGGTCGATATTTATGCAATTAAAAAGGCAAATTTTAAAGTAGTGGTAGATGCGATTAATAGTTCAGGTGCGTTTACGGTGCCTGCATTGTTGAAAGCAATAGGCGTTGAGGATATCCTTGTATTGAATGCCGAAATGACCGGAGATTTTGCACATAATCCTGAGCCACTCAAAGAACACTTAACTGAACTTTGTGATACTGTTGTAAAAGAAAAAGCACACCTAGGTATCGCTGTCGATCCCGATGTGGATCGTTTGTGTTTTGTAAGCGAGGATGGAAATTTATTTGGTGAGGAATATACACTGGTTGCAGTTGCTGATTATATTTTACAATATTCAAAAGGTGCTACAGTGAGTAATCTTTCCTCTACTAGGGCTTTAAGAGATGTCACCGAACAGCATGGTTGCACTTATTTTGCGAGTGCCGTTGGCGAAGTGAATGTGGTGACAAAAATGAAGGCCGAAAAAGCAGTGATTGGCGGAGAAGGCAATGGTGGTATCATTGTGCCAGATTTACATTATGGCCGAGATGCTTTAATTGGCATTGCATTGTTCTTATCGCATCTTGCTAAAGCAGATAAAACCTGTTCTAATTTAAGGGCTAGTTATCCTGCTTATTTTATGAGCAAAAAAAAGATGGACCTGAATGCGAACCTTTCATTGTCTAAGATTTTCGAACAATTGAAAAAAGAATTTGCTGCATATCCAATGAATGATGTGGATGGACTAAAAATAGATTTTGAAAACGAATGGGTGCACTTAAGGTCAAGCAATACAGAACCAATTATGCGCATTTATACTGAAGCAAAGACACAAGAAGCTGCAGATGCATTAGCAGATAAAATTATTCAGCTGATCCTTAAAATTCAGTAATTTAGCAATCATGCAGAGAATTTATTTTGATAATGCAGCAACAACGCCGCTTGCTCCTGAAGTACTTGAAGCGATGATGCCTTATTTAACCGAAAAATTTGGCAACCCCTCCTCTATTTATAGCTATGGCAGAGAAACGAGATTGGCTATTGAACAAGCAAGAAAATCCGTTGCAAAGAACTTAGGTGCCAAGCCTGCTGAAATATTTTTCACTAGTGGTGGCACAGAAAGTAGCAATACAGTTTTAAATGCTGCTATCACCGATTTAGGTTGTAAACATATTATTAGTTCCCCGATAGAGCACCATGCTACTTTACATACGGTTACGCATTTGGCTAAATTGCATAACCTTAAATTAAGCTTTGTACAAATATTACCTGATGGCCATATTGATATGGACCATTTAGCAGCATTACTTGCAGCTACAACCGAAAAGACAATCGTAACCATCATGCATGCCAATAATGAAATTGGAACCATGATTGACATTGCAGCTGTAGGACAACTTTGTAAACAATACGGTGCTTATTTTCATAGTGATACCGTGCAGACCGTAGGTCATTTCCCATTTGAACTAAGTCAATTACCTGTTGATTTTATCACTGGTGCTGGACATAAATTTCATGGACCTAAAGGCGTAGGTATTTTATATATCAACGAAAATGTAAAAATCAGTCCATTGGTTCACGGCGGATCACAAGAGCGTAATATGCGTGCCGGTACAGAAAATTTATATGGGATTGTTGGGTTTGCAAAAGCACTAGAACTTGCTACAGAAAAACACGAAGAAGAACGTGCCTATATTCAATCCTTAAAACAACACTTGCATGATCAATTGATTGCAAAAATACCTACTGTGAGTTTTAATGGCGATCCATTTGGAAGAAGTTTATATAACTTACTAAGCGTGAACTTTCCAAAAAATGAAAAAACAGAAATGATCTTATTTAATTTAGACATGCATCATGTTTGTGCTAGTGGGGGAAGTGCTTGTTCTAGTGGTGCTCAACAAGGTTCACATGTAATTAATGCATTGAATAAAGGTTCAGAAATTGTGACTGTTCGTTTTTCTTTCTCCAAACAAAATACCAAAGCCGAAATTGACCAAGTTGTAACAGCATTATTGACCATGTTAAATTAAAAAAAAGGCGCTTCAAACGAAGCGCCTTTTTTTAATTGTATACTATTCAATTAAGGTTGACTTGCTACTGGAACTCCTTTTTCTAGGTTTTCAATAACATTAATCAATTGATAACAAGTTAAGATGTCCTGAATAAAGGAAGCTTGTTTATTATTAAACTCAGTGGCTTTATTCTGATAGGCATTCTCTGCATTTTGCATAAACTGCGCTTCAGACATTGGGGTGCCTAAAGATTTATAATAGGCCAATTGTTGTTTTAAATCTTTCACAACTGCCGTACCTACTCTTTTTGCTAATTCAGCATCACCAGCGGCATAGGCTGCTTGCAAGTATAAATAAGAGAAGTAATTATGTTGATTGCCTCTATTAGAAGACATACCATAAGGGAAGTTTTTAGTGCTTAGCTCATTATCTAATTTTCTTAATACTTGAACTGCACTATCCTTTTTACCCGCAGCAACTAAAGCTTGTGCTATTTGAGCTACATTTAATCTCAATGAATTCAAATGTCTTCTGTTTTCTTCGTCATAGTAAACATTCGGCTTACTCGAATTCTTGAAATCAAATTTAGTCATGATATTTTTAAACGCCGCGTCAGTATCAACCGATGCTCCTTTTACAGGAACCAATTGATAAGCCAAACCAGTTTGACGAACATATTGATCTAATCCTAAATCCTTTAACTCTTGTGTAGAGGTAAAGCATATTGGACGCTTAAATTCTGTTGTCGCAATGATTGCATAAATAGCCAACTCATTTTTAATCATGTATTGTCTATTTGGGTTGAAATCAATTAACATCTCTGACTCAATAACATCATTAGGCTTTGCAATACCAGAGGCCAATGCAAATTCCTTGTTGATAGGTAATTTAAACTTATGCGTTGGGAAAATATTCACTGGACCTTCCTGGGTTGAAGCTTGGTACTTTCCAGTTTGATCTCCAATCACATACCTTAACATAGAATCCAAATTATGGTAAGTGGTTTCTCCAAATTCTGGAAGCGGATTGTAATAAGCCACATTTAATTTATTACCAGCAACTTGCTCTTCTGTAAAAATGACGTCAAACTTATCGCTCTTATTAACTTTGTATCTTAATTCACGCATATACCAATCCGATCCTAATAAACTATTTACCACAACACGCACGTCTGGTCTGATGCCTTCTACTTCCTGTGCATACCATAAAGGATAGGTATCGTTATCGCCAAACGAGAATAAGATGGCATTAGGAGGACAGCTTTCTAAGTATGCTCTTGCCATGTCACGTGCTAAAGTCTTTTGACCACGATCATGGTCATCCCACTCCTGCTGCGCCATCAAGGTTGGTACAGCCAATAAACAAACTACAGTAGCAATTGTCGTCGCCATATTTTTATTGACAACTTTGCTTAACCAATCTGCTATTTGTAAAACACCTAGTCCAATCCAAATTGCAAATGCATAGAAGGATCCAACATAAGCATAATCACGTTCACGTGGTTGTAAAGTCACTTGGTTCAAATAAATCACAATTGCTAAACCAGTGAAGAAGAATAACAAGCCTGTCACCACGAAATCTTTTTTATTCTGTTGGTATTGATACAATAAACCAATAATACCCAAGAAGAATGGCAACATAAACAAATTGTTATTGGCCTTATTGTCTTTGTTAATACTATCAGGTAGTTTAGATTGTTCGCCAAAGAAGAAATTGTCAACCACTGAAATACCAGTTTTGAAATTACCATCACGTACGTTTCCAAATCCTTGTAAGTCGTTTTGCTTTCCAGCGAAATTCCAAAGGAAATAACGCAGGTACATGAAGCCAAATTGATAATTTGTAAAGTACTTAATATTGTCTCTTAGCGATGGCACATCCCCTTCCTGTATGCCAGCAAAAGCACGGTAACTATCTAATTGACCACGATCATTATCACCATCCCACATTCTAGGGAATAAATGCGCCGAAGGAGCAGATCCCCAATCTCTTTTAATATTTTTTCCAGAGAATTCATAATTAGTTGGCGTTTTCACATACTGGTCACTTCCTTCCACTGTTTCAACTTTGTCAACAAAATCAGGACCGTATAAAATTGGCCAATCTCCATATTGCTCTCTTCCTAAATAACCCACCAAGGTTACTGGATTGTCTACGTTGTACATATCTACAGAAGGGTCTGCATTAGAACGAATCATAGTTGTTAAATAGGTAGAATAACCAATTAAAACAAATACAGTAGACCATATACCCAACTTTAAAAAATAGAATCCTTTTTTATTCGCGTATCGAATACCGATCACAAACAATGCAGTTACCAATAAGAAGAAACTTATGAAACCACTGTAAAAAGGTAATCCGAAGCTATTCACAAATTGTATATCAAATGCTGCTGCCCACTTAATGGTGTATTGAATTAAAAACACTTGCACCAATCCAGTAATCACCACACCTATAAAGAATGCAAATAAAGCTCCTTTGAAACTAGGCTTATACAATCTAAAATAATACACCATTACAATTGCAGGAATCGTCAAAAGGTTTAATAAATGGACACCAATTGAAATACCCATGATGTAGAAAATGAAAATGATCCACTTATCAGCACCTGGCTGATCTGCTCTGTCTTCCCATTTTAAAATTGCCCAAAATACCAATGCAGTAAAGAACGAGCTCAATGCATACACCTCACCTTCAACAGCACTATACCAAAATGAATCACTAAATGTATACGCCAACGCACCTACCACACCTGCACCCATCACCAATAAGATTTGGTTATTGGTTAATTCAGTGCCAGACTTTGCTACTAAAATACGTTTTGCAAAATGGGTGATTGTCCAGAATAAAAATAGAATGGTGAAACCACTTGCAATGGCACTCATACTATTCACTGCCAAAGCAGCTGTTTGAGGATTGTCACCAAAAAAGATGATAAATACCCTACCTAAAAGTACGAACATTGGTGCTCCAGGAGGATGTGGAATTTGTAATTTATAAGCACTGCTGATAAACTCTCCGCAGTCCCAAAAGCTACCTGTAGCTTCCATCGTTAATAAGTAAACAGTACATGCAATTAAGGTAACTGCCCAGCCTGTAAGATTGTTGATTTTTTTGAAATCCATTTTATCCATTTTAGTAGTTGCAAACTTAACTGAAACTGAGCAAAAAGGGAAATTTGAACCATTTTTAAGCTTATTTTAAGATTTTATGCTTTACCCCGCCTATTAGTAGGTTGGGTTTTTTATCTTTGTGCCCCATGAGTCAAAATCGATCTGTCGCATTCCATACATTAGGCTGTAAACTTAACTTTTCAGAAACTTCTACCATGTCTAGGCAATTAGAGTTGGAAGGCTTTGAAAAGAAGCAGTTTACCGAGCAAGCAGATGTCTATGTGATCAATACCTGTTCGGTGACCGAAAATGCAGACAAAGAATGCAGACAACTCGTAAGAAGGGTGCAGCGATTGGCGCCAGAAAGTTTTATCGTCATCACGGGTTGTTATGCCCAATTAAAGCCACAAGAAATTGCCACTATCCCTGGAGTTGACTTGGTTCTAGGTGCAGCTGAAAAGTTTAACTTGGTGGAGCATCTTGCCAATTTAACCAAAGGCGATGAAACTAAAATTTGCAGTTGTGATATTGATACCTTAACCGGATTCCACAGTTCCTTTTCTGTGAATGATAGAACCAGGACTTTTTTAAAAGTGCAGGACGGATGTGATTATAGTTGTTCATTTTGTACCATCCCAATGGCAAGAGGTA
Source organism: Sediminibacterium sp. UBA657 (assembly GCA_002299885.1). GTDB lineage: Bacteria > Bacteroidota > Bacteroidia > Chitinophagales > Chitinophagaceae > Sediminibacterium. The sequence goes on from DBOB01000008.1 coordinate 19,957, forward strand.
AAAGTAGAAGTGATACTGTTGCAGGGGTGGTGCAACAAGCAAAGGGATTGGCAGAAAAAGGTGTGAAGGAAATTGTATTAACAGGAATTAATCTTGGGGATTTTGGAAAAGGAGCTGATGGCGGAAAGCATCATGAAGAAAGTTTCTTTGAACTCATTAAAGCCTTAGATACAGAAACTGCTATCGAACGTTACCGCATCTCGTCTATAGAGCCGAATTTATTAACAGATGAAATTATTTCTTGGGTTGCACATAGTAAAAAATTCATGCCACATTTTCATATTCCTTTGCAAAGTGGATCAGACGCAGTATTGAAATTAATGCAACGCAGGTACAATAGTCAATTTTATAGAGAACGTATTGAGTTAGTAAAAAAATTAATCCCGCATGCAGCAGTTGGCGTAGATGTGATTGTTGGTTCACCTGGCGAAACTGAAGCCTATTTTCAAGAAAGCTTTGCTTTCATCCATAGCTTAGACATTTCTTATTTGCACGTATTCACTTATTCTGAACGCGCAGCGACTAAAGCTTTAGATATCAAACCAATTGTGCCAATAGCTGTTCGAAACGAACGTAATAAAATATTGCGTAATCTATCTTACCAGAAATTACAATACTTTACAGAAGCACATAGAGGCCAAAACAGAAAAGTGTTATTTGAATCTGTTAAGAAAACTGCTGACGGATCGGTAGAAATGCTAGAAGGCTATTCTGATAACTATATCAGGGTAACTGTACCTTATAAAGCTGAGTGGAGCAATCAAATAGTAGACTGGACGATTTAATTCAGTGCATTAAATAAGAGAGATTTCTTCCAACTTGAATTCAACAATCATCATCATATTGATACTATCTAGTCTTACATAGACAGATTTTTTATCTGCTTTTACCACTTCTCCTCTCTGACCCATAAATAAACCATTGTTGACAGTCACTTTTGTTTGTGGTTTGATAGGACCCAAGTCAACCACTTGGATATTGGTATAAGACAAGCCTAAGTATTTTCTGATCAATTCAATTTCATTGTCTCTAATGATGGCGGGCTTTTTTTCAAAATAAAGAAAACGCACCACGCCCATCGTGTTCAACACATTTGTATACTCTTCCTTGCTTGCTCTTACAAATACATAAGACTTAAACAATGGCTCTTCAATAATTTTCTTTCTATCCGACCATTGACGTTCTTTTTTTTGTGTAGGGCACCAGCTTTCAATTCCTTTTTGTGCAAAATTTGAATCTACTTTTTTCTCCCATTTTGGCTTTGTATAAACCACAAGCCATTTTTTCAATTGCTCCATGTGCTCAATTATTTTTTCACAACCGCTGTTGTTGTTTTTTTATTCAATGCGGCCAAAATTTTACTAGACTCATTTACCTGGAAATCTTTTGCTAAATCTTTAATCCATGCTTGATAACGATCTTGTTTTGATTTATCAGGGTTATTGTAAAATTTATTATAGTCGACTTTAATTGGGGCCAATTTCATTGGTGTCTTTAATTTCAAAGCTTGTTCGTTTTGTTTAGAAACTTCTTGAATACGCTTTTTGAAAGCTTGAAACTTATCTAATTTTAAATAAACTGGGGTTTCAATTTGACTAGAAACCCATTGTAAATTTTGCTTGAATTTATTCAAAGCAGTATCGTTTTGAATTTGAGCATTTGACGATTGTATCACTTGAGACAATTGTGTATTATTAGGCCATACCATATATCTTGCTCGCTCCATCTCATCCCAACTCAATGCGGACTCATTGTCTTTTTCTCTGTACTTGAGGTACTCATATTCGTCTGGTAAAATGACATCCGGCACTACCCCTTTCTTTTGTGTAGAACTACCAGTGATACGATAGAATTTTTGGAATGTTAACTTCACTGCACCATACTCTGTTTGGATACCCAATGAATCCAAAGGTTTACCAAAGGCAACATTTCTTTGTACAGTGCCCTTGCCATAGGTAGAACTACTTCCAACAACAATACCGCGCTTATAATCTTGTATTGCGCCAGCAAAAATTTCACTTGCAGATGCGCTAAACTCATTCGCCATCACTACCAATGGACCGTCATATAAGATGCCTGGTGTTTCGTCGTACAATGTTTGTGCTCTTCCTTCTTTGTTTCTAATTTGAACCACTGGCCCTTTGTCTATAAATAAACCAGCCATTTGTACCACTTCATATAAAGAACCGCCACCGTTAAATCGAACATCAATAATAATTCCCTTTACGTTTTCTGCTTTCAATTTTTTAATTTCAGCAGCTACATCTTCAGAACATCTGTGCCCGTCTTCTCTTTCAAAATCGGCATAGAAATCTGGTAACAAAATATAGCCATATTTATCTTCCCCGTTTTGAATCACAACACTTCTTGCATATCCTTCGTCCAAAACTATTTTTTCTCTAATTAAACTCACCACTTTGAAAGTGCCGTCCGGCTTTCTAAAAGTCAATCTTACTTCTGTACCTAAAGTACCGCGAATTAATTTAACTGCATCCGTAGTTTCATAACCAGATACATCCACTGGTTCATCCGCACCTTGTGCAATTTTTACAATCACATCATTCACCACAATCTGTCCAGATTTCCATGCTGGCCCACCTGGCTGGATGCTAGCAATACGGATGCCAAAGTCATCCTGTGTCAACTGTGCACCAATACCATAAATCACACCACTCATTTGTTCAGTAAATGAACGCTTTTCCACTGGTGCTAAATAATCGGTATGCGGATCCATTAAACCAGTAATTGAATTTAAGAATAGCTCGAATCTTTTTTCTTTGGTAAATGTTTTTTCAAAAGATTCTAACCTCTTTTTATAAGATTTTTTGACATAGGCCCTTGATTCTGCTTCTAAAGTAGAATCATTTTTGATCACAAATTTTTCCTTGCCTTTATTCTTTTCACGCTCATCAATTAAACTTGCATAGCGTTCAATGGTTCTATATTTTAACAACATTTCCCAACGCTTCGCTCTTTCAGCTTCATCTTTAGGGTACCCTATTTTATCTGTATTCAATAACACCGAATCGTCTTTATTAAAATCAAAAGGCTGATCCATGATTTGATTAAATAAAGCTTGTGTTTCTTTAATGCGAATTTCATAGATACGACTCACAGCAGGTTGAAATGTAATTGTAGCTCCATGTATTTCATCGTCAATGGTTGTACTATATTTAGACAACCCATCTATATCTGATTGTAGAAAAGTATTTTTTTCTGGATCTAAGGCTTTAAAATAAGCACTAAAAACTTCTTTAGAAAAAGCATCGTCAATATTCCTTGGACTGTAATGTTCAGATTCCAATAATTGACCAATGGTTGATAACAATTTGCGCTGTCTTAATTCAGGCGATTCTTGACTTTCTTGCTTGAAAGTATTAAAGGCAAAAAATAAAGCACCAAATAAGAACACTGTGGCGAAGACTTTCCACTTATTTTGTTTTACGTATGTCATAATGTTTTGCATGAAGGATTTCAAAAATAGCGTAAAATGGGAATCTTACGTGCCTAATTGAGTTTTTCTACTCTTTTTTACCATTATTTTATAAAAACATGCTCAACTAATTTTATTGATTACTGATTTAACGTATTTTTGCAGCCCTAATGGAGGGCGTAGCTCAGTAGGTTAGAGCGACAGTTTGTGGCACTGTAGGCCGTGGGTTCGAGACCCATCGTTCTCCCATTAAAAACCTGTCCCAATTTTAGGGATAGGTTTTTTAGTTTAAATGCTTTTTATGATATTTTTTTTAATCCCAATTTTAGTAGGTGCTTTTGGCTGGTGCTTGGTTTGGGCCCTTTCGATTATGCCATTCAAATGGCCTTATTTGGCAGATAAGTGGATTGGGCAAATTAATTTAGCAAAACTGATACCTGAAATAACGGATAAGGACCCTTTTGAAGCAATGAAGCCAGTCATCAATGACAAATTGGATGATTTTTTTAGACATAAATTAAGTGCCAAGCTTCCAATGATCTCCATGTTTATAGGAGATAAGACCATTGAGGAATTAAAGGAGGTATTTATGGAAGAATTAGCCCTACTCTTCCCATTGCTCATTAGCGAGTTCAGTACCCATTTAAATAAGGACTTACAGCAACAATGGGAGCTAAAATTTAGAGCCATCATACAGCATAAAATCATCAAGGCAAGCATGCCATTTAGATGGGTCGCTTTTGTACTAGGTGCCATTTGGGGCGCCGTCATTGCATTAATTCTTCCTCTTATTTAACCGTTTATACTTTACAGGTACCTTTCTTTAAACTTTACTGCGAATTTTGTGTTATTGGTTAAACAGAAATCAAGATACAAGGTCTAAATGACCACAATTACATATATGAAAAAAATCACGATACTTTTAAGCGCTCTATTGATTCAAATTACTTTAATGGCTCAAATTCCAACTGGACGCCCCCCTGGTGGCGCTGGGGGCAGCATGAATATGGGGCATTTTTACGGGAAAGTGGTAGATGCCAATAAAAAAGGGATTGATGGTGCTACCGTTCAATTAAAAGGAAGCAAATTCGATCCTGCCACCAAAAAAGCAAGTGAAGTGACTTTAGCCACTATGATTACAGCTGCTAACGGTGATTTTAGTTTTGATCAATTATCTATCATGGGTAATTTTAAATTAGTCATCACTGGTGTTGGGTATAAGAAATACGAAAAGCAAATTAGCTTTAACCTGAAGCCAGGTGGTAACCCTCAAGACATGATGGCCTTGGTAGATAAAGATTTGGGTAATATTAAAATAGAGGAAGACCCAAATCAATTACAAAGTGTTACGGTAACAAGTACTGCAAAGCCGCAATTTGAAATGGGGATTGATAGAAAAATTTTCAATGTAGATAAAAACTTAGCAAGCACAGGTCAAACTGCAGTAGAGGTAATGAAAAATATACCCAACTTAAATGTGGACATTGATGGTAATGTGACTTTAAGAAACGCAACCCCTACTTTGTTAATTGACAATCGTCCAACTACATTAACACTGGATCAGATTCCTTCTGATATCATTGATAGAGTTGAAATCATCACCAACCCTTCTGCTAAATATGATGCATCAGGTGGTAATGCTGGCATTTTAAACATTGTTTTAAAGAAGAATAAGAAGAATGGATATAATGGAGGCTTTAGAGGTGGCGTAGATATGCGCGGTAAAATCAATGCTGGCGGTGACTTGAATTTAAGAAGCAGTAAGATTAACTTTTCGGCAAGTGCGAATCTTAGAAATAATAAATCAATCAGTACGATTGACAATGTGAGAGATATTCTTTTAACCCCAATTCCTACAAGTATTAGTACTTATACGGACAATATTGGTTTAAGCGAATTTGCTTTTTACAGAGCAGGATTTGATTATTTGATTGACAACAGAAACACTTTCTCCATATTTGGAAATATTGTGAAAGGAGATTTTGGAAATACCTCCACTCAGACCATCGATTCCATTTTTAATGGCGTGAATAAAAATAATAATATAGCATTAGATAATAATTCAATATTCTCATTTTTAAATAAAGGAACTCAAGCTAGTTTTAAGCACTTATTTGCAGAGACAGGCCATGAATTGAGTGCAGACTTTAATTACAATGAAAGCAATAGTGACAATAATTCACTTATAAAGTCTAGTATTTTAAATCAAAGAACAATTGGAGCAGGAACGAATAAAAACTATACTTCCAATATTGATTACGAACGTATTTTCAAAAATAATTTGAAGTTTGAGGCTGGTATTAGAATGAATAATAGAGATGAATTCAACGATAGAGATCAGTTTAGAATTATTGATGGGAAAGAGATACTTCTGAACAGTATCAGTAATCAATTAAAATTCAACGAACGCGTTTTAGCGGCCTATACCAATTTTGGCGGGAAAAAAGATAAATTAAGTTACCAAGTTGGACTTAGGGTTGAAAATAGACAATACATAGTGAACGTATTGAATAAGCAAGGACAGGACTCATTAGAATCAATCATAAAGCTACCTATTTCATTATTCCCAAGTGCATTTATTAGCTATAAATTAAATGACAAAAATGATGTGCAGTTCAATTACTCTAAAAGAATCAATGCACCCAATCCATTTCAGTTACAGCCTTTCCCAGACTATTCTGACCCTTTGAATATTGCAGTTGGTAATCCAAACTTAAAGCCACAATTCACGCATTCATTTGAAATGGCGTATAACAATGTATATAAAAAAGGTTCTAATTTATTGGCTACAGTTTATTATAAATACAGCACAGACTTAATTACAAATTATATTTATAAAGACATTAACCCAATTACAAATGATAGTGCATTTTATAGTTCATTTATCAATGCGAACACTTCAAAAGTATATGGATTAGAATTAAGTAATAAAACCACCCTTACAAAATGGTGGGATATCAATTTAAGTTTTAACTTATTTAGATCAGAAATTGAGGCGTCCATTCCTGGTCAAGATGTGAACAACAACTTAACGAGCTGGTTCAGTAAAATGAATAATAATTTTAAACTTGTAAAAGGTTTATCATTACAATTTAGTGGACAATACCAAGCTAAAACTATCCTACCTCCAGGCGGTAACTCTGGCGCTGGTGGAGGAAGAGGCGGTGGAGGATTTGGTGGCGGTGGAGGATTTGGCGGACCACAGTCTACTGCTCAAGGATACAATTTCCCTAACTATGAATTTGACTTAGCAATTAGAAAAGATTGGACTTTGAAAGGTGGTAAAACAGCATCATTGACTTTAAGTGCAAGTGACGTATTTAGAACTAGAGTGATCCAGACGTATTCAGAAAGTTTATACTTTACGCAAAATGTAATTAGAACAAGAGACCAGCAATTCTTTAGATTGAACTTCTCTTACCGATTTGGTAAATTCGATGTGAATTTATTAAGAAGAAAAAGTACAAAGATGCAAGAAGGAAGTGGTGGAATGGATCAAATTCAACAATAGTAAAATATTATTTAGAAGTTTTACCTTCTAACATAGGAACAAAAGAGAATGCCTCAAAGGATTCTCTTTTTTCTTTTCCATCCTTTTTCTTAGTTAGTCGCAACATCCTTTGTTCTGCGCCTTCCTCATCCAATGGAATAATCATTTTACCGTTCACTTTCAATTGTGCCCATAGTTTTTCGGGCACCATAGGCGCTGCGGCAGTAATTAAAATTTTATCAAAAGGAGCGAGCTCAGGTAATCCCTCAAACCCATCTCCAAAACTAAAATGAATGCCCGGATACTGTTGCTTGAATATATAAAAGGGTGTTAAATCAAATAATTGTTTTTGTCTTTCGATTGTAAAAACTTTAGCACCCATCGCGGCTAGTACTGTGGTTTGATACATGCTTCCAGTGCCAATTTCAAGTACTTTTTCTCCAGGCTTAATCTGTAGTAATTGTGTTTGATAAGCTACTGTATAGGGCTGAGAAATAGTTTGATCTGCTGCAATCGGAAATGCACGATCCTCATAAGCAATTCTATCAAAAGCAGAGTCTAAAAAGAAATGCCTAGGAATAGTACCGATGGCCTCTAATACCTTTTCGTCAGTGATGCCCTTGGTTCTTAATAAGTCAACCAATTGCTTGCGCAATCCTTTATGCAAGTATGCATCTTCTAATTTTCGCATGCTTGATTTAGTTTAACTGCATAGCTGCAATTATGTTGTTAATTTTGTTTTGCAAATGCGCATAGACCTCGTCAAAAGCTTCCCTATTTGGCAAAACTGTATTGACACTGAAATAAAATTTAATTTTCGGCTCCGTACCACTAGGTCTAGCAGAAATCTTTGTTCCATCTTCGGTCACAAACTGCAATACATTACTTTTTGGTAATTGAATTTTTGTTTGAGTGCCAGTTTGTAAATTCGTACTTAATTGTAATTGATAATCTAATAAGGTCACCACTTTCATTCCAGCAATTTCAGTAGGCGGTTGTTTTCTGTAACCTTCCATCATCGCTGCTATTTCTTGCTGACCATTCATGCCTTTTTTAGTGATACTGATTAAATGTTCATAATAGAACCCATATTGCATATACAATTCAATCATTTTATCAAATAAGGACCTGCCCTTGCTTTTTTCATAAGCAGCCATCTCGCACAATAAAGCCACTGCACTCACCGCATCCTTATCTCTTATCTGGTCGCCAATCATTAAACCAAAACTCTCTTCTCCCCCAATAATGTAATTTTCTTTTCCTTCTTTTTCTTTAACCAATTCTGCAATCCACTTAAAGCCAGTCAACACATTATAGCAATTCACTTCATTTTGTCTAGCTACCTCATTGATCATTTCTGTCGTTACAATTGTAGTGACTACCATGTCGTTTGGTGCTGCAGTACCCTTGGCCCTTCTAGCTTCCATCATATAAGCAAATGCTAAAACAGCAGTTTGATTTCCATTCATCAATACCCATTCTCCCTTATGATTTTTTACACCAATGCCCACTCTATCCGCATCTGGGTCTGTCCCCAAAAGGATATCCGCATTCAAAGCCTTCGCCTTTTCTAAACCAATACGCATTGTTTCACTTTCTTCTGGATTAGGATAAGCTACCGTCGGGAAATTGCCATCTGGAGTGGCTTGCTCCTCTACCACATGTACATTCTTAAAACCATATGCTTCTAAAACTTTAGGCACCAAGGTGATCCCTGTGCCATGGATTGGCGTGTATACAATTTTTAAATCGCTCTGTGCTGCAATCACTTCTGGATAAACACTTAAAGTTTTTAGCATCGCAATATAGGATGCATCCATCGCGGCTCCTATGATATCAATTAAAGCATCGCCACCAGTCCATTTTACTTCTTCCAATGACTGAATGGCTTCAACTTCTGTAATGACATTTTTATCATGTGGTGGAACCAATTGACCTCCATCATTCCAATAAGCTTTATAGCCATTGTATTCTTTTGGATTGTGCGAAGCGGTACAAACTACACCAGCTTTGCACTGAAGTTGACGAATAGCAAAGCTTAATTCTGGTGTTGGTCTCAATGCTTCAAATAAATACACTTTGATGCCATTTGCAGCGAAAACCTGAGCGGTCGTTTCTGCAAGGAACCTGGAATTATTTCGACTATCATGACCCACTACTACAGATATAGATTCATTAGGATAGGTCTTCAATAAATAATTAGAAAAACCTTGCGTCGCCATCCCAATGGTATACTTATTCACTCTATTGGTACCCACGCCCATCAATCCCCTTAATCCGCCAGTACCAAACTCAAGGTTTCTATAAAATGCATCTTCTAACAAATCGGGTTGATTGGCCTGTAAAGACCTAATTTCATCCTTTGTGGCAGCATCGAAATTACCTTCTAACCAGCTTGCAATTTTTTGATTGATTGCTTGATTCATATTGGAATGGATTAAAATACTTGAGAATAGCGGCAAATTAAATAATTCTGCTTAAATAAGTCCATAAAAACAAGATTAGTTTACTGATAATCTGTGAATTATTTGAGGGTATTTTAAGTAAGAGACTAAAGGAAATGGAGTAAATTTGTGTCTCAGTCAAAATTGCTTTTAACCATGGAATTTATCAGCGGAATTGTTTTTTCGATCCTATCGGTCATTGCTTTTTACATTTTTGGAAAAAAGCTGTTAACCATAAAAAGAAATATCCATCTTGGAAGACCAGTTGAACTCAATGATCAACCCATTGCTAGATGGAAAAATGTTTTTTTATTGGCATTAGGACAAAAGAAAATGTTTCGCAATATTCCAGTCGCAGTATTGCACTTAATCCTATATGTTGGATTCATTATTATCAATACTGAATTACTTGAAATCATCATTGATGGCATTTTTGGCACCCACCGTTTTTTCAAACCATATCTTGGAGCATTATACCCAATTTTGATCAATAGTTTTGAAGTCTTGGCTTTATTGGTATTTGTAGCTTGCTTATTCTTTTTATCCAGAAGAAATATTCTTCGAATTAAAAGATTCCTCAGCAATGATTTAACAGGATGGCCAAAAACAGATGCGAACTTAATCTTAGCCATTGAGATTGTATTGATGGGATTATTTTTATTGATGAATGCCGCAGATCCTTCTGTAAATTTTATCATCTCTTCATGGATTAAGCCGGCTTTATCTAACCTTGATGCGCATCAATTACATACCATTGAACAAACTGCATGGTGGATTCATATCTTAGGAATCTACGGCTTCATGAACTACCTACCTTATTCCAAACATTTACATATAGTATTGGCCTTCCCAAATGCCTACTATGCCTCATTGGAGCCAAAAGGTAAAATGCATAATATGGTTGCCGTTCAGAACGAAGTACTTTATGCCATGCAACCAGAATTAGCCCCTACCAATGCAGCACCACCAGAAAAATTTGGTGCAAAAGATGTGATGGATTTGAGTTGGAAAAACTTAATGGACGCGTATAGTTGTACAGAATGTGGAAGATGTAGCGCAGCTTGTCCTGCAAATAGCACTGGAAAATTATTGAGCCCAAGAAAAATCATGATGGATACCAGAGACCGTCTTGAAATCGTTGGAAAAAATATAGACGCAAACGGACAATTTGAAGACGATGGAAAATCTTTACTGAACGACCATATTACAATAGAAGAATTAAGGGCTTGTACTACTTGCAATGCCTGTGTGGAAGAATGTCCTGTAAGTATTTCTCCAATGGACATTATCATTGAATTAAGAAGGTCATTGATTATGGAAGACAGCAATGCGCCATCTGAATGGAATGGCATGTTTAGTAATATAGAAAACAATTTTGCACCTTGGAAATTCGCTCCAGACGACAGAGACGCATGGACAAAGCAATCTTAAAATAAAATAAGTATGAAAGTATCTACAATGGCAGAAATGATGGCTGCTGGCACTAAACCAGAAGTCTTATTTTGGGTAGGTTGTGCTGGAAGTTTTGATCAAAGAGCACAAAAAATAACAAAAGCATTTGCGACAATATTAGATAAGGCTGGTGTGGTCTATGCGATATTGGGCAAGGAAGAAGCTTGTACTGGCGATCCTGCAAGAAGAGCAGGTAATGAATTCATGTTTCAGATGATGGCCTATCAAAATATTCAAGTGATGAACGCCTATGAAATTAAAAAAATCGTCACAACTTGTCCGCATTGTTTCAATACCTTAAAAAACGAATACCCTGCATTGGGAGGGAACTATGATGTTATTCACCATACACAGTTTTTACAGGAATTAATTGAAAGTGGAAAAATCAAAATTTCAGATAGCAATGAATGGAAAGGCAAAACAATCACCTACCATGATAGTTGTTATTTAGGAAGGGCCAATGATATTTATGAAGCACCAAGAAAGGTATTAGAATCATTGGATATTGAGTTAAAAGAAATGCGCAGGTGTAAATCAAAAGGGCTTTGTTGTGGCGCAGGTGGTGCACAAATGTTTAAAGAGGAAGAAAAAGGTACAACTAGAATCAATATGGATAGAGCAGACGAAGCCATTGAGACAAAAGCGAATTTTGTAGCAAGTGCCTGCCCTTTCTGTAATACTATGATGACCGATGGTATTAAAAACAGAGACGAAGAAGTAAAAACAGAAGTATTAGACATTGCTGAAATCATTGCAAAAGCAATACAATAAATCAAATATGGTTGACTTACCTACGATACTCCCTAAATATTTCGATCCACAGTCTAGGGTTTGGGTGTACCAAGCCAATAGGACTTTTACAATGGGTGAGATATTTGAACTTGAGCCATTATTAGAAGATTTTGTAGCCAACTGGAAAAGTCATGGAGCAAAAGTAAAGGGCTATGCCACGGTGTTATATGGTCAATTCATCATAATCATGGCAGACGAGACCGCAACCACAGTTGGCGGATGTAGTACAGATAGTTCGGTACATGTGATTAAAGCCATTGAACAAATGACAGGCGTTCAAATGTTCAACCGAACCCTTCTTGCCTTTTTCATTAAAGATAAAGTGCAGACAGTTCCACAAGCGCAATTGAATTATGCTCTTGAAAATGGACTATTATCCATGGATACACTCTATTTTAATAATTTAGTTAATACAAAAGCAACACTTGAAACAGAGTGGCTACAACCTATTTCAAAAAGTTGGCTCGCGCAGTCTATTAAAGTTCAATAATATGAGCATACCTGTTATATACGCTATCCCTAATTGCAATACAGTCAAAAAGGCATTGGACTGGATGAAGGCCAATAAAAAAGCTTACAGTTTTCATGATTACAAGAAACAAGGCATTACAAGTGTGCAATTAACAAACTGGGCTAAACAAGTAGGATGGGAAGCCTTGATTAATAAGAAAGGCACCACCTGGAAATTATTAGGACCTGAAGTTCAGGCAACCATTACCAATCAAAAAGCTGCCATTGCGTTGATGGCAGAAAAAACATCTGTGATACGCCGTCCATTGATCGAAAAAGACGGCAAAATTATTGCACTAGGTTTTGATGAAGCGGAATATAAAAAAGCTTTAAAATAAAGAATTTATAAAAAAAAGTCCCGAAACGATTCGGGACTTTTTTTATTCGGTCAACTTAGCCATATATATCTATTACCAAAAGTAGCTCAGTATAAATAGAGCAAAAATAAAATTAAAAATAATATTAAAAAGAAACTTAATTAAATTATTTTTTGAAAGTGCAGATTTTGATCTTTTCACTTTATAAAGTAATTCTAAAAGAATTAGAAAATTAATTATAAATATTACAAAAGGTACCCACAATAGCTTTTCATTGTCAGAAAACCGCTTAATAGCAGAATAGACGATGTATGAAACCACATTGAAAATTGCATAAAAATCTAATACCTTGATGATAAAATCTTCAGAATATTTTTTATCAACTATATTTCCCATTGTAATAAAATTATTAAAAAAAGCCGCATCCTAAATGATGCGGCTTTTTTTTCAAAAGAAATTATTTTTTGAATTCCTATTTCAAATTAGTTTCCAAGAATTTGTCTAAATCAGCACCTCTTAAATCTCTAGCAATAATTTTACCGGTTGGGTCAATTAAAAAACTAGCAGGAATGCTTTGAATACCAAACTTTGTTGCAACAGCATTGTTCCAGTATTTCAAATCACTTACATGATTCCAAGCAAGGCCATCTTTCTTGATTGCCTCCAACCATTTTGGTTTATCCTGGTCTAATGACACACCCAAGACAGTGAAGTTTTTTGTTTTAAACTTATTGTAAGCTTTAACAATATTTGGATTTTCTGCTCTACATGGTCCACACCAGCTAGCCCAAAAATCAACCAATACATACTTACCCTTTAAAGAAGATAGGGTAAAAGGCTTTCCGTTCACATCATTTTGTGTAAAATCAGGAAGTGTTGAACCTATTTGTCCAAAAGCAGATGAAGCAATTGTTTTATCAATGAATTCCGCAAATGGGCCCTTCTTAGCTGTTGGTGCTAAATCATTATAGATTGTTGCAAGGTTCTCTTTAACTTCTGGGAAAATATTTGAAAACTGTAACAACATCAAAGTCGTTACTGGAGAACCACTGTATGCTTTAGATAATGTATTAAATGAAGCAACGATTTCTTTAGCTTGAGTAGCTGCTACACTATTCAAGGAATCTTTTTTTGTAGTATTTTTTTCTGTGCTTGCTGCTTGCATATTCATTACATAAGGCATCATCTTTGGATTCAATACACTCATATATTCATTGTAAACATCATGGCTCTCAGAACCAGTGACTTTGATAGATGCCATATTCTGTACATCACCTTCAATCATTACATTATCATTACCTACAAAAACAGGCATTTTTTGAGCTACTCCTTCAATACTAAGAACCAATAAACTTGGGAATTCTAATTTTGTTTGAAGACTAAAATTACCTGCTGTAGTTTTTACAGAGACTAATTCTTTATTAGAAACGCCATCAATTAAGGATACTGTTGCAGCGTCTTTCACATTCGTCAACTTACCTTGCAAATTCAATGATTGGGCTTGCACAAATGGACTAGCCAAAATCAATACAATTGCGATGATATTTTTTTTCATAGTGTTTTATTAATAGTCAAATATATAATTTTAATCTCGTTAGGCACTAGGCCTTGTGCCTCATTTTCAATAATTTAACAACATCTGCAAGTTTATATCCTTTGGCCTGTAACAGCATTAAGTAATGGAAAAGAAGGTCGGCTGATTCTTCTAGAAACAATTCGTTGTTTTGATCTTTAGCCTCAATCACTAATTCTACTGCTTCCTCCCCTACTTTTTGAGCTATCTTATTAATACCCTTAGAAAATAAACTAGCGACATAAGAACTATCTGGATCAGCTGATTTTCTTTGCTCAATGACTTGCTCTAATTGGACTAAAAAATCATGCGATTCAACTTTATTCTCAGTGCCCCAACAAGTGTCTGTACCTGTGTGACAAACTGGACCAACTGGATTGGCTTGAATCAATATAGTATCCTGATCGCAATCCAATGCCATGCTTAAGTAGTTTAAGTGATGACCACTCTCCTCGCCCTTGGTCCAAAGTCTGTTTTTTGAACGACTAAAGAAAGTGACTTTTTGCAGGTAGATGGTCGCGTCCACTGCAGCCTGATTCATAAAGCCTAACATCAACACATTTTTTGTGGATGCATCTTGTACAATGGCTGGCACCAATCCATCTGTGTATTTTGTAAAATTGATATTCATAGTGTGATAATTAGTATTGATAAAATGAATTTATTAATGAATTATTTTATCGAATTGATTACTTATTTAATTGTAAAGATGATTTAAATTCTGACTGCTATTCCATTTTGACTTAGATATTGTTTTAAATCAGGAATTGCAATTTCTTTATAATGAAAGACACTCGCAGCCAACGCTGCATCCGCTTTGCCCTTTGTAAATACGTCTAAAAAATGCGCTTCCGTTCCACCACCACCTGAGGCAATGATTGGAACTGGTAAATTTTCGGACAATTGCGCTGTGATGTCCAATGCAAAACCTTGCTTTGTTCCATCATGGTTCATAGAAGTTAATAGAATTTCACCCACACCTAAATCCACCGCTTCTCTTGCCCAATCTACCACCAACTTATCTGTCTTGGTCCTGCCTCCATTTAAATAGACATACCAGTTATTATCAGACTCGCATTTTGCATCAATGGCCAATACGATACATTGACTTCCAAATTGTTTTGCAAATCGATTGATTGTAGTTGGATCTAAAAATGCTGCGGTGTTAATTGAAATTTTATCTGCACCATTTTGCAATAAAACGCGTACATCTTCTTCTGATTTAATACCTCCCCCCACCGTGAATGGAATATTAATGCGGTGTGCTATTTTATGCACCAATGCACTGAAAGTTTTTCTTTGTTCAACAGTTGCAGTAATGTCTAAAAAAACCAACTCATCTGCACCTTGACTTGCATACAAAGCGGCCAACTCAACTGGATCGCCGGCATCCCTGATTTGCTCAAAGTTCACGCCTTTTACGGTGCGACCATCTTTAATATCCAAACAAGGTATGATTCGTTTTGTTAGCATAATTTTTAAAATGTTGATAGCTCGGATAAGCTTATTTTATTTTCATAAATCGCTTTGCCTACTATGGCAGCGGAACAACCAATCGTTCTTAATTCCTCTAAATCTTTTAGCGCACTAACCCCTCCACTTGCAATCAACTGCAATGTTGGATACTTTGCTAATATTTTTTGATAAAGTACAATGGATGGACCTTCTAGTTTTCCATCTTTTTGTATATCTGTACAAAATAATTGCGTAACCCCTTTATTCATATATGATCCAATAAATTCATAGACATCTATCGTTGTTTTTTCAAGCCATCCTCCCACTGCAATCTTTTCTTCATAAACATCTGCTCCCAACATGAATACTGCAGCCCCGAAGCGTTCAATCCACTCCTCAAATATGGCTCTTTCCTTTACAGCAAGGCTGCCAATGGTGGCATAAGTTGCGCCGGTATCTAGCACTGTTTTTAAGGTTGCCTCTGTTTTAATACCTCCGCCAAAATCTATGATTAAATTTGTTTTATTGGCTATTTTTTCAAGCACTTTCCAATTCACCACCGCACCTGCTTTTGCGCCGTCCAAGTCTACTAAATGTAAACGCATTAAACCAGCCCCTTCAAATTGCTTTGCAACTTCTAATGGGTCTTCATTGTAGATTTTCTTTTGGGCATAGTCTCCTTCTGTTAACCTAACGCATTTGCCTTCTATAATATCGATTGCTGAAATAATTTGCATATGCATTAAGATTTTAGGGATAGAAAATTTTGAATGATTTGTTCCCCAACTACAGCAGACTTTTCTGGATGAAATTGCACACCATAAAAATTATTTTTATGCAAGGCGCTGCTATAGGCCTGGATATAATCTGAAGTCGCAATAGTATTTTCCCCTAATCCCGCATAATAACCATGGACAAAATAGGCAAAGCTATTTTCAGATACCCCATTAAAAAGTTCTGTTTTCAAGTTTGTAATTGTATTCCAACCAATCTGTGGCACTTTGGTGGTGTTTTCAGTTGCTTTAAATGCCAATACTTGCTCTTCAAAAATGCCTAAACAGTTGGTGTCATTTTCTGCAGAGTGCTTGCACATCAATTGCATGCCTAAACAAATTCCTAGCACAGGTTGCTTCAATGAAACAATCAATTGGTCTAAATTTCTTTCCTTCAAATAAGCCATCGCTGTGCTCGCTTCTCCTACTCCAGGAAAAATCACTTTATCAGCAGCTTGAATCATTGCTGGATCATCTGTCACGGATGCTGTTACTCCTAGTCTTTCTAAGGCATATAGCACAGACTGGATATTGCCTGCATTGTATTGTACAATTGTTATATTCATTTTTGAAATAATGCTTTAGTTGCTTAACACTCCTTCTAAAAAAGTTTTTGTTGTGGTTCCCACATCCTTCCCCTTTGATAAAGCTTGTATATACGCAGAGCCAATAATGGCGCCATTCGCAAAAACATTCACCGCATCAAAACTGGCTTTATCTTTTATACCAAACCCAACTAAGAATGGATTTTTTAATTGCATTGATTTTAATCTTTCTAAATATACCGCTACTTTAGAAAAGTCCTTATCTGTTCCCGTGGTTGCAGATGAACTTACTGCATATAAAAATCCGGAGCTTAGATTATCTAATTTTCTTAATCTAGTTTCTGGTGTTTCAGGTGTTACAAGAAAGATGAAATCTAAGTCATTGGCTTTAATTGTTGCACCATATACTTGTTCAAATTCATATAAAGGCATATCTGGTAAGATTAATCCATCCACACCCAGTAATTTTGCTTTTTTACAAAAAAGTTCAAAGCCATACTGTAAAATTGGATTCATGTAACCCATCAATACCACTGGAATATGAATAGATGTTCTCATGGTTGCCAATTGTTCAAATAAAGTATCTATAGTCATCCCATTATTAAGTGCTACTAAACTACTTGACTGAATCACTTCTCCATCTGCCAAAGGATCACTATAAGGCATGCCTAGTTCAATAATATCTGCGCCATTTTTTTGCAAGCTTTCCATTACCTCTAATGTACTATTCAAGTGAGGATAGCCTGCAGTGCAATACACATTTAAAACACGCTTATTTTTTTGTTCAAATAATTCCGTTAACCTTGACATAATTTATATTTTTTAGACTCCTTTTTTTTAGACTCCTTTTTTAGGTTTCCTATTGTAGTTTCCTTCATAATAACTTTTATTTTAAATCCATTGCTTGCATATAAGTCGCCAAATCCTTATCGCCTCTTCCACTCAAACAAACAATCACTACATCTGTTGGCTTTAAATTCATTTCTGGCAACACTGCAAATGCGTGCGCTGTTTCTAATGCAGGAATAATTCCTTCAATCTCGGATAAATGAAAGGCCCATTTAAGTGCTGCTTCATCTGTCGCACTCATGAATGTACCTCGCTTAGATGCGTATAAAAAAGCATGCAATGGCCCAATGCCCGGATAATCTAAACCAGCAGAAATACTATGCGGTTCTACCACCTGTCCATCCTTGGTTTGCATCACGATACTTTTACTACCATGTAAAATTCCAGTACTGCCTAATTGTGTTGTGGCTGCACTCATACCTGAATGCACCCCATGTCCAGCAGCCTCTACAGCAACTAGCTCAACAGTTGGTTCGTTTAAATAATGATAAAAAGCACCAGCAGCATTACTGCCTCCACCTACACAAGCCACCACATGGGTTGGTAATTGTGATCCGGTGACTGCTTCTAATTGCGTGCGCATTTCTGCACTAATCACACTTTGAAAACGAGCAACCATATCTGGATAAGGATGCGGTCCTACCACACTTCCAATAATATAATGTGTTGTATCTGGTTCATTGATCCATGCACGAATTGCTTCATTTGTGGCATCCTTTAATGTTTTACTGCCACTTGTAGCAGGTACTACTGTCGCACCAAGCATCTTCATTCTAGCCACGTTGGGCGCTTGTCGCTCAATATCTTTTTCTCCCATATACACCACACATTCCATTCCTTTTAAAGCACAAACAGTTGCTGTAGCCACACCATGTTGACCTGCACCAGTTTCTGCAATGATCTTCTTTTTACCTAGTCTTTGTGCCAAAATTATTTGACCAATCGTATTGTTGATTTTGTGTGCACCAGTATGACAAAGGTCTTCTCTCTTTAAATAAATTTTTGCTCCAATTTCAGCACTCAATCTTTCTGCATAAAATAATGGCGTTGGTCGACCGACATAATCCTTAAGCAATGCCGCCACCTCTGCTTTAAAAGCAGGATCATCCATGATCTGCAAATACTGATTTTTCAATGTCTCTACATTGCTGTAAAGCATTTCTGGAATATAAGCCCCACCATACTGCCCATAATACCCTTCCTCGGTTGGCTGCTGATAATTGGTTAATTCGTTAAATAAATGCATTGATAAATATTTTTATTTTTTCTAAATCTTTCATCCCTGGTGCCAATTCAAATTGACTATTGATATCTAAAGCAAGTAATGACTTCCCTGCTTTTGTTTTTTCCATTACCTGCACCCCTTGAATATCATTTGGACCAATCCCCCCACTCAGAAAAAATGGTTTAGGTATGGTTGATCCTTTGATTAATTCCCAATTAAAATGCTGCCCAGTTCCACCATACAATGCGCTATCTGTGTCAAATAAGAAATAATCTACCACCGCTTCATAAGCTTCAAAATTTGGAACGGCTGCGCCCACTCTAAATACTTTAATGGTTTCCACTTTTTCCCGCACTGCTGCACAATATTCGGGTGTTTCGTCTCCATGCAATTGTACTAAATCCAAATCAGCAGCTTTTACTATTTCAAGTAATTGCTCTATTGGTTCATTCACAAACACGCCTATCTTTTTAACCCCTATTGGTTTAAAATTTGCTAAATCAACTAAGCTTAATTTGTCTAACACATAGCGCTTTGAGCTTGGATAAAATATAAAACCAATATAGTGCACCCCCATTGCTTGCAATGCAGTTGCTTGTTCTATACTTGTTATGCCACACACTTTAAACTGCATCGTTTTCTGTTTTTATGGATGTAACAAATGCTTCAAAAGCTGCAGCAGGATTTGCTTGCTTCATAAAATATTCTCCCATTAAGAATCCATCAAAGCCTTCTTTTTTTAACAATTTAAAAGTCTCCACACTATATATACCACTTTCGGCAATACTTAAGATGCCTTTTGGTAATTGGTGTTTCAATGCTAAACTATGTTCAATATTGACTTCAAAAGATTTTAAACTTCTATTATTAATTCCTACAAAATCCACTGCATCCGAAATATGTTCAAGTTCTGTTGCATCATGAATCTCTAACAACACTTCCAATCCAAGGCTTTTTGCAAACTTGGCTAAGGCATTTGTAGCAGATGGAGTTAAACAAGCTGCAATTAATAAGATCACCGAAGCGCCGTAGGCTTTGGCTTCTATCAATTGAAACTCATCTATTATAAATTCTTTTCTTAAAATAGGTATTGGATTCTTTACTGCAATACTCAGATCATCTAAAGTTCCACCAAAAAATACCTTGTCTGTTAATACCGAAATGCCTGCTGCACCAAATTGCGTATAAGCATTTGCCACATCGGCAACCGATGCCGTATCATTGATCACGCCTTTAGATGGTGATTGTCTTTTAAATTCTGCAATGATGCCCGTCAAAGCTGGATGCATCAAATTCGATTTTAATGAATGGCCTTTAGTTTTAAACAATGGCATAGCTTCTAATTGCGCAATACTAATTTGCGTTTTCCTTTCGGCCACTTCGATTTTTTTATGATCGATAATCTTTGCTAGGATATTGGTACTCATTTCTGCAAACTAATTAATTGATTTAAACAATTGTTGGCAGCGCCAGATTCTAAACTCTTCACAGCAGCCTGAAAAGCAGCTTCATAGTTTTCATATTGTCCATTTAGTTGAAGCGCCATGGCTGCATTGGCCAATACCACCGCGTTTTGGGACCAGCTACCATTCCCTTGAATAATTTTTTTAAACAAACTTGCTGCTGCCTCTACTGTATTACCTCCATATAATTCTTCAGCGAATACCTTTCGTTTGCCTAACTGATAAGGTGTCATAATGAATTCTCCTTTATTTGAAATGATTTTAGTATCAGAGGTCAATGAAATTTCATCATACCCATCCAAACTATGAATCAAAGTAAATTCTTTGCCTAAGGATTGCATGGCATAATTATAAATTCTTGCCATCTCTAAATTATAGACTCCAATTAATTGATAAGCTGGCTTTGCTGGATTCACAATTGGACCTAGCATATTGAAGAATGTTCTAAGCCCCATATTTCTTCTGATTGGGCCAACTGTTTTTAATGCTGGATGAAATAAGGGTGCATGTAAAAAACAAATCCCCGCTTCCTTCACTTCTTTAGACAATGCTGCTTCGTCATTTTTAAATACATAACCCAATTGTTCCATCACATTGGATGATCCACTTACACTTGATGCACCATAGTTTCCGTGTTTCACTACTGGCTGACCAGCGCCGGCAACAATAAAACAGGCTAAAGTAGAAATATTAAAAGTGTCTTTACCATCTCCTCCTGTGCCTACAATATCCATAGCATTGTCAATTCCTAAATTCAATGGAACCGCAAGAGAAAGCAAAGCATCCCTAAATCCCATTAATTCGTCAATGGTAATACTTCGCATCAAGAACACAGTCACAAAGGAAGTCACTTCGTGTTCATTGTAAACTCCTTGCGCAATCTGTGTCAACACCTCCTTGGCGCTATCTCGACTCAAAGTTTTATGTTCAAATAAATATTGTAATATCTTTTTCATCAAATTATTTTATTAGTTTTTCAACCAGTTGCCAATGATCTTAGGACCTTCTGGTGTTAACACACTTTCTGGATGATATTGCACCCCTTTCACATCATAGGTGGTATGCTCTAATGACATGATATAACCTTCGACGTCTTTAGAAGTCACTTTTAAATCGGCCGGTAGATCATGTTCATTCACCACCCAACTATGATACCTCCCAACATGAAATGTTTTTGGAAGCCCTTCAAATAAATTTGAATCTCCAATCAATTCAACAGGTGTTGCAATGCCATGATATACTTTAGAAAGATTCGTTAGACTACCTCCAAATGCTTCTGCAATGGCTTGCTGTCCTAAACAAACACCTAAAATAGATTTAGTTGCTGCATAGGTTTTTATTAAGGGAATAAGTAAACCAGATTCAGATGGAATACCAGGACCAGGTGATAATAAAATTTTATCATAGGCCTGAACATCCTCTAAAGGAATTTCATCGTTTCTGAATACATCCACCGAAGCATTCGACTGCTCCTTGATCATTTGAACCAAGTTGTAGGTGAAGGAATCGTAATTGTCAAACACTAATATTTTCATTGGAATCTATTTAAATTTTTTCTGCCAATACAATGGCGGTCTTTAATGCATTTAATTTATTATTTACTTCTTGTAATTCGCTTTCCGGATCACTAGCAGCCACTACTCCTGCACCAGCTTGGTAAGTCAATGTATTTTGCCTGCTCAAAAAAGTACGAATCATGATGGCTTGATTACAACTTCCATTAAAACCCACAAAACCAATACAACCTCCATAATAAGATCTTTTAGTTGGCTCAATGCTATCTATCAATTGCATTGCTTTAAATTTTGGTGCACCACTCAATGTGCCTGCAGGAAAAGTTTTCGCTATTAAATGAAATGGGTTGGCATCTTTAGACACCTTGCCTTCTACCTCACTCACCAAATGAATCACATGACTATAATAATGCACCTGTCTATAATGTTTCACACGCACTTCGCTACAAACCCTACTTAAATCGTTTCTTGCTAAGTCAACCAACATCACATGCTCTGCATTTTCTTTTGGATCATTCAATAATGCTTGCGTCCTTTCTGCATCAACGGCTTCATCGCCAGATCTCTTAAATGTTCCAGCGATTGGATGAACCACCGCCTTCCCTTCTTTGATAATGATTTGCGCTTCTGGAGAAGAACCCATTAATTTATAGTCTCCATAATCAAAAAAGAATAAATAAGGAGAAGGATTGATACTTCTTAAAGTTCTGTATACGTTGAATTCGTCTCCACCAAATTGTTGTTGAAACCTTCTACTCAATACAATCTGAAACACATCACCACGCATACAATGTTGTATCCCTTTTTGAACCGCCGCACGATAGGCTTCATCGGTGTAATTTGAAGATTCTGCACCTACAATACTAAATGGATATTGCGGTACGTCTTTATTTTTGATACAAGACACCAATGCATCCAATTCGGAATCTATTCCTTCAATTTTATTTTCGCAGATATATAATTCGTCTTTAAAATGATTGAATGCTATCACATATTGGTATAAGCGATAACGCATCAATGGTATCACTGGGGCGCCAGGTTTAAATTCAATCGTATCAAAAAACGGGATGGCATCATAAGTAGTATAGCCATATAATCCCTGTGCAAAAACAGCTTCTTTTTGAGCGGATGGCTGCATCTCAAATTGTTGCATGTAGGACCAAATACGGTCAGGTGCATCCTGTACATTTTTAATGACTTCTTTTTGAGGCTCTTGCTTTGGGTATTTAAATTCAATTTCATTTAAACTAGATATTTCAATCCCTCCAATCGCATTCACTCCAATAAATGAATAACTATTTTCAGCTGCATGCGAGTCTGTGCTTTCTAATAATATAGTGTCTCTAAATCGATCTCTCAATCGAAGGTAGATGCCAACTGGCGTAAATGTATCCGCCAACATTGTAGTCACCTCCGTTTGTAATAATATTTTTTTCATCTTAGTAGCTTAGTTACTTAGTTTGTGTCATTCGTTAAAAAAACAAACCCCGACAGAATCTGTCGGGGTTGATGTATAGTTTGACAATTAAGGTCACGACATTACAATACCCCAACGGAGTTTGTATGCCACCACCAAAAATTGTTTATTGTTTTCATTCGTGTACAAATTTAAGGTATTCGGTATTTTAAACCAAAAAAAACCTAATGAAAGGGCTATTAATGCTTAGTTTATAAGACCCCCTTGGTGCTTGGTAAAGCATCGCTGGCAGGATTTCTCTTAACAGCCATTTTGATGGCTTTAGCAAAGGCTTTAAAGATGGCTTCGATCTTATGATGCTCATTCTCTCCCTTACAACTTATATTGATATTGGCTTTGGCAGCATCGCTAAAGGATTTAAAAAAGTGAAAAAACATCTCGGTTGGCATTTCTCCAATCTTTTCTCGTTTAAATTCTGCGTCCCAAACGATCCAATTTCTTCCACCAAAATCAATCAAGACTTTTGCTTCTGCCTCATCCATAGGAATGGCAAAGCCATATCTTTCCATCCCTCTTTTGTCTACCAATCCTTTTGCAAAAGCCTCTCCTAAGGCAATACCCACATCCTCAATGGTGTGGTGTTCGTCTATATGTAAATCACCATCGCACTGAATCTTCATGTCCAAGGCGCCATGTCTTGCAATTTGTTCCAACATATGATCAAAAAATCCAAGGCCTGTATAGATGGCTGCTTCGCCCTTTCCATCCAAATTCAATTCAATATGAATTTTTGTTTCTTTGGTATTTCTTTCGTGTACGACAGTTCTCAATCCAAGTTTCAAGAATTGATATATCTCATCCCAATGATTTGCTTCATAAGCAATAAAAGGTCTTAAGGCTGTCTCTTGTTCTGCAGTTAAATTATGCAAATTGGATTTTAAATAGATGGCTTTACATCCTAAATTTTTTGCCAATTCAATATCCGACCAACGGTCTCCAATGACATAGGAAATACTTAAATCAAATTGAGTATCGTTCATCAAATGCTGAACCAATCCTGTTCCTGGCTTTCTAGTTGCTGCGTTGTCTTTAGCAAATGTGGTGTCAATTAAAATTTCATCAAACACAAAGCCTTCCCCTTTTAAAGTGCGTAGCATTAATTCCTGAAAAGGCTGGAAACTAGACGTTGGATAAGCATCCGTACCTAGTCCATCCTGATTTGTCACCATCACTTTAAAATAACCAAATTCATTGGCTATTTTTTGTAAGTTGGAAATCACTCCAGGTACGAAAATGGTTTTTTCAATATGGTCTATCTGAAAATCAGATGCCGGTTCTTCTAGGACCACACCATCTCTGTCTATGAATAAAATTGGGCGCATTGTTTAGTTTTATTTTTATTTCTTCTTTTTAGCCGCCTGCACCTGGGCAATCGTCACTGCACTTGCTTTATTGGACCAACTGTTTCTAATATAGGTCAACAAATCTGCTATCTCATTGTCTTTTAAATCTGGACTAGCTGTCATGGCATTGCTATAATAAAAACCGTCTAATGCAATACGTTCATTGTATCCGTTGCGGATGATACGCACCAATCTAGCTATGTCTTTTCCAACCACATTGGATGCGGCATCTAGTGGTGCATTCATATTTGGCACACCACCACCATCTGCTTGGTGGCAAGCTAAACATTTAGCTTCATAAATTTTTTTACCATTTTGCATGTTTTGGGTATTCCCCTGAATACAATAAAACAAGGCTACAACAATCAAGCTGACTATTTTAAATTGCATTTTTTGCATACTTATTTATTAAAACTGATTTTAAAAATAGCACCCTTACTGTCATCACTCACATATAAACTTCCATCAGGACCTTCTGCTAAACCACAAGGTCTTGCTTTTGCGCCTCTTGGACTTTTATT
Source organism: Sediminibacterium sp. UBA657 (assembly GCA_002299885.1). Taxonomy (GTDB): domain Bacteria; phylum Bacteroidota; class Bacteroidia; order Chitinophagales; family Chitinophagaceae; genus Sediminibacterium. Next base: position 45,133 of record DBOB01000008.1, read on the forward strand.
GTTATCTGGTCCAGCAAATCCATTGGCAAAAATTTCCCATTCACCAGCAGGCTTGCCATTTTTAAATGGTACAAATGCAACAAAATAGCCTTCTTGTGGCAATGGTGCTCTGTTCCAAGAACCATGAAATGTAATAAACGCACCTTCTTTATATTTTGCAGGGAATTGATTGCCCTTGTAAAATAACAAAGACATTGGAGCCATGTGCGCAGGGAAAGCAACCAAAGGATCTAATGCATTTTTTCCGCCCTCTAATTTTCCATCTCCACCATATTCAGGTGAAAGTATTTTTTTCTTTTGGAATGGATCGTAATACACATAAGGCCATCCTGCGTCGTCTCCTTCTTTCATTTCATACATTGTTTCTGCAGGTAAATCCGCATTTTGTGCATCGGTATACATGGTTGGATAAAATGTATTCAATTGATCGCGGCCATGTTGTGTAACAAATAAACTATTGGTTTGATTGTTCCAATCTAAACCAATCACATTTCTTAATCCTGTAGCATATCTTTTCCCCTCTGCATAAGATTGATTTTCTTTTTTTCCATCAAACTTCCAGATACCACCAGCAGAATCTAATATTGGACAAGGCATCATGCCCTTAGAACCAACAGTTCTATCTTTTTCTTGACATGCATTGGAATAAGCACCAATATTGACATAAATATTTCCTTGAGGATCTAAAGTGATTGATTTTGACGCATGTTGTCTTCTGCTATGTAAATTTTGAATGATTGTTTTAGGCGCAGTTGGATTGGTTACTTCTCCATTGGCATCTAATTGGTATAAATACACTGCGTCATCAGAACTAGCATACAACTGACTTCCTTTTATGTAGATGCCCGTTCCACCATATTTTCCCCATCCACTAATTTTTTCTGCAATACCATCTCCGTTAGCATCTTCCATTCTAACAATACTTTGGCCTGCCTTATTTACACTATTTAATTTTGCAAACAAAACTCCTTTGTCATTGATAGCAATATGTCTTGCAGTACCAATTTGATCTGCAAATAAAGTAGCAGAAAAACCAGTAGGTAATCTTAATCCTGCATTCTCTTGTGCGTTCGCCGAAAAAGCAAGCACAAAAGCCAATAATAAGTTGCTTAATTTATACATGATATTTGATTTTTAATTGAATATTTTAGTTTAAAGTTAATTCAAATGTATTAGTTATCCATTGATACATGGCATCTACCAATAAAGTATTTTCTTGCTCTGTCCCCACTGTGATCCTAAGGCTGTCTTCACATAATTCCAAAGCAGATCGATCTCTTACAATAATGCCTTGACTTAATAAGTATTCATACAATTGTCTAGCCTTTGGTATTTTCACTAAAATAAAATTGGTGTCCGAAGGAAAGACCTGAATCACATGTGGCATAGACGCTATTACTTGGGCTAGTGCAATACGCATGTCAACAAGAAGTTTGATCATGTCATTCACTTGGCCCACTTCCTCTAAAGCCTGCAATGCTAATTCTTGGGTGACAATATTGATATTATAGGGTGCTTTCACTTTATTCAAGTACCCAATAATTTGTGGACTCGCAAAACACATGCCTAGTCTCAGACCCGCCAATCCCCATGCCTTACTCAAAGTTTGCAAGACCACAAGGTTTGGATAGTCTATTAAAGATTGAACAAATGATTTTTGTTTTGAAAAATTAATATAGGCTTCATCCACCACCACAATACCATTAAAATGATTCAAGATGGTTTCAATATCAATTCTATCTAATGAATTACCTGTTGGATTATTAGGAGAACAAATCCAAATGATTTTAGTTTGATCGTTGACTAATTGTTCAATATGCGCCAGATTCAATTGATAGTCGGATAATAAGGGCGCATTCTGTACTTGAACATCATTGATGTTTGCACTTACTTCATACATTGGATAAGTGGGAGGACAAATAATGATATTGTCTTTTCCTGGTTCGCAAAAAGTTCTAAATAAAATATCGATACATTCGTCACTACCATTGCCAATAAAAATTTGATTCGCTGCAATTTGTTTTACAAATGCCAATTTTTCTTTAAGTTTTTGTTGGTAAGGATCAGGATACCTGTTGTACCATTTTGTTAATGGCGAACCCAAACTATTTTCGTTGGCATCCAATAAAATTTTAGCTTCCCCTGTATATTCATCCTTAGCAGAAGAATACGGCTTCAATGTTTTTATATTCGGCCTCACTAATTTGTCTAATTCAAATGTCATAGTTCACTTTTAAATCCTGCTTAAAATTACATTTTTGATTCTATATCTTTCACTCTAATTGCAACAGCTTGCGCATGGGCTTCTAATTGCTCACCAGACGCCATTTGAATGACTGTTTGTGCTATATTTTTTAACCCCATCTCGGTCAATTGCTGAAAAGTGATCTTTTTTACAAAACTGTCTACACTCACACCACTATAGGCTTTTGCATAGCCATTGGTAGGCAAAGTGTGGTTGGTGCCACTCGCGTAATCTCCCACAGATTCAGGGGAATAATTACCAATAAATACCGATCCAGCATTGATGATTTTTTCGGCAACCACCAAGGCATTGTCCACCGATAAAATAAGGTGTTCTGGCGCATAAGCATTGATCAATTGAATGGCGTCTTCTCTTGATGCAATTACAATCGCTTTTGAGTGGCCTAATGCTTTGGTTGCAAAATCTGCTCTTGGCAAGTCTGCTAATTGTTGTGTTAATTCTAATTGAACTTGTTCTACAATATTACTATTACTTGCTATCAATAATACTTGACTATCTGCACCATGTTCTGCCTGTGACAATAAATCTGCTGCTACAAAAGATGGCACTGCTGTTTCATCTGCATAAACACAAACTTCACTTGGACCTGCAGGCATATCAATTGCTACCCCTTGTTGTTGGACCAATTGTTTAGCTGCTGTGACGTATTGATTGCCTGGACCAAATATTTTAAATACTTTAGGCACTGTTGCTGTTCCATAAGCCATAGCTGCAATAGCTTGTGCACCTCCAATGGTATAGATTTGTTGGATGCCTACTAATCCAGCTGCATATAAAATGGCAGGATCAACTGTGCCATCTTTTCTTGGAGGCGTGCATAAAATCACTTCCTTGCATCCTGCTAATTTAGCTGGAATGCCCAACATTAAAACAGTCGAAAACAAAGGGGCTGTACCACCAGGAATATAGATGCCCACTTTTTCAATCCCAACAGATTTTCTCCAGCACCATACCCCAGGCATGGTCTCTATTTTTTCCTCCTTCTTTAATTGTGCTTGGTGAAAAATTTCAATATTCACTTTTGCAGATTGTATAGCAGTTTTAAGTGCAGGTGCAACTAGTGCTTCCGCAGCTTGAATCAATGCAGGATCAATGCATAAAGATTTTAATTGCACTTGGTCAAAAGTTGCACTAAATCTCAACAGGGCTGCATCTCCTTCTAAAGCCACAGCATCTAAAATGGACTGTACTTTTGGTAATAATTCTGCTGCTTCAAAATTTGGGCGTTGCAACAATGCTTCCCAGTCTTGTTTACTTGGTTCTTCAAATACTTGCATCTTATAAAATCATTTTTTCGATAGGCACTACCAAAATACCTTCGGCACCTAACGCTTTTAATTGTTCAATTAAATTCCAGAAATCTGCTTCTTCAATTACTGTATGCACACTGCTCCAACCTTCTGTAGCCAATGGTACTATTGTTGGACTTTTCATACCAGGTAGTACTGCAATAATTTTATCTAGTTGTGCATTGGGTGCATTCATTAAAACATATTTGTTCTTTTTTGCTTTTTTAACCGACTCCATTCGGAATAATAAGCGCTCTAAAATAGGGACCAATTCTGCATTAAGGTTATTACGTTTAATTAAAACCGCCTGAGAGTTTAATATCGTTTCTGCTTCCTTCAATCCATTCATAAATAAGGTAGATCCACTACTCACTAAATCACATACCACATCGGCTAATCCAATGCCAGGAGCAATTTCTACACTACCGCTGATTTCGTGAATTTCTGCTATTATTTGATGTTGGTCTAAGTATTTTTGGACCAATACTGGATAACTTGTCGCAATTTTCTTGCCTGCTAAAAATTGAGGGCCAGTGAATTCTTCTCCTTTTTGAATGGCAAAACTCAATCTACATTTACCAAATCCAAGTGCATACGCCACTTCTACTTTTTTTGCTTTTTCATACACCACATTTTCTCCTACAAAACCAATATCTGCCACACCGTCTTGCACATACTGAGGGATATCGTCGTCTCTTAAAAAGAAAACTTCGATTGGAAAATTACTCGCATCCGCTTTTAATTGATTAATGCCATTGCTAATATCAATGCCACATTCTTTTAAAAGTTGCATGGAGTCTTGATTTAATCTCCCTGATTTTTGAATCGCTAATTTTAATCGCATATACTATTTATAAAAATTAAAAGGGCTTACTATGAAGTAAGCCCTTTGTTTAATATTGATACATACCAACATCTACAGCTTACATATTAGATAGCAGATGAAAATGATGGATATGGTTGTTGAATAACATGCCGCAAATTTACGGCCCTTTTATAAAATCCCCAACTAAAACAATATAAATGTCCTAATTTTAGTCCTAGCAACTCGCAATTTTAACAAGAACATCCTTTTTATGCAAATATCTTCAACAGTTTATACCCTTTTATTTTGCTTGATTGGTTTAAACGCGCAAAGTCAAGCAATCAAAAAAAATAAACAAGTTGAAAAAATGCAACTGGTTTGGTCCGATGAATTTAATTACACCGGATTACCTGACCCTACAAAATGGAATTATGATGTGGGCGGTTGGGGCTGGGGTAATAATGAATTGCAATACTATACCAAGGACTCCCTAGGGAATGCTAGCGTAAATAACGGACTATTGACAATCGTTTTAAAGAATCAAACTATAGAGGACCGAAAATATAGTTCGGCAAGACTGGTGACAAAAGGAAAAGGAGATTGGGTTTATGGAAGAATAGATGTGCGTGCAAAATTACCAAAAGGATTAGGTACTTGGCCAGCGATATGGATGCTTGGATCAACCACGCCATTAAAATGGCCCGATGATGGGGAAATTGACATCATGGAACATGTGGGCTTTAATCCTGGATTTATTCATGCTACAACGCATACAAAAAGTTTTAATCATATGATTGGTAATCAAAAAACAGATACCATCATTGTTAAAGATTTTGATACACAATTTCACGACTACTCTGTAGTTTGGAACAAAGACAGTGTCACTATTTTATTTGACAATCTTGCATATTATACATTTAAAAATAATGGTACCGGAAAAGATGCTTGGCCATTTGATGGACCGATGCATTTATTATTAAATATTGCATTCGGTGGTAATTGGGGTGGAGCTAAGGGCGTGAATGATGCCGTCCTTCCAGCAAAAATGGAGATAGATTATGTGCGGGTGTATCAGTTGAAATAATGTTGATTAAAGCACATTAAAGAATACTATTTCGTTTCAAACCAAACCGGTTTATCCGTCACCCCGTCCCCATTGTAATTAATGCATAATTCTTCGTCTACGGCAACTTCACGTATTGTTTGAATTTGGATGGTCTTGTGTTCAAAATCCATATCATATTTGCAATTCGCATCCGCACTATGGTTGTAGATAGATGCATAGCCCAACGCCACTGCTGCTTGTTTTTCATCTATCCCCCATTCAAAAATATAATCATGTAATAAAGTACTGTCCACCACTGCTCGCTCTGATGGATTTAAAACGATGACTGGTGCTATTTCTATAGTAGTTCCAGCCGGAATGGACTCGGTCGAAAAAACCCCTCTACCTCGATGCGCAGTCTCCATTATGTATAAAATTGGCAATATCATTGCATAAAGTTAGCATATCCTAGTATGATTTCGTAAATTGCAGCCATGTCAGCCGAATTAGAAGACGATATCATATTAGCAGAAGTTTTTTTAGAGATCCTCTCTAAAGAAGACTTGCCGCTTTTGAAGGAATTCTTAGACGAGCAAAACATCAGTGATGTAGTAGAGCTTGTAAATGAATTTCCCGAAAAAGAAGGCTTGATTATTGATACGATGACCGTACATCGTGCGGTGAGCGTCTTCAAATTATTGGACATCAACCAGCAGAAGGATGTCATTAAAGAACTCCCTGCAAGAAAGACAGCGAAGATCTTAAATGAATTGCCTCCGGATGACCGAACTGACTTTTTTGAAGAATTACCAAAAGCAGCCATTCGCGACCTCATTAAACTATTAGATCCAGAAGAACGTAAAATTACTTTGTCTCTTTTAGGTTATCCAGAGGATTCAGTAGGTCGTATGATGACGCCGGATTATGTATATGTTTTTCCACACTATACGGTTGCACAAGTTTTAGATAATATTAGAAAGTATGGAAAGAACTCAGAGACGATTGATGTGATTTATATCATTGATGAATTGGGTTGTTTGGTAGATGATATTCGAATTAGAGATTTATTATTAGCAAAGCCAACAGATATTATTAAAGATATCATTGATGGCAGGTATGTGGCATTGAATGTGTATGACGACCAAGAGCATGCAAGTAAGGTATTTAAAATGAACAACAGAGTTGCCATTCCAGTGGTCGATGACAACGATGTGTTATTAGGGATTGTAACGATTGATGATATATTATGGGTTACCAACGAGGAGTTCAGTGAGGATATGCAAAAGATGGGAGGTACAGAAGCATTGAACGAACCTTATTTGGACATGTCTATTTTTAATTTATTTAAAAAAAGAATTACTTGGTTGGTCGTTTTATTCTTGGGTGAGATGTTGACTGCTACTGCGATGGGCTATTTTGAAGGAGAGATTGCCAAAGTAATTGTGTTGACTACATTCATCCCATTAATTTTATCAAGCGGTGGTAATACTGGTTCGCAAGCTTCTACTTTAATTATACAAGCCATGTCGGTTGGTGAAATCACGATTGAAGATTGGTGGAAAATTTTAAAAAGAGAAATTGTAAGTGGCTTATTACTAGGTTTAGTTTTAGGTGTGATTGGATTCTTTAGAGTGATGGTATGGCATTATATAGCTCCAGGATTTTATGGAGAACATTGGATCTTGATAGCGAGTACGATTGGATTAACCTTAGTGGGTGTGGTTATTTGGGGTACCATTACTGGATCCATGTTGCCAATGGTCTTAAAAAGATTGGGCGCCGATCCTGCCGTTTCATCTGCACCTTTTGTAGCCACTTTGGTAGATGTAACTGCAATTCTTATTTATTTTGGTCTAGCATTTTTATTCTTGCAAGGAACCCTGCTTTAATTGTAGGCCATTCATTTTTTAGCATACTCAATACAATAGAGTCTCGTCTTGTACCATCACTTGTAGGTAGATGATTACGCAAAATTCCTTCGACAGTGCACCCTATTTTTTGCATCGCAGCAATGCTTCTTTTATTTCTGTTGTCTGCACGAAATTCTACACGCTCAAAACCTATTGTTTCAAATGCATGACTTAAGAGTAAAAACTTACAGTGCTCATTCAAACCTGTCCCCCAAGTTTTTTCACTATACCAGGTATAACCAAATTGAGTTGTATAGTTATCCAATTGTATGTCATAAAACCTTGTACTACCTATATAATTATTCTGTAGTTTATCAAAAACAATAAATGGATACGCAGTTTTTAAATGTCTTGATTCAACAGCTGTTCTGATATACTGTTCAAATTCTTGTTCTGTTGTGATAGGTGTCAATGCATATTTCCAAAGTGATGGTTCCTCTTTGACATAAGCCGAAAGATAAACCGCATCTTCTTGCATCAAAGGACGCAATAACACGCGTTCGTTTTCTAAAATGATATCTGTATTTGTATCAAAAAGCAATTTGGGATGCATACATTAAATTATTAATGTTTATTTTTGCTTAAATTATTGAATAAAGTTCAAATCATCAAAATATGTGTGGAATTGTAGGTTATATAGGTCATAGAGAAGCATACCCAATTGTATTAAAAGGATTAAAGCGATTAGAATACCGTGGCTATGATAGTACTGGTGTGGCAATCATTCAAGATGGCAGTTTACAAGTACATAAAAAAAAAGGAAAGGTTGCCGAACTAGAAGAAGCTGTGGTGGGTAAAAATATGCATTCCAATATTTGTATTGGCCATACTCGTTGGGCAACACATGGTGAACCGTCTGACCGCAATGCACATCCACACTTGTCTAACAATGGCAGATTGGCCATGTTACATAATGGTATTATTGAGAACTATACACAAATCAAAACTGAACTACTTTCTAAAGGTTATACTTTTAAAAGTGATACAGACACAGAAGTTTTATTGAATTTTATACAAGACATCCAAGAAAATAACAATAGTAATTTAGAAGAAGCCTTACGCATTGCTTTAAAAAGAATTGTAGGTGCGTATTGTATCTTATTGATTGACCAGGAAGATCCTGAAACAATTATTGCTGCGCGAAAGGGAAGTCCACTAGTAATTGGTATTGGAAAAGACGAACACTTTTTAGCAAGTGACGCCTCTCCTATCATTGAATACACAAAGGAAGTGGTATATGTGAATGACTATGAGATTGCAATTGTGAAAAAGGATGAATTGATTTTGAAAAATTTAGGGAACGAAAAGCAAACACCGTTTATTCAAAAATTAGATATGGAATTAGCAGCCATTGAAAAAGGTGGCTATGACCATTTTATGTTGAAAGAGATTTTTGAACAACCTGCAACCATTTTTGATTGCTTAAGAGGTAGACTATTACAAGAGGAACAACAAATTGTGATGGCCGGTGTAGACAACCATTTAGAAGCATTGACAAAAGCTTCTAGAATTATGATTGTAGCATGTGGTACTAGTTGGCATGCTGGCTTGGTAGCAGAATATATGATTGAAGAATTATGTCGAATCCCAGTGGAAGTAGAATACGCATCAGAATTTAGATATCGTAATCCGGTGATTCATCCCGGTGATGTGATTATTGCAATTTCTCAAAGTGGTGAGACTGCTGATACATTAGTGGCTTTAGAAAGTGCAAAAGAAAAAGGTGCATTTATATTTGGTGTGGTGAATGCAGTGGGAAGTAGTATCGCAAGATTAAGTCATGCAGGTGCTTATACCCATGCTGGACCAGAGATTGGAGTTGCCAGTACAAAAGCATTTACAGGACAATTAGCTGTACTGACCATGATGGCATTAAAGATTGCAAAAGCTAAAGGCAGTATTTCTGATGAACGCTATGAACACTTAATCAATGAATTGGCTTCTGTTCCAGAAAAAGTAAAAACAATTTTAGCTGATACCAAAAAAATTGAAGCAATTGCAGAACAATTTAAAGGCGCTAAGGATTTTTTATATTTAGGTAGAGGCTTTAATTTTCCAATTGCATTGGAAGGCGCATTGAAATTAAAAGAGATCACTTACATCCATGCGGAAGGTTATCCAGCAGCAGAAATGAAACACGGACCAATTGCCTTAGTGGACGAAAACTTACCTGTTGTTTTTGTAGCAACTAAAGATATGTACTACGAAAAAGTAGTATCTAATATTCAAGAAATTAAAGCAAGAAAAGGACAAATCATTGCAGTTGCCACAGAAGGTGACACTGTGTTGCCAACCATGTCGGATAATATTATGTTTGTACCTGATATTGACGAAGTCATTGCTCCTTTATTAAGTGTCATCCCTTTACAATTACTTAGTTACTATGTAGGTGTAGCAAAAGGCATTGATGTAGATAAGCCAAGAAACCTAGCGAAGTCCGTTACCGTGGAATAG